>NZ_JAGZRH010000013.1:0-55772 GCF_018381775.1 Veillonella sp. | reverse complement strand
TGTGAATAGAATTTTTAAATTTTCTTTTTGTCCAATCAGTTAAAAACTACACTATGCTATTTTGTAGATAAAAAGCATTAAAACCGATATAATATATTGTTATAAACCTGTTGAATTTTATGATTCAGAGTTGAAAGTTTTCAAGTCTCTTTGATAGTTATTGTACTAGCTATATTGTTAAGGCTTTTACTTGATATAGGTTGACCCTAAGGGGTTATTTACGTTAAAATTTAAAGATAGTTATACTGCGGAGGTAAGAGCACATGGAATTATTAAAACAACGTATTCGTGAAGAGGGGATTGTCCTCAATAATCGCGTGCTAAAAGTCGATGGTTTTTTAAATCATCAAATCGATCCACAATTGTTTAAAGCAATTGGTAAAGAAATTGCTGATCGTTATCGTGATGCAGGGGTACAACGTATTGTTACTATTGAGGCATCTGGCATTGCATTGGCATTGATGGCTGCTCTTGAACTTGATGTGCCATTAGTATTTGCGCGTAAGAAAAAATCTATTCTTATGGTAGACGATGTATATCATAGTGTGGTGTACTCCTACACAAAAGAAGAAAACTACGATATTACTATTTCTAAAAAATTCTTGCCAGCTGGTGAAAAAGTGTTAATCATCGATGACTTCTTGGCATCTGGTGAGGCTGCTATGGGCCTTGCTAAATTGGTAGAAGACGCAGGTGATGAAGTGGTAGGTATGGCTATTGCTATCGAAAAATCCTTCCAACCTGGTCGCGAACGCCTTGAAAATGCAGGTTATCGTGTAGAGTCTTTGGTTCGTATTAAAGAATTTAAAGACAATGGTTGTGTATTTATTGAAGACTAATAGTCTGATTATTTGTAGAGGGAATTATGAATCAAAAAGCAGAAAAATTCGACTTACTCGTTGCTGACCTAAATAAAGGTGGTAACTCTTGGTTTACAAAGGAAGAAATGACAGATGATCTTCATACAGTCGTTTATCACGGCCGTTTGGATGTTCATGAGCATAGCTTGCCTGTATTCATCGTTGTGGATGATTCTGCATTCTCCTATGCGCGTATAGCTATTACAACAACATCTATTGATGAAAAAGTGATTCCTGCTGTGTTAAAAGAACTTAACACATTGAATCAAGATTATAAAGTATCTAAATATTATGTAAGCAATGAAGACAATAACATCTATATGGATGTATCTGTTCCTGGTTTGACTGAACAGTTTGATCCTACAGTAGTAGTTAATTTATTGCTTGAAGTTGTTCAACCACACTTAGATGCTGTGCATAAAGGCATTCTTAAAGTAGCTGGTTTAGCTTAATAGAGGTTGTTATGAATCCTAAAGCGTTATTATTTGATAAGTTTTTAAAAGACGAAGAAATCACATCCTTTGAACGTAAGGACTTTGATGATGAAGACGGTACTGTTGTATACCGCTCTTATATTAAATCCCCATTGTGGGATATGCCGTTATTTGTCATTCTCGATAACAGTATTTACAGTGTTATTCGTTTGGTGTTAGGCCCTGAAAAGGTAACTGCACAAAATATGAATGCCTTGAATGCTTTGATTAATCGAGACAATGCAACATACAAAAACTATAAACTATATATTGATGAACAAGATTCTAGTCTATATTTGGACTGCGTATATATGTGTGGTGATGATGCGTTTGAACCTGCATTAATGTATGCATTGATGTCTTCTATTGTTGATTATGTACCTGAAGCTGTAGGTGAGTTGAAAGCTGCTTTTGAAAGTGGTACTCACTAATCAATAACAAATATAGATTAACTGGCATAATGTTCGGAAATTAAATAAAAGAGGGTATCCTATCTTTATAGATAGGATACCCTCTTTTGCTTTTGCAAAAAAATATATATGGTGTAAAATAATGCGTTTATTGCATGGATATTTTTATATAAATTGAGCGGATGTTATTAATCAACCGATTTAAATAAAGTCGATATAATTAAATTTAATATTTTCGAATAGTTCGGAATATAACGAATAATAAAAATAATTAATTAAATAATATTCGAAAATTGTGTTGATTTTGTAAATATTAGGTGTTACAATTTGTGTACAAGAAGGAGGTAGCACCGTGAACTATGCAAATCAACAAACTCAAGGCAAGTCTACGGAGGCTATTTGTGCGCATTTGACCCAGTCTGTTTCGGCTGGGCTTTTTTATTAGGAGGATCTATGAAGGTCGGTATTATTATGGGCAGCAAGTCTGACCTAGACACAATGAAAAAGGCATCTGCCGTACTTGATGAATTTAACATTCCTTATGAAATGGTTATCGCTTCCGCTCATCGTACACCTGAAGCTGTAAAGGATTTTGTTACACGGCTTGAAGACGAAGGGGCTATTGCTTTTATTGCTGGTGCTGGTGCAGCGGCCCACTTACCAGGTGTAGTGGCTAGCTTTACTACATTGCCTGTTATCGGTATTCCTCTTAATGCAACAGCGTTAAAAGGTATTGATTCTTTGCTTGCTATCGTTCAAATGCCATCCGGTATGCCTGTAGCAACTATGGCTGTAGACGGTGCTAAAAATGCAGCACTTTTTGCAGTCCAAATTGGAGCAGCTTTCAACAAAGAATTGAAAGACCGATATGTACAGTATCGCAAAGATATGGCTGAAAAAGTATTAGCGGACAATGCTGAATTACAAGGTGCCATTAAACTATAATCGCTTGAAGCGTTTACATCATCATTTATATATCTTTGAATAGACAAGAGTAAAAGGAGACACATCATGGCTAACATCGACTTGGAAAAATTAACATTATTGTACGAAGGTAAAGCAAAACAAGTATATCAAACAGATAACAAAGACGAGTACATCGTTCATTACAAAGATGATGCTACTGCATTTAATGGCGAGAAACATGATACCATCCTTGGCAAAGGCGTATTGAACAATAAAATCGCTTCCTTCTTCTTTGAATTGTTGAAAAAAGAAGGCGTTCCAACTCATTTTGTTCGTCGCGAAGATGATCGCAACCAAACAGTACTTACATTGGATATCATTCCTTTAGAAGTTATCGTTCGTAACATTGCAGCTGGTTCTATGGCTAAACGCTTTGGCATTGAAGAAGGTACTCCTCTTAAACATCCAATCCTTGAATTCTGCTACAAAAATGATGAATTAGGCGACCCATTCGCCAACGAATCCCAAATCACAGCACTTGGCTGGGCTACTCAAGAGCAACTTGATGTAATCTCTACTATTACGTTAAAAGTAAACGATATTTTGAAAAAATTCTTGGCTACTAAAAATGTAACTCTCGTAGACTTCAAATTGGAATTTGGTACACATAATGGTGAAGTATTATTAGGCGATGAAATCTCTCCTGATACATGCCGTTTCTGGGATGCTACAACAGGTGAAAAACTCGACAAAGACCGTTTCCGTCGAGACCTTGGTAACATCGAAGAAGCGTACAAAGAAATGTTATTCCGTCTTACTGGCGAACGCGCCTAAGGGGGCACAATGAACTACGATCCTGTTTTTGATAAATGGCATGAAGAGTGTGGTGTATTCGGTGTCTATGATAGAACCGTTGATGTAGCACGCTATGTATATTGGGGACTCTTTGCGCTCCAACACCGTGGCCAAGAAAGCGCGGGCATTGCCGTTACCGATGGTCATGATGTAGAACTAAAAAAAGGCATGGGCTTATTGACTGAGGCTATCAAGGAATTACCATCTTTGCCTAGCCATATGGGTACTGGCCATGTGCGGTACTCCACAACAGGGTCCAATAATCCACGCAATATCCAACCTTTAGTAATTCATTACCAAGGTGGTCAAATTGCGGTAGCTCACAATGGTAATTTAACGAATGCTTTAGCCATCCGTAAACGCCTTGAAGCGGATGGTTCCATTTTCCAAACGACAATGGATTCTGAGGTTATTGTAAACCTCATTGCTCGCTCTAAAGCTAAGACACAAGAGGAACGCATTGCTGATGCAGCCCGTCAAATTGAAGGGGCTTTTTCTCTCGTTATTACTACGAACGACTCCTTGGTAGGTGTGCGTGATCCTCAAGGCTTTAGACCTCTTTGTTTAGGTAAAACGGCTAATGGCTATGTCCTTTCTAGTGAAAGCTGTGCCTTAGATGCTATAAAAGCCGAGTTCATTCGTCACATCGATCCAGGCGAAATGGTAATTATCGATGACTCTGGTGTGCGTAGCACAATCTATGTAGAATCAGAAAAAATCGACAAAAAGCTTTGCGTCTTTGAATATATTTATTTTGCTCGTGGCGATAGCCATATCGATGGTCAATCGGTATATCAATCTCGTCTTAATATGGGGCGTGAATTATATAACGAAACTAAATATGATGCAGATATCGTCATGTCTATTCCTGACTCTGGCACTACAGCTGCACTAGGCTATGCTCGTGCATCGGGCATACCATTTGCAGAAGGCTTAGTGAAAAACCGTTATAGTGGTCGTACCTTTATCAAGCCAAATCAAGAGGAGCGGGAATTAGCTGTTCGTATGAAGCTTAATGCATTGTCCCACATTGTAGGGGGTAAACGGATTGTCCTTATCGATGATTCTATTGTACGCGGTACTACGAGTGGTATTATCGTTAAAATGCTAAAGGAAGCGGGCGCTAAAGAGGTTTACATGTGTGTAAGCTCACCAACAATTGAGTATTCCTGTCACTATGGTATTGATACATCGGTGCGTAAAGAGCTAATTGCTGCTACCCATACAGTAGATGAAATAAAAGATTATATTCATGCTGACAAATTACATTATTTATCTCGTGAAGGCTTATGTCGTGCTGTATCTGATATAGCGCCTAATGATTTATGTTTTGCTTGCTTTAATGGTGATTACAGTGTAGAGGTTCCTGCGGAACAAGAGGAAGGGGTCAAATATGTGCTCGAATAAAACTAGTTTAACCTATCGCGATGCAGGTGTTGATATCGATGCAGGCAATCGTGCTGTCGAATTGATGAAAGAATCTGTAAAACGCACCTATACACCAGGTGTTGTAGGTGATTTAGGTGGTTTTGGGGGCCTCTATTCCTTAGCTGGTCGCTCTATGTCTGACCCTATGCTCGTATCTGGCACAGATGGGGTAGGCACTAAATTGCGCCTCGCTATCATGATGGATAAACATGATACTATTGGCCAAGACTGCGTAGCCATGAGTGTTAATGATATTCTTGTGCAAGGTGCAACGCCTTTATTCTTCCTCGATTACATTGCAGTTGGTAAACTTGATCCTGTGAAAGTAGCAGATATTGTGCGCGGTGTGGCTGAAGCTTGTGAAGAGTCCGGATGTGCTTTACTGGGCGGTGAAACTGCTGAAATGGCTGGGTTCTACGATAACGATGATTACGATGTAGCGGGTTTTGCCGTTGGTATCGTAGATCGTCCTAAATTGATTACTGGTGAAAGCATCAAAGATGGCGATGTGATTTTAGGTTTGCCATCTTCAGGTGTCCATTCCAATGGTTTTTCCTTGGTTCGTAAAATTGTATTCGATCATAAACAATTATCTATCGATACAAAAATTCCAGAGTTTGATAAAACTTTAGGCGAAGAATTATTGACGCCTACTCGTTTATATCCTAAAGCTGTATTGCCATTGATTGAACAACAGCTTGTAAAAGGCATGGTTCATATTACCGGCGGTGGCTTCTATGAAAATATTCCACGCGTATTGCCAAAAGGCGTTACTGCAGAGGTAGACGTCACTACATGGCCACGACTTCCTGTATTTACAAAACTACAAGAATGGGGCAATGTTGCCTGGCCTGAAATGTACCGTACGTTCAACATGGGCATTGGTATGATACTCATCGTTGATCAAAAGGATGTAGAAACGGTTAAAGAAAACCTTTCTAGTCGTGGTGAAATGGTATATGAAATTGGCCGCATTGTAAGTGGCGATAGTCCAGTTGTCCTTAAAGGGGCTGAGTTCGATGCGTAATTCTAAAAAGCGGTTAGCCCTCTTTGCTAGTGGTCGTGGTTCTAATGGGGAAGCACTGTATAAGGCTATGCAAGAAGGCTATATTAATGGTGAATTTGTTGTAATCATTACAGATCATGGTACAGCCGGAATTGTGGAACGTTCCCAATCTTGGAATATTCCACTTATTGTTATCGAGCGTAGCGATTATGATTCAAAAGCTAGCTTTGAACAAGCTCAATTAGATGCCTTAGAACCCTATAAGGTAGATGGTATTGTATTAGCTGGCTATATGCGCATAGTTGGGGCTAAGCTCATTGAACGTTATGAGCATAAGATATTAAATATCCATCCTGCATTATTGCCATCGTTCCCAGGACTTCATGGTCATCAACAAGCCATCGATTCAGGTGTAAAGATAACCGGATGTACGGTGCACTTTGTAGATGCAGGAATGGATACGGGGCCTATCATTCTGCAGAATACGGTACCTGTATTACCCGATGATACAGAGGATACCTTGAGTGATAGATTATTACCTATCGAACATAAAACGTATAAAGAGGCATTGCAACTATTTTGTGAAGACAAGCTCACTATAAAAGGGAGAGTTGTTTATATTGAAGATTGATTTATGAAAGCAAAGGAAGACGTTACATGATTAAAAATGCACTTCTTAGTGTTTCAGATAAAACAGGTATTGTAGATTTTGCGAAGGGTTTAGTTGAATTAGGTGTAACTATTTATTCAACAGGTGGTACGCTTAAAGCGATTACTGATGCGGGCATTGCAGCAAAAGCTGTTGAATCTTTGACAGGTTTTCCTGAAATGATGGATGGCCGCGTTAAGACCTTGCATCCAAAGGTTCATGGCGGCATTTTGGCTATCCGTGATAATGCAGAACATCAACAAGCTATGGCAGATCATGGTATCGAACCAATTGACCTTGTAGTAGTCAATCTTTATCCATTCCGTGAAACCATTGCAAAACCAAATGTATCCTTAGAGGAAGCTATTGAAAATATCGATATCGGTGGCCCTACCATGGTACGCTCTGCTGCAAAAAATCATGCGTACGTAGGTATCGTAGTCAATCCAAATCATTATGATGAAATCTTAGCAATGCTTAAGGAACATGGAGAATTGACTCAAGAATATCGCTTTGGTTTGGCGAAAGAAGCCTTTGCTCATACTGCTGCTTATGACGTAGCCATTGCTAACTATATGAGCGGCATCTTAAACGAAGGTCCTACACCGTCTGAATACTTAAGTGCTTATGAAAAGGTTACAGACCTTCGGTATGGCGAAAATCCGCATCAGCAAGCGGCATTCTACAAAGAAATTGGAACGGCTCATGGCATGGGTGCTTTGAAACAACTCCATGGCAAAGAGCTTTCCTATAACAATATCGTAGATATGGAAGCGGCTTGGAATATGGTGTGGGAGTTTACAGATCCTGCAGCATGTATTATTAAGCATACAAATCCTTGCGGTGCGGCTACTGCGGCTACCTTGCATGAGGCTTATGTAAATGCTTACGAAGCAGACTCTGTATCTGCCTTTGGTGGTATCGTTGCTTTAAACCGTGAAGTAGATGCAGCCACTGCAGAAGAAATGAGCAAAATTTTCTTAGAAGTTATTATGGCACCTGCTTTTGCAAAAGAAGCATTAGAAATCCTTGAAGGAAAGAAAAATATTCGCCTCATTCAGTTATCTAAACCTGAATCTGGCCAAGTGACCGTGAAAAAGGTTTCTGGTGGCTTATTAGTACAAACAGAAGATGATATTCTAGAAGACCGCGCTAACTATAAAGTGGTTACGAAGGTACAACCAACAGAGGAACAGTGGAAAGCCCTCGAATTTGCGTGGAAGCTCGTAAAACACGTAAAATCTAATGCGATTTTGATTTCTAACGAAAAACGGACACTCGGTGTGGGGGCAGGACAAATGAACCGCGTTGGGTCAGCAAAGATTGCCCTTGAACAGGCTGGTGAAGCCGCTAAAGGGGCAGTATTAGCATCTGATGCATTCTTCCCGTTTGGGGATACTGTAGAAACGGCGGCAAAACATGGTGTTGCAGCCATCATTCAACCTGGTGGATCCATTCGAGACGAAGAATCTATCAAGGCTGCCGACGAAGCGGGCATTGCGATGGTATTTACAAGCATTCGTCACTTTAAACATTAATTAGTCTATTCTGATTGAGGTTTACGGTTGAGCACTAACGATTGAGCACTAACTCATATCTAATCATTGATGGGTAATAATGATTATAGAAGATCTAAGTGCTTACATAAATATGATGTATTGATGGCGTTTAGGCGTCGATGGAGGACTTATGAAAGTATGTGTAATCGGTAACGGCGGCCGCGAACATGCCTTGGCATGGCGCTTGTCCATCAGCCCTAGCGTAACAAAGGTATATGCCATTCCTGGCAGTGCGGCCATGTCAGATTGTGCCGAGTTAGTCGGCATTGACTGGCAACAAAGCGATCATTTGATTAGCTTTTTAAAGGATAACCAAGTCGATTTAGTCGTTGTCGGTCCTGAGGCACCTCTTGTAGCAGGACTAGCAGATGTACTGAATAAAGCAGGAATTCCTGTCTTTGGCCCATCCAAAGCAGCTGCTCAACTAGAAGGATCCAAAGTGTTCGCCAAAGATTTAATGAAAAAATACAACATCCCAACTGCCGCCTATGGCGTGTTCCACAAGGTCGATGAAGCAAAAGCATTTATCGGTCAAACTGGTGCTCCTATTGTAGTTAAAGCTGATGGTTTAGCAGCTGGCAAGGGTGTTGTAGTGGCTATGACTATTGACAAAGCAAATGCGGCTGTAGAAGATATGCTCAGTGGCAACCGCTTTGGCGAGGCTGGTAGTACTGTAGTTATTGAAGAGTTCATGGAAGGTGAAGAGGCGAGTTTACTTGCCTTTGTAGATGGCAAAACAGTAGTTCCTATGATTGCTTCCCAAGATCATAAACGCATCTTTGATGGTGATAAAGGCCCTAATACAGGTGGTATGGGTACCTATGCACCAGCGCCAGTGCTCACTGATGCATTGCGGGATGAAGCCATGAAAACTATCTTGGAACCTATGGTAGCGGCCATGGAAAAAGAGGGAATGCCTTATGTGGGCTGTCTCTATGCAGGGCTTATGATTACCTCTGAAGGGCCTAAGGTAGTAGAATTCAATGCCCGTTTTGGTGATCCTGAAACACAAGTTGTATTGCCCTTACTAGATAGCGATTTAGGTGAAATCATGATGGCCTGTGCTATGGGCACATTAACAGCTGATATGGTGAAATGGAAAGACTCCTCAGCGGCTTGCGTTATTCTTGCCTCTAAGGGGTATCCTGAAACTTCATCTAAGGGTGATGTGATTCATGGTGATATTAAGCAATACGATACAACTATCGTATTCCACTCTGGTACAAAGCTCATTGGTGAAAATTATGTTACCAATGGTGGTCGCGTACTCGGCGTAGTAGGTCTAGGTAAAAATCTTAAAACGGCGCTCGATAGAGCTTATGGACGGATAGAACACATTGATTTTGAGGGCATGCAATATCGTACAGATATTGGGGCGAAAGCTTTCAAATAAAGAAAAAGTGTTTTAAATACAGTAACAGCGTTTTAAATACAGCATAAAAATGTTTTTAACAAAGTAAAACCTCTACACTCATGCATAACGCAGTGGTGTAGAGGTTTTATTTTCTACCTTTTAACGGTTACCTATGTTATAATAATGTAGATATAAAGAGGGCCCATCGACGTGTGATGGCGTTAGGCTCATCTCAAAATTTGGAAACTTATGGATGACGCCTAACGTGTAGAAGAAACCTTCTACACGTTAGGTGTTTTTACTATAGAATATTTTTCTTATAGCGACGTACAACTATGAAATATAACAAAGAACCGTTAGAACTGAATAGTCCGGTGGCCTTTTGGCTGAACTTCCCCAATGAAGAACGCGTATTTTGGGTGGATCGTCAGAGTGATCGTATCGTTGTAGGCGCTAAACGTCTGGCGACGGTCAAAGATGATGAGGACCGCCATAATTACGCCTACGTATTTTATGGGGATACTTTTTTTGAGACCTCCAAAGATCCTAAATGGTCTGGTATGGGCCATGAAATGATTGCTTTCACTCATTATTACATCGTAGAAAATGGGGAATCTTTCTATCTTCATGCTGGTGAAAGCGTGCCCATCGAGGATTTTGAGGTGCCTCGCGTACACCATAATTTTAAGGAAACCAGTGATGATAAGGCTGCTTGGGATAGCCTTATGAATGCTATTGCTGAGGGCATCAGCAGCGGTGAAATGACTAAGGTCGTCTCCTCTCGCGAAGTAGAGTTTACCAGTGATACACCATATAATGTGGCTAGTATTTTAGCTAATCTAGTAGATAACAATCCTAATTGTTTTATCTTTGGTTACGAAAAGGATGGCCGTACCTTTGTGGGTGCATCTCCAGAAATCCTAGTGCGTCATCGTGGCAGTGAAATCCTCAGTTATGCCTTAGCTGGCACGGCGCCTAAACATGGGCCTAAGGCGTGGACTAAGGAACAACTGTTAACAGATAAGAAAAATCTTTTTGAACATAATATCGTCCGTGATCGCATTGTAAATACTATGAAAGCTATTACTCCAGATGTGACCATAGGTGAAACGGGTATTATGGAGTTAGCTCACCTTTATCATTTGCGTACTATTATTACCGCAAAGGATAGTACGAAGTCCCTCGTAGAGTGGGCAAAATTATTACATCCTACACCTGCTCTCGGTGGGGAACCTCGAGAAAAGGCATTAGCATTATTACAAACGTACGAAGCCCATGAACGTGGCATGTACGCAGCTCCATTTGGTTTTATGAAAGACATGGGGGATGGCATCATAGTCGTTGCCATTCGATCGGCTCTCATCATGGATAATGTACTGTATGCCTATGCAGGGTGTGGTGTTGTTGCCGACTCTGATGCGGATGAAGAATACGCAGAAACTAATAATAAAATGCGCACCATTTTGGAGGCGCTATAATACATTTCCAAACCCTTAGGGGGCGTTGAAAGGGAATATAATGAACGAATATATTGCTGCCTTGGTAGATGAATTCTACCAACTCGGCGTTCGTCATGCGGTGTTTAGCCCTGGCTCTCGTTCTACAACGATGGCCATGCTTTTTACAGAGCATGAAGGATTTGAAACATATATGAATATAGATGAGCGCTCTGCTAGTTTTATGGCTCTTGGCATTGCAAAGGCTCATAAGGAACCGACCGTACTCGTTTGTACCTCTGGTTCGGCAGTGGCTCATTATTTGCCCGCTATTTTAGAGGCTCAATATAGCGGTGTGCCTCTCATCGTTTTATCTGCAGATAGGCCACACACGTTGTTACACGTAGGGGCTCCGCAAACAGTAGACCAACAGAAAATCTTTGGTACCGCTGTAAACTATTACGAAGAATTAGCAGTGCCTCAAGAGGCTCATTACTATACATATCCACGCCAAGTAGCACGTAAAGCGTATATGAAAGCTATGGATACTAAAAAAGGACCAGTACATATCAATGTTCCTCTCTTTGAGCCCTTGGTACCTGAACTGGATAGTAAACATTTTGAAGCGGGACGTAGTCCCTTTAACGTAGTTAAGCCACATTATAGTAGTGGCTGTAATTATGATAATATAAGTCATAGCAGTCATGTAAACAATACTAGTAGCAATAAGGATAGCTTCCTCGGACAATATAAGAATATTCTTATACTAGCTGGACCACAGGTAGATGTTGTGGAAGCTAATAATATTCTTTCTTTTGCTACAACGCTACAAGCACCTATCTTGGCAGATCCATTGTCTAATGTAAGACGATGTTTAAACTCGGTTGGTAGTCATAGTGAGAAGGAATGTATCGATACTAGTAAGGTTGTTATTTCTACATATGATGCATTTTTAGCTGATAAAGAGCTATGGCCTATACTAAAGCCTGATTGCGTAATTCAGTTCGGACAAATCGTTGTGTCTAAACGTGTACAACAGATGGTGGCGAGTTGGGATCATGTAGAATACATTGAGGTTAATCCTACGATGGACTCTATGAATCCAACGGGTAAAACCACTATGCACATGCAAGCAAGTATTGATGTATTTACGAATCTGTATGGTGTACAAAATGATTCCCCAGCATATCTTGGCAAGTGGCAGCATTTAGAAACAGCAGGAAAACAGAAACTAGGTACAGCAATAGAGGAACCAAGTTGTTTTGAAGGTTGTACGATACGCGAGTTACAGCAACATATTTCTAGTGATGCACAAGTACTTGTTGCCAATAGTATGAGTATTCGAGACTTTGATTACTTCTGGTTTGGTGGTGAGTCTGCCGCCGTACTGTATGGCAACCGCGGTGTAAATGGTATTGATGGTACCATTTCTACTGCTTTAGGTCTTGCCACAAATGGACTGCCTACATATCTTGTAACTGGTGACTTGTCTTTGTTCCATGATTTAAATGGATTAGCAGTAGCCAAAATGCATAATCTCAATTTGACGATTATTTTGCATAATAACGATGGCGGCGGCATTTTTGAGTACTTACCGCAAAAGGGAACAAAGCATTTTGATTACTTGTTCTCCACATCGCAAGGCTTAGATTATAGCGGGGCTGCCAAACTCTATGGCTGTGGTTATACTAAAATCACAAGCCCTGATGAATTGAGCACTGTGCTAGCTAATGTTAGCTCAGAAACAGGCGTTCATATCATTGAAATCCCTACAAATCGGGAATATAGTCGACAGTTACATAAGAAATATACAAAAGTTTCAGTTGATATGGAGGCATTACTATGAGTCAGTATTTTTGTAGTATTGTAGATAATGCTTTGTGTAATCCAGCTCAACGCATGTACTTTGATTTGGGTGAATACCGCTACGGTTTAACTGTGGTTGGCGATGGAGAACCTATTGTGTGCTTCCATGGATTCTCTGAATCGAGCTACACTTGGGATGCTATTAATCTTCCCGGCTATCGCGTGGTCCGTATCGACTTGATTGGTCATGGTGATTCAGATATTCCTGATGAAGATAAGGCTTATACGATCCCTCAAATGATAGAGGATTTACATACCGTTATTTATCATATGGTTGGGGATAGATATTACCTCATGGGTTACTCCATGGGGGCCCGTATTGCACTTTCTTACGCTTTGGAATATGAAAGTGAAATCAAAGGAATCATCCTTGAAAGTGGCTCTGTAGGTATCGCCTCTGATGCTGAGCGAGCAGAGCGCCGTAAGGCCGATGAAGATTTAGCGGCTCACATTGAAAATCATGATGGTGCGTGGTTTGCTACACGTTGGGCGGAGGCTCCTATTTTTGAAAGTCAAAAACAACTTTCAGAGGGCGTAGAGGAATTAATCTATCTACGTCGTTCCAATAATAGTACGTATGCCTTAGCATGTACCTTGCGTGGCTCAGGCCAAGGGGTAATGCCTTATGTAGGGGATAAATTAGAGAAATTATCTCTTAAAGGCTTATATGTAAGTGGCGCTTTAGATACAAAATATACTACAATAGGAAGAGATGTGTTTGGCAAGTTGCCAAACTTTAAGCATGTCATCGTCGAAGGGGCGGGGCATAATGTGCATATAGAAAAACCGCAACTATTTGAAGAAGCGGTGTTAGATTTTTTACAGAAGAAAGGTTAAGTCCATGAGCAAATTTGATTGGAAAGTATTGAATCGTAATTATGAAGATGTAATTTACGAAACATATAATGGCATTGCAAAAATTACTATTAACCGTCCAGAGGTGCGCAACGCGTTCCGTCCTAAAACAGTTATGGAGTTAATCGACGCTTTCACAGTAGCTCGTGAAGATAACGAAGTAGGCGTAATCGTATTGACTGGTGCTAACCACGGCAAAGGTGAAGATAAAGAAGCATTCTGCTCCGGTGGCGACCAAAGCGTACGCGGTCACGGTGGTTATGTAGGCGAAGATAATGTTCCTCGTTTGAACGTTCTTGATTTGCAACGTTTGATTCGCGTTATCCCAAAACCTGTTATCGCTATGGTTAATGGTTTTGCTATCGGTGGCGGTCATGTGTTGCACATCGTATGTGACCTTACCATCGCTTCTGAAAATGCTAAATTCGGTCAAACAGGTCCTCGCGTAGGTTCCTTCGATGCTGGGTATGGTGCAGGCTACTTGGCGCGCATGATCGGTCATAAACGAGCTCGTGAAGTATGGTTCTTGTGCCGTCAATACACTGCTGCTCAAGCGTATGAAATGGGCATGGTTAATACTGTAGTACCATTCGACAAATTGGAAGAAGAAACAGTTCAATGGTGTAGTGAAATCCTTGAATTGTCTCCAATGGCATTGCGCATGTTAAAAGGTTCCTTCAATGCTGATACAGATGGTCTTGCAGGTTTACAACAATTTGCAGGCGATGCAACATTGATGTACTACACAATTGATGAAGCAAAAGAAGGTCGTGACGCGTTCAAAGAAAAACGCAAACCAAACTTCAAACAATTCCCTAAATTCCCTTAATAGGGAGAGTTACTAGTCCTAGATTGGGGACTAACTATTTTAAAATAATAAGGGCGCCTCTATATGGGGCGCCTTTCTTGTAATGTCACTAGGATATAATGTTTGGATATGAGATTAATCATTAGGAATAATGTTTAGATACGAGGTGAGACGATGGATTGGTTACGTTATGGTGCTGAGCACTATCCTAATCGCATATGTATAAATGAATATACCTATAACGATATATACCGTGGCGTAGTTCATGTAGCTCGTAAATTAGAGCCTTTAAAAACCTCTCGTGTGGCCGTTTTATCGGACAACTCTGTGATGATGGCAATCTATGTATTAGCAGCTATGCTTGTACATAAAGAAGTTCTATTACTTAATGTACATCTTAAGCCTAACGAGATAGGAAAGCAATTGAAACAATTAGGGGTTATTACTATTTTACATAGTAAAGAACGACGTGATCACCTGCCTAATTCACTGCGTGCCATTGAGTTTGAACCTCTAGAAACCATTCTATCTGACCGAGTTTTAGAAGATGCCTTTGACTGGACATTTAATGATACAGATATTGCAGCTATTATGAACACTAGTGCCACAACGGGGCAGATTAAGTCTGTTCCTCTCCGATGGGGGCAAATTAGAGCTCATGTACAAGCGTCTCAAGAGGTGTTAGGTAAAACCGAACAAGATAATTGGCTTATGGTATTACCTCTGTTCCATGTAAGTGGTCTATCTATTTTGATGCGGTCTCTTTACAATGGTACGGCTGTTACTATATTGCCTAAATACGATGAGATAAAGGTTTTAGAACTCATTGAATCTGAGAAAATTAATATGATGTCTCTGGTACCAACAATTTTGACTCAATTAGAACCGAAGATTACACATCATAAGTTGCGTGTTATCTTGCTCGGTGGTGAGTTTATTCCTATGGCTCTCATCGATGCTTGTGAAAAGAAATCCTTACCAATCTACAAGACCTATGGCATGACGGAAACCTTTAGTCAAAGCGTGACTTTCTCCGTATTGGATTACCCTCATAAACGAGATTCCGTAGGAAAACCATTACCAGGGATGCAGGTTCGCATTGATAAACCTGATGCAGACGGTGTAGGTGAGATTCACTTAACAGGCCCTATGGTTATGACTGGATATATTGACAAGGAACCTATCGATGGTGACCTTAATACCGATGATATCGGTTATGTCGATGAAGATGGGTTCGTATATATTTTGAATCGTCGCAAGGATCTCATCATTTCTGGTGGTGAAAATATTTATCCTAAGGAATTAGAGGATTTAGTCTACACATTGTCATCTGTCAAGGAATGTGCCGTTGTACCTGTACCTGATCCTAAATGGGGACAAGTACCGGCTCTATTTGTGGCCTTTCACGATGGTGAAAGCATGACTGCAGATGCAATTCTATCCTTTATGACTAAATCCCTGGCAAAATATAAAGTTCCTAAATACGTAAAGATATTGCCTGCGTTGCCTAGAAATGGAACAGGTAAAATTGTGCGCAATGAACTGCGTTTAGAAGATTGAGGCGCCTATGAATGATATTTTAAACTTTAAAAGTATAACTACATATCGCCTTAAATTGCCGTTGAAGTTCAACTTTAAAACTGCTAAAGGTGAAGTAAAAGAACGAGAGACCGTTGTCATCCGCATCGAGGACCAACAAGGTTATGTCGGTTATGGAGAGTGTGTAGCTTTCACAGAACCATTCTATACAGCGGAAACCGTAGATACATGTTGGAAAACATTAGTAGATGATTATATCTTTAATTTGCGCATGATGCGGCCTAAACCGCTTATGACCTATGTACGGCAGTTGCAGTTCTGGCTAAATCGAGATCACATGCCAATGACTATTGCTGCCTTAGAAAATGCACTGATTAACCTTCATTGCGAGCGATTAGGTGTAAACTCCGTTTCCTATATTATGGGGCAGCCTTTACAAGATACTATTGAAAGTGGTGTTGTTATCGGTGATGTACCGATGGAACAATTGCTAGATGCCGTAGAAGCTCATGTGGTAAATGGTTGTAAGCGCATCAAGTTAAAGGTAAATCCTACAGATGGCTATGAACGGGCAGCTTTAGTGCGTAAGCATTACCCCAATTTAGTTTTGGCTGCCGATGCGAATCAAAGCTATTCTTATGATGATATTGATGAGGTCCGTCAATTTAACGATTTGAAGTTAGCTTGCATAGAAGAACCTTTTGCTATAACAACGCTTCAATCCTATAAGGAGTGGAAGTGGGAACGCCTCAACAACGATGATTGGCATATTGAAACGCCTATCTGTTTAGATGAGTCCATCTTGGGCTATGACGACTTATCGTATGCTATTGAATATGGCCTGATTGATGTACTCAACATAAAAGTAGGTCGTATGGGGGGGCTCGTACCTACTAAGGCAGCTATTAATCTGTGTAGAGAATGTCATATTCCGTATTGGGTTGGCAGTATGGTAGAGTCGGGCATTTCTAAAATGCTGCACGCTCAACTAGCGGCTCTAGGTGATTCCTATATGGCAGGAGACCTATCTGATTCTAATAGATATTTTGAACGAGATCTCATCTATCCAGATTTGACCTTTAAGGATGGTGTTATGCACGTTCCTGATGGAGATGGCTTAGGTGTAACTGTTTTTGATGATAGACTAGAAGCATATTGTGTGGAGAAACGAACACTATGAATTTGATAGAATCATTACAAATTGAAAAGCCTCATATGACTAGTGATACTACATGTATTGCGAAAATGAATCTAGGCGACTTTCACAAGCAACCGCAAGGTTACCTAAATGGTGGAGCCACCTTGGCCTTTGCAGAAATCGTTGCAGGTATGATGAGTAATGAACTTATTGGTGCAGATAAATTTGGTGTAGGACAATCTGTAACAGCTAATCATTTGCGCCCTGTACGATGTGAAGGGGCCTTAACAGCTTACGGCACCTTACTTGTAAAAGGGAAAATATCCCATGTGTGGCGCTTTGATATGCTAGACGATGCAGAGCGACTTATTTCCCAAGTAACCGTAACACTATCTATTGTGGACTTTGATCGGTAATAGAATAGGTAATAAGCAATAGATAATAGGCAATGATAAAAGGACAGTACATACTATTTTAGTATCTACTGTCCTTTTTAGATTTTGTATAAATTAATAGTTACTTATTATTTATTACTTTTTATTTGCTATTTACGAGTCACTGTATATAAGTCTTCCATGTCTGGAATATCGTAAATAACCCATGTGCCATCACCTAAGTGACGCATCAAAACACGTATATCTTTTGTCATATTTTTTTTATTGTTTTGGATTGTTACTATTACGGTAGCTGTATCTCCATCGTCTTCAGATTTGATATTTTTAACCTCTACATCATGCGCTTTGAAGAGACGGCCATCCACAAGGCGATCGACCATGGACATGTTGTCATCACTTTGAGCCGTATTATTAGTGTCTGTTGTAGTTGGCTGAGATTTAAAGCTATCTGGATCTTCAATATATTTTCGTATCACATCTTCAATTAAAGATGGACCAAATGTTTTAGCTGCTGCAATAGTAGCTTTGCCAAATGGATTGGATGTATCTATATATTTATTGCCTTCCCGTTCTAATATATTTTTTACAATAGATTTCGTATCTATATGACGTAAGGCTTCATCGGCATCTTTATCTTGTATGGCTTGATGGATAATTTTTAGCGTATAAGCTGGTGTGTGGGGAATGTACCACATGAAATACCACGCTGCTGCTAAGGCACCAACAATAGCAATAATTAAGATGGTTATAAGTGATTTTGATTTCATTGTATTGCTCCAAAGTATTTTATATTACATTCTTATTATTTATATAATATATATTTATTTTATCATAGTCAAAGGCCCTTCACTATAATTATTAATTAGTGATACTTAAAATAATAGAACTTTCAAATATATGCACTAATAGACTATAAAGAATATATATGCTGTAAAGTGGATAAGATATATTATTGCTTTAGCTGGCTAAAGGATATATAATAAAAGTATCTTTCATGAAATTTTCATATAAAAGAGGGGTAGATTATGGTTAGTAAAAGGGTTATTATCAAATCTTTAGTATGCACGGCATTGACTTTTAGCTTTGCTACATGTGCTTTTGCTGCAGATAAGGATAATGGGGAAACAGTTCAATCAAGCTGGATGGATCGTACGGATATAGGTATTGGTTTCAAAGGGACTCAGGAAGATACTTATCATGACTATGCAATGCCTAATAAACAAATGACCGATAATAATCTAAGCTATGATTCACGATTTCATTACCGGAATCATAACTCTAAGCAGAAAATGAACTCAAAGTATTTTATAGAAACATTACAACCCATAAAACAATATGGTAAAGATGGAAAATCCGTGGTGTTTGTACAAGGTCGCTTAGATGGTAATGGTGGCGAAAAAGTTTCCACTACTACATATTGGAATGGGTCGGACGCAGATCTTGGAAGAATTGACGGTCAAGGAAGTTATATTGATAAAGGTGAAGTAGTAGAACATGATACTCTTGGTGTTGTTGGTACTGCTGGTATTGGCTATCGTCGTCTTAGTACACATGAGCATGCCTACGTCGGTGCCGATGTATTCTATGACTATGCTTTTAAGGATAAATTTTCTCGTGTTAGTGCAGGATTAGAATATGTAGCTGGTCTAAATACGATTAGTGTCAATGTATACCATGGACTATCAGAAAAAAAGGTGGGACCTTATGACATTAACACACCTTTGCGTCAAGTACCACGGGCAATAATTTTCCATGATAGCTTTAGTACACCACCTGATGGTATTCGTAGAACACCCCGATATTCTTATGAACATGTATTGGATGGCTTTGATATACGGTATACACGTGATTATAAGAATGCTCGTTGGCTATCTAGTTATGTGGAAGGATATCATTGGAAAACAAAAGCACCAGGAGAACAGCCAACAGAGATGTTCTATATTGACCAACATAAGTGGCAGTCTATACATGGGCTAAAGGTAGGCGCTAAAATGAATGTGACGCCTCATATCTCTGTAGACTTAGGAATTGGTAAAAGTAATATTAGCTCTGTGGAACCTTATGTATCTGTTATGTATACTTTAGGTAAGTCTAGATATGCGTACTTTGGTGGTAAACATAGTGAAAATATGATGACTTCGGCACGTTCTAAGATGTTTGATAAGGTTAAACGCAGTGATATGAAGGTTGAGTATTACTGGGAACAAGACTTGCGTGACGGTCCTTGGGATCATTTATAATTAATATCGTATTAATTATGGTGGTTTATAGTTCTTAATAAATCTTAATGAATTGGTATCTATCTATTATTTAAAATAGGTGGATACCAATTTTATTTTATAGGTTTATGAAATATTGCGTATAAATGAGCATTTGAAATATAAATGGTAAATCCAAATGATTTTTGCTAGATAATTCTTAATTTCATATATTTTGGAAAAATTCATCAAAAAATTAGAAAAAAAGTACTTGCATTAGTAGCTTACCTCATGTTAATATATACGAGTAGTCAACGAGAGTTGATACGCGGCCCCGTGGTGTAGCGGTTAACATGTCGCCCTGTCACGGCGAAGATCGTCAGTTCAAATCTGATCGGGGTCGCCATTTTTTTTACAAAAAACGTGCCTCGGTAGCTCAGTTGGTAGAGCAACGGACTGAAAATCCGTGTGTCGACAGTTCGATTCTGTCCTGAGGCACCATTTGTATTCCATGCGGTTGTGGTGGAATGGCAGACACGCCATCTTGAGGGGGTGGTGAGCGTACGCTCGTGAGGGTTCAAGTCCCTCCAACCGCACCAAGATATAAGGACCTACAGTTTACTGTAGGTCCTTTTTGCTATAATATTTAAAGTTGTAGGTGTATATAGGAGAGAGAAATGAATAAGAAATATTTTGTACTAATGCTGCTTTCACTAGCATTATCTAGTCAGTTTAGTTTAGCTGCAACAGTGGACGGGATAAACCAAAATACTAGTGCTGA
Organism: Veillonella sp.; assembly: GCF_018381775.1. Classification (GTDB taxonomy): domain Bacteria; phylum Bacillota; class Negativicutes; order Veillonellales; family Veillonellaceae; genus Veillonella. The sequence goes on along the minus strand of NZ_JAGZRH010000013.1, from coordinate 35,256 downwards.
ACTGAAAAATAATGCAAAGTCAAACCAGTCTGTACAAACTAAAGCTCCTGTGAAATTAGATTTTATTGAGATTATTCCTGGTGCTTTTAAAGCTGTTATAAGGGATAAATCTATAAATCCAAAAAAGCTTTCGATTGAAGATGAAATTACATTAGAACGGAAGGAGAAGGAGCACGCTTCTCAGCGATTAAAAATATCAGAAAAAACTGATTTTGGTAGTGAATACAAAACGTTTGATCCACTTTATAATGATAAGGATAAACAAGCACTAAAAGAAATTAAAAACTATAATACTGAATCAACACGTAATCAAGGTTATTTTATTGGTGGTCGAGATAAACCTTTACGCATCGTGAGCCCATATATGAAAAAGAATGGTCAAGGAGAGATTAAGCTAACAAATCCCATTAATACTAAAGATTATAGGACGCGTGCTGATCGGGATAAAGCAAATGAAAAGGCAATTCGAGAGTATTTAGATCAAAATAAAGGGCATGATTTATTTACCGTTCGCTCTAAACAGGAAATAAAAGAGTTACTAGAGAGCCTTTTGAAACCTATAGAATTAATTGAGTATCCTATCAATAATCCAAAAGATTATAAAATGATGCCTATGATTCCTGGTTTCCCAAAGAAAATACCTGGTTTTGCAAAAAATATTCATATGCATAGTAATCCAAGTTTTTTTCAAGGCAGGGCTTACGTACAACTTACATTTGGAGGTACACCGGAACAATTAAAGCCATATATTGATGAAGCACGTTCTAACTCTAAAGTGGTTATTTTAAAATCTGATTTATCCCATGTGTATGTTAAACAATTTATTGATTCGAAGATGGACTATGCAGATTCCCTATCTGCATTAATCCTAAGGTCGATACTGACTGTAAAGAATACAACTGTGCCGATGGGTAAATTTATACAAGAGCGACAAGACCATCCAATTGATAAATTTGTAGATGAAATATATGAGTTAGAAAATCAAGTACTAGCAGAATTTAATAAGGTACAGATTGCAGATGAAGACAAAAGTGCAAAGTATAAGAGATATTTTGAAACTCGTAAACGAATACAAGACGCTCGAGATGCATTAAAGCCTAAACAAGATTATGAAAATAAGCGTGCCAAAGATAAAGTGTATCCAACTTATACTGAAAAAGAAAATCGAAAGCTTCAGCAACAATATTTGCATAGATTGTCATATAATGAAGATTCAGTAGAAATACCTGATAATTATGTATTATATGTATTTGATTTTGGTGGCAGTTGGAATCATCCCTATTCTTTAGGTGCTGCAGTTAGTCCAGATAGTAACTATATCATTTATTTCTGCCAACAAGGTTGATTGTAAAAATAAAAGGTAGCAACAATATATGTTGCTACCTTTTTACTATATCCATATTGGCAGAATTTCATATTATATGTACAATCATAGTAATTAATAATTTAAATTGTTTTAAGAATGAGAGTGTTTTATGAAGTTTAACTATGGCGATACATTGCGTATCCGAAATGAGTTATATACGATCCTAGGCAAAATTCGTTACATTGATACTCATAGGAGAATTTGGTATAAGTATAAGCTGGTTAAACATAAGAATAATGCTGAGTTTTGGATCAGTTGGAATGAAAAACATGATGTATATCAGTTTACAAAGTTATGTGGCAAAGTAATACCATCTGATATGAACGTAGTTCATCGAAGTTATCAGATGGCAATAGGTACAAGAGGGGATATAGATACAGATATAGATATTGGTGCTTTCTCTCGTTATGAAGAGTATGAAGATATTAATGGTACTCATATACTTACTATTGAAAAACGGGTTCATACGACAGAGTATTCCAAAGGCGTTTATGTTGATAAAAAATATGTGTTGCTTGAAAGCAATGCAGAGATAACTAAGCCTATTCTAGATAAAATGGATACCGTTAAGAAGGTGAGATTTATAGGGCCAATTATTTGGTTTTTGGCAAATTTCTTTAAGAATAAATAAAAGGTAGCAACAATATATGTTGCTACCTTTTGGTTTGCTCTAGAATTTAGTTGTTAGCTGTTTGCTTCAGCTGGTTGTAATTGTTCAAGTTCTGCTTCTTTAGCATCTAATTCTTTTGCGCCAAAGTGTGCAAGTACACAGAATGTAATGCAAAGAACACATGCTACTAATAAGAGGTAGAAACCTGCATTCCAACCAAATTTATCTGCTAAAACACCAAATAGCGTTGTACCAAGGTTGGCACCTACGATGTAACTCATGAAGCCACGAAGACCAACGGCAGAGCCTACAGCGAATGGAGGTACAATATCCATAGTTTGTACAGATGCTAAGAATTGAGGAATGTAGATTAGGCAACCTACGACAGCAGCAAAGAATGTAACCCACAAGAGGGATTCACTTTGCCAATAGCCGAAGATACAGAAGAAGATAATACTTACTGCAATGATTGCTGGTGGCATACGATAACCTTTAAAGAATTTATCGGAAATATAACCTGCAAAAATTGTAGAAGGAATAGCTGCCCATTCAAAGAATAAGAATGCGATAGACATTTCTGCTTTAGAGAAGCCTTTCACTTGTAATAAGTAAATAGGCAACCATGTAAGCATACCGAAACGAATCATGTAAACGAATGTATCAACTAGAGACACATACCAAGCATTTTTATTTTTTAATACATATTGTACAAAAATTTGTCTTGTGCTTAGGTGTGGTGCTTCTGCACTTCTATGTGCTTTATGAGCTGTATCGGCAATGATTTCACTAGTTGGTGGTAAGCCTTCTCGTTCTGGACTTTCTTTAATCAAGAAGCAAATAAGAATAGCTACTACAATTGCAATAATTGCAGGAATGCCATAGCTGCCTAATTGCCAGTGATCAGTAGTGGTGAAGTATAACGCAGCAGCTACGATTGGTGCTACGATACCGCCACCAAGATTATGGGAGATATTCCAAATTGCCCCAAAGCGACCACGTTCTTGTTTTGGATACCATTTAGCAAGTGTGATGAAGGATGGGCCTACACCAAAGCCTTGGAAGAAACCATTAAGAACTACTAATACTAAGAAGAAAGCGAGACTGTCGGCAAAGCTCATAAAGATATTGATAATTGCACAGCAAATAAGACCGAAAGCCATAAATTTTGCAGGGCTTGCTTTGTCAGCAAGACTACTCATGAAGCCTTTACTTAGACCGTAGGCGATAAGCATACCACTAGATAGCAAACCGATTTCCGTTTTGCTCATGTGTAAGATATCTGATAAAAAATGAGTTGATAAGGCAAAGTTGTTACGAACGATATAGTACGCAGCGTAACCAATAAATACACCGGCTAGAGATTGAAATCTATATTTGTAATATAAATTCATAATCATATTCTGAGGAACCGATGGTTTTGCCTCTTTTGGTTGTAGAAATGAAAACATAGTTATTACCTTTCTTTCATAATAACCAAATTCTAGTGCACTGCTAATAGTACCATTTATAGATGATTTATGTAAATGATTAATGCTACTAAATTAAGCGTTAAAGCCATAAAATTAATTGATATATGGTTATTTTACAGAAAAATATTATTTATATGTATATAGTAGGCTTAGGATATAGTAACGTGCGGTAGATATACTACATTCTATAGGCTTTGAAATTTATTGTAATGACGATTTATATTTTGGTATAATTATACTCATGCTGAATAGTTCTTAATTATTCTTATTTTAAGGAGATTGTATATGAAAGGTTTTACTAAACGTGCTATACTCGCTGCTTGTGTTGGTGCAGCCATGCTTATTACTGTAGGTTGTGGTTCTAATCAAAGCTCTCAATCTACTCAATTGACATATAATGGTTCCTCCACATTGGCACCAGTTATTTCTAAAATCGCTACAGATTTTACAGAAAAGAATAAAACTTGGAATCATGCGGATAGCTCTTTGCCAGATAAAGATATTACTATCTATGTATCTTCTGGTGGTTCTGGCACAGGCATTAAAGCGGTTATCGATGGCACTGCGGACTTCGGTTTAGTAGCTCGTGAAGTGAAAGACAGCGAAAAAGCAAAAATCAAAGATTACAATGAAATTAAAGTAGGTATTGATGCCTTAACAATTGCCGTAAATCCTGAAAATCCTTTATATGCTATAAAAGATAATCTTACTAAAGAAGAAATTATTAAAATCTTCTCTGGTGAGTACAAAACTTGGAATCAAGTAGATCCTTCCTTGCCTAATCAAGAAATCATCGTAGTAACACGTGATCTTGGTGGTGGTGCTCATGAAGTATTCCAACAAAAAATTATGGGGTCCGTAGAGGTGACTAAAGACGCTATCCAAGCTCCATCCATGGGTGCTCTTGTAGCTAAAGTTAAAGAAAATAAATATGCTATCGGTTACGCATCGTATGGTATGTTAGGTCAAAACAAAGGTCAAATTGTTGCCTTTAAAGTTGATGGTGTAGCTCCAACAGACGAAACGATTACTGATGGTTCCTACATGATTCAACGTCCACTTCTTATCGTAGGTAAAGGTAATATGGGCGGCGTAGCAGATGCTTTCACAAAATACTTGAAGTCTGAAGAAGGCCGCAAAGTTATTCATAAAATGGGCTTTGTTCCTGTAAACTAATCAGATAGAATAAAAGCAAGGCTGCGGCCTTGCTTTTTTCTTATGAAAGGAGAGTCTATGCATTTATCAGATCGTTTTACATCTGGCATAGTACCGATTATGGCGGTGTCTGTTCTCGCTTTATATATAGGGCTCGTGCTCTATATGGCGATAGAGGCGTGGCCCGCTTTGATACATATGTCTTGGACGGATATTGTAACCGGTACAGTTTGGAAGCCTATGGCACAAAGTCCTGTATTAGGTCTTTCCTATATTATTTCTGCTAGTCTCTATGTATCGCTGTTATCTTTGATATGGGCGTTGCCATTGGGGATTGGTACCTCTGTAGGCTTGAGTCTAGGCGTATCGCCACGTATTCGCCAATTTTGTTTATCTACTATCGATATGATTGCTGGCATACCTTCTGTTATTGTTGGTTTTATCGGTCTTGCCGTAGTGGTTCCGGCCATTCAAACGATGTTTTCTTTGTCTACCGGTGAGTCTATTTTATCGGCTAGTCTCGTATTAGCCTTTATGATTTTGCCTTATATTGTGACTCACTGTACGGAATCTATCGAAACCTATCGTCAGCGCTATGAAGAAACGGCTTTGGGCCTTGGTATATCACCGTGGCATACTATGAAAGCGATAATATTGCCTAGTGCTAAAGGTTCTATCATTCTTAGTTCTGTTCTAGCCTTCTCTCGTGCTATGGGGGAGACTATGGCCGTTATGATGGTTGTCGGTAATGCGCCTATTTTGCCTAGCTTATTAGGTAAGGCTGAGCCGATTCCATCTCTTATTGCTCTTGAAATGGGTAGTGTAGAGTACAACAGCTTGCATTATAGTGGTTTATATGTAGCAGCGTTAGTGTTGCTAATGATTTTAATACTGACTAATATTCTAGTCTATATGTATTCTTGGAAAACTAGAAAGGACGGTCATCATGAAGTTATCTAATCTTGCATTAGCTACTTGGGCTTATGGCAGTCTAGTCCTAGTTATGGCAATACTCATCGCTGCTTGCGCCTATATTGTGTATCATGGTGGACCGTTAATAACCGTTGATTTCCTCTGGCTCTATCCAGCGGGGATGCCTCTCGGTGTAGAAGGGGGCATATTCCCTGCCATAATCGGCAGTATTCTAGAGGGCTTATTAACGGCTTCTATGGCGGCTATTGTAAGTATTCCTTGTGCCCTTTACATGGTATATGGCAATATTTCTCGATGGAAATCAGAATGCTTTTTGTTCACTCTACGCTGTATGTCCGGATTACCATCTGTTTTGATTGGCTTGTTCGGCTATAGTGTGCTGATTTTATATCTAGGTATCGATAAAAGCTTATTATCTGCGTCGATTACGTTAACGGTAATGGTTATACCTTTTATTACGTTGCGCCTTGTGAAAGTATTCCACGAGTTTCCTCGTAAAACGTATGAGGCAGCTCTCAATATGGGGCTTTCACCAAGTTATATATGGATGCATATGGTCATACCTAGTGCCATGAGAGACGGATTGAGCGCTATAGCCCTTGGGTCGGCCTATGCGATGGGAGCCACCGCACCGATTATGTACACTGGTGCCGTATTATATACGCGATCCATACCGAATATAACGGATCCATTTATGGCCTTGCCGTATCATTTGTACATTTTAGTCAACGAAGGTTATTCAGTAGATTTAGCTTATGCTACAGCCTTTGTATTGATGGTTATATTACTTTGCATTAATATTATTTGTCGCTGGATAGGAGGGCGGTCTTGATGAGCACCATATTAGATATTAAAAATATAGAGGTGTCCATTGGTGAGCATCCTATTTTGCAACACATAACCTTGCCTATTGCAGAACATGCTGTTACTGCGGTTATTGGGCCGTCTGGTTGTGGTAAAAGCACATTGTTAGCTACGCTTAACGGTAGCTTACAGGCGCCGAAAAAAGTTACTAATGGACAAATTATTTACGATGGCCTATCTACAGACTCAATGGATCCGCACATATTACGTCGTCAAATCGGTCTCATCGGACAACAACCGACTGTATTCCCTGGTACCATTGAAGATAATATGGTATTTGCTCTAAATTATTATAAAGAGTTATCCGCTGCAGACAGAAAGGCTAAGGCGATACAATGTTTAGAGCAGGCTGGATTATATAGCGAAATTAATGGTGACGTAAAGCGTTTGGCAAGTTCTTTATCTGGCGGTCAACAACAGCGCCTGTGTATTGCCCGAAGCTTGACCGTAGATCCAAGGGTTATGCTCTTTGATGAACCATGCTCTGCTTTAGATATAAAAAATAGCTTACATATTGAGGCGTTGCTAACAGAGTTAAAAGTAAAACAAACGATTGTCATTGTTACTCACAATTTACAGCAAGCTAGACGCATTGCAGACTACACTGTATTTATGAATGATGGCCAAGTGGTAGAGTGGGGCTCTACGGAGCAAATATTCTCTGATCCACAACAAGAATTAACTCGTGATTATTTGGCTTTTGGCTGATAATTTTGTAAATTTTATACTTTTTAAAAATATTAAAGATAAAATTTCTATAAACTGTTGACAAAGTTATTTTATAATTGTATATTAAAGGTGACATACTGGCGTGTCAAAAAGGGACTTAGAGAGAGTTTAGCCAGACTGACATACGATATAGTTCGAGAGTAACTATATACATAAGAAGGTGTACCGCTGAGAGACGAGAGAAGGGCGGTACGCCTTTTTTGTATGTCAAATACAATTCAGTGTGTTTTATATACAATCTTAGATCTTTACAATCTAATTAGCAGTATAAAATATTAACATTTTAAATATAAATTTTTGTTAAAATAATGGCGGTTACGAGTTTAAAATATGGACTAAGACCTCCTTATGTATTACAATGTATTACATAAGGAGGTGCTTTTATATGGCAAATATTTCAGTCCGTCTAAATGAACAAGAAGAAGAGTTATTTAAAACCTATGCTGAGTTTATGGATGAAACACTTTCTACCCTCTTTAAGAAGGCTTTACTAGAAAAGATTGAAGACGAATTTGATCTTAAGGTAGGTCAAAAAGCATTAGCAGAATACAAGCAAGATCCAGTTACCTATTCTGTGGCGGAAATGCGTGCAAAATATGGCTTATAAACTTGAGTTTTCTAAACGGTTTGACAAGCAATTTTCTAAATTAGATAAATCAACGCAACGCTATCTTTTTAATTGGCTCATAAAGAATGTAGATAATGTAGAAAACCCTAGGTACTTAGGAAAATCATTGTCGGGGAATAAAACAGGGCTGTGGCGTTATCGCATTGGTAATTATAGAGTCATTGCTGATATTAATGACAATAGATGCATTATTTTAGCCTTAGAAGTTGGTCATAGAAAGGATATTTACAAATAGAGGATATACTATGAAATACTTACGTCGTGAACTTAATCAAGTAGAAAAAGAATACTTAAAACAATTTGGTGAAGGCTCTTTAAACCGTGTCATTCTACACGACCCAAATACGAAGGATAAACAAGAAGTACAAGATACCATTGATATCCTAAAAGAAGCTATGGCAAAAAATAAACCTCTAGAACAAGTTCCAGAGGATATGTGGAAGATTATTGAGTTATAGAGTATTTGCGTGGTTATATGACATGTATACCAACCATTTTATATAGTTTAGCTGAGAGAGATTTGAATGAAGTTAAAAAGAATTGCACTAGTTGTGACCGTATTATCTGCTAGTATAGGGATAACAAATGCAGAGCAGATATCTAACCCACCTATATTAATACCATTGATTGTAAAGACTACTCAACTTGATAGAACACAACCTATAGAGGTTATGCCCTACATGGAAAGTAAAGTTACAGGTGAAACAAAACTATCCTATGCTGTTATGTCCGTTGCTAAAAAAACATATAATGAACAAATGTTGCAACATCGAGATGCAGAATTACGTATGCATGCTCATATTGAGGAACATAATAGAAAAATAAGAGGTGTGCCGCAACGAGACCTTATTAAAAATCCTTATACACAAGAGGAAATTGAAAAACAAATTGTGGATGCTATTAATTTTAGAGAAAGTATTAAGTATCCTATTAATGACAAGGAATATTACAATCATATAGATGTAGATAAAGTGAATGATTTGTCAGGTTTTCCAAAGAAAATACCATCATTTGCTAAGCAGGTTGATATTCATTTAAAACCATCTAAGGCAATTGAAGACGGTCGTTACATTCAAGTTTCTTTCACAGGCAAACCATCAGAACTAAAGCCTTATATTCAAGATGCAGAAAATCATGCTAAGTTTATTATTACTAAGGGAGAGGCTGAACGTGTTTCTATTAAACCTTACGAAGATGTTAAGACGAATTATAGAAAATACGTATCTACTATATTGCCAGAAGAATGGATTGAAGTAACCAATACATTTAATAATATGTATCAATATAAGCTGGCGCTAAGTAATGAAAATATTAAGCGACAAGTTAATCGTGAACTCTATAACCAAAAGAATAATCAAATGGGTTTTGACTTAGAGCAAGATGCTAGCCAATTAAGTTCTGATAAAGTGTTGTCTAATGATGAAAATAAGGCTTTACAGAAAAAATATTTAGGTTACTATTCATATAAAGAGGTAAAGAGACCATTTAACGCAGAGTACACATTCTACATCTTTAAATTTGATTATTTATATAATATGTTTACTGTTGCCGGTATGGCCGTTAATCCAGAACAGACTAGAGTAATTTATTTCCTCCATACAGTACAATAAAAATAAAACAAAAGAAAACAAAACAAAACAAAACTAAAGGCACATTGGTAAATGAATGCTTTTCCTAATATAAGGAGAAATTCAATAACAATGTGCCTTTATGTTATAGGTTGTAGAGTTCCGGTTTACGATCTCTAAAGATATTAATTTTATTACGGATATCTTCGACTACAGCGAGGTCGATGTCTATGGAAGCAATGCCTTCGTTCGTATCCATTTCGAGTAGGTTGGTACCCCATGGATCATAGACGGCAGAGTGACCTGTACTTTGAACACGGCCCACTGTACCACAGCCGTTTACAGCACACACGAAGAGTTGGTTTTCTATAGCTCGTACTTCGTTTAATACTTGCCAGTGGCGCAGACGCATCGTAGGCCATTGAGCAGGTACGAATAGGAGTTCAGTTCCTGGTAATGCAGCCATTCTGACTAGTTCAGGGAAACGAATGTCGTAACAGATGACCGTGCTACAAGGAATTCCATCTAATTCAAAATGAGTTGTATGAGTACCGCTAGCAAAGTATTTGTCCTCTTTGGCAGGGCTAAAGCCGTGCATTTTTGAATATTCGCCTACGAGGGCACCTTCACGGTTGTAAGCATAGGATGTATTGAATACTAAATCATCTTTCGCTACAGCCACAGAACCGCCTACGATATTCACCTTGTGCTCTTTTGCAAAGGTACTGAGCAATGATTTTGTTCTTTCCCCATTTCTGTCGGCAATGGTAATTAAATCATCTGATGGGTGAAAGCCTGTATTCCAAGTTTCAGGTAAAACAATAATATCAGGATTTTCTGTAAGTGCTCGAGTGAGTAACTCTTGAACGCGATTGTAGTTGTATTCTACATCATTTACGTGAACGTCCATTTGAATAATGGTTATGCGCTTTTTCATAGTACATCCTTTATTTGTTGAAATAGTATCGTTTATGTGAAATGTATTATAATTAAAATATTAAAACATTATTGAGTAGATTACAATAATTGCTATAGGCATTCTAGATGAAGCTATGTATCCTAGACCTAGAAAAGCGATTGACGAGGTACTAGCACGTTAATTTTTACTATTCTTCATAGAAATGTTATAATATTCTGTATATAATTGTGTTCTGATAGAGGAGGACCTATGAAACGGATTCCGTTAGTAACACTATTGGTTGTGGCCTTGGCAATGCTGGTGGCAGGTTGTGGATTGCTTTCACAAAAAACAGAGCCTACTAGTTCAGCGCCACCAGTAAAAGAAGTTAAGATGGTACATCCATCGGGCATTCCTGTTCTTATGTATCATAAAATCGGCGACGATAAAGATAATGATGCGGTTATTCGTGAGGATTTATTCAGAGAACAAATGAAGTTCCTCAAAGATAATGGCTATAATCCACTAACGATGGATCAACTATATGACTATGTCGTAAATGGTGCAGCAGTACCTGAAAAACCAGTTGTATTAACCTTCGATGACGGATATGCAGATACGTATTCTATCGTATATCCACTTATGAAAGAATATGGTTTTGCAGCTACTGTATTTATCAATCCTGGCGATGTAGGCACTCGGTTAACTTGGGATCAAATTCGTGAAATGCATAAGAATGGTATCACCATTTCTAATCACGGGTTCCAACATATCGAAATGGGACAATTGTCTGAAGCTAAGCAAATAGAAAATATTACGAAGGCTCAAGAAGCTCTTGCAAAAGAAGTAGGTATCAAGAATAATCCTTGGTTCTGCTACCCTTATGGGGATAAAAATGAATTCACCGATGCAGCTACTAAGAAAGCAGGCATTAAAATGAGTATGGCCATGAAATCTGGCTGGGCTCATACAGGTGATAATCCATATAATATTTTGCGTGTTTGGGTAGGTAATGCAGTAGACATTAAGCATTTTGAAGAACGCATTAGCACTGAACATTTCACTGATTTATAAGGAGAAATACATTGTTCAAAAAGAATTGGGTAAAGTTCATCATCATGGTGTTCCTATTTACCGTTGTGACCTCACCGTTCGTGGTGCTCTTTGGACCATTTAATAATGTAAAGCGCGCTGTTATTGGTGCCATATTGCAATCTCGCCATCCTCATTACATTACGTGGCTATTTAATGAAGAGGAATTGCAATCCATTTTAGGTACTGTTGGCGTGGTGAAAAGCCAAGATCTATTCAAGTTTAATGCCCGTGAAGACAAGTCTTTGAACCTTGAAAAGATTCAGTCTGCTCGTTATGTAGGTTATATTCTTGAAATTCCAGATCCTCGTCGTATCCAAGTAGGTACAGCGGCTAATATTCAAGAAAAAGGCGATACTACAAGTAATATTGCTAAAATGAATAATGCGGTAGCTGCTATCAACGGCGGTGGTTTCCACGATCCTAATGGTACTGGTACAGGTCGCTTGCCTTATGGCTTTATCTTGCATGATGGAGAATATGTTATCGGTAAGGATGTAGGTCCTGATGAAGCAGTAGACTTCGTAGGTTTCTCTAAATCTGGTAACCTTATTGCTGGTAATTACGATAAAACTCAACTTGGTGATATGAAAGCCATGGAAGGTATTACCTTTGGTCCGCCTCTTATCGTAGATGGTAAGAAGATGATTACTGAAGGTGATGGTGGTTGGGGTGTTGGCCCACGTACTGCTATCGGTCAAAAGAAAGACGGTACAGTATTATTCCTCGTAATTGATGGTCGTCAACCAGGGTACTCTATTGGAGCTACCTTGCGTGATGTGCAAGATATTTTATATGAAAAAGGCTGTTATATTGCAGCGAATTTAGATGGTGGTTCTAGTTCTACGCTATACCTCAATGGTAAAGTAGTAAACAAACCAGCCGATTTGTTAGGGGAACGCATGATCCCAACGGCGTTTATCGTGAAATAGGAGGACATATGAAACCTTTTACGCGTGTACTGAGCGCCTTTGCGGTAGGTATTCTTCTGCAAGGTGGGGTGTACCTATACCTTGATCAATATATGTTTGCACCGACTACAGATTTTAATGTGGCTGGTGCTTCAAAGGATGATACTAAGAACTTTCCTGATGTAAAGGAAGGAACTAAATATGTATCTTATGACCGTCAGTTCATGGCGGTTGTTACTGAAAGCTCTTTAAAAATTTATAAGGCTAATGAAAGCAAGCCTACAACGATTGATTTGAAGGGCCGTTCTATTAGTTACTTCAGCTGGATGCCTGACCGTAACTATGCTATCATGGGTCTGTATGACTCTAGAGAGGTTGTTATGGCCCGTCTAAATGCGGACGATCCTGAACATGAAGTAGATACAAAACTTGAAGATTTGCCTCGTAACAGTAAAATCGTAGATGCTGCATATTCCGAAGCGACAAACGTTGTTTACATGAAGGTAAAGGTTCAAGAAAACGCATATCGCATTTATCGTACCGATGCTAACTATGATACGCGTCGCGTTTATATGCAAGCTACAGATATTGGTCATATCGGCGTATTCTATGATGAAGATAGATTCTTCTATGATAATGTCAAGACTGGGGATATCTTCATGTTTAATGGTATTGAAGGTGGTTGGCGTGTTATCAATCCACCAGGACGATTCCGCTTAATCGGTGTTGATATGGATAAAACTATCTATATTGCTCGTGTTGATGAGGATAACAATGCCTTAACTGTTTACACTGGTAAACTCGGTGTAGGCTTCAAACCAGTTTATAAATATAATCATCCAACAACATTCAATGAATTAACATTGTCTGATGTAAAAACTATCATTAAGGATGGTAGTGACGAAACTACGAAGGTAACAGAAGATGATACATCTTCTAAATCTTCTAGTGATAGCAAAAAGAAATCTTAAGAAAAAGCCTTTATAATGATTCATTATAAAGGCTTTATTCCTATACTAGTTTGTACTAAAAGGATATATATGAATATATTATTTGTACGACTCAGCTACATAGGCGACATACTACATGCTACACCTGCAGCACGCTGGATTAAAGAACACTATCCAGAGGCAAAGCTCCATTGGATTGTAACACCTAGTATGGTAGAACTTTTACAGAACAATCCCTATGTAGATGAAATCATTCCATGGGAACGGGATGAATACGAAGCACATTCTAAAAAACTACATATTCCAACGATGTGGCGCATGTGGTGGGAGCTTAGAGATAAGTTGAAACCATATAAATTTGATGTGGCTGTCGATGTACAAGGGCGACTCATAACAGGGCTCGTTTTATTAGCATCAGGTGCACCTATTCGCCTTGGCCTTGGTGGTACAAAAGAATTAAACTGGCTGTTTACCAACTACAAAGCAAAGCCAAGTACGGATCATGTTATCAAGCGATATATAGAGGTAGCAGAATTACTGAATACTGCCGTTACAGAGCATAGTGACCTAAATGTATCCAGTGCTGTTTCTGAGGATAATGTAAAACCTTGTATAGCAAATGGGGTAACTGGTAAAAAGCTATACCACATGGACTTTTTTGTGCCACCTAATTTGCATATTTGGGCAGCAGAACAGTGGAAATCAATTAGTTATGACACATCTTTGGATCGTAGCAAAGTAGAAAAGCCACTACGTGTAGGTCTTGTGCTAGGCACGTCCTGGGCGACGAAAGAGTGGCCTCAAGAGAAATGGTATTCTCTTATTAAATCCCTTCAGTATAGAGCTAATTTTGTTTGTCTAGGTGGTCCAAAGGAGGCTACTCAATACAAACCATTGATGGATTCCTTAACAGCTGGTGGCCTTGATAAAATTATGCTAAATATGCTGGGTAAAACCACACTTCAAGAGGTAGGGGCTTTAATTGAAAGTTGCGATGTAATAGTGACTGCTGATACAGGATCATTACATATTGCATTGGCTTTAAATAAACCTGTAGTAGCATTATTTGGCCCTACGGATCCTAAACTGTGGGGTCCATTAACGGGAAACTTTAAGGTTCTTGTTAATGATGAGTTAGATTGCTTAGGTTGTCGTAAACGACGTTGTCCTAAGCCTGATCAATATTGTATGTCTGGTATTGACTCAGTACGAGTGAAAAAGGCGATTTTCGAATTGATAGGAGATAAATATGGCAAAGTTTAAAATTCAAAAAGGTTTATCCGATGCGGATATGATGAAAAACTTTAAAGATACTGAAAATTTTGAAGATACTATGCTAGATATGGAACGTTCTGCAAAGAAACCTGTAGTACATCAAAGTCCAAAACAAAAGGAAGATGCATTTTATCGTGAATTCCTTACAGATAAGGTAGAAACATTAATTGGTAAAATGTTGCTCGATATTAAGATGGAATACTTTAAAGAAGGGGAAGGAGACTTCTCTATCCAAGTCAAAAGAGATGGTAAAAATATTGTTCTTGAAACAGCACCTAAAAAGGTAAAACCTGAAAAATAACATGATAAAGAGCATGATAAAGAGCATTTAGTAAAAGAATCTACCTATAAAAGGTAGGTTCTTTTGTATATTTATAAAATGTAGAAGTAAGGGGGTTATTATCAATAAAATTGATAAGGTTATAAGTGTACCGATGATTGTCGAATTACTAGATTTATAAATACCGATATACTATGAAAGCTGATAAATAATAACTAAAAATTATTACGAAATAAATTTTTGTTTCTCATTAAAAAGAGCAATTAATAAGAAGAAGATTTGATTAAAAATACACGTTAAACTCTAGCTTTTTAGCACTTTATTGTGAGTTCCATCACGAAAAAATCATAAAAGAATACATGAAATCATGAGTAAATTGCATAATGTGGTTGTTGACAAAGAATTCTATAAGTAGTCTAATATAAGTATGTCTTAACGATTTGTAGAGTATTTGCCTGTGTGAGCAAGTTCTACAAAAATCGTAAAAAAATAGGTATGAGATAGTTGTGTGGTGGATGTATAAAATTACATACACAAAACTATTTCGATTTGGAGGATTAACATGGCTAAAAAATTAAGAATCTGCGAAACCGTTCTTCGTGACGGTCATCAATCTATTTTGGCAACACGCATGCGTTATGAACAAATGGAACCAGTGCTTGGCCTTTTAGATGAAATTGGTTATGAAGCTCTTGAATGTTGGGGCGGCGCTACTTATGATAGCTGTCTTCGTTTCTTGAATGAAGATCCATGGGAACGCCTTCGCAAATTAAAAGCTAATGTAAAAAATACACCACTACAAATGTTACTTCGTGGCCAAAACTTGTTGGGCTACAAACATTACTCTGATGATGTAGTGGAAGCATTCTGTAAAGCTGCTGTAAAAAATGGTATTGACCGTATCCGTATCTTCGACGCATTGAACGACCCTCGTAACATGGAAGCTGCTATTAAATATTCCAAAAAAGCAGGCGCACACGTTCAATCCGCAATGGTATACACTATTTCTCCAGTTCATACAACTGAAAGCTTCTTGAAAGTAGCTGAAACATTGGTAGAAATGGGTACTGATTCCCTTTGTATCAAAGATATGTCCGGTTTGTTAGGACCTGCTGATGCATATGATTTGGTTTCCACATTCAAAAAACGTTTTGGTGAATTGCCAATCGACTTGCACAGCCATTTCACTTGCGGTCTTGCAAGCACTACATACTGGGAAGCTGCTAAAGCTGGCGTAGATATCATCGATACTGCTATCTCTCCATTCGCTCATGCAACTAGCCAACCAGCTACTGAAACTATGATCGAAATGTTCAAAGGTACTGAATGGGATCTTGGTCTTGACCTTGATAAATACATTCCATTAGTTGACCACTTCCGTAAAGTAAAACAACAAATCGCTGAAGAATTCAACTTGAAACCAGCTAGCGATGTAATCCCAGCTGTTCGTCGTTACCAAATTCCTGGCGGTATGTTGTCCAATACTCAAAACCAATTGAACGAAATGGGTATGGGCGATCGCTTCTTTGACGTTATGGATGAAATGCCACGCGTTCGTGAAGACTTGGGTTACCCTCCATTGGTAACTCCAACATCCCAAATCGTTGGTACAATGGCTATGATGAATGTTATGATGGGCGACCGTTACAAAATGGTTCCTAACGAAGTTAAAGACCTTGTACGCGGTAAATATGGTGCGTTGCCTGGTAAAATTTCTGACGAAATTCGTCACACTATCATTGGTGATGAAGAACCTATTACTTGTCGTCCAGCAGACCTTATCGAACCTGAATTGGATGGTTACCGTCAAGATTTAGCTTCCAAAGGCTACAATGGTATCACTGACGAAGACGTATTGACTTATGCTATGTTCCCAGAAGTTGCTATTAACTTCTTCGATGCAAATCGTCGTTAATCCAAATATTAAAAGAGGATTCCTATGGAATCCTCTTTTTTTATGTATAAATAAGGCAATTGAATTATATATGAGTAGAGAAATATTTTGATAATGATAATATAAGGTAAAAGAATTTATTTTTATAGATATAGCATTTTTATATTTAGAGATTTTATAAAAAATATAGAGGCTATTAAATAAGACGTTATAGAACATTATGTTTGATGTCCTAAAAATTACTTGTGGTATGTTGATATAGGTTGCCCGGATACGTGTAATATATATTAAAAACTTCAAAATAGTAGATAATAAAAGGCATATTGACCATATGTAATAACAGCCAATTATAAACTGACAATGAAGAAAATATGAAAGTTAAATCACTTTTTTACGCTTTTTACTTGCTTTAAGTATTAAAAATAGCGTAAACTATAAGAAGTATCTAATATTTATGATATTGAGGTAACCCTGTGAATTTACAAATACGGATTTGGATATCCAATGTTGTGCTCTTTGTAGTGCCTATTTTGATAGCAATTATCTTATTTTTGCTATACTTTACAGGTCTGCGCATATTGGCTAATGCCGGTTACTATTTGCGTATTGAGCAGGAACAACAGTTTAAAAGTGTCAGTCGAATCACTGAAACAATTACCTTTTATGGTTTAGAAAACAACTTAATAGATAGCTTAGTAAAGCCTAGCTATAGTCTACTTGATCCAAAGGAAGTATATGTAGAGGTACTAGATCAAGGTAATATGGTGTACAGCTATGGTAATCCTCAAATCTATAGTGCTTCTGCTATTGTTGGTCTCATTGATGTAAACCCTGAATTACAAGGTATTGTATATCAGTCCAATAATACGTTTGTCTATGAAATGCGGAAATACGATGGGCGTCATGCTTACGTATATCATATTGCTATAAAGCGCGCTACTCATGGTAGTGATAGCTTAATGGAATCTGTATCCTTCTACATAATCATAGTTGCTATATTGCTGTTTATTGTTACATTCTTTGCTATTAACCGATTTGTTACACGCTTTATCATGATTCATGTTAAGAATATGACAAAGTCCTTAGAAATGGCCAATCGTCAGATTGAAATGGAACAGGAGCAACAAAAAGAGTTACTAGCAGGGATATCCCATGATATTCGAACGCCGTTAACAGCTATTAAAGCGTATGCAGAAGGTGTTCGTGATGGTATTGCACCAACCGAAGAGCAACAAAAACGCTATATGGGAATCATTTTGAAACGTGCTAATGATTTAGATTCGATGTTAGAGGAGTTATTCCTCATTACCACATTGAATTACAAGAAAGAATCTCGTCCATCTGAACGAATTGAACTCGGTCAATATGTACGTGATTTTGTAGAAGATCATTTGGCTCCTTATCAAACAAGAGGTCTAGAAATTAAATTCCGTATAGCAGCGGAAAATGCTTTCATTAATGCAAACCCACAATTGTTACAGCGTGTTTTACAAAATGTGTTGAACAATAGTGCTAAGTATAAAATGGCCGATGTTGGTCATTGTGTTATTGATGTAACTAGTGATGATGATTTTGTATACTGTGTTATCAGTGATGATGGCCCAGGGGTACCACCAGAATCGCTAGAACGTCTAATGCGTCCATTCTACCGTGTAGATTCATCTCGTACGAACCCACAAGAAGGTAGTGGTCTTGGATTGTCGATTATTCGTCGAATTATGGAAATCTTTGAAGGCCGAGTTGTGATTGAAAATGTAAGACCACATGGTCTACGTATTATATTAGAATTTCCTAAACAAGGAGAAGAATCATGAGTGAACATATCTTAATTATTGAAGACGATTTGGATATCGCCAATATTGAGCGTGATTATTTGATGGTGGCAGGTTATGATGTAACTATTATGACTAATGGTACGGAGGGTATTGAGGCTGCCTTAAATACTCCTGTAGACCTTATCATCCTTGATGTTATGTTGCCAGAAATGGATGGTTTTGAAGTTTGCCGCCAAATTCGTGACAAGGTTCGTGTACCAATTGTTATGGTAACAGCTCGACTTGATGATATCGATAAAATCCGTGGTCTCGGCGTAGGTGCTGATGACTACATTGAAAAACCATTCTCTCCATCTGTATTGATTGCAAAAATCAAAGCTATGTTGGCACAATATAAACGCTTAACAGAGCGTGATGCTATGGAAACCAATGCAATTCAATCTGGAGAAATCCGTCTTGATCCTAAGATGATGAAAGTTTGGGTAAACGAAAAAGAAGTTCACCTTAAAAAGAAAGAATTCCAGTTATTAGAATTCTTGATGCGCAATCGTGATATCGTATTTAGTAAAGAAGAATTATATTCTCGCGTTTGGGGGCTAGATTCCTATGGTGATTATGCAACAGTAGCTGTACATATCAACCGTTTACGTGAAGAAATTGAAGATAATCCATCCGATAGTAAGCACATCATTACTGTATGGGGCGTTGGTTATAAATTTGTTTGATAACTGAAAAACACTTTCATATTACGCTCACGTTTTTGGTGGCTGTTGATAAAATATGAGTTTATAGGAAGTTATTATATAGATATAATCAAAGATTTAAAAATTGTTTATATACTTCCTTTGATAGTTTAGATATTCCATGTATACTTATCTAAGTAAGGCTGACTTTTGATTCTAGATAAGAAACAACTAAACTTCTCTCTCTTAATAAGTTCTCTCTCAACTTATCTAGATCACATATACTCTCTCTCAACAGTCCTTACACTCTCAAACTATATGCATAAAGGGCATTCCTAGCGACGGCTAGTGAATGCCCTTTATGTTTTATATGGTACATTTTTATATAGATATATTTATATGTAATTTCTCTATAGTTGAATCGTCTTGAAATTAGCTTTGCTTTTAACATATTACAAGATACATATTATTTATAGAAATTATATTTTTATAATAGATGTAATAAATTGTTATCTTGCAATGTAAAGTCTTGCGTACTATAATAGGTTCATCAAAAATTGATTTTATAAAATTGATTTTGGTGAAAGTAGATATATATTGCTATATACTGCTATATATTGCTATATACTGCTATATATTGCTATATACTGCTATATATTGCTATATACTGCTATATTACATTGTTGTTAAAGTGTGTATTCGATTGCGATTGGCAGTTTATATGATAAGGAATATAACACTAAGAAATCATTAAAAGATGATATAAGGAGATATGCATGAATTTTTCAAAATATAAGAAATCAATTATTGCTTGTGTGCTAGCCCTCGGTATTGGCGTAGGTGGAGGATACTATTTCTTTGGTAATCCTGTTACACATCAAACAACTGTGAAGGAGCAAACTAAACAAACTAAACCTATTACAGATACACGTAATACATACGTAGTTCAAGCGGCAAAAGAATCTGGCCCAGCTGTAGTGGGAATTACCACTCAAGTTTTCCAAAAGGATATTTTTAACCGTACCATCTATGCTGGAGAGGGTGTAGGCTCTGGTGTATTGATTGATAATGATGGACATATCGTAACAAATAATCACGTTGTAGCTGGTGCTAAAAATGGAGAGGTTACAGTTTCCTTGTCCAATGGATCTACCGTCACAGGTACAGTTATCGGTACAGATGCACAAACAGACTTAGCTGTTGTTAAAATTGATCCACCGAAGGATATTCAACCTATAAAAATTGGTGACTCTGATTCCTTGCAAGTAGGGGAACCGGCTATCGCCATTGGTAATCCTTTAGGCTTAGAGTTTAAAGGCTCTGTTACATCTGGTGTAATCAGTGCCTTAGCACGTACTATTGATGATCAAGGGCAACGCTTCCCATTGATTCAAACAGATGCAGCTATTAATCCAGGTAACTCTGGTGGTGCTCTCATCAATGCAGATGGTGAATTAATCGGTATCAATAGTTCTAAAATCTCTAAAGAAGGCGTTGAAGGTATGGGATTTGCCATTCCTATTAACTCCGCTATGACCGTTGTAGACTCTATTATTAAGAATGGTAAGGTTGTACGCCCTTATATTGGTGTATGGGCTGTAGATCGTCAAACAGCAGCGCGTAACAATGTAAGTTATGAAGGCGAAGGTCTTCTCATTGTTCAACTTGATGCGAATGGTCCTGCTGCACAGGCTGGCTTAGTGGAAGGAGATACAATTGCTCAAGTTGATGGTAAGGATATTAGCACATTGTTAGAATTAAAAGAGCAAATTGACGCTAAGAGCCCTGGTGATACAGTTTTGGTATCTTATACTCACAATGGTAAAATGAAGAGTACAAAGCTTAAATTAGGTCAAGCAACTTCAAAATAAATAGCTGATGTTAGAGTAAATAGATTATTTTAAAATCAATGAAAAATCCTCATCCGTTGGATGGGGATTTTTATGTTGTAGCCGAAGTATGTGTGATACATATAGGGTGATATTAGTTAAATTAGAAAAAAATTAAGATAGTTTTTGTCTTATAAAAGCAGATATTATCAGTGTTTATAGGTCGTTAAAAGCGTGGATTTATATTTTGCAAAATATATTTTTAACAAGGTACCTTGCATTACGAGGTACCTTGTGTTATTATGTATTTGTCAGTACATGATAGTGACCGTAAGAGAGCTTTCACATTGGCAGGTAGGCACAACCTAAAGGGAGGAACTATGCAAGTTCAATTAAAAAAAGGTGTTATGGATATGCTTGTGCTAGCATTGTTAACACAAAGTGATCGCTATGGATATGAAATCGTAAGCACTATTTCAGAATATATTGAGATTTCGGAAGGAACGATATATCCATTATTTAATAGATTAAAGAAAGAAAAGTATGTTGAGACCTATTTGAAGGAGTCCTCTACAGGACCATCTCGAAAATATTATCATATCACGACTGATGGTCGTGCAGCATACAATAAGATGCGCCAAGAATGGGATGAATTTTCTGGTGTAATCAACATCCTGTTGAAAGGAGTCGACTATAATGAACAAAAATAGCTTTTTAGAAGCACTGCGCAATATATTCAAAAAGGCCCATGTTGCTGATGTAGAAAGTATTATCGAGGTTTATGAAGAGCATTTTGCAGTAGGTTATGAAAGAGGACTTACGGATAGCGAAATCATTAAATCTTTGGGCACTCCAGAGGAAATCTATGCATCTTATGTAGATGCAGGCATTATTACAGATACATTAGGCCAAGATGGTGGTGAAAGTAAATCTGTTAATATGCAAGAAATCTATGCTAGATTTGATGATTACAAAGAACGTTTATTGCCACAATTACCAGGAATGGCTAAAAAAGCATCTAAAACATTGTTATCTATTGGAAGTGCTTTGTCATATATCGTAGGAGTTTTACTATTTATCATTACACCAGCTATCCTATATTTACTTGGAAGCTCATGGCAACCGTTTGAGAATGTAACGGCATTTCCTGCATTATCATTAGTAACTTTAGTTGCACTTGGTGGTGTAGGTCTCTTTGGGGGCCTTACATGTATCTTTGTTGGTGTTGAACTTCGTGGGGTACGCGAACGTTATTTCAGCAATGTGGATTAAGGAGGACCTATGAGACGAATTATAATTGCTGCCATTCTAACTGTAATCAGTGCTGTAGGGGCAGGTACATCATTTGCTGTAAATGATCTACCAAATTTTGGCGAATGGATGAAAACAAATGAACAACAGTTCAGAAAACCACATAGACATGATGGTCCTAATATGCATATGGATCAACATATGATGGATGGACATAATCAAATGATGCCTCAAGATGGTATGGGGCCTAATAATGGTCAACATATGTACCAAAATGGTCAAAACCAAATGATGCCTCAAGATGGTATGGGACCAAATAATGGCCAACATATGCAATCAAATGGTCAAATGCCTCCACAAGGTCCAGGACCGCAACAACCTAATGGTAATGCTTCAGAACAAGCACCTAATGGTGAGACACAAGCTCAATAAAATATATAAAACTATTAATATAGATTGAGCCGTATATTTTAAGATATTAATAGATATAGAGTTAGATCTATCTGAGGATATCGTTGTTTTAATCGTATTTGAATATTAGGTAAAGGTGAAAATATGAAAAAACTTTTAATTGCTACAGTATTAACCGCAGCATTTGGGATTGGCGGTGTAACATTTGCTTCTACTAATGACGTACAAAATAATAATGAGCCAATCAAGATGAACTTGTTAGTAGAACGAAATCATGATGATGCAAACAATTTCCAAGATAAAAAATGTGATATGCTACTAGAAAATCAAAATAACCAAATGCATAGACAAGATCGAATGGAGCATATGCCAATGAATCATCACGTTGATAATATGCATCGAAAAGATAACGATCAATCTATGAGACCAGAAGGTGAAAACCATCAAATGAGAGCTGAAGGTCAAAACCATCATATGAGACAACAATGTAATAATCATCAAGTGCCACCACAAGGTCAGCCTCCTCATGGTGATGGACATAATGATAATGCACCACAACAACAAAGTGATCAAGGTACACCGCAAACTACACAAAACTAACCATATTTTATGAGTCCTTTTCTCTCATAAATGATAGAGAACGTGGTCATGAAAGTGCATTCATGGCCACCATAGAGCCACACACTCTATGTGATACATTCGTATCAGAATCTCTCTCTTACACACAATAACTACACACAAACAAAAAGAGCTCCTCAGTGTGAAGGAGCTCTTTTTGTATCTGTTTATAATTTTATTTGATGTGTTTAGAACCACGTTCTGTCATAGCTACGCCGTCTTTGCAAAGAGGGCATTCTTCAGGTTTGTATGTAGGAACTTCGAGGTTAAGTAAGGCTTGTACTTTTTCATGAGGTACGCCGAATTCTGCTTTACCGCCAGAACGGTTAACAAGAAGGCCTACACCTACGATTTCACCACCGGCTTGGTTTACAACATTTACTACTTCTTGTACAGAACCACCAGTAGTTACGATATCTTCAACGATAAGCACGCGTGTGCCTGGCTCGATTTTGAAGCCGCGGCGCAATGTCATAACACCTTTTTCGCGTTCTGTGAAGATAGCGCGTGTACCAAGAGCTTTACCTACTTCATGAGCTAGTAAGATACCACCAGTCATAGGTCCAATAACGAGTTCTACATTTTGGTCGCGGAAGCGTTCAGCTAATTCTTTACAAAGAGTTTCAGTGTATTTAGGATGTTGCAATACATTGAATTTTTCAACGTACATTGGGCTGTGGAGTCCAGATGTCAAAAGGAAGTGACCTTCTAAAATAGCTTGAGTGTCGATCAATAATTGTTTTACTTCTTGTTCTGTCATCATTTGGATACATTCTCCATTTCTTCAATAATTAAACGAACTGCTTCACGAGGATTTTCAGCCTGTGTAATAGGGCGGCCAATAACGAGGCGAGATGCGCCATCTTGTAATGCACTAGCAGGAGTAGCAATACGTTTTTGGTCGTCGGTTGCTGCAAAGGAAGGGCGAATACCAGGTGTTACGATGAGGAAATCATCACCACATGCTTCGCGGATCATCTTAGCTTCTAATGCGGAACATACAACGCCATCCATACCACATTCTTTAGCGAGTTTCGCTAAACGAATAACTTGGTCGGAAATAGGCAATTGTCCACCAGTAGATGTCCAAGCTTCATCATCAAAGCTAGTTAACACAGTAATTGCCAACAATTTAGTTCTTTCAACACCTAATTGTTCAGCTGTTTCGCGAGCTGCCTGTACAGCTGCTTTCATCATAACTGGACCACCTTGACCATGCATAGTGATCAAGTTAGCACCTAAACGAGTTAGGGAAGACACGCCATGTGCTACTGTATTAGGAATATCATGCAATTTCAAATCAAGAAATACTTGTTTGTTTTGCTCTTGTAAATAGCGAACTGTTTGCTCTCCTTCGGCGTAGAATAGCTCCATGCCGACCTTGTAAAAGCTAACCGCATCACCAAGGGATGTTACGATTTCTTTCATCGCATCCATAGTGGATACATCAAGGGCAACGATTAATCTGTCATCTGCCATCTTGCAACCTCCATACTACATATATATCTAAATAATTTTCACATACAGAGGGCCCATCTGTCAATTAAATTTGATGTGAAAGAGGTGACTATTAGTCACCCTTGAATAGTAGATTATAGACTGTTTCATGCTATAATAAATGGAGAAAATGAATATAATTCTTATATATAAATTTTGAAACATATAGATTTGAAAGGAGTCCTATGTTAGATTTTGTTGCATTAGACTTTGAAACAGCTAATAAATTTAAAAATAGTGCGTGCTCCTTGGCGGTTATTACCGTAAAGGACGGGCAGATTACAAAAAAGGCATACAGCCTTATTAAACCACCATTCATGAGCTTTGATGATGAATGTATTGAAATTCATGGCATTCAACCAAAGGATGTTATCCATGAGAAAACATTTGATCAATTGTGGAATGCTATCTATGAGAATCACTTAAAAGGCAATATCATGGTAGCTCATAATGCAAAATTCGATATGAATGTATTACGTGCTACACTGGATTACTATAAAATTCCTTGGCCAGAGCTAGATTATGCATGTACTGTAAAACTTTCACGTGCCGTATGGCCAGATTTAGTAAACCATAAGCTAAATACAATGGCTGCATACATCGGGGTTGAGTTTAAACATCATTACGCATTGGATGATGCGGAAACATGTGCTAAGGTTGTATTAGAGGCGGCTAAGGCTAAGGGCGTTAATAGCTTGCCAGATTTGTTGAAGGCTACAGGTGTACCACTAGAACCATTTATTGATGACAAAAATCGCGCTGCTCAAGAGGCTTTACATAAAGAACCTGAGCCAGAGCAAATGTCGTTCTTTTAGTAAGGAGAGACACTATGTTAGGTAAAGAATTATTATCTTATGTGGATCACACACTATTACGTCCTACAGCTACATGGGATGATATTAAAGAAATTTGTGACGCCGGCGTAGCCTATAAGACGGCATCAGTTTGTATTCCTCCAGATTTTGTGGCTTCTGCACATGAAGCGTATCCAGAGCTCAATGTCTGCACTGTTATTGGGTTCCCTCTTGGCTATGAAACGACAGAGGTGAAGGTAGCTGAAACAAAACAAGCCCTTTCGGAAGGGGCCTCTGAAATTGATATGGTCATTAACCTAGGCAATGTAAAACAAGGGGATTTTGATGCGGTTACTGCTGAAATTAAAGCTCTTAAAGCAGCCTGTGGAGACAAAATCTTAAAGGTTATAATTGAAACTTGTTACCTTACTGATTCTGAAAAGGTAGCTCTCTGTAAATGCATTACAGATGGTGGTGCCGACTATATCAAAACATCTACAGGTTTTGGTAGCAGTGGTGCTAGCCTTGAAGATATACAACTCTTTAAGAAACACATTGGCCCTAATGTAAAAATTAAGGCTGCCGGTGGTATTCGTTCTATCTCTGATATGAAAGCTTATATTGCAGAAGGTTGTAGCCGTATTGGCGCCAGTGCAGCAGTAGAACTACTTAAAGATCATTTAGACGAAGAAGTGTAATAGAAAACCACCTAGGCAGTGCTTAGGTGGTTTCTTAGAATGGCGGTATAACCATGCGCATGTATGATATTATTCTAAAAAAACGTTCTAATTTACCATTAACAGATGAGGAAATTCGCTTTGTCATCTCTGGCTATGTGAATGGCGAAATTCCCGACTACCAAGTGAGTGCTTTGTTGATGACCATTGTATTTAATGGGATGAATGCTCGTGAACTAGGCATATTGACATTAGCGATGGCACAATCGGGGCATATGGTAGATTTGTCCGATATTGATGGGATAACAGTAGATAAGCATAGCACTGGTGGTGTAGGGGATAAGACAACACTTATCATAGGTCCTCTCGTAGCTGCTTGTGGAGGCAAGGTGGCGAAAATGTCTGGTCGTGGTTTAGGGCATACGGGCGGCACTATCGATAAGATGGAGTCCATACCAAATCTAAAGGTATCATTGGACCAAGAGGCATTTATTAATCAAGTCAATACAATAGGTCTTGCCGTCATCGGACAATCTGAAGGGCTGGCACCTGCAGACAAGAAGCTATATGCTTTGCGTGATGTAACAGGCACCGTCGATAGTATCCCTCTAATTGCATCCTCTGTAATGAGTAAAAAATTAGCCTCTGGAGCACAAGCCATTTTGTTGGATGTAAAGGTTGGTAGTGGCGCCTTTATGAAAACCATAGACGATGCTCGCGCATTGGCGAAAGCTATGGTAGATATTGGAACGGAAAATAGCCGCTCTGTTAAGGCTGTTTTAACCGATATGGACCGACCACTGGGTCACGCCATTGGTAATGCTTTGGAAATCCGTGAGGTTATTGACACCTTGAAAGGTCATGGCCCAGAGGATTTAACTCATGAATGTGTTATTATGGCAGCTCATATGCTCGTATTAAGCCAAATTTGTGATTATGAAACGGCTCTCAGTTGCGTACAAGAGGCCCTTAATTCGGGATCAGCTCTTGAACGATTGCGCATGATGATTGATGCTCAAGGTGGAGATAGTCGTGTTCTTGATGATGAAAGTTTACTAGCCATCGGGAAATTCACTTATGATGTTACAGCGCCTCAAGACGGTTATATTACACACATGAATACAGAACAATGTGGTATTGCATCTGTTATGCTCGGAGCTGGTCGTACTGTTAAGGATGGTCCTATCGATTATAGTGCAGGCATCGTAATGCACAAGAAAACAGGTGATGCTGTTAGGGCGGGTGAAAGCATAGCTACCTTATATGCTTCTCATGAAAGTTTGCTCCTAAATGCGGCTAAAACATACTTAGAGGCAATTACTTTTGGTGAAACAGCACCAGTGGTGGTAGATACGATTCTTGATATGGTGGAATGAGGATATCCATATGATAGAAAAGGAAACTGATATGACGGAACAGGAAATTCAAAAGCTTATTGATCGTG
The DNA here is from genome assembly GCF_018381775.1 of Veillonella sp. GTDB lineage: Bacteria > Bacillota > Negativicutes > Veillonellales > Veillonellaceae > Veillonella. The sequence goes on along the minus strand of NZ_JAGZRH010000013.1, from coordinate 7,655 downwards.
CCATAGTAGCGCGTGAGAAAACCTATAGCCCGTATTCCCATTTTGGAGTGGGTGCAGCCCTTCTGTGTGAGGATGGGGCAATCTATGAAGGTTGCAATATAGAAAATGCATCTTATGGTTTAACTAACTGTGCAGAACGAACTGCTATATTTAAAGCCGTATCAGAAGGGCATACAAAATTTAAGGCCCTTGCCGTAGTTGCTGATACGGAAGGGCCTTGTGCACCATGTGGTGCCTGTCGCCAAGTAATTTCTGAATTTGAAATACCACGAATTATCTTGGCTAATCTAAAAGGAAATTATAGAGTCCTTGATCTTGATGAATTATTACCATTTAGATTTGGTGCGGACAGCTTATAGTAAAAAAAGAGACCACTGATGTGGTCTCTTTTTTGTTATACCTTAGAATGCAGGAACAATTGCACCTTGATATTTATCTTCAATGAATTTTTTGATTTCAGGGGTATGAAGAGCTTCCATCAATTTTTTGATGCGAGGATCGCTTTCATTGCCTTTAAGTACAGTTACGATGTTTACGTAAGGGGAATCTTTAGCTTCGATTGCCAATGCATCTTTACCAGGGTTAAGACCTGCATTTAATGCATAGTTTGTGTTAATAGCTGCTAAAGCTACATCGTCAAGAGAACGAGGTATTTGAGCTGCTTCTAATTCAACAAATTGGTAACCATTAGGGTTGGAAGTGATATCTTGAATTGTAGACAAGATATTGCTGGAGTCTTTCAATGTGATAAGACCTTCTTTTTGCAATAACAATAATGCACGACCACCGTTTGTAGGGTCGTTAGGGATAGCGATTTTAGCGCCTTTAGGAAGATCTTTTAAATCTTTAATTTGATGGGAGTATAAGCCCATTGGCTCAAGGTGAACACCACCAGCAGATACTAGTGGAAGGTTGTGAGCTTTTGCGAATTCATCCATGTAAGGTACATGTTGGAAGAAGTTTGCATCGATTTCTTTATCACCCAAAGCAATGTTTGGTGTGTTGTAATCAGTGAATTCAGTGATTTGTAAATCAATACCATCTTTTGCCAAGACAGGTTTAACTTGTTCCAAAATTTCTGCGTGAGGTACTGCTGTAGCACCGATTTTTAATACTTGTTTGCCGTTGTTAGCAGCTTGTTTGTTATTGTCATTACCGCAACCAGCGATCAATAAAGCACCGCCAAGGATTACAGTAGCTGCTAATGCTAAAAATTTTCTCATTAGACACACTCCTTTTACAATCATTTCATATAAAATATTACATTTATAGTACTAAATTATTTCCTATCTATCAAGAAGGAATTATTACGAGTTCTCCATAGCTTGAAGTTATACCAAAAAGAGATTTCCAAACTAACATCTATAAATTGTTGATAGTATTTGGAAATCTCTCTTTATTTTATGTAATTGTATTTTATGTATGTACGTACGTATTGGTAAACACTTATTTGCTAATAATTGAATCTATGGTTCAACCTTATTTACCTATGATAAGTCCAATGGACCACATAATTTGGTAAATCATTGCAGCCCCTGCAGTTGTACCCATCGCCTTGTCTAGTAGGAACTCATCTGTTTTAGTACTTAAGGTATGTACTGTTTTGAAAGCTAGTGGCGCTGCGAGAAAGGCAAAGAGGGAGAACCATGTCATGTGACCTACAATGATCCATGCAAGAATCCAAATGAAATTGAATAGGTAAGTGACGCTCATTAAACTGAGGGCACGTTCACGACCCAATACGATTGGTAATGTACGACGACCATGGCTTTCATCATTTCGAATATCACGAATGTTATTCGTGAGCATAATGGAACCAACGAGCAATGTAGATGGAATAGCAGGGATTAATAATGCTAAAGATAAGTCTCGCGTCCATGCATAGCCTGTAATGAGGACGATGGCAAAACCCATAGCGATACCAGAGGAAATTTCACCAAATGGTGTGCGAGAAATTGGTTTTGGCCCACCAGAGTAGAGAAAACTGATGAGAATGCAAAGAAAACCAGCTGGAATATAGTACCAAGTGATAGTTGCCGATAGATAAAGACCGATGATAATAGGTACAACCATGAGTACCTTAATCATGGTAACGATGAGCTCTGGTGTAATGGCACCACGGGTGATAGAACCAGCATTGCCGACCTTTTGCCCCGCATCGAGACCAGATTTAAAATCTTTATATTCATTCCATAAGTTAGCAACAATTTGAGCTGTTACAACAGCTAAAAATATTAAAATCGTATGGAAAATGGCGAGACCTGTACCCTTTACTGCACCAAATGCATAATAACTAAAGGCTGCACCTAAAATGGTAGGCCCTAAAGCGGCTGCTAATGTACGAGGCCTAGTGAGTGGAATTATTTCTTGTATCATAATAAAAGCACACTAAGTGTGCACTCCTTTCTATTTCTCATACTCTATGTTTACATATCTATTTAAGTATTGTATAGCAGAACTGATAGGTTGTAAATTACACTATACAGTTATACATCTCTATATAGTATAATAATTAATATATGCAGTATAGATTATCTTTTTGAAATCTTATAGATGCAGTACAGGTTATGAATATAATCTGTATACATAGTGTATTGTTAAATCGTGAGGTGTCTTATGAGAGCTCTCAATAAAAAATTGATGACATTGGCTTGTGCAACGTGCTTGACTGTTGGCATCGGTGCAGTGGCATATGCTGATACAGTAGATTTAGGATATGGCTTGTATGGCAATACGTCTCCTACGGTGAAAGCTGTAGAAGTCATGCGCGTTCCTACGGATGCAAAGCTACGTAATAATGAGCAAAGCCAAATAATTTCAGTGGCAAATAAAGCGGCTGTCGATGCTGTTAATACTAGTTTAAAATTACAAGCACCGGTACAGGTTGATCCTATGAAGGGCGATGTGTTAGATGGATTTTCCGTCTATCAATTGCAAGGGACGGATAAACAAGGTCACCATGTAGGTCAGTTAGTCGTTGTAGACTATTCTAAAAATGCTATAGATCAAGTGTTAGGCATGAGTAAGACTGTAGTAGAAAAGGGCGCAGATGTAAAATCTGGTCCCAAAAATCCTTCTACGTCTAAACCGGTAGCGTTGTATTCGAAAGAGTTAGCTCAAGAAAAATTACAAAAATTAAAAGGCAACACTATTGAAGGTGCTAAATTAGCTAAAGACTTAAAAATGATAAATGATAAGTTACCTGCTCAAATTATGGATGCCTTTGATAAAATGCTTGCTACAGAAAAGAATTTATCTCCTAAAAGTAAAGAAGAGCTCCGTTCTTATGTAGACTTTATGGTAAAACAAGTGAGCCTAGATGCAACTCATGTAGGATATAAACCTGTTCAAACACGTTATGGTACAGCTGTGACTGGTGATTTACGTGGTAGTCTTAAATATGATGGCTTTAGAAATACCGGCTCCTTAATTGGTTATGCTGTTCCTACAGATAAAGGTGTATCTTTACAGCTTTTAATGTCTGATGATTCTAGCCATGATTATTGGGCTAATGAGTTGAATCATATATATCAAACGCAATCTCTCAAGGGAGGTAAATAATATGAAATCTTTGAAAGTATTGGCTTGTGCAGCTTGCTTATTGGGAACCGTATCTGGTGTAGGTTTCGCTAAGGATGTACAAACCATTGCAGGTTCTATGGTAGTGCCTAACAATGTCAATGTTGTTTCTGCATCTAAAACAAACACACGTGATTTTGTAGAGAAGCAAATGAAACAAAATCCTTCAAAAAATATGGCGATGAATATGATGGCTGAAGATATTTTTAAAAACTTTGGCACTACTTTTGATGTATACCAATTGCAAGGGGCAGATAAAACAGGTCTAAAGGATGCATTCGTAGTAGCAGTAGATGTTAAACAAATAGCGCAGCAAGTAGCTAAGGAGAAAACTAATGATCCTATGTTTGTGGCGGCTATGGCGGCTTTAGATAAAGGTCAAATTGACCCTGTTACAGAACAACTTATGTTAGGTGCTATTAACAAGCAAATTCCCACAACTACAACTGTAGTACCTTTAAATGATCCGAAACGCTATGCTAATCTTAAGACTCGTTCAGGTGAACTACTTATAAAACCTAGAACGCTTACCGTAGAAAATGCGGAACAAGTACATCCTGTGGCAGGCACAAAATATCAAACTTATGCAGCAAGTTCTCGCTTGTTATATGCGGATGGAAATGTACAAACTCCACTTTATGCAAATACTGCATTTGTGTTAAAGCCAGGCAAACCGGTACTATACGTAGGTGTAACAACTGATGTACAGCGGGATTATTTCAAAACGATATTTGACAATGCCTTCAAATCTATTAAATAATTTATTATAGATATGCTTTCACGAAGTATATCATTTACAAGGTAATTACTAATGTGAGTATGGCGGCATTAGAATGATCTATATTATTTTCAATTATATTTTAAAGGAGAATTATTATGAACACAATTCACACAGACAAAGCTCCAGCAGCAGTAGGTCCTTACTCTCAAGCTAAAGTAGTAGGCGGTTTATTATTCGCTTCTGGTCAAATTCCACTCGATCCTAAGACTGGTTCCATTGTTGCAAGCGGTATCGTAGAGCAAACTGAACAAGTATGCAAAAACATTGATGCTGTATTGGCTGCAGCAGGTTCTGACTTCTCTGAAGTTATTAAAACTACTTGTTTCTTGGCTGATATTGCTGACTTTAAAGCATTTAACGAAGTGTATGCTAAATACTTCACTTCTAAACCAGCTCGTTCTTGCGTAGCAGTAAAAGATCTTCCATTGGGTGCTTTGGTAGAAGTGGAAATTATTGCGGAAGTATAAGATGGATTATATTTCCTTATTAAAATCAGAGATGCGTCCTGCCTTCGGGTGCACTGAGCCGATTGCATTGGCTTATGCGGCTGCGAAGGCAGTCTCTGTTTTAGATGAGTTTCCTAACCATATTCACGCACGATGCAGCGCGAATATTATTAAAAATGTAAAATCCGTAGTAATTCCTAACTCTGGTGGGCGAAAGGGCCTTCAAGCGGCTGCTACCCTTGGTGCCATCGTAGGTCATCCTGAGCGTGAGCTAGAGGTATTAGAATCTGCTACAGATGAAGATCGTAAATGGCTTGGCACATTGCTAGATGCTAACTTCTGTACGGTCTCACTTGCTGAAGGTGTAGATAATCTTTATATCGAAATCACTGCTGAAACAGATGAACATACAGCAGTAGTTCGCATTGAAAATGACCATACGAATGTAACCTATGTTGCCGTAGATGGTGAGATTGTCTCTGAAACAACTAATGAAATTAAGAAGGCTGCAAAAACTAAATATGCTATGACTTTTGATAGCATTTACGAATTTGCTAAAACGGCAGATATTTCTGGCATCATTCCTCAAATCAAACAGCAAGTAGAATACAATACAGCTATTTCTCGAGAAGGTTTATCTAATGATTATGGCTCCAATATTGGCCAGCTCTTGTTGTTGGATGAAGAAAACCCGTCTTTAGAAACGAAATGTAAAGCTCGTGCAGCGGCTGGATCCGATGCGCGCATGAGCGGTTGTCCATTGCCTGTAGTTATTTGCTCTGGCTCTGGTAACCAAGGCTTAACAGTATCGGTACCTATCATTACAACTGCTGAGGAACTTGGTAAAAGTGATGATGAACTTTATCGAGCGCTCGTTTTTGCTAACTTATTGACGCTTTATGTTAAATCTGGCATTGGTAAATTGTCCGCCTACTGCGGTGTTGTATCTGCTGGTGTTGTAAGTGTAGCCGGTATTGCCTTCTTGAAAGGTGATAGCAAGGATATTATTGAACATACTCTTGTAAATGGTCTTGCAAGTCTATCTGGTATCGTATGTGATGGTGCAAAACCATCTTGCGCAGGTAAGATTGCCATCTCTCTTGATGGCGCGTTCATGGGATATAAACAAGCTCGCCTTAACAAGAACTACCAAAAAGGCGATGGCCTTGTAGCATATTCCGTTGATGATACTATCTGTAGTATCGGTGCTGTGGCTCAAGGTATGAAAGAAACGGACGTAGTTATCTTGAATGAAATGCTAAAACACTAATTTAGCTAAAAATATAAGCCCCCGTAAGGGGGCTTTTTTGTATATTAACTTTTATACTATGATATTATAATGTTGATTATATTTTTTATTATTCATAGGATATATAAATTAAATAAACATATAGATTACAATGTATGAAATATTGAGTGGATTATAGGTGCAACGTTAATGGGATTAGGTATATTTACAATAATTTTTATTATTATGGCAATAACTACAGTTTTAGGCCCAGTCAAAATAAGTAGTAAATTTTTATTTTATATTGCACCAGTAATATTAATTGCTACATCATTGATTGAAATTTTATTGATAAACAATATTCAATATAGAAATGATTATAGAATTATAAATCTTTCTATAATGTTTGTAAGCTTTATGACTGTAGCATATATTAGGAGTAAACAACCTTTAAAGAAATAAAGTAGGTGTTTTGGTGTTTTTTATAAATTATATTTGGTACTTTATTCTTGTTATATCAGTTATATTTGTAATAGTTGGTAGTGTCTATCAAATCAATGGTTGGAACTATAGGATACCGATGAGGCGTAGTGATTTTTTTAAGATCTATATTATTACCTATATAGGCATTATATTCAGTTTATTTTTAACTTATCGCTTGAAGATTAGTGTATATGACAGTAGCAACCTTTTATATGCTATTATAGTTTGCATTATAGGTGCTATAAGTATATCTCAATTCTTTTTGTGTGGAATGCGAAGAATTGTTGATTTGAAATGGTGCTCCCCTTTTTTTTATCCTGTTGTATTTATATCGGGTCTTATACTATCTAAGTATATTCCTGATTTAATGTCACTTATGATGCTAGTCCAGCTTTTGCTTTACTTCACACCAGGTAAAAGTGAGTAAGCTACTCGGTTTTATAATCTTGTATGAGGTAAATGATGACAGTTTTAATGTTTTTCATGATATATTTTGGTTCAGTAGTTCTTTTATGTTCTTATAATTTTATTACATGTGGGAACTTCTGGAGAACGGATTATTCTGCATTAAATAGGAAGTGGTTTTTCTTCTATAGTCTCATTATAGAGAGTATTATCCTTATAGTGTTACCGCAGGTTAGGTATCTATTTAATGAACCTTATCTAAACTCTATGTTAGGTACCATATTATTTGTCCTTATATTGATAGTTTGTAATATGGTTACGCAATATATTGGTATTAAGCGTTTGGTGGATATTGGAATTACGAATCCGAAATGGTATCTAGGGATTAATTTTCTTCTCTTAGGTTCTATATTACTTCCTGGAGAAATAAAAAGTATTATTGTACATTCAATTAATATGGTTGTATTAGTTATGCCACGTCAAACTATTAAAAATAATAAATCACATTGATTTAATGTAGATAGTATAGATATAAAATCAGAACCACCCGTAAAACGGGTGGTTTGCTCACGGGCTATAAGCCCGTAGTACTAGGCCAGCGTCTAAAGGCGCTGGCTTTCACTACGTTCAAGCTGCATAGCCATTGACTCGTAACGTTCCCCTTAAAGGGGATGTGTATTACTTGCTACCCTTAAAAGGGTCCTCATATTCTTTTACACTAAGTTTATCTTTC
>NZ_JAGZRH010000025.1:0-5482 GCF_018381775.1 Veillonella sp. | reverse complement strand
GAATTATGGTTGGTTTTGACTTTGTCAAAACCCGCACTCTGGCATATGTTCAATCATATGATTGATTACCTATCATTGTTCAGTTTTCAAAGATCTGTTATCAGTTTCACGCTTCAGTGAAACGCCATCTGACGACTTGATTATAATAACATGTGAGCACTTTCATGTCAACACATTTTATAATCTTTTTTGAAGTTCTTTCGAACTTCAAAGTGTATTTCTACACTCATTAAGAAACAGTCGTTCGAACGACTGTATGGATATTATAGTATAACCAAAAAATAATGGCAACCCCCAATTCTCAACTTCACACAACTTTCATTGCACATTCATTTTCCAACCTAAAAACTAAAGATTGATTTTATACAATCTATTTTGTATAATGTAGCTGTAATATAGACTCTTTCACTTATGTAGTTATATAGTTATACACCATTTAATACTATATTTTAATTTTAAATGAGCTCTATATTTCAATTTAGTCTTTTATTATGGTAGTTATTATTAATTCTATAATAATGTGTGAGGAGATTGAGTATGAAATTATCCAAACGTTTATTATCCAAAACAGTTGCTATTGCTGCGGTATGTGCAACTATGGCCACTGCAGCCTTTGCTGCACCACAAGGTACATTTGATACCTCTGAAATTCAAATTACAGGCGAAGCCTCTCGTTCTGTAGCACCTAACTATGCGATTTTAACACTTGGTATTACTAGTGAAAACACTAATATCAATGCTGCAAAATCCAATAACGATCGCATCATGAGTGATTTAATCAGCAAGTTAGGTCATTTAGGTATCGACAAAAAAGATATTTACACATCTAATATTTCTATTAACCCTACAAGTGATTATCAAGATGGCAAACGAATTAACACTGGTTATAGTGTAGCAAATCGTGTAACTGTAAAAATCAACAATCTTGATAATGTAGGAAAGGCTGTTGACGCTGCTGTTAGCGCTGGTGCCAACGATATCAATAACCTTTCATTCCAAAATGATGTATCTCAACAACTGTCTGATTCTTTAACTACCGAAGCAATTCAAGACGGTCGTCATAAAGCTGAGGTTATTGCTGCAGCCCTTGGTCGTACTTTAGGCCCTGTAAAAACTGTTTCTATTAGCACACCACAAACAAGCTCTATGGACTCTGGTTCCTATCGTAACGCCATAATGTTAAAAGCGTCTCTCGAAACTGCTACTCCTGTTGAAAAAGGATCATTAGTAGTTTCTCAAGACGCTAATATTACTTATTATTTACAATAGAATTTTCTGGTACCACACCTTCGTGGACCGCTACAATGCCGCCTGTCAATTCATGATAGGTGGCATTTTCATATCCTAAAGATTTCCAGATTTCAAGAATCTCGCTTTGATGAGGATATCTGCGTAAGGATTCTGGCAACCATGCATAAGAGGAATTATCCTTACTTAACTTACCTATAATAGGTAATATATAGGAGAAGTAGAAATTATATAACTGTTTAAAACCAAACATGCTTGGCTTTGCGAGTTCTAACACAACTACTTTTCCACCTGGCTTTACAACACGTTGCATTTCAGATAACACTTGTTTAATATCTGGCACATTACGCATTGCAAATCCGCTCATAGCAGCATCAAATGTGTTATCTGCATATGGTAATGCCATCGCATCACCTTGAACAAGATTAACTTGATCTATTAAACCAGCATCTTCAATGCGTACACGACCTTGATCAAGCATCTCACTATTAAAGTCCAAAGCCTCTACTTTTAATGTTGGTTCTTGACGTAACGCTTCCTTTGTAAACACACAGGTACCACATGCTACATCAAGCACACGTTGGTGAGGACCAATATTCATTGCTTTTACAGAGAATTTGCGCCAAAAATAATCTTGTCCAAAGCTTAAGACTGTATTCATTAAATCATAGTTTTTTGCAATATTAGAAAAAACACCTTGTACAAATTGCTCTTTATCGGCATACGTTTTAAATTCTTTAGTATTCATTATGGTCCTTTCACTAATCAAGAACTATATTCAAACTCTTTACTCGCATAGTATATCATACTATGCCTCACTATCAAAAGAATCCTATTATATATACTATATATAGTAATTATGTAATGAGCACATATTTAGTTAAAACCATATATTCACTACGGTTAAAATTAGCATATTACAAAATAAACATCGTTATCAGTCACAGTAGATCTAATTTAACTATATATGAACGACTATGATATTATCTATTGCCACCATTCCATGTTCGTTGTATAATGACATATGTCCATGTTGAAAAGATATTTTTCCATGGTCTTTTATTAGTTTTTATTAAGTATTGGAGTGTACTATGAATCGATTTGTAAAATCAATCAACAAAGTCAGTCTAATCCAACAAATTATCATAGGTTTGATCATTGGTATTTTGACTGCACTTTACATGCCAGATGTGGCAAAAGAACTTGCTTTATTCGGGGTTCTCTTTGTTGGTGCCCTTAAAGGTATCGCACCTATCCTTGTATTCTTCTTGGTAATCGCAGCTATTAGTAAACATCGCTCCGGCCAAAAAACAGGTATGGGCTCTGTTATTACTCTATATTTATTAGGTACATTCCTGTCTGCAGCATTAGCCGTAGTCGTAAGTTTCTTCTTCCCTACTACATTACATCTAGCAGCAGGTGCTGCTGATGCAGCGCCTCCTCAAGGTATTGCTGAGGTTATGACAACATTACTTAAAAATGTAGTTGATAACCCTGTAAAAGCATTGATGTCCGCTAACTATATCGGCATTCTAGGTTGGGCTCTTATCATAGGTGGCGCTTTACGTCACGCACCAATGAATACAAAAGAGGTTATGGAATCCATCGCTCAAGCAATTACTACAGTAGTAGGCTGGATCATCCGCTTTGCTCCTCTTGGTATTATGGGTCTTGTAGCAGAATCCATTGCTACTAACGGTATCGAAGCTTTGATTGGTTACTTCCAATTACTCGTTTTATTACTTGGTTCTATGATTTTCGTAGCACTAGTAATCAATCCGATTTTGTCCTTCGTTTATCTTCGTCGTAATCCATATCCATTGGTATTTAAATGTTTACGTGAATCTGCAATCTACGCATTCTTCACACGTAGCTCTGCTGCCAACATTCCTGTAAACCTTGACTTAGCTAAACGTTTGAAACTGAACCCTGATATGTATTCCGTATCCATTCCATTAGGTGCAACAATCAATATGGGTGGTGCTGCAATTACGATCACAATTATGACATTAGCGGCAGCTCATACATTAGGTATCGTTGTAGATGTTCCTACAGCAATCCTATTATCCATCATCGCTACTATTGGTGCCTGCGGTGCTTCTGGTGTAGCCGGTGGTTCTCTACTACTCATACCATTGGCTTGTTCCCTATTCGGTATTTCCAACGACGTAGCAATGCAAGTTGTAGGTGTAGGCTTTATCATCGGTGTCTTACAAGACTCTACGGAAACTGCGCTTAACTCTAGCACAGACATTCTCTTCACTGCTACTGCAGATTATGCAAAACGTGGCTATCACGAAAACTGGGATTAAATACAATTTTACAATCATACTAAAGACGGTCCTTCGGGACCGTTTTTTTGTATTTAAAAGTCCATAAATACTAGATTACTATACGACTTATAAATATATTCATTGTATAATATAAAGAACATACTTTAGAAATCAATATAGGAATCCATATTAATCATAAACATTTATATTGATTACAATCACTCATATTGATTAGAATCTTCCTACATTGATTTTCTTCAATATAGTGTTATAATAGAGTTAATGATAATAACTATTAATAGATAGCAATAGAAAGGAATCAACATGAAACAATACGATATTATTGTAGTTGGTACAGGCGGTGCAACTATCGTAGCTGACGCTGCGCTAAAAAAAGGCCTTAAAGTGGCCCTCATAGAAAAAGGTAAATTTGGTGGCACATGCCTAACTCGCGGTTGCATTCCTACAAAGGTTATGGTTACAGCAGCCAATGCCATTCAAGAAGTAGAAGAGTTCAAAAAAATAGGTATCAATGTTGGCGATGCAACAATGGATTGGGACGCTGTAGCTAAACGCACATGGCATATGATTGACAAGTCTGCAGGCATCTATGATTATTATAACGCTTTTAACAACGTAGATGTATATCGCGGTGCTGCAAGTTTCGTGTCCGATAAGATTATGAACATCCACCTTAATGATGGCTCTGGTATCGTAGAAATCACAGCGCCAACGATTATCCTTGGTACTGGTGGTTATAGCAACGTACCAAATGTACCTGGTCTAAAAGAGGCAGGCTTCCTTTCTAGTGAAAGTTTATTTGGCGATAAGTTCCCGAAACAACCATATAAATCGCTTGCAGTACTCGGCGCTGGCCCTATCGGTGTAGAGTTCGGCCATGTATTTGATGCTGCCGGTACTGAAGTTACCATTATTCAACATAATGTACGCCTTGTACCTAAAGAAGATGAAGAGATGTCCGAACACCTTCTTCAAAACTACCGAGCTCGTGGTATTAATGTAATCTTAAACCAAGACACTGTTGAAATCCGTCAAGAAGATGGTCTTAAAGTAGTAGTCACTAAAGATCGTAGTACTGGCGAAATCACAGAAACTAAGGTTGAAGAAATCCTCGTAGCTGCCGGTATCCGTCCTGCCGTGGAAGAATTGCACCTAGAAAATACTGGTATCGAAACTTTGCCAAAAGGCTGGATCAAAACAAACGAATTCCTTGAAACATCTGTGGATGGCATCTATGCATTAGGCGATGTAAACGGCGAGCCTGCATTCCGCCATCGTGCAAACTACGAAGCAGATATTATCGCCCATAACCTATACTTTGCTAAAAACGAAGAAGATTTCCGTTGGGCACGCTATGATACATTGCCAAAGGTTACCTTCTCCTATCCTGAAATCGGTAGCGTAGGTCTTACTGAAGCAGAAGCTATTAAAGCAGGCTATAATGTAGGTATTGGTAAAAATTACTACTCCTCTACTGCTAAAGGCTATGCTATGGGTATTAATCCTGGCGATGTAAATGATGGCTTTGTAAAAATCGTAGTAAATAAAGATACAAATCATATCCTTGGTATGCATGTAACAGGCCCTCAAGCATCCATCCTCTTCCAACCTTACGTAAATCTTATGAACAGCGGTGTAACTCCATTGACTGCTATTAATGAAGAAATCGCATCTGAACGTACTAAACGTTTACGTGAAAAAGGTATTACTCGTGCTATGGATCCTAAATCCGTTATTACTGTAGGCGAAACTATGAGCCCACATCCTTCTCTTATAGAGGTCATCATGTGGACACAAGTATACTACGAAAACCGTTGGTAATAATAAGTATGGTTATAACAATAAAAGGGGCTGTAACAGAATGCGGTTTTACCGCATTCTAGTTGCAGTCCCTTTAAAATATAAGAAACACCAAGAAAATTAGATTTGTAAAATCTTAT
>NZ_JAGZRH010000024.1:0-5627 GCF_018381775.1 Veillonella sp. | reverse complement strand
ATAAAGACAAATATTGTTTTCTGTTCGGACTTAGCTTGCGCTTTTTGATTTGTCTTTTAAAGGTTAGATCGGAAGTTAAGCAACTTTGGTAAGCTTCTTTCAATGGTTCCGTATCCCAATTGTAATCAGAAGCAATATCATGCATTCCTTGATGAACAACATTTAACTGCATGATTTTCTTATCTTTTTCTGATAGAGAGGTATACTTTTTGAAGTCAAAAAGCTGATAAGAATCAGCACTCCCCAATATTTTTTCTTTAGGCGGAAATGGACCATTCTCCCATAAGAAAATATTACATTTAATCACCTTTTTGGAATCAAACTTAGGTATTGAAATAAGATAAAGCTCCGGAATAGCAAAGGTTTCTTGATTAAATTCAGAAATTCTTTCATCGTTTTGAAAGTATAAACAAATTTCGTTAATCATAATTTCACTCTCACTTTAAGGTCTGTACTGTTTAGGAGGTCTCGCTCCATTATTAGCAGCTCTATAAGCCCTTACTTGAGCCTTTTCCCACGCTAAAGCTGCTTCTCTATTTGGCAGTCCATCAATCATTACCGAGCCTGCATAATTAGGATCGCCACCTAGACTTAAAACTGCTCCAATGCCAATTGCTGTCAGTGCAACTTGCCCTGCAGCAGTTAAAACAGCACCTATTTCTGGTAAGAAAAATAATGCCATAGCTATAAAACCAGAGGGATCAGTCCATCCTTGTGCATTAGGTGCAAACCGATAAAGATTACTCCCCCCCAGCAACCCAATTGGGTCCTGATTCACAAACCGCCCCGTCTCAGGCTCGTAGTACCTATAGAAGTTATAGTGCAGCTCCCTTTACGGTCGAGAGGTTATAAATAAAGTTGAATAGTACTTGTTATTTTTTTTTGTGTTTCAACACTAATTTCCTGGTTAAAATTCTGGATTAATTTTAAAAAATCAATGATCAAGTTGATTTGAGTAGTGTTAAATATTGTACTTTGGTTTCTTAGAGCAAGATATAAAAATTCAACAACGTAACCATATAAATGAAATTTAGATAGATTAGAAAAAATATATTTTAAACAGCAAGGAGTAAAATATAATAAAGCCTTATTAGTAAAAGCTTGCCACTCTAGTGATTCAAGTATTGAGAGAAAATCATCGTATGTTATCTCAATCCAAGTTTTAGTAGATAGTTGCATTATAGAAAATATATAAAAGTTATCACTATCATCAAAACTTATGATGTTATTTTTATCAACTTTGAAAGCTGGAAAAGTAGGCCTAATTTTTTCCTCTAGATAATTTCTTTCTTGTATATATTTTACCTCCGTAAGAAATTTTTCAAATTCACAATATACGCCTAAGTCTATGACAAACTTTGAAATATATTCTAAAAAATCATAAATGATATTGATTTCATGTTTGGTTAAAGATTGTAGTAAATTAAATAGTTCACTTACTTCTCCTTGGGATATATCAGAATAATAGCTAAATAATTCTATGAAACAATCATTATCTATACTAGGATTTTCTATTGAGCTTAGTAAAAGTGTATTTAAATGTAAGGCATTTTCATTTTTTTGTTTATCTGACATTTGATTTTTGATTAATAAAATTAGATTGTTTTTATTCATGTCTTACTTTCTATATTTTAAGGTATGGCACCATTTGATTGATTTATAATCTATTTTTTATTTACGTTTTCTAAAATCATTTAATAGTTTTACTATCTTCTCTTTATTTTCGCTGGATGAGTTAGTTGCAATTCTAACGGCATTTTCTCCAAATTCATTTTGTATATTTGTATCAGATCCATTGTCAAGGAGTACTTTCACCATTTCTATATTTCCAAACATGCATGCATAATGTAGGGGGGTATATCCTAAGTCCCCTTTAAAATCGATCAATGCCCCATTTTGAAGAAATACAAGAGCATCATTTAAAGAATTATTTCTAGCTGCAATATGCAAAACTGTATCATCCATACCGCCTACTTGATTTATATCTTTAATAGTGTCACCCAAAAAATCAGGATGCGTTTCATATTTTTTTAAAATAGATAATAACTCTTTCTTCATTAACAATACCTATAGTTCTAAGTTGATAAATTTAATAAAAGCAGAAACCGCGTGCGTACTGTACACACTCTATGTAAGGATTGAAGGTTTCAGCTAGCCAAAGTTTACTAATATAATTTCTCAAGCAATTCTAAAAAATTATTTGCAACCACACCAACTTCTTCATCAATAGAGTCGATATTATGATTAAAAAAACGAACTTTCCCATCTGAGGACAAAATAATACTATCACCAGAAGGAGTTTCTGCAATAGGCAATCCATATTGTTGAAAATCGGGATATATATCAATAAGTGAGTTAAGTTTATAATCAGACTTAAAAGACAAAAAATGATCAATAACTATCTTATTACCTTTTATTCTAACCTTTGATGGAACCCCTCCATTATTTCTAAGTAAAAAATCAACATAATCTGTATCAACCTTAAAACCTAATTTATCTTGAAATTCAATAATATCTTTGATATTAGGGTTACTTGAATTATATGCTTTACTTAAACTTTTTAAAGTCTTCTTATCTGGCAAAATTCCATAGTCTCTCATCTGCTGTATGTCTTCTGGGCTTAAACCAAATTTTTTAAATTTAATATTCACTTTCAAATCACTCCTATTACTAATTTTACTAATTTATTTAATCAACTTTATTTTCAAATCTCATAAAAAAGCATCCTTTGTATATATTTAATGAAAGAATATTATCATTATTTTCAATAATATATATTTTTTCAGATAGAAAATTTGGAAAATCAGCCAATACATCTGTAACTGCACTATCTATTGCTTCATACTCATCATCTGTCAGTGGTGAATCAATATATACATAAAGAGCAAATAATTCTTCAGTCATATCAAATGCAATAAGTCTGACTTTGTTACAAATCGCCCCAAGAAAAGCCATTTGCATACTTAAAATAATTTCTTGTTTTTTCATAATTAATTTCTCAAATAAAATATAGAATTTATGTTATATCAGGCAATGCAGGAACAATATGTCTACCCTGTTGCCCCATATGAATGACTGTTGAAATAGATAGCCCCAACCTACGGTCTAAAAATGGTCTTAAAGAGGCTTGTTACCTTTAAATACATTAAATCTTGATAGATTTGCACCTTTTGATTGTATATGTCTTATAGCTAATTCAAATTCATTAAATTCATCGAATTCTTCTATCTCATAATCTTCAGCCTGATCCAATTTATTTTGGGGTACCGTATAGTAATATGTAATATAAATTCCATTACTTTTCTTAATAGCAAACACTTGATAAACAACTTCTCCATCAATTTCAATAAGTTCATCATATCCTTTTGTTTGTAAATTAGTTAAATTTAACATATCTATTTTCCTATAATATCAATACGCACTTTTTTTCCATCCAGATGTCTAATACTTATGTGCGGATACTTTTCATGTCCTTTTCCTTGTGGATCATCATGTCCTTTTCAACATCCTGTTGCTTTATCCATAGCATAATCTTTTCCTAATTCACAAACCGCCCTGCATCCGGCGCGTAATACCTGAAGAAATTGTAATGCAGCCCCGTCTCACGGTCAGCGTACTGGTTTTGCAGGCAGAAGTGCTGGTATGAGCTATCCGTTATCTTGGTTTCATCTTTCAGACGCCCCCAGCCGGTATAGTTGAAGCAAGTGAGGAGAGCATAGGGAAAAGGTCGACTGAAAATTGATTTCAGATAACCTTGATATTTAGCGGAACTTGACCTAACCTACGACTACTGTTTGTTAAGAGGTATTTATTGTCCTTGACCAAGAATTTCTTCTCCAATTATTGAATCTAACTCTATCCATGCTTCTTCAAGTTGACTAACAATAGAAGATTTATTTTTATTTGGATCGTCTTTTAGATTGAGATACCAAATATGTGTTAATTTTGGTATCTCATATAAATAAGACGCTAGTCTTTTTTCAATTAGATTATGATTATGAGTATAATGCTTTATTTCATTTAAAATTTTTAATAATTCTTGGTAGTCCTTTACATCGAATTCAAGATCTATTCTGACCTTATCAATAAAACTATTATTTTCAAGTTTTTCTAATAATTCTTTCATGGTAAACACCTTTAAGTTATACAAAGCAAAGGATAGCTTCTGCTGGAATAGTTCATTTATTTTTAAAGTTAAGCGTTCAGTCCAATAGAAACAGATAACACATCTTCCTCATCGTCGAGTAGAGATATATCGATAACTTTATCTATTTTATGACTAAAGAATTTTAAACAATAAAAATTAGGTTTGTTTATTAATTCTAGCCAATTGCTAATATTTTTTATTTTGATAATAAACAAGGGGAATAATTCTATTGGTATTTCAGCCGAATCATGTATTCCTCCATAAAAGTATACATAAGCAATATCATTTTCCTCTGGTACAAAACAATTTAATATTTCATTTTCTATCGATAAACTAAAATTTTCTTTTGATAATTCTATATTTCTATAGGGGGTAAAAGTACGATTTATTATTTCACATGAGAGTGGATATGGAATAATTTTTTCAGAATCCGTAATTAAATTATTTAAAAAATGCATTTCTTTCATTTTTTTGATTAAATGATTCTGTTTTAAAGTAAAGATCTTATTTTCTAAAGTTGTCATGATACTATTTCCTATGTTGTACGGTTACATTATCTTTGTAGTACTTCCAAAAAAATGTACCATTTCCATTATTTCTTTTTTGACTAAGATTTCCATCCATTTTGGCAGTAGCTACATGCTAGTGCGGACAAGGGTGTTTTGCAATCGGAAGGGTTGGTGCGCCGTTCCCGTTACGTTCGTTTCGCTCTTCAGTTTACCCCAACCGTAATAATCCCCAAAACAGGTTACCTTCGTCATCAGTCATCTATCTTGAGATGCCGATTTGGTCGCAGTGGAAGTAGCGGGTTTGTTGGCCGCTTTCTCCTGTTGGGAAGGGGGTCGTCTGAAGGTTATTTCAGACGACTTTGATATTTTGTTGGGTCTTGAACCAACCTACACTTGCTAGAAACATTTACAGTTATTTGGATTTTGATTAGCTTTATATAGTTTGAAGGATTTAAAATTAGCAAATTATAAAAGAATTCAGATTTAAAATGAATGTATTTAACTCTCTCTTCCATAACTTAATACTCTTAGAAAAGTATAATGATATAGCTGGCTCTTCAGATAAAAAACATGCATAACTTTTTTCGATTGGTAAAACTTCTAAGTCATCCATTCCTTCAAAAGCTAGAGTACAAGTTTTGTTTGGTTGGTATCTATGACGAATAGTCCAATATTATGATATATCTAAATCATTTCCTTCTAATTCTTTCAAAACAATCCAGTTATGGTTATGTAATTGGTCTCTTAAATCTTCAATATGATATTTCATAGTATATTTCCCTCTAGTTATACTACATCCGGGTCGTAGGCGTAGCGGCGGTTAAGTACGATACAAAAAAGGTCGTCTGAAAATATCGAATCTTACTTTTTGTTTTTTTTCTTAGGATTTAATTCTTCTTTACGTTGCTTATAAAATTGCCAATATTTTTTGTCTTCCATAGAGAAAGGTGTGTAACGTAGCTCATTATAAG
>NZ_JAGZRH010000023.1:0-5844 GCF_018381775.1 Veillonella sp. | reverse complement strand
TGTATTTAACAATACAGACGGCGTGGGAAGCCTAGGGCAATAGGGCGTAAAGGAGCGCAGCGACGCGTACGTCCATTGCATCAGGTTCGACGAAGCCCTATAGTTTAGTCTGTACATTGGCATAATGTATTATATGTCGCCATGGGCGAGTGTGATAGGAAGCCGCGGCTAGTGGTAGGAGGCAAATCATATCCATCCAGTAACGCGGTGCGAAGCACCAATGTTACTGAACCGTACAACTGTTGAGCTTCTTCAAATACTTGTAATTAACCGATACCGCGGTGCGTAGCACCTATGGTATCGAACCGTATAGCAGCTGAGAAATTTAGATTTATGTAAATAAACTAGTTTTAAGTGACACCTTAGTTCGTAGCACCTAAGACATCCTTCCGTAAACTAGTTGAGTAGCTCGAAACTTATGTAAATTACTATTCTACTACCTCCCCTTGACATATCGAATAAATTAGATATAATAGTATTGAGATATATGAACAATTATTCATATATAATACAACTATTATGAATCCTGTTCGATTAAGAGGTGATAGAATGAATCCTGTAAGAACAATTGAAAGAATTATTAAAGCTCCTGATATTCATTGGGTAGGCACTGGATTTAGAGTACGTCAGTACTTCCCTGATGGCGATGAGTCACCTATGCTTGATCGTATGTCTCCATTTTTGTTACTCGACTATAACGAGCCATATTATTTTGAGGGCAGTCCTTTTGATACAGGTGACACCCCACATCCCCACAAAGGCTTTGAAACGGTAACATTTTCTTTTTCCGGTTCCATTGAACATAAAGATGCAGCTGGTAATAGTGGTGTTATTCACTCTGGTGATGTGCAATGGATGACTGCAGCTAGTGGTGTTTTGCACAAAGAATTTCATGAAAAAGAATATGCAAAGCGGGGACGTTTGTTCCATGCTTTACAATTATGGATAAATCTACCTGAACGTCATAAAAATGATGCACCTTCATATCAATATATACCTGCTACCATAATGGGGCGGTATCAATCTCTTGATGAAACAATCGATGCCATCGTTTACACCGGTACTTTCAGACATATAACAGGTCCTGCTAAATCCCATACACCGATGAATATTTACAAATTAAAACTTCAACCTAATTCATGGATCTCTATTTCTGAGAATATGACTTGGAATACAGGCTTCCTTGTGATTAATGGTAAAGGTAGTGCCAATGGTGAAAGCATAGAATCTGGAGACTTTGTACTTTTCAACAATGATGGAGAGCGCTTTGAGGTAGAGTCTGGTGATGAAGGTCTTGAAATCTTCGTTCTCGCCGGAGAACCACTCAATGAACCAGTGGTAAAACAAGGGCCATATGTTATGACAAATAAAACAGAGCTTCTCCTCGCTTATGGAGAATACATAAACGGTAAATTTGGCCGCGAAGAAGCTATTATGTAATACGTAAATCTTACTCTACAAGAAAAGATACACCCCCTATAAGCCACGTTAACTAGCTTATAGGGGGTTTGTTTTATACTAAACTTATCTTTACTTGTTTATCTAAAGCAAATGCAATCTTACAGAGAGTACTAATACTTGTATTTGCACCTTGTTCTATTCTTGCAATTGTGGATTGAGGGACACCAGATTTTTCAGCTAAATCACGTTGTGTTAAACCGGCTGCTTCACGAGCTTTTGCAATCACTATAGCACTTTCTAGATTAGCCGATTCTTTTTCAAATCTGGCTTTAAACTTTGGATCTTTTAATTGTTCTTTCAGAAAATCGTCAAATTTAATTGTTGGCATAATATTCCTCCTCAAACTCGCGCCTAATTTGTTTGGCATGAATTATCTCTCTTTTAGGTGTTTTCTGCGTTTTCTTAGTAAATCCATGTGTAATAATATATCTATTATTAATTACATGAAAGTATAATGCCCTTTGAATACTATTAGGACATTTAAGACGGATTTCCATCCCAATCCTTCTTTCTTCTATGATAGCATATATGCTATCACGCTTCAATTTTAAATAGTTTTATATCCTCTAAATTCTTATCTTTACTATATAGATACGTGAATAGTTTTTGGTAGCTTAAAGAATTAATGGGGATGATTTAACACCTTTGTAATTACTATTCAAGTTTATATTGATTTGCCTATCTTTTAAGAGTGTTCAACTGGAATTTCAAGTTATATCATGTTTATTGATAATACATATATAGTTATATATATCTTATATTCACTTATGTGCTTTAAGATACATCATTTCTCAATACATATGTTATACTAAAGTTCAAACTATACTTTCATAGGAGGTCTTATGACTAAGAAAATTGCGGTTCTCGTGAATGAGGATACAATGCAGCGCTGTTCTTGTGGCGGTTGCTTAAAAGCATTTATGAATAAAGCGGATTCCTTTGAGCGTTATGCAGATGAGGATATTGAGTTGGTAGGTTTCACGCACAGTGGTGGCGATCTAGCCAAGAAAATCGAGTCTTTCAAGAAAAAAGGTGTGACTACGGTTCATCTTTCGACGTGTACTCGTGGTAAGAATGAAAATTATGAAAGCATCGCAGAGCAGTGTGCGGAGGCGGGCTTTGATGTAGTGGGATATACCCATGGGGCTGCTGTTTCTAAGGATGGAAAAGAAGCCGTTATACTTTCAGCTAAAAATGAATGATTGTTCCATTATTCATTCTATATTTACCATGGAGCGATACTATATACATAGTGTGTAAATCTAGTGTGATAATTTGTTTTATTACTATATAGTTAATCAATTTGAGAGGTTGAGAGAATGAATAAGAAACTTACAGCAGCTACATTATCTGTAGCGATGGCTGCGACAATGGCGCCTGCTATTATGCAAACTGCTCCAGTGAATGCTGCATCTAGCGCAGTACAAACATTGGCAGGTGGCGCTGTTGCCATGGCTTATGTATCTACTGCATTAAATAAAATGGATAATTCTGAGCAAGGTCAACAAGAGAGTTTGGCACGTACTAAGGAGAAAACAGGTTACTTGGACGATAGTGCAGCGCAAGCTCGTGTACAACGCATCCTAAAAACCTTAGAGGCTTCTCCTAGCGTAAAACGTTCTTACGTTGTTTATGCAAACCCTGATACAGAGTTTAATGCCTTTGCAACGCTTGGTCGCGTTATGTCTGTTAATAAAGGTGCTTTGGATACCCTTGATGATGATCAATTGGCTTATGTAATGGCCCATGAAATTGCTCATGGTGAGCATAAAGATATTATCAATGGTGCTAAAAAGCAAATCGGCCTGTCTACAGCTGTAGGTATTGCGGCTGGTGGTAGCGAAGGGGCTGCGTTATTATCTAATGTTGCGGGCAACTACTTGTCTAACCAAGTATTTACAATGAGCCAAGAAAAAGCAGCCGATGAACTAGGATTCAAGATTTTAAGTGAATCTCCATATAATGTGGGCGGTGCAGCTGGTTCTATGGCGGTATTGCGCAACAAGGTTGGGGAACACTATCGTGAAGGACTTTCACAAGTAGTGGCACCAAACAACCATCCTAAGTTGTCTGATCGCGTAAATAACAATATTTCCCGCATGTACACATACTCTGGAAATCACGTAAACGTGTCTAATGGCGCCGTTTACGTCAATGGCGATAATATCTATAGCCCAGCAGGTAGCGGCCGCTATACAGGGGAAGAACGTGCGTATTACATGGCTGGTAAATTGGCACGTTTGTACCATAACAACCAAATTACACCAGGCTCTGCATCCTACAGCGGTGGCACTGTAACCGTAGCAGGCCAATCCATCGTATCTACCCCAAGTTCTGACGTAGCACTACAAGTGGCAACAAACCTTAATAATGCCTTTGTTAAACCAGCAGGTGCAGCAGTTAATGCTAAAAACCCTGCAAAGGTAAAACAAGAGAAACCCAAAAAGGTAAAACAAGAAAAGGCTAAACCTGTAAAAACGGAAAAAGTTAAACCGGCTAAAGGTAAAGAAGTAAAACCTGTTACTAAGGCTTCTACAACAAAACATACAGCTAAAGCTACAAATCATTCAAACTCTACGAACAGTGGACGTAAAACAATCGATAGATAATAATTGTTACAGCTATAAAAGACCGGGCTATAAATAGCTCGGTCTTTTTTGTATGCCTTGAAGGCTACTGTATTACTTTATGGAACGAATAGTATATACGTTAGTCCGTATATGTTATAAAACTATAGATTTTCTATAACAAAAGCACTATAATATTAAGTATCTATATATATCAATATATTAGGAATTTTTTACTATATAAGAATATTATCTTTGTGATATACAGTCTTATTAGACCTAGTTGTACGTCTAATAAGTGTTCTTGTTACTTTCACAGTTAGCATAGCCTCATTGCTGAGGCAGTTTCTTTTTTAGAGGAGTTGGATCTGAATGAAACAACCAGAATTGTCGCCGTATATGATGGCTCGCAAGCCATCTGGCATTCGCTTAGGACAAATTAAATTCTTGGAACGTAAGAACCCACCAATTTTGGTGAATGGTTCTATTGGTAATGTAATGCGTCCTATGCATCCCGCCATGCAGCGTAGGTTGTTCGATTTGGGCGGCGTGAATAGCCCGTTCCATAATGGCATCGTGCCATATGTACCAACTACGGGAACTGATGAATGTCGCGAAGCATTCCTTCATATTTTACGTAGCCAAGGTTTTGATACAACTGGTCTTGATGTACTCGTAACAGACGGTGCATCCATGGCGATGGAAATCATCATGCTTGGCGTATGTGGTGGTGCAGGCGAAGAGGAACGCCCTCTTTTAATGTTCAACCCATCTTATACAAACTATGATGCAGTAGGTCTTCGCATCGGTCGTAAAACAGTCACTGTTGAACGTCAACTTAATGAAAATGGCGAATTTGAATTGCCATCCGTTGAAACTGTAGAACAACGCATTATCGATACAAAACCGGGCGCATTGCTCATCATTCCTTACGATAACCCGACTGGTCAATTATTCAGTAAGGAAACATTGATTGAATATACAAAATTATGTGTTAAACATAATTTGTGGATTATTTCTGACGAAGCGTACCGCGAATTGGCTTATGAAAAAGGGAAAGAAACATCTAGTATCTGGGCGTTAACCGATAAGGATGTGCCTGGCATTGAAGGCCGCCGTATCAGTCTTGAAACAGCTAGTAAGGTTTGGAATGCTTGTGGTCTCCGTATTGGTGCCATCATTACAGATAATAAATTGTGCTATGAAAAATCTGTTGCTGAATATACAGCAAACCTTAGTGCTAATACGCTAGGCCAATATATCTTTGGTGCTTTGGCTCATGAAAGCCACGCAGAGCTTCATAACTGGTATGAGCAACAACGGGACTACTACCGTAAGATGATCTTTGAACTCCATGAAGGTTTTAAAGCGGTAGAACCTGATTTCATCGTATCTCGTCCAGAAGCGTCAATTTACTTTGTTATCGACGTGCGGAAGGTAGCAAAACCTGGCTTTGACGGTGTAGAATTTGCCTCCTGGTGTGCTGAACACGGTGCAGTAAGCCTTGATGACGGCAAAGAGTATACACTTCTCATGGCTCCGCTAAATGGCTTCTACAGTGGTAAAAAAGGCGAAGATAATCCAGGCAGAACGCAATTACGCGTATCCTTCTGTGAAAACCCAGACTTATTGCGCTTGGCACCTGAATTACTATCTAAACTATTCAGAGCCTATGAAGCACAACGATAATTTAAGAAATATAATCATAATAACAAAAAAGAGGGTTATAGGACAAAAAGTGTGTGTGACTAATCCCAATAAGTTGGAAAATCTGTAGACATATGTAGCTCATTCCAAACAGGAGCATCACCCCATT
>NZ_JAGZRH010000012.1:0-74537 GCF_018381775.1 Veillonella sp. | reverse complement strand
AATGGGGTGATGCTCCTGTTTGGAATGAGCTACATATGTCTACAGATTTTCCAACTTATTGGGATTAGTCACACACACTTTTTGTCCTATAACCCTCTTCTGTATACATCTTTCCATAAAATATGATATGCTTTTGGTAATTTAGCTGAGTTTTGATGATAAAGGAGAGATTATGTTTAGAAAATTCTTATTAGCCTGTATGGTGCTGAGTGCTTTTACCATACAGACACAAGCTATATCGATTAATGAGTTAAATAGTTCGCCTCAGTTTAAAAAAGTATATCAAAAAACCGATTCCTATCAAGGTACTTATCCAAAGGATAGGCTAATAAACTATTTAAACACTTACTCTGTAGAATCACTAGAATACGCAGCGCCACATTATAAACTAAAAGGTACTTTTTATACCGTTTATACATATACTCGTGGTACATTTATTACTGAATATGAAGTAATGGCCACTTATAATACTAATTATTCACTAGGTTCTTTAATTCACGCCAGTCAAATAGTACAGCCATCCCCATCTATGTATGCGGTTATAAAGGCAGCACAAGATGATTCTGGCATACAAATTGACTTACGAGAGGTGAAGCGATTTAATGGGGATGGTACTGAGGTTAGTAGTACTGTTCCTTTAGTGCACCAATTACGACCTTTAGATCGTAGTCGTTCCGATCAAGATCTCTTTGCTATAGCAGATGCCATGTTTGTCGTTGCATATCAACAGCATTTTGATGATATTGTAGTAAAATGAGGTGCCATATGAAACGTTTCTTAATTTTAATGGCTATCTTATGTGTATTGTGTGTTTCCGTTAACTCTGTGAAAGCAGTTTCTAATGCCGAATTGCAAGATACTACCCGTTTTGAACATATTATATCTAAAGGAGATACTGGTGGTGGAGATGGTAAATATATTGAGCTGAGTACTCTCAAAGATGTATCTACAAGTACCAGTACAAAAAGTATAGAAGCCAAGATATATGTTGTATTGCCGTCTTCTGATTTGATTCGAGAATATACAATTTGGTATGACTATAATCTAATGTATTCCTTTGCTAATTTAGTAGCAAGAATGCCGGAGTTTAAACAACGATTTCCTGAGTTTAGTTTAAATGATATATGGAATCTCAAACTGGATGATTCTGGTATTGTAGGTACTGTTAAGGCACAACAGGATTATACCCTTAATGGTGAAAGCAAACCTACACAACCCGGTTATAAAGGGTATGAGCATGTTACATTTTTAACGCCTACAGACTTTGATTTTGAAAGCTATCACGTAGCAAACCGAGTTTTTAAGAAAGTATTTGGCGTATTTTATGATGATGTAATTCGATAGTTTACATAAGAAAAGGACTAGAACTCTAGGAGTTCTAGTCCTTTTGCTATATGTACTTATTTAGCATATGTACGTTTTTGCTATATGTACTAGTATTATACTAGCTTTCACCATTATTTTTTTAAGCTTGGTTTTAATAGTGCCAAGATGATACAAGCGATAACGGAACCGATTGCGATGGATGCAAGGTAAAGAAGTGGGTTACCGATTGTAGGTACTACGAAGATACCGCCGTGAGGAGCGCGTAATGTACATTCGAAGAACATGGACAACGCACCAGCTGTACCAGCACCGATGATGCAAGCTGGCAATACGCGAACTGGATCAGCCGCTGCAAATGGGATAGCCCCTTCTGTGATAAAGGAGAGGCCCATAATATAGTTTGTAATACCAGATTTGCGTTCTGCTTCTGTGAAGCGGCTAGGGAAGAATGTAGTACAAAGAGCGATTGCCAACGGAGGAACCATACCACCTGCCATTACAGCAGCCATGATACCATATTCACCAGTCGCAAGAGCACCAGTACCGATAACGTAAGCCGCCTTGTTTACAGGACCGCCCATATCAACGGACATCATAGCACCAAAGATGAGACCTAACAATACGCGGCTAGTAGTGCCCATAGATTGCAAGGAATCCATTAACCAGTGGTTAAGTGCAGATACAGGAGGGTTGATTACAAAGGTAATAGCGAGACCGATGAACAATACACCGAGTACAGGATAGAAGAGAACTGGTTTTGTACCTTCTAACGCTTGAGGTAGACCAGAGACTAATTTCTTAACTAATAATACTAAATAACCTGCTGCAAAGCCGGCGATTAATGCGCCAAGGAAACCAGAGCCACCTTGGTTAGCCAATAAGCCACCAACGAAACCAGCTACAAGACCTGGGCGGTCCGCAATACTCATTGCAATGTAACCTGCGAGTACAGGCAACATGAAGCCAAAGGATGCGCCACCGATTTGCATTAAGAAGCCAGATAAAGGTGTGCCGGAACCGAAGTTTTTAGGGTTCGCAGGATCGAATGTATCAAATAAGAATGCAAGGGCAATCAAGATACCGCCACCGATAACGAATGGCAACATGTGAGATACGCCGTTCATCAAGTGTTTGTAGATTTGACGACCTACGCTGTCAGATGCGCTAGCAGCAATTTCAGCAGCTTCGCGGTCTGCTGCTGATGCTTGGTATACAGCTGCTGTGCCAGCCATTGCTTCTGTTAAAAGTTCCTCTGCTTTATTGATACCGTTCGCAACCTTAGTTTGAATCATAGGCTTGCCGTTGAATCGAGCCATTTCTACTTGACGGTCAGAAGCGACGATGATGCATTTAGCATGAGCGATTTCTTCTGCTGTAAGAGCATCTTTAACACCAGAAGCACCATTTTTCTCAACCTTTAAGGAAATGCCCATTTCTTTCGCTTTACGCTCTAAAGATTCTGCAGCCATGTAGGTATGAGCAATACCAGTAGGGCAACCAGTTACAGCCAATACATCGTAGTGCGGGTTATCTACAGAAATCTTAGGAGCCACTTTTTCGATAGCTTCCGTAGCTTTAGCTTCGATAGCATCGGTAATACTTGGAGTCTCTTGAGATTCTTGCTGTTTGATATATCCTTCAACGGATGGGTCAAAGTTACCTTGCTCTTTAGCTGTTACGAGTTCCAAGAATCGTTCTACAGTTGGAGCAGCGATGAGGGCTTCTTTGAAATCTGGGTCGATAACCATCATAGCTAATTGGCTCAATACCTCTACATGAGTGTCAGCAGCGCCTTCAGGGGCAGCGATCATGAAGAATAAACGAGATGGTTGACCATCAAGTGCTTCGAAGTCTACGCCGTGAGGCACAACCATAGCTGCTAGGCCTGCTTCTTTTACGCCTGCGGATTTAGCATGTGGTGTAGCGATGCCGTCACCAAGTCCGGTAGAGCCAGATTCTTCACGAGCGAAAACGGCTGCTAAGTACTCACCTTTGTCGATGAGGTTGCCACCTTTTTCCATTAACTCGCCTAAGGTGTAAATTGCGTCAGCCTTTGTTACAGGGTCTGCATTTAGCAGGACCGATTGGGGTTTTAATAAATCAGTGATTTGCATATATGTACTCCTTGATGCAAATAAAATATAAAACTAGTTAACTCGTACTTGTGAAAGTAGTGCTTCTACTTCTGCCAGTGTAGCGAGGTTTTCAGAGTAAGCGGAGGCAGAGCCACTGGAGATACCCCAGTAAAGAGCCTCTTGTAGGTCGCCTGTCTTTTCAAAGCCTGTAATAAAGCCTGCTACCATAGAATCACCAGCGCCTACAGAATTTACGAGCGTTCCCTTAGGTGCAGGGCTCGTATATACAGTGCCATCAGCTGCGACCAAGATAGCCCCATCACCAGCCATAGAGATAAGCACATGCTGTGCGCCTTTCTCTTGCAATGCCTTGGCAGCTTCTACGAGGTCCTCCTTTGTAGAAAGAGGGCGTCCAAAGATTTCGCTAAGCTCATGATTGTTAGGTTTAATCAAGAACGGTTTATATGGCAATACTCGTGTAAGTAAATCCTTTGTAGCATCTACGACGATGCGAATGTTTTTATGTTGTAAGCGCTCCATAATGAGCTCGTACATATCGCTAGGTAAGCTAGAAGGAATGCTACCTGCAAGGATTAGTGTATCCTTATCTGTCAATGCATCGAGCTGTTTGTAAAGTGCTTCTAATTCGTCATCCGAGATAATTGGTCCACGGCCGTTGATCTCTGTTTCCTCATCAGAGGCTTTCACCTTAACATTGATGCGGGTTAATCCTTCGCGGAGACGAATGAAATCTTCTTTTACGCCGAAGCTATTGAGCTGCGTTACGATTTCTTCACCTGTAAAGCCGGCGATGAAACCGAGTGCAGTTGTATCCATGCCCAAGTTGTTAAGAACGATAGATACGTTGATACCCTTGCCGCCACCAAGTACGTATTCTTGGGTGGTGCGATTAATGGTACCAGTCTTGAGTTGCTCAAGTCGTACGATATAATCCAGGGCTGGGTTAAAGGTAATGGTGTAAATCATACAAATTCCCCTTTAAGATTAATTAATTAGCCTATGATTTG
Source organism: Veillonella sp. (assembly GCF_018381775.1). Taxonomy (GTDB): domain Bacteria; phylum Bacillota; class Negativicutes; order Veillonellales; family Veillonellaceae; genus Veillonella. The sequence continues at coordinate 70,108 of NZ_JAGZRH010000012.1, read as the reverse complement.
TTGATTTTGTAATTAGCGTATCATTGATTGATCTTGATTCCGTAGTCGTAACCAGTAAAGGAGTGGCACGAGATATAGGAAGAAGGCGAATGGTACATAGCCGGCTGTGCTAGTACCCATCATAACTACAGGTACATAAGCAGCGATGTTCCATGGAAGTAAGGCGGCAATGAGGATGCCACTATTTTCAAAGTCGAGCATCACATCTTCATCTTGAATACCCCGTTGCGCGTAGGTTATACGCATAATAGAATGTGTCATTACAACCGCAATAGCTTGGCTACAGCCTACAGCGCCGGTTAAGAGTGCGAGACCTATATTGGCAGCAAATACATCGCTCCGCGTTTTAGCTCGCTCTAATAGTTGTCTAATATCATTCCAGAAGCCAACCCCTTCGAGCATGCCTGAAATAGCAGTGGCCATAAAGATGGATAGGGTAGGAATGAACATTGTTTGCAGCCCACCGCCATGAATGATATCTGCTAGTGGATTATAATGTGGTAGCTCAAAGCCCGTTAAGGTATACCAGCCTAAATCGGAAAGGGTAGCCCCTTGATTAGTATAAGCCAGAATGGCTGCGGCTAATGCGCTGAGGCCGATAGGCCAACGGATAGATACTTTCAAAGGCAATAAAGCGATGACGATAATCACTGGAATCCACAATGTCCAATCGATGTTGAAGATAAAGTGGATTGTATCGGATAACAAACTATTTTCATAGTTTAGAGGGAACCATTGGGACAGTATTAGGTAGAGCACTGTAGAAATAACAAGTGCAGGTAGTCCCGCTTTAAACATAATTGGTATATTACTAGAAACCTTAGTATGTGTTAAGGCTGCTACCAGTGATGCGCTAGATGACAATGGGCCGTTGCGATCGCCAAAGTACGCACCGGCTATAATGGCGCCTGCTACTATATTCTCTGGAATATTACCGGCTCTTGCCATCGTGATGAGTACAATGCCTATGGTTCCTACAGTACCGAAAGCTGTACCTAATAGCATGCTAACAACAGCTGTTAATAAGAAGGCACAAGCAATAAAGAGGGACGGATCAATCAAGTCGATGCCGGTGGCGATAATCATAGGGATGATGCCTGCTGCTTGCCACATAGCAATGAGCCAACCGATAAGCAAGAATATTTGCATTACCACAATCGAGGATTTAGCACCTGTCCATGATAAGTTTAGCAGTTCTTTTGGTTGGTATCCTTGGCGATAGAATACATAGGCCATGATGCACCATACCACTATCAAGGCGTAACCAATAGCAATACCGTTAGCTACGGCGATGATAATGACGAGGATGGATATGAGTAAACCTATGAGCGACTCCGTATTTTTCGGCATTAGAGAACGGCCTTGTTGATACTTTAGAAACGCATTTAATATGAGTTGTAACCACTTCATCTTAATCAATAGGAAGTTCTGTTTCGAAGACTTCCTCAGCAGGGCCAGTCATGAGCACCGTGCCATCCTCCAAGTATGAAATATGTAATGTTCCTAAATAGAGCTCTACATCTACTTCGCGACCAGTTAAGCCTTTTTCAAAGGACATAACAGCAGAAGCACAAGAGCCTGTACCACATGCTAAGGTAGCGCCGGCACCGCGTTCCCATGTGCGAACCTTGATGTGCTTATCGTTTACTACCTCAATGTAGTTAACATTTGTATTGGATGGGAATGCATCGTGTTTTTCAATGATAGGACCTTGTGTCGTTACAGGCGCCTTTGTAATGTCATTGATATACACCTCTGTATGAGGCACTCCGAGTAATACGGAGCTTACCGTTACTGTTTCGCCGTTTACATCGAGGTTTACGTCGATAACCTTATCCATATTTACATCCATCGGAATGTCTTGGGCTGCAAAGAATGGTTTGCCCATGTCTACAGTAACTTGTGTGACTATACCATTTTCGATAGTTAAGGTAGGTTTCATTACACCGGCCAAGGTTTCGATGGTGAAAGTTTCTTTCGTAGTTTCACCGTGTTCGTAAGCATATTTGGCAAAGCATCGAATGGCGTTGCCGCACATTTCTGCTTCACTACCATCAGAGTTGATAATGCGCATGCGCACATCACAGGTTTTTGAAGGAACTAGAATGGCAAGACCGTCGGCACCGATACCAGTACGACGATCGCAAAGGCGAATCGCCAAATCAGTATAGTCCTTATTAGCACCTTGAGGGTCGGCAAAGAGGATGAAATCATTGCCAAGACCATGCATTTTAGTTAATTTCATAAAGTCTCCTATCAATAAGTAAGACTTTCACCATGAAGCCCGTGAAAGTCTCATATGTATATTATTATATATTCTATATTATTATATCATAAATGACCCTTAATTATGTGGTGGAACTTTATAAAATTATAGCGAAAGTAAGCGAAAAATAACCCACGTGGGACGATTAAATGGGCGGATATAAAGGGCTCTATTACTTTATTGTTTGTCAGAGAAATGATAAAATATAGAGTAATGTAGTTTATCGTAATAGAAAGAGGAACACATATGCGAATTCAAGGGATTTCTGGATCTCGTGGCGTTGCAGTAGGCAATGTATATAGATATATTCAAGAGGAAATTGTCATTCCTGATTACACTGTAGCAGAGGATAAGGTAGAAGCGGAAATTGGTAAGTTCGCTTCTGCTATGGCAGCTACCTTAAAGCAATTAGATACAATTCGTCAAAAGGCGTTGAAAGACATGGGCCCTGAAGAGGCGGCTATTTTTGAGGCGCATATGCAAATCGCGCAAGACCCATCTTTGTCTGATGGTATTAAATCCCTTGTTGAGACTAGCCATACAAATGTGGTAGCGGCTACAGCTCAAACTATTGAAACCTTTGCGAATATCTTCCTCGGTATGGAAGATCCATATATGCGTGAACGCGGTGCAGATATCAAAGATATTGGTGATCGTTTGATGCGCAATATGTTAGGCATGAACCCTCGTGGCTTATCCCATATTTCTGGGGCGGTTATCTTGGTGGCTCATGATTTGGCCCCATCTGATACAGCTTCTCTTGATAAAAATGTGGTAAAAGGCATTGTAACAGCTGCTGGTGGCCCTACATCTCATGCAGCTATCATGGCGCGCACCTTGGAAATTCCTGCCGTTATGGGCGTTGGTGATATTGAAGGCTTCGTAGATGGCGAGAAAGCAGTTGTACTTGGTACAGATGGTATTGTGGAAACAAATCCATCTGATGCGGATTGGACTGAATATACAAATCAAGCGGCTGCATACCAAGAGGAATTGAAACGCTTGCGCGAATCTGCCAATCTTGAAGCTAAGACTACTGATGGTCATCATGTAGAATTATTCGGTAATATCGGTAAGTCTAAAGATGCTAAACACGCTCTTACAATGGGCGCACAAGGTATTGGCTTATATCGTACAGAATTCTTGTACATGGAAAACGACGAGTTGCCAACAGAAGATGTACAGTTTGAAGAATATAAAAAGGTTGCAGAAGATATGCAGGGCCAACCTGTTATTATCCGTACCATGGATATCGGTGGCGATAAAGAATTGAAATGCCTTGATTTGCCAAGTGAAATGAATCCATTCCTTGGGTATCGTGCGATTCGTATTTCCTTGAACCGTCCGGATATCTTTAAAGTACAATTACGTGCGTTATTGCGTGCTAGTTCCTTTGGCGATATTCACATCATGTACCCGATGATTGCTTCCGTAGAAGAAGTGAAACAAGCGAATGCTATGCTTGAAGAATGTAAGGCTGAACTTACAGCAGAAGGCAAAGAATTCAACAAGGATATCAAGGTTGGTATTATGATCGAAGTGCCTGCAGCTGCTGTTATTTCTCCAATCTTGGCTAAATACGTAGACTTCTTCAGTATCGGTACAAATGATTTATGCCAATACACCTTGGCTGTAGACCGTATGAACGAGTCTATTGGTTCTCTATATCAACCATTGCATCCAGGTGTATTACGTCTTATCAAGCATGTTATCGATGCGAGCCATGAACAAGGTAAATTTACAGGCATGTGCGGTGAACTTGCTAGTGATCCTGTAGCCACAATGATTCTATTAGGCCTTGGCCTTGACGAATTCTCTATGACAGCGTCATCTATACCACTTATTAAGAAAATCTTGCGTTCCGTTTCTAAAGCAGAATGTGAAGAGGTGGCTAATAAAGCGCTTGCTATGGATACAGCTGAAGAAATTACAGAATATGCTAAATCTGTACTAGCCGAAAAAGGCTTATTATAATTCTGTATAGATTAAAGATAAATGTTAAGCGAATCAGTACATAGTAAATAACTTTTAATATACTTGAATTGAAATGCTTGAAATTGATACAATATATCTATTAGAACGTATGGGATAGGTACTACCTGTCGAGATAGAAAGAGGTTATCATGAAAGAATTAACAGTAGAAATTACTAACGAATCTGGTTTACATGCTCGTCCTGCTACAGCTTTCACACAATTGGCTGCTAAATACGCTTCCAAATTGACAATCGCTGCTAACGGTAAAACAGCTGATGCTAAATCCATCTTAACTGTATTGACTTTGGGCGCTACAAAAGGCACATCTGTTACATTGACAGCTGACGGTGCTGACGAAGATGACGCACTCGCTGCATTGAGCGAATTCTTAACAACTAACCACGACTAATACTTTGTGGTAATATAAAGGACTCTACGAATGTAGAGTCCTTTTTTTTGAGTTATATATGATGGATGCTTTAATCAGATTTGATTTTTATTTGCTTTTTCGGGGGATCTTCGAGATTTAGTAGAGCCTTGTTTTGGGTAAAAAAAGAAGAGGCCTCTTAGCCTCTTCTTTATTTTCCCATGTTCGCAAAACGCTCTACAGCTTTTGTAAAGTCGCTAATGGTTTTTTCTACGTCACCGTGTTCGATACCATCTCGCACGCAGTGGTTGATATGCCCTTCAAGGACTACTTGACCTACTTTATGTAGTGCAGATTTAGCTGCATTAATTTGGCTCAACACATCTTCGCATGGAATGTCTTCTTCAATCATTCGATCAATAGCTTGCACTTGACCAAGGATTTTACGCAATCGACGATGTAGATTTTCTGAATCCATACATTGTTTCATAATACTCCTCCAATGGGCATGTTTTTATCATCTTTACTATTATACTCCATGTAAAGTTTATAATACAACTTAATAAGTATACCTAATATGAATAAAATCTGTATATGTAGATATATGCTTGGTTATAAATAGTAAGACTTTCTCTTTTATATTATTATAATTCTTATTATAGCCGCTATAAAGCAAGGTCTATCCATATCTTCTTCTTGATTGATGTGATACAATACATTTAATACACATTATAGTAGTATATGTATATAAGGCGTTGTAGATACTGTTAGTTAATAACTGTATGTATACTATGGTCCTTTATGGAATAGGTGAAAGCAATGAAAGTGTTTCGCTACCTTCGAAATCTAGTGGTGTTCGTGGTGGTCATCATATTGGCCATGTTTATATATGACGGATACCATAGCTTTCAAGGTACAAATCGTGAAAGTAAGGCTCACACAACTGTTGAAAAACGCATAGAACAAAGTGAAGATACCCTCAGTCGTACAGATCGTATTATACGAATATTTACATTTAAAGAAAAGGTAGAGGCGGCCCTTAATCAACGTGTTTCTAAAGAACACTGGGTGAAGGGTGATGTCATTCCAGAATATACAAAGAATGCACTTATCGCCATTGAGGATAAGCGGTACTATAAACATGGAGCTATTGATGTACTCGGTATTATTCGCGCCTTTTATACCAATACTATAGCAGGTGAAACTGTAGAGGGGGGGAGTACTATTACACAACAAGTAGTAAAAAATCTTTTCCTTTCATCAAAACGCATCATGAGTCGTAAGGTAGAGGAAGCAATCCTTGCTAGTGAAATGGAACATTACTACTCGAAAGAAGAAATCCTCACCATGTATTTAAATACTGTATATTATGGTCATAATTATTACGGCATTTACGAAGCTGCGCATGGCTACTTTGGAACGAGCCCAAGCCGATTGACACTAGGCCAAAGTGCACTCCTTGCAGCACTACCTAATGCGCCATCTTATTTGGATCCCTATACGAACTATAAAGGGGCTAAGGCTAGACAAAAACTGGTGCTTGAACAAATGGTAGACCAAGGTATGATTACACAAGCGGAAGCAGACTATGCATACCAACAAGACTTGGGTCTTGTGGATGAATAATTGAATATATTTTATAATCTCTGTTTGCTAATGAATAATTAATTGGCGAACAGAGGTTTTTTTGCTACATTAGTAATAATAGATACATTTAGAGAGAGTTTTGAGTATTAGGAGCATAATTATTGGATAATATTGAATTAAAGCAGTATGAGGAAGGCAATTTTTTATCTATTTATATTGGAGCAAAACCTATTATTAAGTTTGCTATGCTTCGATTGGAGAATTTTATATCCTATTATTTAAGAGGTCCTGGAGGATTAGATTATAAGTCTGACGCACTTGATATTGATTCCTATGCCCGTGAAATCTTTTATATTGAACAAATAGATGCTAATAAATTTGAAAACTGGATAGTTTACTACGATGATGAACATGATTGTATGACTGTAAGGCATTGTTTTTGGAACAAAGCGTTAGATAGAGAACAAATAATGACTGATGAGTCTTTGCGAGTTGCTGTTAGAGAGCAATACATTGTGGATTCAATCCCACATATTCAAAATGAGACCGTTATAGGCGTAAATGAAATAGATAAAAATAATATTTTAAATAGTATAAATGCTTTCGATACAGCGATATCTAAGATAAATATATTAAAGCTATTTAGCAATGTAGACTACAGTACAGGTGATTATAGAATTTCTAGGTCTTATGATTTAGATGTTCGTATTGAAGCGATTATTAATGAAGCTCAAAATGAGCTTTACTCGGTTATAGATGAAATTCAGTCTTTAATAGTTAATACTTTAAAAGCATCAATAAATACAACTACAGATTATAAGATAGCTTTAGATTACCAGTTTTCACCTATTGATATTAAGTAAGAATAGATAGTCCATCGTAAGAAATGAAGCTATATCTAGTATTAAATCACTGGATATAGCTTTTGTATTATATTAGTTCGGAGTTGAAATATATTACTAAATTGAATAAAAATAATACTTGCATTTATAATTATACAGGTGTATACTATTTTTTGTCAGAAAGAGGGAATGACCGTTGAGCTAGATGCCACGGTGCTTTCACAATTATCTGATATAATATTGATTATATGAGTTTAAATACATAGTAAGTTTTTTATGAGGTGTTATCATGGGTAAAGCAAATAAAGTAGTACTCGCATATTCTGGTGGTTTAGACACATCCGTTATCATTCCTTGGTTAAAAGAAAATTATGGAGCTGAAGTTATCGCAGTGTGCGTAGACTTGGGCCAACCTGAGGATTATGATGCAGTTGAGAAAAAAGCAATCAAATCCGGTGCTTCTAAAGCGTACATCGTTGATGCTAAAGAAGAGTTCGTAAAAGATTATGTATGGCCAACAGTAAAAGCGGGTGCAGTTTATGAAGGTAAATATTTATTAGGTACATCCTTCGCTAGACCTTTAATCGGTAAAATCCTTGTAGATATTGCTAAAAAAGAAGGTGCTGATGCTATCGCTCACGGTGCGACTGGTAAAGGTAATGACCAAGTTCGTTTCGAACTTGCTATCAAAGCATTGGCTCCTAATATGAAAATCATCGCTCCTTGGAGAGAATGGGATTTGAAATCCAGAACAGACTGCATGGAATATGCAGCTAAACATGATATTCCAGTTGTAGCTACAAAATCTCATCCATATTCCATGGACCAAAACGTATGGCATTTGTCCCATGAAGGCGGCGATCTTGAAAATCCAGCAAATGCTCCTAAAGATGATGTGTACTTGGTAACACATACTCCTGAACAAGCTCCAGATGAAGCTGGTTATGTAACTGTATCCTTCAAAGATGGCGTACCTGTAGCAGTAGATGGCCAAGAAGGTACTCCATTGCAATTGTTAGAAAAACTCAACGAAATCGGTGCACACTATGGCGTAGGCGTTGTAGATATCGTTGAAAATAGATTAGTAGGCATGAAATCTCGTGGCGTTTATGAAAACCCAGGTGGATCTATCATCATGTATGCTCACAGAGAACTTGAATACCTTTGCCTCGACAGAGCTACATACCACTACAAAGAACTCATTGCTAACAAATACGCTGAACTTGTATACGATGGCATGTGGTTCGCACCATTGATGAACGCTTTGCAAGCATTCGTTGATGAAACTCAAAAAACTGTAACTGGTGAAGTAAAACTTAAATTGTACAAAGGCAACATTATCTCTGCTGGTGCAACTTCTCCATACTCCTTGTACAGCGAAGATTTCGTAACATTCGAAGAAGATGATGTATACAACCAAGCTGATGCGGCTGGTTTCATCAACTTGTTCGGTTTACCTCTTAAAATTAATGCATTAATGAAAGAAAAGGCAGGTAAATAATGGCTAAATTGTGGGGCGGGCGTTTCACAAAAGGCACTGATAAAGCGGTAGAGGATTTTACATCCTCTATCGCTTTTGATGCGCGGATGTACGCCGAAGATATTGCAGGCAGTAAAGCACATGCTACAATGCTGGCAAAACAAAATATTATCTCCGACGCAGATCGGGACGCTATTGTTGAGGGCTTAACAAAGATTAAAGGCCAAATCGATAAAGGAGAGTTCCCATTCTCCGTGGCTCTTGAAGATATTCATATGAATATTGAAAAACGCTTAACTGATGAGATTGGCGAAGCAGGTGGTCGCTTACATACAGGCCGTAGCCGTAATGACCAATGCGCAGTTGATTTACACATGTACGTGCGTAAAGCTGTTGTAGAAATGGGCGAGCTCATCGTAGATATGCAAAAAGCGCTCATCGAAACAGCTGATAAATACAGTGATGTTATCATGCCTGGCTATACGCATTTACAACGGGCACAACCTGTATTGTTCGGTCATCATATGATGGCATACTTCTCTATGCTAGAACGCGACTTTGACCGTTTGTTGATGGTCTTCAAACATGCAGACATCATGCCACTTGGTGCAGGGGCCTTAGCAGGTTCTACATACGGTATTGATCAAACCTATACGCAAAAGCTATTGGGCTTCTCCCGTATTTACGAAAATAGTATGGATGCCGTATCTGACCGTGACTATGTAGTTGAATTCTTGTCCTTTGCATCTCTTGTGATGATGCACTTGAGCCGTCTTAGCGAAGAATTGATTTTGTGGTCTACCAATGAGTTTAACTTCATTGAACTCGATGATGCTCATTGCACAGGCTCTAGCATTATGCCACAAAAGAAAAATCCTGACGTATGTGAACTTGTTCGTGGTAAAACAGGTCGTACCTATGGCCACTTGTTAGGTTTATTAACTACATTAAAAGGCTTGCCACTTACATATAATAAAGATATGCAAGAGGATAAAGAGGGCATTTTTGATGCTATCGATACAGTACATTTTGCATTGTCCATTAATGCGGCGATGGTCCGTGGCATGAAGGTCAATGGGGCGCATATGAAAGCTGTCCTCGATGATGATTTCTCTAATGCTACAGATATGGCCGATTACCTTGCGAAAAAAGGCGTTCCATTCCGTGAAGCTCACGAAATCGTAGGTAATGCTGTACATCATTGCATTGAAAAAGGTTGCGTATTGCTTGATTTATCCGTTGAGGATTTTAAAGCTATATCCGACCATTTTGATGCAGATATACTTGATGCTATTTCCATCGAAGCTTGCATAGCTGGCCGTAACAACTATTCTGGTACAGCTCCAGAATGTGTGGAAAGACAACGGAACAATGGTAAAGCTGTTATCGCCGGAGAAGAAAAACAAATTGCTCAGTGGAAAGCGATTGTTGAATCTGTGCAAGCATAACTGCTTTAGTAAGCCTAATGTTTTGATTTAGGGCCACATCCTGTACAAGAGTAACATTCAGAGTCATAGTTACTTGTGACATTGAAAATTTAAGATCGATATACATATAAGTCTTATGTTAAAGCTCTTTATATTAACCTTTAAGCTTATGTGTATATCGATTTTTTTATTTGAATGATAGATAATTTCTAGAAAAGAGTCATTCTAATTGATAAATTACTATTAAAATGGTGTAAATTTATGTACGCATACAGTGGACTGCTAGAAAACAATAGTCTTGTGCTACGACACTATAACCATGATAGATAGTAAAAATCACATATATACACAGAATAAAATGGGGTAAAAATATACCCTGTCATTGTTAAAATGAGTTCTGTTCGTTTTAGATGATAAATTAACTATAATTTATTCAATTCGTGTAATAATGCTTGTCCGCCAATAAAGTACTTTCATTTTGGGTTCATAGGTGTTATTATTTAATTCGTAATAAGAATAACAACGGTAAATTCACATTCAAGCCCATCACAGCACGAACTGAATTTACTTAGCGGTATATTATATTTAAGTGAATTATGGACGAGAAAAAATTCACCTTTTGAAAGGGGATTGATACATGAAAACCACCGCTAAAAAAATGTCTGTATTCCAGCTAACCACAATGGTAGCAGCCAATATGCTAGGAGCTGGGATCATTATGTTACCAACTAATTTGGCTCAAGTTGGTACTATTTCAGTTTTATCTTGGCTCGTAACAGCTGTGGGTGCGCTTTTACTAGCGTATATTTTTGCTCAAGCGGGTATGTTCTCCCAAAATAAAGGGGGCATGGGCGGTTATGCAGAACACCGCTTCGGTAAAACTGGACATTTTATGGCGAGCTATGCTTACAGCATATCTCTCATCATTGCTAATATCGCCATCGCGGTTTCTGCCGTAGGTTATGGCGCAGCTTTCTTTGGTGTTGACCTTAATGCAACACAAACAAGCCAAGTAACAATTGTGCTTTTGTGGTTTGCAGCGATTTTGAACTTCCGTGGTAATCGCTTCACAGGTCGACTCAGCAACATGACTATTTGGGGCTCTATTGTTCCGGTTCTTTTAATCGGTACAATCGGCTGGTATTGGTTTGATCCGTCTATTTATTGGGCGGCATGGAACCCAAATGATCTTCCGTTTTACGATGCAGTAAAACAATCCATTTCCCTCACTTTGTGGGGCTTCCTAGGGTTTGAGTCCGCAGCGGCTAATGCTGATGCTGTTGAGAATCCAAAGAAAAACGTACCTATTGCAACTGTGGCAGGTACATTAGCAGTGGCGGTGATTTACATCTTGTCCACAAACGTTATGGCCGGTATCGTTCCTAACGTTGACTTATTAAATTCTAACGCACCATTCGGTTTGACATTCGTATACATGTTCAATGATACAATTGCAAACATCGTTATGGCTGCTATGGTTATTTCTTGCTTTGGTGCTTTACTTTGCTGGCAATTCACATTGTCTCGCGTATTCAAAAGCGCAGCGGAACACGGTTACTTCCCTAAAGTATTCGCTCGTGTAAATAGCAAAGACGCTCCTGTTCGTGGCGTATTCATTTTACTCGCTGTTGAAACATTACTTACATTGTTCACTGCAAGCGACTCCTTGCGTGAGCAATTTGAAATCTTAGTAAACTTAGCGGTTGTAACTAACGTAGTACCGTATGTATTGTGCATCTTGGCAGTACCTACAATGATGCGTATGGCTGGTGTAGCTGAAAGCCGCATTAAACGTTCCAACTACGTGTTCGGCGCAGGCGTTATCTACTGTTTATATGCAATCTACGCCTGTGGCTTTGATGCTATGGTAGGTAGTGCAGTAGCGGTAAGCATCGGTTTCGTGATCTATGTTTTGCGTAAAGCGTGGGATACACGCAGAGCACACCGCTTACAACAAAGTATCGATTAATTAAATAACTCTCGTCTTATAAGAGGCTGTTACTAGATAACAGCCTCTTTTTGGTATATTAATCAGACTTATTAATTAAGGTTTTATTAATTATAAATAATTGATAGTTGCTAAAGTGATTAAGAGTTTTTTCGGTATGTATAAAAAAAATTCATGAGAAAATTACCATTATAATAATAATTAATATATATACAGTTGGATACAGTTAATACGGAAAAAATCATATATATAAAGTGATTTTTATGGGTTTATACATAAATAGAGACTTGTTCAGTAATCGATAATTTTTATTAGTATAAAAATTACATTTAAAATCTACGATATACGCATACCCCTAAGGGGTATGCGTATTGTAAATAGGATATTAATATAGTATATTTATAATCGATAAAAATGAATGAACTAGTGAGTGTCGGTATTCACCGAGCGTAAAAGAGGAAAATGGGTGTAAATCCCATACTATGCAAATAGCTGTAATGAGGAGCAAGGTTTCATTATAGGGTCACTGGGAAACTGGGAAGGCCGAAATGTTGCGATGAATCATGAGTCAGAAAGCCTGCTCTAAATGTATGGTATTGTACATACTATACTTAATTTAGGTTAGTCAGGTGGACTAACCTTTTTTGTCGTTTTCCTATATGCACCTCTGCTATATCGGGAGAGATAAGCATATTAGTTGTTCATTTAGATTATTGTAGTATTTAGAGAGTATAGGAGGAGGCGCCTATGGGCAAACGCTTTGCTAAACAGTTAGGTCAATTCATTGTTACACTGTTTGGCATTACTTTTTTAACATTTTGTCTCACTTATTTAGCACCAGGCGATCCAGTTACGATGTTACTAGAAACGGCAGATACTATCGTGTCTCAGGAGCTTATCGATGAAACTCGAGCTCAGCTTGGGTTAGATAAACCGTTCTTAGTGCAATATGCAAACTGGGTTGTGAATGCTGCACACGGTGACTTAGGGATGAGTTACTCTGCTAAAAAGCCTGTTGTAGATCGTATGTTGGAGGCTTTGCCAGGGACAGTTATGCTAGCAGGTACATCATTAGTATTTACATTGCTCTATGCATTGCCGGCAGGGATTATAAGCGCCTTAAATCGAAACAAATGGATCGACTATCTGTTGCGCGTTGCTTCCTTTGTAGGCGTGTCTATGCCATCATTCTGGTTAGGCCTTGTACTGATTTATATCTTTGGCCTTAAATTAGGACTTGTTCCTATTGCATCTTCTCGTGTAACTCCTATCGGTGTAATTCTACCAGCCGTTACATTAGCTGTTGTAGTCGGGTCCAAGTACATGCGCCAAGTTCGTCTCGTTATTCTTGAAGAAATGCAAAAGGATTATGTTATCGGCGCACGTGCTCGTGGTGTGAGTGAGATGAAAATTTTATTCGGTCATATTTTGCCTAATGCAGTATTACCACTTATCACTATACTGGGCGTTGTTATCGGTTGGTTATTAGGCGGTGTTGCAGTTATTGAAATGGTATTCTCCTGGCCTGGCCTTGGGAATATGGCAGTATATGCCATTACCATGCGCGACTATCCATTGATCGAAGGTTTTGTGTTGTGGGTTGCCTTAGCCTATATGTGCATCAATGCATTAGTTGATGCGTCATATATCCTATTAGACCCTAGATTGAAAAGGGAGAGAGCATAATGGCAGAATTTATTCAAAAACATAAATTGTTCTCTTTCTATAGCACCTTGATGATTGTGGTAGTTCTCATAGCTATATTTGCACCATGGCTTGCTCCGGGTGATGCTTTTAGCTCAAATCTGAGTCAAGCATTACAAGCGCCAAGTAGTCAACATTGGTTTGGTACAGATAAGCTTGGTCGTGATGTATTGTCTCGCATCATTTATGGTACACAGTTATCCTTGTTTATGGGTGTCAGTATCGTTGTTATCATGGTAAGCATTGGTACTATTATCGGTGCTGTAGCTGGTTATTTCGGCGGGAAAATCGAAATGGTCCTCATGCGTCTTGCGGACATTATGCTATCCTTCCCGGGTGTAGTATTAGCCATTGCCATTGCTGGTATTTTGGGTGGTAGCATTGTGAATACGATTATAGCGCTATCTGTAGTTGGTTGGGCAAAATATGCTCGTCTTGTACGGTCTATGACGTTGAAAGTTCGCGGTGAAGAGTATGTAACGGCGGCTGTCATGATGGGGGCCTCTACAACGACTATTCTAAGACGTCATATCATTCCCAATATCCTTCCTCTTGTTGTTACAACAGGTGCACTTGATATTGGGGCTATCATGATTGAAGTAGCAGGTCTATCCTTCTTAGGTTTTGGTGCTCAACCGCCAACACCAGAATGGGGCCTTATGCTCAACGAAGGTCGTCAATATTTACAAACCAGTCCATGGCTGATGGCCTTCCCTGGTATGTCCATTCTTATCGTAGTTGCTATCTTTAACCTTTGGTCTGATTCCTTACGGGACGTAGTGGATCCTAAGAACCAAGGTTAGTTACGTGTGATGCTTATTTATAGGTTGTGTTGTGAAAGTTGTTATATAAATAGGCGGTAATAAGGTTTTTCCATTATGACTATTGTAGATTGTAGTGGTCATGATGTGTATGTTTTATGTTTATATGTAATGGTACAAGGAGATTTTACATGAAAAAATCTTGGAAAAAAGCCCTCTTAGCAGGTCTTAGCATTGTAATGATGGGTTCCTTCATCGCTGGTTGCGGCTCTGATAATAATGGTGCTGCTAATAAGGATGTTTTAAAAGTTGGTGTAACTAACTTCGCATCCACATTAGAACCTACAGAAAACTTCTTCGCATGGGTTGTTATGCGCTATGGTGTAGGCGAAACATTGGCTAAGTTTGACGAACAAATGAAACCTCAACCATGGATTGCATCTAAATGGGAAGTATCCCCAGACCATAAAACGTGGACTTTCACAATCAATGATAAGGTGAAATTCTCTAATGGTAAAAAAGTTGATGCTGCAGCAGTTAAAGCATCTATCGAACGGGCTTTTGAAAAATCCAATCGTGCGAAAACATTCTTCGAATATGACTCTATGGAAGCTAATGGTCAACAATTAGTTATTCATACAACAAAAGAATATCCTAATATGCCTGGCCTTTTAGCGGATCCGTTGTTCCTAATCGTTGATGTACAATCTGAAAAAGATGGCCGTAACTTTGCGAAGGAAGGTCCTATTGGTACAGGTCCATATGTAGTTAAATCTTTCACAAAAGAACGTGCTGAGATGGCTGCTAACGAAAACTATTGGGATGGTACAGTACCATTTAAAACTGTAGAAATTCCTTCCATCGATGACCCTAATACTCGCGCTATGAGCTTACAATCTGGCGACGTAGATATGGCTGTTAACATCGGTGCTGGTGAAATTGGTTTATTCCAAAATAACGATAAGTTCAAGGTTGATGAAATCGCATCTCTTCGCGTAGTATTGGCTCGTATTAACCAAAAAGGTGTTCTTGGTGATGACAAAGTACGTGCTGCAGTTATTTCTGCAACAGACCGTAAAAACTATGCTGATGTATTGTTAAAAGGTACATTCATTCCTGGTTCCGCACCAATTCCACCATCCATGGACTATGGCTTCAAAGATTTGAAAGATCCTAATGCGTATAACCCTGAACGTTCTAAACAATTATTAGCAGAAGATGGTTGGAAAGATACTGATGGGGACGGCATCCTTGATAAAGATGGCAAACCATTGACATTTGACTTCGTAGTATATAACTCTCGTGCAGAATTACCACTTTATGCAGAAGCTGTTCAAGCAGACCTTAAAAAAGTGGGTATCGACATGAAAATCAAAACAGTTGACTATAACTTGATTGATAAAATGGGTCAAGATGGCGACTATGATATGCTTATCTCCAACATCGTAACTGCTAATACAGGCGATCCAATCTGGTTCTTAGCTAACTACTGGCATACTAATGTGGATGGTTCCAACCCTCAAAACGGTTCTGGTTACTCCAATCCACAAGTTGACCAATTATTAGATGCTGCTGAAACTGAATTTGATCCTGCAAAACGTCGTGACTATGCAATTCAAATTCAACAATTATTGATGAATGATGGTGCTGCATTGTTCTTAGGTTACCCTAAAACTAATATCGTTACTGGTTCTTACTTGAAAGGTGCTGTTATGTACCCAAGTGACTACTACTGGATTACTAATAAAATTACAAAATAATAAGGAGCTATAATGGCAGAAAACATACTAACTGTAGAGAACCTTAACATCGCGTACCAAGGTGTGCCTGCTGTTATGGATGTAAACTTTACCTTGGAACGCGGTAAGGTATTGACCATTGTAGGGGAATCTGGATCCGGTAAAACTACCGTGATCCGGGCCCTCATGGGTTTATTGCCTGTAGGTGGTGAGGTCACAGATGGTACAATGCTCTTTAATGGTCAAGACCTTCGCACCCTATCTAAGTCTGAATGGAGAGCTATACGTGGTAAAGACATGGCCATGATTTTCCAAGATAGTGGTAGTGCTTTAGACCCAATAGTTCGCATTGGTAAACAGTTTAGAGAATTATTTAAATCTCATATAGAAATTACCAATGATGAATGTGATCGACGAGCAATTGAGTTATTAGAATCTGTTTCTCTTCCTAATGGGGCAGATATATTGCGCCGTTATCCACATGAATTATCTGGTGGTCAAAGACAACGTGTGGGTATTGCTATGGCATTAGCTTTAGACCCAGCATTGCTCATCGGTGATGAACCGACGTCGGCACTAGATGTAACGACACAGTCTCAAGTTGTTATGCAAATGCTAGAACTTGCTAAAGAGCATAATTCTGCTATCGTAATGGTTACGCATAACCTTGGTGTAGCGGCCTATATGTCCGACTATATCATTGTTATGAAAAAGGGTCGTGTTGTTGATGCTGGCACACCGCAAGATATTTTAGAAAACCCATCTAATGAATATACGAAACAATTAAAAGATGCTGTACCAACATTGGGAGGAGGTCGTTACATTGACTAACTACGCTGTAGAATTAAAAAATGTATGTAAACGATTCCCACTTCCTACTGGTGGTGAGCTCGAAGCGTGTAAGAGTATTAATATTACCTTAGAAAAAGGCGAGTCCCTTGGGATTGTAGGTGAATCTGGCTCTGGTAAAACGACTTTGGTTCGTATGATTATGAAGATGCTGCCTATTACGGAAGGCGAGATTTATGTAGATGGTGTAGAGATTCAACATATGAACTCTGAGCAAACGAAAGAATACCGCAAGAAAATTCAGATGGTATTCCAAGATCCATCTGCAGCCTTCAATCCGCGTATGAAGGTAAAGGATATTATTCTTGAACCGTTATACAATTTTGGGCTTCTTGAAAAAGGAAAAGAAGAACAAATCGCAGGTGACTATCTTGAAATGGTAGATCTACCTCGCGAGTTCATGCATCGTTATCCTCATGAAATGTCTGGTGGTCAACGTCAACGTGTGGCTATTGCTCGTGCCATTGTACTTGAACCAGAAATTCTTGTTCTAGATGAAGCAACAAGTGCTCTAGACGTGTCTGTACAAGACTCCATTGCCTATTTACTAGCGCGTTTACAAAAGAAGAAAAATTTAACATATCTATTTATCGCTCATGATATTGCGTTCATTCGTACTATGTGCCACAAGGTGGTCGTAATGTACAAAGGGGCTATCGTTGAAGAGCTAGATGCATTTCACTTAGCTGATGCGAAGCATCCTTATACAAAGGTTTTATTGAGTTCCATCTTTGAAATTGGCCAAGATCATAAGCCACTTACTTTAGAAGAAGCTAGGAAAGCGTAAATTTTGATTATATAAAATAGCAGTTAGCCATTTGGTTAACTGCTATTTTTATATTATCTATTATTTATTATGCGGATAATTTTTTCTTCTACATAAATATATCGAAAATTTTCTCAAAAATGATTGTGTTAACGCTAAATATATAGTATAGTTGACTAAGCAATATACCCCTATGGGTATAATTAAAATATGCTCATATGAAATGATATATATATACATATACATATACATATACTTATAGAGAAAGGTTAGGTGTGTGAATGAAAGGATTACGTAAGGCATTACTGATTGGTATGATGCTTGGTGTTACGGTCCTTGGTACTGTAGGCTGCATGAATCAATCATCCGATTCATCTAATGATGTATTAAAGGTAGGGGCTATTAGCTTTGCGGGTACATTAGAACCAACAGAAAACTATTTTAGCTGGGCTGTTGTACGATATGGTGTAGGGGAAACACTAATAAAATTTGATGATCACATGAATGCTAAACCCTGGTTAGCATCCTCTTGGAAACAAAGTGATGATAAGCTGACTTGGACTTTCACCATCAACGATAAGGTTAAGTTCTCTAACGGTAATGCTCTTACTGCTGAGGCCGTAAAGGCGTCTTTGGAACGAACCTTTGCGAAGAGTAAACGGGCAAAAACATTCTTTAATTACACTGAAATGACGGCTAATGGTCAAGAGCTCACAATTAAGACCGATAAGCCTTATTATAATTTGCCAAACTTGTTGGGAGATCCATTATTCTTGATTATGGATGTAACTGCTGAGGTAAATGGTCGTGATATTGCGAAGGAAGGTCCTATTGGTACTGGTCCTTATGTAGTGACATCATTTACAAAAGAGCGTGCTGAGCTAGCACGGAATGATAACTACTGGGATGGCAAGCCAGGCTTTGCTAAGGTTGAAATTCCATCTATTAACGATGCCAATACACGAGCTATGGCATTGCAAGCGGGTGATGTAGATATGGCCGTTAGCATTGGACCTGGCGAATATGGTATCTTCCAAAACGATAAGAAATTTACTATTTATGAAGAATCATCTTTACGTGATGTATTCGTTCGGATGAGCCAAAAAGGCAAGCTTAAGAATGCTAATCTTCGAGCGGCCCTCATTGCCGGAGCGAATCGTGAGTCCTATGCAAAGAACCTTATGAAGGATACCTTTATTGCCGGTAAGGCTCCATTGCCACCGTCCATTGATTATGGATTCAATCAATTGCGGGATCCTAATAAATATAATGTTGAACGTGCTAAAGAATTACTTAAACGTGAAGGTTATATTGATACAAATGGTGATGGGATTGTAGATAAAGATGGTGAAAACCTAGTGCTTGATTTCTATGCCTATACATCTCGTCCTGAATTGCCATTATATGCAGAGGCATTACAAGCGGACTACAAAAAAATCGGTGTAGATTTACAAATTAAAATCATAGACTATGCTGTGATTGATACATTGGCGCAATCTGGGGATTACGATATGCTTATCTCTAGTGTAGTTACTGCTAATACTGGCGAACCTGTATGGTTCTTAAAACAATACTGGGGGACCGGTGCTGAGGCAAATGGTTCTGGATTCTCCAATCCACGTTTCGATGAATTGTTGGCTCTTGGTGAAAGCGCTAATGATCCAGTGGTTCGTCGTAATGCGGTGATCAATGCACAACAATTGATGCTAGATGATTCGATAGCACTCTTCCTTGGATATCCTAAGATCAATATTGTAGGGAATAACAATATCGATGGTATTAAGATATCTCCATCTGAATACTATATCATTACGAAAGACTTAAAACGGAAATAATTTTATTATATAAACCTATAGTAATGAAACTTGTTAATATAATTTAACGTAGTTGTTGACATAGCAAAAGAGGACTAGCCACGGCTAGTCCTCTTTTTGTAGTTAGTTATTTTTTCTTTTGCTCTGTTGCATCAAGTTCTGCCATATTCACGACATTTGCTTTGCCAACCATTTTGTTATATTTAATAAATAGTTGTGTATATGCTTCGCCGTAGGAAGAATTGATGATGATATAGTTGCGAGCCTCTGCGACAAACTCTTTTACAGAATCTTGATACTCGCGAACTGCGTTTTGTGTTTCTGATGTTGTACCAGGTTGTAATTTGTTGATGCGTTGCGTGATTTGTTGCAAGTTTGCTTCAACCTTTTGGGTATCCGTATTTCCATCTGGATCGATAAGATCGATTGTTTGGGCAGTCATGAGATTTAACTCGATGAAGTTAACTGCATTTTCACGTTTTTCACCTTGATATTCAGTCATGCGTTCTGTATAGAGCTCATTATTACGATTATCTAAGGCTAAATCTAAAGCGTTGTATGTAGCGTAGAATTGTTCAGCTAGAGGTACATACTGTGCCGCTAACTCATCGCTACCTTTGAAATTATCTTTTTCAAAACGACGTTCTACATAGTAGGCTTGCAATTGATCCGCAACAGGAATCAATTGATCTAGCACTGCTAATACATCATTAGTTGATTGGTTTACATCTTCGTATGGAGTAGGGCTATCTTGCTTTGCAGCCTCTAATGCTGTTTTAAGATCTTTGTATTTAGGTAATGTAATCGTCGTGTTATGGGACCCATTACGTAACTCTTCGAGAGTTGGTTGTAATTGATTTGCATAGGCTACACTGTACGCGTTATATGAGTCTAATGCGACGATATAAGGTCGGATAGCGTTGATCTTGTCGTCAACGGTTGATCGATATAAAATTGTCGTTGTATTGGATGACAAGAGTGTATACACCCCATAGATCCCACCACCGATAATAGCGACGCCAAGTATAACGGCTGCTATTAACTTGATGTACCCCTTTTTCAACTGCGCACGCTCCTTGAAAACACACTAACTCTTTTTGGATCCGTTTGGGCGGACTACGCCCCTAAGAGTAATTAGTTATATTATATCATAAACTTACGTCCCAAAAAAGACGTGTAGAGCGGAGAATCATAAGGAATAGATGAAATTATTCGATGTGAACATATATTAATATTTATAATTCGCTATTTATAGATGAATATACTCTGTGAAAGTTAAATTAGTATATTGCTTAATACCTTTGATATAATTTACATATATATGATTGGAGGGGATTTTAATGAGCACGGATAAGATTTATAACTCCATTGAAGAAGTATTAGATATAGCTGAATCTGCAGAGGGTAAAACGGTTGGTGAGTTTGATATAAATAATCGCCTGGATAGTAGGGGAAACAAGGGCGGTATAGGTCAGGTTTTAGAAGAAGGCTTATTTAAAATGGCCGTTAATAGCAGAGCAGAAGCAGACTTTGTTGATTTGGGGTTGGAGCTAAAAGTTACTGCTATAAAAGAAAATAAAAAGAATGACTTCTCTGCAAAAGAACGGTTAGTTTTAAATATTATTAACTATGAAGAGGATTATAAAGACTCTTTTGAAGAATCATCATTTTGGCAAAAAAATAAGAATTTATTGGTTATATTTTACTTATATAAAGACGAATTAGATAAAAAGGATTTTCCTATCATAAAGTCTGTTTTACATAATTTTGATCCTATGGATTTAGAAATTATAAAGCAAGATTGGCAGACTATTATAGATAAGATTAAAGCTGGTGAGGCCCATAATATTTCGGAAGGCGATACGATGTATTTGGCTGCCTGTACTAAAGGGGCTAATGCTAAGTCCATAAGAAAACAACCATTTTCTAATATACCAGCTAAACAACGTGCCTTTTCTCTCAAAAGCTCTTATATGTCAGCTTTTGCTAGACGTGTTATTGATAGACAATTAATACCATCACTTTTTAATGTTGATGAACTTAAAAGTAAGACTACATTACAATTATTACAAGAACGATTCGCTCCATATATTGGTAAACGAGTATCTGAAATTGCAAAACTCGTAGATATTCCAGTAACAAAAAATAAGGCTTTTAATGCCAATCTTATTAGTGCGGTTTTGGGTGTAAAAGGGACCAAGTTAGAATCACTTAGAGAGTTTAGTAAAGCAAATATTAACTTTAAAACCATACGGCTTGAGCCTACTGGAATTCCAAAGGAACACATGTCCTTTGAACAAATAGACTTTCATCGTTGGGTTAACGATGCATGGGAAGACTCTCAGCTTTATGAAAAATTTGAGTATACAAAATATCTATTTGTAGTATTTCAATATGATGAGACTGAGAAGGAAAATAAAAATAGAGAACCTTACTTAAAAGGAATTATGCTGTGGAATATGCCAGAGGTTGTAATTGAGCATGAGCTCAAAGAACTTTGGAAAACAACAAAAGCTATTTTGGAAGAAGGGGTTCAACTTACTCCTGTACGTAATGGTGTGTCAAATAATTTACCAGGTGCTAGCTTTAATGGGATTTGTCATATTCGACCTAAGGCTAGAGATGGAAAGGATCAAGTAGAATTACCAGATGGACAACGTATAACAAAACAATGCTATTGGTTAAATAGAGAGTATATAGCAGAAATAGTAAAAGAGTTAAGTTGAGGGGCTTATGGCAGAGAGAAAATCTACCTTTAAAGGTGATTTAAAAAGTGAGAGAGCAGTAAATGAATTTTTACAAAAGTATTTGTATAGTTATTTAGTTGGTGATGGGATAATTGATTCTTTTAATTCTAATACAACATTGGATCAACAACACAAAGGTATTGATACAATTATGTATATAATTAATGATGAGACTGAAGAAGCGGCAAGATGTATTAATATTGATGAAAAGGCAGCTATACACTATGCTAGAAACAATTTGGGTGATAAGCCTTTATCAACGTTTGCTTTTGAAGTTTCTTATTTAAAGGATGGAGAACTAAAGAGAGGCTGGCTTACAAATGAAAAATATAAGGAGACACATGCTTATTTTCTTTGCTGGCTTTGGATTAAATCTGATGCTGATAAATATAATTTAGGCTGTGAGGATATTCTAAAAATCGAAGTATTGTCAATTCCTAAAGTAAAGACAAGAGATAAACTTATAATGCGTGCTACGGGCAATAAAGAGGTTAAAACATTTGAGTCTAAAGCGGATATATTACGTAAAAAAATGAAAGAGCGTGGAGTATATCGTTTAGAATTGGAACATCAATTGGATTCTTTAATTAATGCTTTAGACGATAGACCTGACTATAATAAGGCACATTTACAATTTGATACTGATTTATTGGTTGCAAGAAAATATCCTCAGTGGGTTTTAACCTTACCTGAGAAGCTCTATGAACAGCCTTTAAATATAGTTATTAAACGTGAAGATTTAATCAACTTGGCTAACAGTTATTGGATTGTTACTCCTGAAGGTGTAGAGGTAAAAAAATCTGTATCTAAAAAATAATGCCTAAATTTGATCTTGATCTTTTTTAGTATTTCTGCTATAATAAGGATCTATGAAGTTGATAAATTAAGGGGTAAAGTAATGAAAATATTCTCTATGTTTGATGGTGTAGGTGGGTTTATAGTAGGGTTAGAGAATTCGTCTAAAGAAGTTTTCCAAACGCTATATTCTAACCAGTATGAGCCATCTCGTAAGACTCAGGATGCCTATGAAGTAGGTTTGTATAGATTTCCTGATATGGAACATATCCCAACAGATGTAGCATTAATTCCTAATGAAAAGTTTGAGGAAATGAAAGCCGATGGTGTAGATATGATTGTTGGTGGATTTCCATGCCAAGATTATTCTGTTGCAAGAAGCAAAAAGAATGAGTTAGGTATTGAAGGTAAAAAAGGGGTTCTTTTCTGGGAAATTATCCGTGCTACTGAGGTAATTAGACCTAAGTATTTGGTTTTAGAAAATGTTGACCGTTTATTGAAGGCTCCTTCCAACCAACGTGGTCGTGACTTTGCGATTATGCTAGCGGCTTTTAACCAATTGGGCTATTCTGTAGAATGGCGTGTTATCAATGCTGCTGATTATGGTCGTGCTCAACGTAGACGTCGTGTATTCTTCTTTGTATTTAGAAATGATACAAAGTGGGGAAAACGATTACATACTAAATATGAAGCTACACTGGCTAATGATGCGGACTTAAATGCTCGATTAGAGTGTTATGCACCATATATCTTTGAAGACGGGCTCTTTGGTCGTCAATTCCCTGTTAAGGGGGAAGCAGTTAAGAAACGTATTAATGCTAATAAGCTTGATGAAGATATTGCAGAAGTATCTGCAAACTTTTCTGATGGTAAAATGTGGAACTCTGGACTCATGACTAATGGGTATTATTACACGATTGAAACTGAACCAAAAGGGGATGAAGAACCAATTCCAATGAAAAAGATTGTGGTTAAAGAAAATCAAGTACCAGAAGATTATTATGTTGATGGCGAAAAATTAGAGAAGTTTAAATATCTTCGTGGACCTAAGAAAATTACTCGGACTGCAGCAAATGGACATACTTATACCTTCTCTGAAGGTGGTATGAGTGAATATGACTCTCTTGAACTACCAGGCCGTACAATGCTTACTTCTGAAGGTAGTGTAAATCGCTCTACACATCTTTTGAAAATTAATGGTAAATATCGTCTCATTACTCCAATTGAAGCTGAGCGCTTGCAAGACTTTCCTGATGATTGGACACGCTATAAACGTAATGCGAAAGGTGAAGTAGTAGAGGTTTCTGATCGTATGCGTATGTTCTTTATGGGGAATGCATTGGTAACCGGTATCGTAAAACGTATTGGTGATGAACTACAAAAAATTGATAAGTAAAAACTTATAAGTATATATGAAAGGGGCTGTTTTGTTACAGCCCCTTCTATTTTATGTAAAATAATATTTTTATATAAAACTATACTATATAATATAGTTATAGAAATAATGTATATAGGAGGAAGAATATGGCTACTTTAATGCAAAAAGATGTTTTATTAGAAGGTGTATTTCAAGCTTTAGGATATGTTATTAATAAAAATCCTAATAGTAAAGATAGAGAAGTTTTATTAGATTTGAAAGAAAAAATATATTGCTCTGCTCCAGAAGAATTGGACTTTAATGAGATGAGTCAATATATTAAACAAGTTATTGAAACATATAAAGGCTAAAATAATGATTGATGGTAATGTTGAGAAACAATTAAAACAATTCGTATGTTGTTACGTGATTACATGGACAAAATGAATAAATAGGAGTAATTGATTATGGCTACATTTATGGAAAAAGATGTTTTAATTGAGTGTATTTCAACTGCACTAGGATTAACTGCGTATAATAATAATTTAGATCATCCTGCAAGAATAGAGTTACTAGAATTAAGAAATAAATTATATGGTATGGAGCCAGAAGAAATAAACTATAAAGAAGAATTGTCATTTATTAAAGATAAAAAAGCTATATTAGAAAGTATTAGTAACTAATATAACTTTTGTGGATAATATTTGTTTCGTTAGTGAAAAGAGGTATTATTATGGCTACTTGGATGGAGAAAGATGTATTAATTGAGTTTATTAGTCATGTAGTTGCTGTAACAGCTCGTGATGTTGATGTTGATAACAAAGATGTTATTTCACTACTTCGTTTACAAGGTAAATTGTATGGATTGAGCCCAGAAGAAATAGATTATGAAAAAGAAGTAGATTTTATTAAAGAAAAAAAAGCTATATTAGAAAGTATTAGTAACTAATATAACTTTTGTGGATAATATTTATTTTGGTTAGTGAAAAGAGGTATTATTATGGCTACATTTATGGAAAAGGATGTATTGATCGAACTTATTTCACATATTTTAGGCTTAACTTCTAAAACTGTTGAATTTGAGAACCCAGATAGATTATCTTTAATTTATAAAAGAGACGAATTATATGGATTAAAGCCAGAAGACATAGAGTATCAAAAAGAGATAAAATTTATAAAAGATAAGCAAGCAATATTAGAAGGCATTAATAATGGATAATATAGATAAAGTAAAAGATTTACAATCATTTACAGAGAAAGAAGCCTTAGAAGCTACTGAAAAAATCTGGAAAGATATAATTACAAAAAAATATAATGCATTATCACCAGTAGATAAACCAGAAGGTATTGTTACTGGTGGAACACCTGGTGCTGGTAAATCCGTTTTTGTAGAGTTAGCAAAAGAAAGATTGAATAATAATTTATTAGTCATTGATGGTGATCAATTTAGAAGATATCATCCTAATTTTGTTAAATTGCAAAAGTTAGTTAGGGCAGATATAGGTTTTGTTACAGGCCCTTTGTTGAGCTACTTCAATTTTCCTTATAAATTAAAATAGATTTATCGTAATATTTTTTCTTTAGGTAGTTATGATTATCAGATTTTAAAATATCTATATCTGTGATTTGACAAGGTAGTTGAAGCGTATGTTCAAAATCATCAATCATATCATACCAGTCTAACATATCTAACTCTTCAGTTTTATCAGAGTCTTCTACCATAAATTCTATATCAATATCGATAATTGTTGTGTTAGAGGCATAATAACCAAATAAATAAGCTGATTTAAAACCATATTTTTTGAATAGTGGCGTAGTAATATTTTGAATTTCTTCTAATGTTATTTCTTTTTTGCTAGTATTAAATTTGACCATGCTAATCGCCTCCTAATATAAAAACCAATCAAAATATTGTACTACGATTAGTGTTAATTGGGAATAGGCATTGAGATTATTTTATATATTGCCTTATAACTATAATAGAATTAAAAATTATTGTGACTCTCATTACTTTCTCATTAATTCTAAGTAGGATATAAACTATTATAATATGTTGAAATATAATAGGAGAGAGATTTATGAGCGAGAATGCATACGTGTGTCCATATTGTAAGTCGGAAAATATCCAAAGTTATAATATTGCTTATGCTGGAGGTTTTTCTAATGTAAATGGCGTAACTACAGGTGTAGGTATTGGTGCAGGTGGTCGAGTAGGTGTTGGTATTGGCAATACTGTAGGTACTCAACAAACAGCACTTTCTATGATGGCAGAACCGCCAATGAAAAAATCAATAGGTAAATATATTTTTAAGTGGTCTCTTGCAATACAGATCGGTCTAGTTTTTCTTCTTATGATTACTGGGTTGAGTAAACATGAGTCTTCTCTTATCATCTACTTTGGTGCATATGCGTTGTTAATATATAAAACATATCAACGATATGTATGGAATAGAGATACATATCCAGGATTACGTCGCGATTGGGAGCATACATATATATGTTTACGTTGTGGAAATTCTTTCCTTTTATAAATGAAATACATTAGCATACAATATAAAGGTACGCCTATAATACTATATAGGTGTACCTTTTATTTGTATGGATAGGATATTTGTAATGTGAAAGAGCTATTAGAACATATTGGCGTATTGTTCAAATTATATTTTGATATTCATTGTCCATACTTTCATATCGTTATATAATAATATTATCAAATTTGTATTTTTCGATATAATAAAAAGAAAGGAGTACTTATGTCAAATTTTATCACTCCTAAAGAATTACTATCTTGTCTCGATGAGGTTATCATCTTAGATGCTCGAGGCTATCAAGATTATAAACAGGGCCATATTAAGGGGGCTTTTCCTGTAGATTTAGATAAGGATTTAACAGGTCCTGTAGGTGAGCATGGCGGTCGTCATCCATTACCAGATATGGAGCAGTTGGCTCATACATTCGAGTCTTATGGCATTACTCGCAATTCCAAGGTCGTTGTGTATGATTCTTGGCTTTTTTTGGCGGGCCGCCTGTGGTGGACTTTGCGTTATATGGGGTTATCTGATGTGCGCGTATTGTCGGGCGGTATTGAACGTTGGGTTAAAGAAGGTCATATTCTTACTAAAGATCCTACTCCGTTGCCTACAGAACCAACAGTTTTTAATTATGAATTGCAAACTCACATGGTTATGAGTCGTGATGAGGTTCTCAAGGCTAGTGAAAGCGGGGATCATGTTATCATTGATGCTCGTGCGCCGTTCCGCTACGATGGGTCTCAAGTAGATACGATGGATGGCATGACTGGTCACATTCCTGGTGCTGTTAATCATTTTTATGAAAGTGGTTATACCGTAGATGGGCCTAAGTCTGTAAAAGATTTAGAAGCCGAGTACTATAATGAAATCTACCAAAATAGACCTGTTGTGACTTACTGTGGCTCAGGGGTAACCGCTTGTAATGCACTGTTAACTATGAGCGAAGTAGGGCTTGAATCGGCTTTATATGTTGGTAGCTCTAGTGATTGGGTAACCTATGACGGTTTCCCACTTAAGACTGGTGTAGAAACATTACGATAATACAGGAGGGCAAATGAAAATTTTAAAACATCTACTAACCCTTGTTGCGTTTGGTTATTTGTGTTATCACATCTATACCTTCGGGCCCGGCATGTTTAATGTTACGGTGTTGGTAATTCTTGTTTTATCTTCTATAGCTAATTATTTCCGTGAAAAACGTGAAAGTGATCTTAAAGCAAACGAAAACGCTCGTAAGGCTCGTGCGGAAGCAAGACATGCAAAGAAACATAAACAATAGTAATGTACAACTTTCTGGCTAAACTGTATAACATACTATAATTGCTAGCATAAATAAGAATCTTTTTGAAATATAAAGAAATTGTTGAAATAGAGGCTTTCACAAACTATATTGGTATGTAAAAGCACTATTAGAATAAGGAGTAAGCATTGAAATTAATTTCTTGGAATGTAAACGGCCTTCGTGCGGCTGTAACAAAAGGATTTATGGAATCCTTTAACGAACTGGATGCGGATATTTTCTGTTTACAAGAAACAAAATTGCAACCTGATCAAATTTCTTTGGAGTTGCCGGGTTATGAGCAATATTGGAATAGTGCTGTGAAAAAAGGCTATAGTGGGACGGCTGTATTCACGCGTATTAAACCGTTGTCCGTAACTAACGGTATCGGTATTGAAGAGCACGATCAAGAGGGCCGTGTTATTACTGCAGAATATGAAAACTTCTATTTAGTATGTTGCTATACGCCAAATAGCCAACGTGAATTGGCTCGTCTTGAGTACCGCATGACTTGGGAAGATGCATTCCGCAACTATTTGCTTGAACTTGATAAGAAAAAAACAGTTATTCTTTGTGGTGATCTCAACGTAGCGCATCAAGAAATCGACCTTAAAAATCCTAAGACAAATCGTAAAAATGCAGGCTTCTCCGACGAAGAACGTGCTAAAATGACAGAACTTTTAGATGCTGGTTTTACAGACACATTCCGTCACCTCTATCCAGATGCAATTGAGCAATATAGTTGGTGGTCCTACATGGGCAAAGCTCGTGAACGAAATACAGGATGGAGAATTGACTATTTCATCACCTCTAAACGTCTTGACGACAAAATTCAAGAAGCTAAAATTCACCAACAAATCTTTGGCTCTGATCACTGCCCAGTAGAATTAGATATCGATTTATAATATATTGAAAGTATAATCTACAGCCTCATCTTAGGATGGGGCTGTTGTAATAGGTGAAAGGAGACCTTATGGCTCAAAAACAAAAGGCTGTTGTCTTATTCAGCGGTGGGGTAGATAGTACTACATGTTTAGCGCTAGCTATTGAAAGATTTGGCAAAGACAATGTAGTGCCTTTATCCATTCAATATGGTCAAAAACATAGTAAAGAACTAGAGGCTGCTGCATCTATTCTCGCTTATTATGGAATTGAAGGTAAAACGATGGATGTTACTAAATTGTTTGCCTTCAGCAATTGCTCTTTATTGACCCAATCCACAGAGGAAATACCTCAAGGTTCATACAAGGAACAACAAGAGGCAGAAGGAGAAGGCACAGTTAGCACCTATGTACCATTTAGAAATGGTCTATTCTTATCTGCGGCAGCATCTTTAGCACTCTCTCTGGACTGCGGCTATATCTACTACGGTGCCCATAGCGATGATGCGGCTGGTAATGCATACCCAGACTGTACCGAACACTTCTATAAATCCATGGGCGATGCTATCTTCGAAGGATCCGGCAAAGAATGCTCCTTAGAAGCTCCATTCATTAACCATAATAAATCAGACGTCGTAAAAGAAGGCCTACGACTCGGCGTACCATACCACCTAACATGGTCCTGTTACGAAGGCGGCGACAAACCATGCGGACACTGCGGCACCTGTATCGACAGAGCCGAAGCATTCCGAGCCAACGGCGTTGAAGACCCAGCACAATAATGGAATTTCTCTACATACACCAAAACTGGATTATATTAGTAGTCGCCTTTTAGGCGGCTACTTTGCATATAAACTAATAGATAAGACACTATGTTTGTCTTGAGGCGGACTTCTACGTCGCTAATATTAGTTTATTTGTTGATTAACTAAATTCGCAGTGGCAGGAGATACCTTTTTAAAGAGCGACTTTGGCAGGTCGAGGCCCTAGGCCGATGACCGTATAGCCAGTGGAGCGATGAGGAAAGGTATCTCCTGCCACCCCGTCCTTACCAACTTAACACTAATAGTAGATTTACATATAAGTCCGCCTACAACCAAATTGATTGCGAAAATATTAGATATATGTTAATATTAGAACTGCCTAAAGGCGACAACTAAATAAGACAGTTTGAAACCATCCTGTCTCTAAACAAAACTACGGAAATTCATAAGCATTTATAGCATGGTAGTTTTGCCATGCTTTTTTTATTTGAGGAGGTGAGTGTTATGATTACTACACGTAAATTGACTATTTCTGCCATGGTTGTGGCATTGTACATCGTCGTATTATATTTAACGCAAAGCGTTTCCTTCGGAGCGTATCAAATTCGTATAGCAACATCATTATATGCACTTGCTTATGCCTTTCCGTTTTTGGTAATTCCCATGGGGATTGGCAACCTCATTTCTAACTTCCTATTCGGTGGTCTTGGTATCCTCGATATGATGGGAGGTTTTGGCGTTGGTATTTTAACAACAGGTATAATCGTAGGTATGCGTAAGCTTGGCCTTAGCGCTTGGTGGGCGATTCTACCAATTATCTTTGTTCCAGCATTATGTGTACCATTGTGGCTCAGCCCATTACTTGGCCTTCCATACTGGCCATTGGTACTGAACCTCATCGTAGGTCAAACAATTCCAGCAGTGCTTGGCTCTATTTTAGTAAAAGCATTGATCAGCCGTCCTAGCATGGCTGCTTTATTAGGTGCTTTCAAATAAAAAGTACATAGGTAAATAAAAAGGCGTAAGCTCGATGTGAGCTTACGCCTTTTTTATGGCTAAATGTTATGGAGGTTGAAGGTATTAGCAGTTGTAGCCACGCCATTTAGTTTCTACTACGAGGCGTTCAAGGGCAACCATGTACGCTGCTTGACGAGGTGGTACATTGTATTTATGTTGCATTTCCCAAACTGCTTCAAAGCTATTTTGCATATTTTTAGTTAACCGTTCATTAACTTCTTCTTCAGTCCAGTAGAAGCTAGCTTTATTTTGAACCCATTCATAGTAGGATACAACTACGCCGCCACCGTTTGCAAGAACGTCAGGAATGATGTCGATACCTTTTTCATAGAAGTATTTATCTGCATCATTAGTAGTAGGGCCATTAGCACCTTCCAAGATGATTTTAGCTTGGATGTTTTCCATGTTGTCTTTGTTCAATTGGTTTTCAAGAGCTGCCATGTACAATACATCAACTGGTTGAGCCAATAATTCTTGCGCACCAATTGTAGTCATACCTGGTTCGCTGTAACCTTCAAGGGAACGACCATGGGAGTTAGCATATTCGTATGCTTTTTCCACATCAATACCGTTAGGGTTGTAGATGTTAACGCTTACGTCGCCGATAGCAACAACTTTAGCGCCTGCTTGCGCGATGAGGCGAGCACCTACGGAACCTACGTTACCGAAGCCTTGAACTGCTACAGTAAGGTTTTTAATGTCTAAGTTTTTCTTAGCGAGGTAGCTTTGTAATGCGATGAGACAGCCGCGGCCAGTTGCTTCATTACGACCTAAGGATCCGCCTACTTCAATAGGTTTACCAGTAACGATACCAGGGCTCCATTCGCCTTTTAATGTGCTGTATTCATCAGCAATCCAGCTCATGATTTGGGCGTTTGTATTTACGTCTGGTGCAGGCACGTCAGTATTTACGCCAATGATAGGAGCAATACGACGTACAAAGTTACGAGTCAAGCGTTCTAATTCGCGAGGATTCAATGTTTTAGGATCAACTTTGATACCGCCTTTACCACCGCCATAAGGGATGTTAGCGATCGCGTTTTTAATAGTCATCCAAGCTGCCAATGCACGAACTTCGTTTTCGTCGGAGTCAGGGTGGAAGCGAAGACCGCCTTTAGCGCTACCACGTAATGTGGAGTGTTGGCAACGGTAACCTTCGTATACGCGAACTTCACCATTGTCTAGTTGAAGAGGTACAGCTACTTTTAGTTCTCGTTCAGGATGACGTAATACTTCGTACTCACTACGAGAATAACCGAGTTTTTCTGCTGCTACATCTAACGTATTTAGCATGTTTTCATAAGGATTATAACCACTCATAATAACCTCCTGTATATAAGAGTAAATTAAGTTTTGCTAATTTTACACATACTCTAGTATTCGACGTTGTATACATAATACCCTTTATAATTTTATAACTATATTCTATAGTTTTTAATGCTTGAAAAGTGTATAGAATATAGATATTTACTGTGATTATAGTCACTCCTGGAGTTAGATATAAATCGTAGTTTTTACAGTATAAATGGATACTTTTACAAAAAATAAAAAGAGACCGATGAAAGATACTTTCACCGGTCTCATAAGAGAATATATTTTATTTTTCCATTGTAGCTTCCACTGGAGTAGGAGGTACAGAAGAGTCTGTAGTTTGACCATCACCCCACCATACGATACCATATGTATGATTAAGAACAGAACGGTTAAATACAGGTGTTTCGATGCCTGCCTTGCGTTGTTTAATATAGTCATCAAGGGCAAGACCAGCTGTGCGGCCCATACGTACGATAGAGCTGATATTGGTCAATACTAGGAATGCCATGAATAAATCGGCTAAATTCCATACTAAATCAAGGGAGGCAATAGAGCCTACGAATGTCATGATTATTACACCAATACGGAACAAATGAAGATAGAATTTCTTCTCTGTTAAGTGGCTAATATTAATTTCGCCGTAGTAATAGTTACCAATTAAGGAACTGAAGGAGAACATTACGATAAAGATTGCTACCGCTGTTGGTGCCCAAGAACCGAGTTGTTGTTCAAGGTTATGTTGTACTAGGGCAACACCTGTTAAACCTGTTGTGCTATAGTCACCAACGATGAGCACGATGAAAGCAGAAGCAGTACAAATGATAAATGTATCAAGGAATACACCGAATGCTTGTACAAGACCTTGTTCAACAGGATGGTTAACAGCTGCAGTAGCCGCTGCATTAGGTACAGAACCTTCACCAGCTTCGTTGGAGAATAGACCACGTTTAATACCATTCATTACAGTAGCACCTAATAAGCCACCACCTGCTGCTACTGGTTCAAAAGCAGAGGAGATAATAGTATAGATTACATGTGGGAATTGAGTGATATTCATAATAACTACGAATAATGCAGTAGCGATATATAAAACCGCCATGATAGGAACGATGATTTCAGATGCTTTTGCAACGCGATGAATACCACCAAAAATAATGAGGCCAAGAAGTATTGCTACTACAGCGCCTGTATAGGATACATCAAAGTTGAATACTTGAAGAGATGCAGCTAATGTATTAGCTTGTACAGAGTTGTAAATCCAACCGTATGTAATACTGATCAAAATTGCAAATAAAACAGATAATGCTTTGTTGTTTAAGCCATAGCGAATATAGTATGCTGGGCCGCCGTAAAAGCCGCCTTTAGCAACAGGTTCTTTGTAGATTTGTGCTAATGTAGATTCGATGAAACCTGTAGCAGCACCAATAAGAGCGATAACCCACATCCAGAAAATAGCACCAGGACCACCGAGTACAACAGCAATCGCAATACCTGCGATATTACCAACACCTACACGAGATGCGGTACTAACACAGAATGCTTGGAATGAGGATACATGATTTTTTTCTGTAGAACTACCTGCACCATTGATTACGAGGCGAACCATTTCTTTGATCATACGAATTTGTACAAAATTCGTTGTCATCGTAAAGAAGAGACCTGCGCCGATGAGGATAAAGATGATGAAATAACTCCATAAATAGCCATTAATGGTAGAAATAGCATCATTGAGCATTGCTTCCATAAAAACGCTCCTTTCTCATAAAAAGAATTCTTATAATTATTAATAATATTGTATCAATTTCTATAGACTATGTAAAACAAAATCCCTCACAAGAGTGAAGGATTTTATTAATAGTTTATTATTGTATAGCAACTAAGATGTTTCTTTAAGCTTTAGTGAATTCCGGTGATTCCTCCATGCCTTGTAATAAGGTTTGTTCGGAATGTTCCATGTGAATTCTTGCCAACTTACGAGCTTGAGTAGCATTATGTGAAGCAATGGCCTCCACCAATTGACGGTGCTCTTCCCATGTCTTTCTTAGTCGGCCCGGTTGATTCATAGAGAAGCTACGGAATCGATAGGTTTGCTCCCGCAAGTTGTGTACGATATCTGCTAAACGTTCGTTACGAGATGCACGATATAGTACTTCATGGAATTCTACGTCTGCTGTTACGACGGACTCCATATCTTTATTCTCCATATGGTCGCCGATTGCTACGAGCATTCGTTCTAGTGTTTCGATTTCCTCTTCGGTTATGCGTTCGGCAGCAAGGCCTGCTGCGAGCTCTTCCAGAGCAGATCGAATTTCGAATACTTGAGTAATATCCTTTAACGATATATTGGCTACATAGGTACCACGGCGCGGAACCATGACAACAAAACCTTCGAGCTCAAGCTTACGAATGGCTTCGCGAATTGGTGTACGGCTCACACCGAGTTCTTCAGCTAGAGGAATTTCCATAAGGCGTTCGCCTGGTTTTAACACGCCGTCTTGAATGGCTTGACGTAATGTTTCACTTACGACTTCGCGTAGAGGTTTATACGCATCTAAGCGTATTGGTTGTAACCGTTTTGTCATGGTAAGTCCTCCTGTGTACATGTTTTTGTAATGAGCGATAGCCAATCATGGCCTGCTGCTTTGATCTCTTCTTGCAGTTGTAATGCTTCCATTGGTTTATCCAGCAATACCACCATTGTAGGACCACTACCAGTCATAATCGTTGGATATCCACGACTAGTGAAGAATTCTTTACAAATGACAAGTTCTTCATGGTCAGGGAAGAGTAGTTCTTCAAATGTATTAGCACTAGTAAGGAATGCTGATTTTAAGTCATTGTTTTCTAGGTGTTGTTGGACTGTATCGATGGTTTGTTTTGTTGCTACGGATTTATTCGTGAAGCGACCATAAGCAGCTGCAGTTGATACAGATACCTTTGGCTTTACTAGCAATAACCAATGTGGAGCTGGAGATTTTCCGTACGTTAATATTTCACCGCGCCCCGTGCCACGTGCTGTACCACCTTGCAATAGGAATGGCACATCGGATCCAAGAGTAGCACCGATTTGTAAAAGTTCCTCTTGGGTAAGTCGTAAGTCCCAGAATCGATTGAGACCTACTAACATAGCAGCCGCATCAGCACTACCACCGCCAAGACCGGCTTGGATAGGTACCCGTTTTAATAGATGGATGGCTGCGCCTGCCTTGCAGCCGGTATATTCTTGGACTGCTCGTAATGCTTTGAGGGCAAGATTTTCTTCCCCGTAAGTAACTAATTTTTGCATATACTCAGGTAATTCTGGAGCGCCACCGGAGAAAACTACGGAATGATGCTTCGCAAAATAAATGGAGTCGCTAAGGCGAATGGATTGGAAGATAGAGTCGATATCGTGATATCCGTCTTCACGCTTGCCCGTAATGGCAAGTCCAATATTGATTTTACTGCAACCGAGTTGCTCAAAACTTTTACTCATGATAGCCTCGTTTGTAACATACAGAATATATGCAATTTATATGTTTATTTTATACTCTTATAAAGTGATTGAAAATAACCATTAAGTGGTTTATGATGAATTTGTATACGCATATTGTTTTATTACTAAATGTATTGTAAATAGCGTATGCTTTAGTTAGTTCATTATAGAATATTTATAGTGAAATGGCAATTTGGAGGAAGCTATGTTCGCTAAGTATAAAAGTGTTATCTATGAAAGCCTTATGGTCATTCTTGGATGTGCCATATTTGGTGCCGGCCTTGATGCCTTTGTATTGCCACACAAATTGGTGAGTACTGGTATTAGTGGGGTAGGCTTGATTTTGTATTATTTAACGGGCTTATCCGTTGGTTCTTGGAATATGATTTTAAATATTCCTATATTCTGGGCTGCTTGGAAGTGGCTGGGCACCCGTGTTGTTATCAAAACCTTGTATGGCACATTGATGCTGTCTTGGATGGTTGATTTATTTAACTTCTTGCAATATGACATGATTATTAAGGATCCTTTATTGAGTTCCATGATGGCTGGTATTACTACTGGTGTAGGTCTTGGCATTGTATACCGTGTAGGCGGTAACACAGGCGGGCTTGATCCTATTGCACTCATTGTACGCAAATATTATGGACTTCAAATGGGGTCCATTAATAGTGCCATAAACTGTGCTATCCTTGTTGCTGCAATTGGTGTTGTTGGCCTTGAAGCCGTAGCAGTCACACTTATTAGTGTCTATGTGTATACCATCATTACGAATAAGGTGGTTATCGGGTTTAATCAACGAAAGGTAGCTTTCATCATTACCTATCGTACCGATGATATCTGCGAATGCATCATCAAAAAGGTTGGTCGTGGAGCCACTATTATTAATGGTGTGGGTGCCTATACACGGACGCCAAAGCAAATCGTTATGGTAGCCGTTAATCTCTTGCAAGTAAATAAATTAAAAGAGGTTATTCAAGAGGCCGATCCAAATGTATTTATCTTGATAACCGATGCGCAAGAGGTTATTGGTCAAGGCTTTACGCAGCCTATTATACCGACTGAAGTATGTGAACAGTTGAAAGATTAGGAGGTTCCTATGGCTCATAAATTAGCAGGTATGCCTGTACAAGAACAAGATATTATTGATGTGCAAACATTGGTGGATGCATATTTTGATAATGCACCGGATGTAACGAATCCGACACAACTCGTATCCTTTGGTACATCTGGTCATCGTGGTACCTCGTTGAATGGTACCTTTACAGATTTACATGTAGCAGCTATTACGCAGGCTATCTGTGATGGTCGTGGACAATTTGGTGCGACAGGTCCTATTTTTGTGGGACAAGATACACATGCTTTATCTCAGCCTGCATTAGTAACAGTGCTTGAGGTCCTTGCCGGTAATGGCGTGGTTGCCATGGTTGATGCGGATATGGACTTTGTGCCTACACCGTCAGTGTCTCGTGCTATCATTCGGTATAATGAAAGTCATTTTGATAAGGCTGATGGTATTGTTATTACACCATCTCATAACCCGCCAGATAATGGGGGTATTAAGTATAATGCTACCAATGGTGGCCCTGCAGATACGTTGATAACGAAATGGATTGAAACTCGCGCCAATGAGTACGTTCGTGCTTATTGTGAATTAGAAGGGTTCAAACGTATTAGTGTTGATAATATTGAACCAGATCAACAAGTTCCGTATGACTACAAGGGTTTATATGTGGAAGAGTTATCTTCTATCATCAATATGGAAGCTCTTCAAAGTGCTAATCCTAAGATCCTTGTCAATGCATTAGGTGGTAGTGGTCTCGGTTATTGGCGAGCTATTAAAGAACGATATAATCTTAATATGGATATCATCAATGATGAGTACGATCCAACCTTTAGCTTTATGACTTATGACCATGATGGTAAGGTGCGTATGGATTGTTCCTCTGAATATGCGATGGCAGATGTAATTAAACAAATTGGCAATTATGATCTCGCTGTTGGCAATGATCCTGATTATGATCGCTATGGTATCGTTACTGCAGAGGGTCTTGTTTCTCCAAATGCGTTCCTTACGGTTGCTGCAGATTATTTGTTTACGACCCGTGGTTGGACTGATAAAGGGGTAGGGAAAACAGTTGTTTGTACTACGATGATTGATAAATGGGCAGCCCTTAAAGAGGTGCCTGTTTATGAGGTTCCAGTAGGTTTTAAATATTTTAGTTCCCTATTATTTGATGGTGAGATTGGTATCGGTGGGGAAGAATCTGCTGGTGCATCGTTCCTCAAAAAGGATGGCACCGTATGGACTACTGATAAAGACGGCATGGTAATGGCTTTATTGGCGATGGAAATATATGCCGTAATGGGAGCCACTGTTGATAAACTGTATAAAAATATTGTTGAAGGTTGTGGGGACCCACGATTTGGTCGTATTGATGCGGCGTGCACAAAGGCGGCAAAGGCTAAGTTGAAGCAGTTAAATGCAAGCTCCATTACTGCTACTGAGGTAGATGGAGATCCTATTACTAATATGCGTACTACTTCCTTGTATAAGGATATGCCAATCGATGGTGTTCGTGTAGAAACGGAAACAGGTTGGTTTGTAGCGCGTCCGTCTGGCACAGAAGATTTGTATAAAATCTATGGTGAAAGCTATAAAGGGGATAAAGGTTTAGTTGCGTTATTGACAGCAGGAGAGGCTATTGTAACGGCTGCATTATCCGACGAAGTATAAAATACCGTTTTCGGGTGAAAACTCATGAAGATTTCACCGTAGAAAAGTAATAAATGTGATATAATATATTAATATAGTTTATTGAATGCCCCATATGGGTTAAATAGTTTGTAGTGCTCAGAAAAGGTGATGTTATGAAATTAGTTGTTACCGTTGTCGGCGTTGACCGCGTTGGTATCATTGCTGGGGTTAGTACAGTACTTGCTAATCACGGTGTAAATATTATGTCTATTAATCAAACCATTCTTGATGGCGTTTTCAATATGATTATGATGTGTGAAACAAAGTCTGAAGATATAAAAGATTTGACCTCCATTCAAGAGGCTTTAACTACACTTGGTAAAGAACTTGGTGTTGAAATCCGTGCACAACATGCTGATATTTTCTTAAGCATGCACCGTGTAGGATAGGAGGCACTATGTTATCTATCGACAATATTTTAGAAACGAATCAGATGATTCATGACAACAAGCTTGATGTTCGTACTATTACGATGGGCATTAGCTTGCTAGAATGCGCATCTAGTTCTGGTAAAGAACTATGTGATCGCATTTATGATCGCATTACAAAAGAAGCTGAACATCTTGTGTCCACTGGTGAGGATATTGAGCGCGAGTTTGGTATTCCTATCATTAATAAACGCATCTCTGTAACTCCTATCTCTCTTGTTGCAGGTGGTAGTGATTTAACATCCTATGTACCAATTGCAGAAGCGATGGATCGTGCTGCTAAAACAGTAGGTGTTAACTTTATCGGTGGTTACTCCGCTCTTGTAACAAAAGGTGCTACACGAGCTGATCGCATCTTGATTGATTCTATCCCAGAAGCATTGGCAACTACAGATATCGTATGTAGCTCTGTAGGTGTTGGTTCTACTAAAACTGGTATCAACATGGACGCAGTTCGCGACATGGGGATTATCGTTAAGAAAACGGCAGAACTTACAAAGGATAATGATGCTCTTGGATGTGCTAAGCTCGTTATTTTCTGTAATCCTGTAGAGGATAATCCATTCATGGCAGGCGCTTTCTTTGGCGTCACTGAAGGTGACAGTGCTATTTCTGTAGGCGTATCTGGCCCAGGCGTTGTAAAACACGCACTTGAGTCTGTGCGTGGTCAGTCCTTTGACGTTGTAGCAGAAACGATTAAACGTACTGCTTTCAAAATTACTCGTGTAGGCCAATTAGTAGCACAAGAGGCATCTCGTCGTCTTGGTAAACCATTCGGCATTATCGATTTGTCCTTGGCGCCAACACCAGCGGTAGGCGATTCTGTTGCTCACGTTCTTGAAGAAATGGGCTTATCCTCTTGTGGTTGTCATGGTACGACTGCGGCACTTGCATTACTTAATGATGCGGTGAAAAAAGGTGGTCTTATGGCATCCTCTCACGTAGGCGGTCTCAGTGGTGCATTTATTCCAGTATCTGAAGATGCGGGTATGATTGATGCCGTATCTTGTGGCAGTTTATCCCTCGATAAATTAGAGGCTATGACATGCGTATGTTCTGTTGGCCTTGACATGATTGCTATTCCTGGAGACACAACAGCGGATACGATTTCTGCAATTATTGCTGATGAATCTGCTATTGGTATGATTAATAATAAGACAACTGCGGTTCGTGTAATTCCTGTACCTGGCAAAACCGTAGGTGAGGTTGTTGAATTTGGTGGCCTTTTAGGTTACGCTCCAATTATTGAAGTGAGTCCATATAGTGCAGCTGAGTTCATCGCCCGTGGTGGTCGTATTCCAGCACCTAT
The DNA here is from genome assembly GCF_018381775.1 of Veillonella sp. Classification (GTDB taxonomy): domain Bacteria; phylum Bacillota; class Negativicutes; order Veillonellales; family Veillonellaceae; genus Veillonella. The sequence goes on along the minus strand of NZ_JAGZRH010000012.1, from coordinate 29,928 downwards.
TCGTAGCTTAACTAATTAATTGTGTTTATAACCCAGTTGTTGGAGGTGTCTTATGAGTGATTATGTGCTCGATTATGTGTGGGCCTTTGCTCTGGCGCTCATCATAACCTTTGCACTAACCCCTTTGGTAAAACGCTTTGCCGTTGCCGTAGGGGCAATAGATAAACCTGATGCCCGAAAGGTGCATCATGGTGCTATTCCACGACTTGGTGGGTTAGCAATCTTTCTTGGTTATATAGGATCGGTCCTTTTTAATGGCTCTATCCCACATGACCATAAACTTTTTGGCTTTGTACTTGGTACAGTTATTCTTGTGCTCGTTGGCATTTGGGATGATATTAAACAGATTGAGCCAAAGACTAAGTTAATGGGCCAAATCATAGCAGCTGCAATTTTGGTGGCTTATGATATTCGGGTGGACTTTATCAACCTTCCTTGGGGTGGTGTAGTGTACCTTAAATATTGGGCTGCTCCATTGACTATTTTCTGGATCGTAGGATTTACGAATATCGTAAATCTTATCGATGGCCTTGATGGCTTGGCAGCAGGGATTTCCTTCATTGCTTGTATTGCTGTTTGCGCTATGACATTACAACTTGGCCAAACTGACTTAGCATGTATATCTCTTGCACTGGCAGGTGCAACAGTAGGGTTCTTGCGGTATAACTTTAACCCAGCGAAAATTTTCATGGGTGATACGGGTTCCATGCTCCTCGGTTATACTTTAGCAGCTATTTCTGTAATGGGTGCTGTTAAAACAGCAGCTACTATTGCATTAGTAGTTCCTGCAATCGTACTTGGCTTACCAATTCTGGATACATTATTTGCTATCGTACGCCGTAAAATTAGCGGTCGTCCAATTTTTAAGCCCGATAAAGGCCATGTGCATCATCGTTTGTTAGCTCAAGGTTTATCTCAAAAACAAGCGGTGCTAATGATGTATGCCGTAACAGCTCTGTTTGGTGGCGTGTCCGTCATCGTAGCAGAGGTCAATGCTTGGATTGGTATTGCATTGGTACTCGTTATCTTCTTAGGCAGTATTTTTGTGGCTCGTCGCCTTGGTGTTATTACCCATAGTGATGCAGCTGGACATCCATTGCCACGTCCTACAATTGAACGCAGCGATTCAGATGAAACTATTTCCTTTGATCGTGAAGAATTGGCAAAAGCTTTAGAGGAATCTGACGATTCCCATAAGAAATAACCATATGTGGGGCGCTTGGCGCCCCATTTTTTCTATCCTACTATGTTGGAGGCAACTATGTTAAAAGTTATGACAATCTTTGGTACAAGACCTGAAGCTATCAAGATGGCTCCTCTTGTAAAAGCACTAGAAGCAGCACCAGATATGGAGCCGATTGTAACCGTTACGGCACAACATCGCGATATGCTCGATCAAGTACTAAACTTGTTCAATATTACCCCTGATTACGACTTAAATATTATGAGCCAAGGCCAAACATTGTACGATGTAACAAACCGTGCATTGATGGGCCTCAAAGATGTATTAGAAGAAGCTAAACCTGATGTAGTTCTTGTACATGGTGATACAACAACAACCTTTGCAGGTGCTTTGGCGTCCTTCTATCAAGAAATTCCTGTAGGTCACGTAGAGGCAGGTCTTCGTACTGGAGATATTTATTCTCCGTTCCCAGAGGAAATGAATCGTAAATTGACTGGTTCTATTGCAACCTATCATTTTGCACCAACAGCTAGTTCTGAAAGCAATCTTAAAAAAGAAAACATTAATACAGATCATCTATATGTAACAGGCAATACTGTTATCGATGCCCTTGATACAACAGTGCAAGATAATTATGTTTTTGATGATGCTGCAATCAATGCATTAGATCCTGAAAAACGTACAGTTCTTGTTACTACACATCGCCGTGAAAACTTAGGCGAGCCTATGCGCCATGTGTATCAAGCTATTCGCGATTTGATTAATGAATTTAAAGATATTCAGGTGGTATTCCCTGTACATAAGAACCCTAAGGTTCGCCAAGTTGTACAAGAGGAACTTGGTTCTGTAGAACGTGTTACCTTAATTGATCCGCTTGATTATGAACCATTTGCGAACTTAATGGCTAAATCTTATTTGATTCTTACTGATTCTGGTGGGATTCAAGAGGAAGCGCCAGCCCTTGGCAAACCAGTTCTCGTATTGCGCGATACCACAGAACGCCCTGAAGCGGTTGAAGCTGGTACGGTTCGCCTAGTAGGTACTGATAAAGATGCAGTACACGCAGCGGCTCATGAATTGTTGAGCAATGCAGCAGCTTATAAATTGATGTCTAACTCCGTTAACCCTTATGGTGACGGCAAAGCATCTGAACGCATTATTCAAGCGTTGCGCCATGAGTTCTTAGGCGATTCTAATCGTCCTGAACGGTTTGGTAAATAATATGGATAAGGACCTTGTGAAAGCCCTCGCCATGGCAACATCGGCGGGGCTCACACTCGTTTTCTGTATAGGTGGTTTCATTTGGATTGGATATACACTGGATGGTTGGTTTAGAACTGAACCGTTATGTATGATTATATTTGGTCTTATTGGAGCTATAACAGGTTTTTATATGTTATATAAACAAGTTAAGTAGTGAGGTATATATGAATCAATATATTAAATTCATAGTGCGTGTGCTACTAACTTGTTTTTTTATTGCCTTTTTAGGCGGTATAATACAAGTTTTATGTGGCCTAGAACAGTATCTATGGGGATGGTTTTGGGGTATTTTTATAATGGTACTCTACTTGCTAAGTTTAGCTTTGCATGGTCAATCCATTGTATCAGGGGATCCTTACAAAGCCGTTCGTAAAGCTCGTAGACAGATGATATGGCGTCTTATGTTAGTAGGCTCATTAGTAGTCTTAGGATTAAAGATTCCCGGCATAGAGGCTATTAGCATGTTTGTTGGTGTCGCACTTATTCAGCCCGCATTATATGTTGTTTACTGGTGGCTTAGTCGACATTTCTAATCTTATGATGTGTTAAATTATAGATGTATTCCAATAATGCATTATACACAATATATTCATGAGTAATTTGAATTGTTTACCTTTCAAGTGTTGATTATATATCTATAACGATGTATGATGATACATATATATTATATTTATATTTATTGTAAGTATATTAGTTTTTTATTATGTCTATGGAAGGGGTTGAGAACGTGGAATTACATGCGGGACACCATGAAGTCGTGCAGTGGTTAGGGTTGACATTTAATTTGGATACTCTAATTGCTACATGGGTTACTATGGCTATTGTAATACTGATAACAGTACTAGCCACCCGGGGACGAAAATTGGTGCCTGTAGGCTTGCAAAATATAGTTGAATCTATATTGGAAGGCTTAGAGGGGCAATTAGCTCCGAACTTAGGTCGTCATTGGCCAATGGTGAGTTCCTTGTTATTTACGTTTTTCTTATTTATTTTTGTAGGAAACGAATTAGGTTTAATGCCTACCTTTAAGGCTTTAACATCACCAACATCCGACATTAATACTACTGTTGCATTAGCTCTATGTAGCACATTAGTAGTATGGGTTATGGGGATTAAAGTTAAAGGCTTATCCTATTTCAAGCATTTCGTACGACCTTATAAGGCTTTGCTAATACTGAATATTTTTGAAGAGATTGCTAGACCTGTTACACTTGCCTTCCGTCTATTTGGTAATATCGTAGCTGGTGAAATTCTGTTAGAAGTATTGTACAATTTGCCTTGGTTTGTACCGGTACCATGGGTATGGATTGCTTTTAGTTTATTTATTGGTATTATTCAAGCCTTTATTTTTACCGTTCTTACTGCCTCCTACTTGGGGATGGCTCTTAGTGAGGAACATTAATTTTTTACGGAGGATATATTATGGAAGCTCAAGGTTTATTCGCATTAGCAGCAGCAATCGCAGTAGGTTGTGGTGCCATTGGTGCAGGTATCGGTGACGGTCTTGTATCTAGCAAAGTAATTGAAGGTATTACGCGTCAACCTGAATTGCGTGGTCAATTGATGTCTACTATGTTCGTAGCGATTGGCTTGATCGAAGCGATGCCTATCATCGGTGTAGTAGTAGCATTTATTTTGTTATTCAGATAATAACGAGGAGGAATAACCTTGGTTGACTTAAGCCTTGGAACGATTCTTGCTCAAATGTTGAACTTTTTTATATTAGTTTGGCTATTAGCTCGTTTTGCATATAAACCATTATTGGCTATGATGACAGAACGTAAAGAACGTATTGCTAAAGACTTAGAAGCTGCAGAAAAAGCTCGCGTAGAGGCAGAGGGCTTTAAAGCTGATTATGCTGCTCAAATTGCTAAAGCACGTCAAGAAGCACAACAAATTGTTGAAAAAGCAGTTCAAGAAGCAGAAAATACAACACGCGAACAATTAGCGACAGCACGCGAACAAATTGAACAAGAAAAAAATCGTGCTCGCCAAGATATTGCAATCGAACGTGATCGTGCTATGAATAGTTTACGCAATGAAGTTGTTTCTTTGTCTGTAGCTATGGCTGGTAAAGTTGTTGCTAAAGATATGAACAGCGAAACTAATACAAAATTGATCGAAGACGCTATTCGTCAACTTGATAGTAAAACGATAGGGTTGTGATACAATGAGCATAGAAATTGTAGCAGATAAATATAGTTCGGCTATGTTTGAATTAGCTCAAGAACAAAATAAGTTGGAACTCATGGAGGAGCAATTAGGTTATGTAGCATCCGTAATGGTTGATCAACCTGAGTTGCGTTCATTTCTAGAGAATCCAATCGTTACAGAAGATGCAAAGATTAAGCTTATTGGTAAAATTTTTGACTCTAGTATCGATAAAGTTGCTCTACACTTTATTTATGTGATGATTAAGCGCGGTCGTTATCGCTATATAGCATCGACTATCGAAGCGTTTATTAAGAAATCACGTGCAGCACGTGGTATTTTGGAAGCTACTGTAACAGTAGCTGAACCAATTACAGCTGATGTAGAAGCATCTGTACAAGCTAAACTAAGAGAAGTAACAGGAAAAGATGTCATCTTATCTGTGCGTCAAGATCCATCCATTATGGGGGGTATCGTTATCCAAGTAGGGGATAAACGCATCGATGGCTCTGTAGCTCGCCGTTTAGAGGAATTAGAAAAATCTTTATTAAGAACGAACTCTATTAGATAGGGGTGAATGGGTATATATGAAAATGAAGCCTGAAGAAATCACTGCTATAATTAAACAGCAGATTCAGGACTATGATGTTGACCTCAATGTCGATGACGTGGGTACTGTTCTTGACGTAGGGGATGGCATCGCCCATATTTATGGTCTTGAAAGAGCCATGGCTGGTGAGTTATTAGAGTTACCACACGGCGTATATGGCTTGGTTTTGAACTTAGAATTAGATAATGTTGGTGCCGTACTATTAGGTGACGACTTCTTGATTAAAGAAGGCGATGAAGTACGACGTACTGGCAAAATTATGGACGTACCAGTAGGTGATGCTCTTATTGGTCGTGTAGTAAATCCATTGGGGCAGCCTATCGATGGCAAGGGTGCTATTCAAGCGACTGAACGTCGTCCTGTAGAACATCCAGCGCCTGGTATTGCGGATCGTCAATCTGTAAACGAACCATTGCAAACAGGTTTGAAAGCTATCGATGCGATGGTGCCAATTGGCCGTGGCCAACGTGAGCTTATCATTGGTGACCGTGGTACAGGTAAAACTGCAATTGCTCTTGATACAATTATCAATCAAAAAGGTAAAGATGTAATTTGTATCTATGTAGCAATTGGTCAAAAAGAATCTACCGTAGCTCGTGTAGTACAAAAATTGGAAGAAACAGGTGCGTTGGAGTATACAATCGTCGTTTCTGCTAGTGCTTCTACAGGGGCTCCACTACAATACATCGCTCCGTATGCAGGTGTTGCTATGGGTGAATACTTCATGTACAAAGGCAAACATGTACTTTGTGTATATGATGATTTAACTAAGCAAGCAGCTGCTTACCGTGCTATGTCTTTATTATTACGCCGTCCACCAGGGCGTGAAGCGTATCCAGGCGACGTATTCTACTTACACAGCCGTCTATTAGAACGTGCTGCGAAACTTTCACCAGAACTTGGTGGTGGTTCCATTACTGCGTTGCCAATCATTGAAACACAAGCAGGTGACGTATCTGCATACATCCCAACAAACGTAATTTCCATTACTGATGGTCAAATTTTCTTGGGTACAGATATGTTCTACTCTGGCGTCCGCCCAGCGGTTGATGTAGGTTTGTCCGTATCCCGTGTAGGTGGTAGTGCGCAAACTAAAGCGATGAAACAAGTAGCAGGCCAATTGCGTTTGGACCTTGCTCAATATCGTGAGTTAGCTGCGTTCGCTCAGTTCGGTTCCGATCTTGATGCGGCTACTAAAGCACAATTAGACCGTGGTGAACGTTTGACTGAAATGTTAAAACAAGGTCAATATGAACCTATGAGCGTAGCAGAAATGGTTATTAATCTTTACGCTGGTACAAAAGGGTATTTAGCAAGTATTCAAGTGGATGATATTTTAGCATTTGAAGCTGAACTTTTACGTTATATAAAAGCTAACTATCCTGAAATCATCACAAATATTGAAACGTCTAAGAAAATTGACGAAGATACTGAAAATCTATTGAAACAAGCAATCCCAGAATGTGTAGAAGCATTTGGTTCTACACATACATTAGTGTCTCATAAGGAGGCGTAATGTATGGCTAGTGCACAAGATTTGCGAAAACGCATAAAAAGTGTTACCAATACGCAACAAATTACAAAAGCGATGAAGATGGTAGCCTCTGCTCGTCTTCGTAAGGCGCAAACAAAAGCGGAAGGTACTCGTCCTTACGCAGAGAAGATTGGGCAAATCTTGCGTCATATGTCTAATAGTGATTTAGAAGGCTTTAGCAGTCCTTTGTTAGAGGTACGCCCTATAAAACGCACATGCTATATCGTAATAGGTGCCGATAAGGGCCTTGCAGGGGCATTCTCGTCTAATGTGTTGAAGTTTGCTATGGAACAATTGCATGGTAAATCTTCCGATACATACCGTGTTATCACGGCAGGTAAAAAGCCTAGAGACAGCATGAAATCTAGAGGAATTCATATCGATAAGTCCTATGCAGGCTTCTCTGATAAACCTTCCTATGAACATGCGCGTGCCATTATGCATGAAGCACTTTCACTATACGAACGTCATGAAGTTGACGAAGTCATCATGATCTATACACGTTTTGTAAATTCTATGACGCAAATTGCACAGGCTGAGCGCTTGTTGCCAATAGAGCAACCACAAGATGAGGTAAAAGGGGAAGAATATGACTTTATGCCTTCCGCTGTATCTGTCTTGGAGGCGTTGCTACCAAAATATTTAGAAATTACTGTTTATAATGGATTGTTGCAATCTGCAGCAAGTGAACTTGGTGCTCGCATGACAGCCATGACATCTGCTACAGACAATGCAGGGGAACTCATTGATTCCTTGGGGCTTGAATATAACAAGTTACGTCAATCTAGCATTACAAACGAAATTTCTGAAATCGTTGGTGGCGCTAATGCCTTGCAATAAATAAGGAGACATTTGTCGATGAGTAATAATATTGGTAAAGTTGTGCAGGTCATTGGCCCAGTTGTAGACGTGCGCTTCGATGCTGGTCATTTGCCAAGCATCTACAACGCCATCAACATCTACCATGATCATAAGGCACATGATAGACAAAAAATTGTAGTAGAGGTTATGCAACACTTAGGCGACGATACTGTACGTTGTGTTGCGATGAGCTCTACTGACGGTATGACCCGTAATATGGATGCCGAAGATACTGGTGCTGCAATTGCGGTTCCTGTAGGCGAAGGCGTGTTGGGTCGTATCTTTAACGTATTGGGTGAAACTGTAGACCATGATCCAGCTCCAGTTGTAGCTGATGAAAAATGGCCTATTCACCGTCCAGCACCTAAATTTGATGACCTTTCTCCAGATACTAAAATCTTGGAAACAGGTATTAAGGTCGTTGACCTTATCGCTCCATATGTAAAAGGTGGTAAAATCGGCCTCTTCGGTGGTGCCGGTGTAGGTAAAACCGTATTAATTATGGAATTGATTCACAATGTTGCCACAGAGCACGGTGGTTACTCCGTATTCTCCGGTGTAGGCGAACGTACTCGTGAAGGTAACGACTTGTGGAACGAAATGAAAGAGTCCGGCGTTATCAACAAAACAGCTCTTGTATATGGCCAAATGAATGAGCCACCTGGGGCACGTATGCGCGTAGGTCTTACAGGCCTTACAATGGCTGAATATTTCCGTGATGTGAAGAAACAAGACGTGCTCTTGTTTATCGATAACATCTTCCGCTTTATCCAAGCGGGCTCTGAAGTATCTGCCCTCTTAGGCCGTATGCCATCTGCCGTAGGTTACCAACCTACATTGGCTAATGACGTAGGGGCATTACAAGAACGTATTACATCTACTAAAGAAGGTTCTATTACTTCAGTACAAGCTGTATACGTACCTGCCGATGACTTAACTGACCCTGCTCCAGCGGCAACATTCGCTCACTTGGATGCGACAACAGTATTGTCTCGTTCCATTGCGGAACTTGGTATCTATCCAGCGGTGGATCCGTTAGATTCTACAAGCCGTATTTTGGACCCACATGTACTTGGTGAAGAACACTATGAAGTAGCGCGTGGCGTGCAAGAAGTATTGCAAAAATATAAAGATCTTCAAGATATTATCGCAATCCTTGGTATGGAAGAATTGTCTGACGAAGATAAATTGACTGTATCTCGTGCTCGTAAGATTCAACGTTTCTTGAGTCAACCGTTCTTCGTAGCTGAAGTATTTACTGGTTCTCCTGGTAAATACGTACCATTGTCCGAAACATTGAGAGGCTTTAGAGAAATCCTTGATGGTAAACATGATGATTTACCTGAAGGTGCATTCTACATGGTTGGTACCATCGATGAAGCCGTTCAAAAAGCAAAGGAAATGCAAGAGAAGGGGGAATAATCCATGGCGGAACCTATGACCCTACAAATAATCACACCTGATGCAATTGTCTTTGAAGGCAAGTCTACATTCTTTGTAGGTAAAGCTATCGATGGTCAATTTGGTATTTTGCCAAATCATGCACCTATGATTATCGCATTAGATTTAGCGCCATTACGCATAGACCAACCAGATGGAACATCTCGTGAACTTGCCGTATTTGGTGGCTTCTGTGAAATTGAACATAATAAGGTGAGTATTGTAACCCCAGATTGCCAAGATCCATCATCCATTGATGTGGAACGTGCTCGTCGAGCTAAAGAGCGTGCAGAAGGTCGGTTATCCAATCCTACACCAGATATCGATGTAGAACGTGCAGAAGCAGCATTGCAACGTGCATTATTGCGCTTGCATGTAACTAAACAACTATAAAGAAAAAGGCTAGCCATAGGGCTAGCCTTTTTCTATAGAATTTCATTTTGTTTATAGGAAACACTCATCTAACATTAAGGTCATCTACTTATACTAAAATTTGTCATTTAAATTTAATGACTTATTGTGTTAATTTGGAGGTTTTCTAATGAACGTATCAAAAAAATCTTTCATTGCTTTTGCTGTATTAGCATGCTGTTTTGGTGCATCTACACTAGGAACACATGTAGACGCATCTTATGGTTATAAATATACTGACTCGGTTCGTCCACCAGTAGAAACTCCTACAAATGATGCTTTTAGAGCTAACATGGTTAAACAAAATGAAGCTGATAATGCTAAATATGCTGCGACTACTAATACAAGTACAGCAAGTGCAAAAGATGATGATTCAATTTATTACGTAAGCGATTTATCTGATTCCTTCCGTAGTTCATTTACTGCACTTTTAAGAAATGCTGGTTTTACAGAGCATCAACTTAGATTAATCGGCTTGATTCACTAAGTTATGTATCGTTAATAGGTGAATACAAAAAGACCGTTAAGCAATTGCTTAACGGTCTTTTTAGTGTCTCTTATAATACGCTAACACCTTTTAAGGAGTAAGCAGTATTTCTAGGTTGTTCTACTTGGAAGTCAAGTACAACTGGAGATTCAGAGTTGATGCCAGGCGCTTGATAGCGGTCGCGGTCTGTTGGAATACGTTTGTATGGTAATTTATCAAGTAATACAGTCATAACTTTGTTCCATACAGCCTTATGTGTTGGCATTGTTAAGGAATCATCAGTTTGATTGAATCCACTGCGTACAGTGTGAATTACTTGATCATTCACATCGTAATAATATAAAAGTGCATTTACCTTTGCGGCGATGTACATTTCACGATCATCATTATTATATGTATATGGGCTATTAACACCATTGATTTGTACATATACGTCTTGTAATGGTACAGGCATAATAACGATTTCAGAATTTTGTGCAGCTGCAATTTGTGCAAGGTCAACAGCTCTAATTTCAGCTGTTGGCGTATTAGTACTTACGATTGCTGTATCATAGTATGGATACTTAAGCGTATTAGATAGACGGTCTGTCATGTAACGACCTAATTGGGCTGTGTTTTCGTTGCGCAATTTTGCAGGTACAACAATTGTAACTTTGCGACTAGGGAAATTATCTAAGTGACCATCATAATTAGAATTAGAAGTATTGATAGTCGCTTTTTCAGGTGTTCCAACAATTGGAGTTGAAACAGGTGTATTTGCAATCTTCAAAATAGGTTGACCATTATTATCAGCTTGTAATGTAGGGGTAGTCGTATCTACATTGGATGGCATAGAGTTAATGACTACTGGTTGAGCGGTATTTGATGTTAACTGGCTCATATTAATAGTGGCAGCACTTGCTGTAGCGAGTGTAGATGCCAATAGTACACCTAGTACTGTAAGTAGCGAACGTTTATAGCGTCCGAATGTATGAAACATAGTTCCTCCTCTAAATAAGACTCTTTAAAATTCACAAACAAAACAACTGGTATTATTATATCACATATACAAAAAAAAGAAGCAAGCTTTATGCTTGCTTCTAGGTCTGGTGGACGATGACAGGATCGAACTGCCGACATCCTGCTTGTAAGGCAGGCGCTCTCCCAGCTGAGCTAATCGTCCATATGGTGACCCGTCCGGGAATCGAACCCGGGATACCGCCGTGAAAGGGCGGTGTCTTAACCGCTTGACCAACGGGCCAGAATGGCTCCTCGAGTAGGACTCGAACCTACGACCGATCGGTTAACAGCCGATTGCTCTACCAACTGAGCTATCGAGGAATGGTACGATTGTTATTATATGTTAGATTAATTATAAAAGCAAGCGTTTTTTTTAAAATTACTATAAATTAAAAGACGTTAACTATGACTAAAACACATAACGTTATACAAAAAATCAATTATTAAAAATTTTGATAAGCAAGTCATTAAAATTAATATAATCTATATAAATGAATAAACACAGATAAATACTGTGTTTATAGAGATATCTTCAGGGATATTTTACTAAGAGTTAGCAATATAAGTATATTGAATATAATCGGTATACATATGCATTACAAAAAAGTTTAAACCTTTTATTTGAAAAATAATATCAAGTAGTCTGAAAGTGTATTTATCATCTTAGATATACTCTGCATTTATACGGTGATTTCAACCTAATTTTGGCCTCTAAAAGTGGATTAATATATAGGGTATAAAAATTCTTTCAACCTATGATTAGCTATGACTTTTATCACATTTGAAATATAGTTTTTATAGTCGAAAATATGATGAAAAAGAACTATTGAAATACCGAAATATATACAGTAATATTCATGAAAATAATTCTCAAAACATGAAAAAGCATTGAGAAAACTGTATAGTTAAGCCGTTGAAAGCATGTATGTTGTGTGTTACGATTGATGCATAGAGTTAATCTCGATGTGTATGAGAAACATATGTCTTATACACTTGAGAGTTAAAAGTTATCTCACGGTAATTTAGAATTAATATTCAACTATGTTCCTGAGGAGGGATTATCTTGCGCGAGATTCAAGTATCTGAAATCACAAAAACAGTCCGTCAAATGTGTATGGACGCAGCTTACCACTTGCCAAAAGACATCTATGAAGGCTTGAAAAAAGGCCGTGAAACAGAAGAGTCTCCAGTTGGTTGCATCGTTCTCGATCAAATCATCAAAAATGCAGAAATTGCTGATGCTGAAGATCGTCCATACTGCCAAGATACTGGTATGACATTGGTATTCGTAGAAGTAGGTCAAGATGTTCATTTCGTTGGTGGCGATCTTAAAGAAGCTATCAATGAAGGTGTTGCTCAAGGTTATGTAGAAGGTTACCTTCGTAAATCCGTTGTAGCAGAACCATTGTTCAACCGTAAAAACACTCAAAACAACACACCTGCAATCATCTACATCGATATCGTTCCTGGCGATAAAGTAGAAATCAACGTAGAACTTAAAGGCTTCGGTTCTGAAAATAAATCTGACGTAGCTATGTTGGTACCTGCAGATGGCGTTGAAGGCGTTAAAAATGCAGTTCTTGAAATCGTAAAACATGCTGGCCCTAACCCATGCCCTCCAATCGTACTTGGCGTTGGTATTGGTGGTACTATGGACCAAGCAGCTGTTATGTCCAAAAAAGCTTTGCTTCGCGATATTAGCACTCCTCACAAAGATCCTGAGTATGCAAAATTGGAAGAAGAAATTTTGGAAATGGTTAACAAAACTGGTATCGGTCCACAATTGGGCGGCACAACAACTTGTATCGGTGTAAACATCGAATGGGGTGCAACTCATATCGCCGGCCTTCCTGTTGCTGTTACTATTATGTGTCATGCTGCTCGTCATAAACACGTAGTACTTTAATCGGTAGGAGGTAATTACAATGGCTGAAACAATTCGCATTAATACTGAAGAATATAATGAAGAGTTTTCCCGTAAATTAAAAGTTGGTGATAGCGTTCTTATCACTGGCAAAATTTACTCCGCTCGTGACGCTGCTCATAAAGTTATGACTGAAGCTTTAGCACGTGGCGAAAAATTACCAATCGATTGGACTAACAAATTCGTTTACTACCTTGGCCCAACACCTGCAAAACCTGGTGACCCAATTGGTTCCGCTGGTCCTACAACTTCTGGTCGTATGGATGCTTACACACCAACAATGCTTGATCAAGGTATTAAAGGCATGATCGGTAAAGGTTCCCGTAAACCAGCAGTAGTTGAATCCATGAAGAAAAATGGTTGCACATACTTCGCAGCAGTTGGTGGCGCTGCAGCATTGATTGCAAAATCCATCAAAAAATACGAAGTACTTGCTTATGGTGAACTTGGTCCAGAAGCTTTGGCTGAATTGACAGTTGAAGATTTCCCTTGCATCGTAGTTGGCGATACTGAAGGTAACAACTTCTACGAACAAGGCCAAAAACCTTATAGAAAAATCTAATATCACCGTTGAGTGATTGAAAGAGGCTTGCTAATGCAAGCCTCTTTTTTATCTATAGAGGTTCAATAATTATCACTGTACATGTATGTATATATTTAATGATCATTACATTGTTTATTAGTATGATAGTAATATATGAAATTACTTTTATAGTTTATATATTATTATGTTAGATTCACTTTTGTTTAGTAGAGTAAAGTCTACCGATTCTGTCCATTTTGTGATAATATACATATAGATTTATACATTCAAAGTGAGTGAGGCGATATCATGACTTCTGTAGAAACTATTCGTCAGTCAGTGCGTACAGCGATGGCTGAATTGCTAGATTTGGCAAAGGTTCGAGAAGGTCAATTATTCGTGGTGGGTTGTTCCACTAGCGAAGTTATGGGTAAGAAAATTGGCACTGATTCCCACATTGATGTGGCTCAGATCCTATTTGATGAAATATATAAAGCTGTTAAAGCTAAAGGCCTTAATTTGGCCGTTCAATGCTGTGAGCATATTAATCGAGCTCTTGTTATGGAACGTAGTGCAGTAACATGGGAGGAAGAGGTTAATGTAGTACCTCAACGTCATGCAGGTGGAGCCATGGCTGTTACTGCCTATGAACGTTTTGACGATCCAGTGATGGTTGAATTTATTAAAGCTGATGCAGGTATCGACATCGGGGACACTTTCATAGGTATGCATATGAAACATGTTACTGTACCCGTGCGCCTCAGTATTAAAGAAATTGGTGAGGCTCATGTAACTGCTTGTCGTGTTCGACCTAAGAGCATTGGTGGTGAACGTGCTGCATATAATGAAGCGTTGATGTAGGGGGATAGTATGTCAAACGTAATACCATATTTTGTATTAGCTGTTGTAGCGCTTGGATTTTTTGCCATTTGTTACGCCGTTTTTAATCGTAATGATAGTGAAAGCCAAGCTAAAGATGAGCACCATGATAGATCTGTTACTAAGTTTGATGGTGAACATCATAGAGAAAAGTCCGTTAATGAATCTAGGGTAGGCGATGTAACTGTTACACATGAAGGTGGAACCAACGTGTATACGGCCTCTGTGTTAGAGGATAATGAAGAGTATAATGCTTCTGAACCTGTGGAAGCTCATAAAGATACATCTTATAACCGACGAGATGGTAATCAATTACATGTGGAAAACTCCGAAATAGGATATTCCTTGGCCTTAGGTCATCATGCAGGCGAGACTGAGACTAAATCAAGTCAAGCTGACTTAAAAGGACAAGAATCTGTTCAAGATACATCTGTTTCTGCTGATTCTATTCCGCATGAATCTGTTTCACATGAATCTATTCAAGTAAATTCTGGTTCTCTAGAGAAGACAGAATCTGCTCCAACAGAACATAGTAATGATGAAACTATTATAATGCCTGCAGTTTCTGATGGTAAACGCTCTAATAGTGAGCATCATTCCACTCCATTGATGGATAAGACTATTGTTCTTGATGCTGTTACAGATGAACTTCGCAATCGCGCTAATTCTGTAGAGGATACGATTGCTATGGGCGAATCTGTAGAGGCTCTTGAAGCTGATGAAGCAGAACATATTGAGGCTACACAAATGATCGGTGGTGTCGATGAGATTAAAACAGCAGAAGGCCCATCTGTATTGGATGAAACACGCTTGTTTGATGCTTCAGAAATAGAGGCTCAATTGGCAGCCGCTAGTATGGTTGAAGAAGAGGTACCAACAGGGCAATGGGCTAAAGCGGCACATGAAGATAAATGTATTGAATTGGCAATCGCGCCATTTGTTCATGCCTTCGGCGTGTTGCATGGAGATACACAACATTATGTGGAATCCATTACAAGAGATGCATTAGCAGCTCTTAATATTACAAAGTTAGCTGAAGTCAACGCACTTCTTGATAATATTGTTATTCAAGAAGCCTTGATGAGTATGCAAAAGGCCTATGCTGCTACGAATACAGAGTGGATGAAATCCGCCGCCTTAGGTGCGTTCTTAGATGTGGTGCAATCACCTAAGTCTAGCACTCCGTACCTTGTAGCCTTTGATGCGTTACGTGTATTGCCACATTTGACATTAGGTCATTTCCAAGTCATGGCATTGACCCTATTGCTACAATATTCTAGAAACTCTAATAACTATGGATTAATTCACTTCCAACATTATGTAGAAAAATATATTGAGCCATTCATTTCTGATTTGCCTCAAAACAATTCTTTCTACCGTCAGCTAGACTATTTACGCTGTACACAAGAGGAACGTGAACCGATTACATTAGCTCAAGTATTATCCAATTCTTATCCATTCGTGTTCAACTATCGTGGTTTCTCCAAGGAGGAACTCTTCCGTGCTACCGATGGTCATGGTGTGGATCCGCGCTATGTAGTGCGTAGCTTGAACTCCAATCTATATAAATTGGCTTTGGTTGATGAGTCTTTAGCACCACGATTCTTTAGACAAACACGCATTTCCGATTCTATGGTACAACGAGATCTCATCGCTCTTATGAAGAGTAAACCGACTGCTTTCAGAGGTCAAGAAGCACGTGATATTATGGATGATATTTCTCCAGTTCTCTTAGATTTAGCAGATGTATTTGATCATACGCCTATGTCTAAAATCAGTTTAACATTACTTGGCCTATATTTAGGTCGTGCTCATGTGAAAGCTACGATTGGTGAAGAATTCGATTTATCTCATTGGTTCTAATGTGTAAAATTAATTGCTAAGAACTAATACTAAAGAATTAATACTAAAGAATTAATACTAAAGAAATAATAACTGTATACTAAAAGGTCTCCCTAGATTATATAGGGAGACCTTTTTACGTTTATTGTATATTATTAGTTTTATTATAGGTTAAAAGATATGCTAGAAGCTATTAAAACCGAATTCTTCGATTCCTTCCACGTCTTTTAGTATTACTGTACGGCCTGTAATATCGATAATGCCTTCATCTCTTAGGCGCCCGAGTTCGCGGCTAAGTGCTGTGCGAGATACATTGAGTACTTCTGCCATTTGCTCACGGTTATGTGGCAAATGGATTGTTGTAGACTGCTGACGTTTATAAATGTCTGTTAAGTACGCGAAAATCTTCTCGCGCATACCTTTCAAGGTAAGATAATGAACCTTTCTTGTGAGGAGAATAGCTTTTTCAGACAAATCCTCCAATAGGTTGGACAAGATTTTGGTTTGGCATTGTTGGCAATCAGGCAATGTATCAATAAATGTTTCAAGAGGAATGAACATAATTTTACTAACCTTTGTAGCTTTAATCGTAGCAGGCCATAATGGTTGTTTACTAAATAGTAATGCTTCACCAAAAATATCAGATTGTTCAAGGTTAGCCATAATAACGCGTTGGCCCATAACATTTTCACGTGTCAGTAACGCACTGCCTTCGAGAATGACCCCAATGCCTTCCATCGGATCCCCAGAGAGGGCAATAAAATCATTTTTCTTATAGCTATGCACAATAACTTTCGCATTATGTAAATAACTGCGTAGTTCAGGTTCGCCCAACTTATTAAATAAAGGGCATTTAATTAGGGTAGGTAGATATTGGTTGATAATGTCATTTGAAAGTATTTGCTTCATGGTCGCCTCCGATGTGACGAAGTCTATAGTAAATTAAATTGATTATTGTATAATAATAGTATAAGGTCAAATGACCTACCTGTTCCGAAAGGGGAGCCAGGTAAAAATTTTGAAAAAGTTTTTTATTTGTTGCTCAAGCTACAGAAATTGTATCATCTTTACGTTATACTTTCAAATGTAATCAATCAGACACCTGATAATTCATCAGTGTAATGTATAGGTTTTATATTATCTAGCTTGAATGCGAGGAAGTCTCGCAAAGGAGGATTTTTAAATGAGTATGTTCTGTTATCAATGCGAACAATCTGCAGCACCAGGCGGCTGTACTGTACAAGGTGTATGTGGTAAAACTGCACCAGTTGCTAACTTACAAGACGAATTAACTGCTGCTTTAGTTGGTTTAGCACGCGCTTTAGACGTAAAAGGCCAAACTAAAGAAGGCGTTGACTATTTAATGCGTGGTTTGTTCATGTGTGTAACAAACGTAAACTTCTCTGAAGACCGCGTTCAAGAATTCATCGACGAAGTAAACGCTTATCATGCAAAAATCGATAGCGCAGCTCAAAACTTCGATTGGGAACAATTGTGGAAAGGTGAAGAAGATATCGTATCCCTTCGTTCTACATTATTGTTAGGTATGCGTGGTATGGCTGCTTATGCATGGCATGCTGCACGCCTTGGTTTCCATGATCCTGAAGTTGATGCTTGGTTCATCAAAGGCATGGTAGAATTCGCTAAAGACCACAGTGCTGAAGAATGGTTGAACTTGTTGATGGAATTCGGTCAAATCAACTTGAAATGCATGGCTATTCTTGATAAAGCTAACACTGAAACATATGGTACTCCAGTACCAACTACAGTACCTTTGACTGTAGAACCAGGTCCTTTCATCGTTGTAACTGGTCATGACCTTCACGACTTGAATCAATTGTTGGAACAAACTGATGGTAAAGGTGTAAACATCTATACTCATGGTGAAATGTTACCTTGCCACGCTTACCCTGAATTGAAAAAACATCCTCAATTGAAAGGTAACTTCGGTACTGCATGGCAAAACCAACAAAAAGAATTCGTTGACGTTCCTGGCGCATTCTTGTTCACTACAAACTGCATTATGCCACCAAAAGAAAACTACAGAGCTAATATCTTCACTACAGATATGGTAGGTTTCGACGGCTGTGCACACGTAGAAGAAAAAGCTGATGGCACTAAAGACTTCTCCGCTGTTATTGAACGTGCAATCGAATTGGGCGGCTACAAAGAAGCTCAAGAATTCACTGGCATCAACGGTGGTCACGAAGTAACTACTGGTTTCGGTCACGGTACAGTATTGGGTATTGCTGATAAAGTAATCGACGCTGTAAAAGCTGGCGCAATCAAACACTTCTTCTTAGTTGGTGGTTGTGACGGTGCTAAAGTAGGCCGTAACTACTACACAGAATTCGTAAAACAAACTCCAGATGATACTGTAGTATTGACATTGGCTTGTGGTAAATTCCGCTTCAACGACCTTAACATCGGTGAAATCGGTGGTATCCCTCGTATCCTTGATATGGGTCAATGTAACGATGCTTACTCCGCTATTCAAGTAGCAGTAGCTTTGGCTGGTGCATTTGAATGTGACGTAAACGACTTGCCATTAACATTGGTATTGTCCTGGTACGAACAAAAAGCAGTATGTATCTTGTTAACATTGTTGGCATTGGGTATCCGCAACATCTACATCGGACCTTCCTTGCCTAAATTCTTCTCCAGCAATGTATTGAACATTTTGGTAGAAAAATTCCAATTACATCCAATTACAACTCCAGAAGCTGACATGAAAGCTATCTTGGGCTAATAGGATCCATTAACTTATTAACTACAGTCCTACTTCCCCTCTCTTTTATGATTTAGGACTGTTGTTATAAATAACGCACCTTAGGTTCGCCTAAGGTGCGTTTTTTACTATTTTGTGAAAGTTATCTGTTAGTGGCTGTATATTGATGGGGCCCAGTTTCGTATCTACAACTTAGTCCTCCGTATGTGTACAAAAATACTGCTAATGTGCATATAGACATTAATCAATATCGATTGTTATACTATAGGTAAAGTAAGATTTTCTCACATTATTTATGTGTATATAGAGGCGTGTATGAATAGTATTTTTGATATTATAGGGCCTGTTATGATTGGCCCGTCTAGTTCGCATACAGCTGGTGCTGCGCGGCTAGGTAAGATGGCGCGGTGCATTTTCCGTTCCACACCTAAAAAGGTAGATTTAACCTTATATGGCTCTTTTGCTAAGACCTATAAAGGCCATGGTACAGATCGTGCCTTGATTGGGGGATTATTAGGTTTTAAAGAGGATGATACGAATATTCGTGTTGCTCATAAATTAGCTGAAAAAGAGGGCATGGAGTATAACTTTATCGAATCTCCTCTTGATGTAGGTCATCCTAATGTAGTTCGTTTTGATATGTACGATGAACATAATCGTCATATGACTGTGATTGGTCGATCTCTTGGGGGCGGTCAAATTATGATTACCGAAGTAGATGGCAATGATATGTCTATTACTGGCGATGAGTTTACACTTGTTGTATTCCATGAAGATAGACCTGGCGCTATCTCTTTGGTGAGCCAAGCATTGAGTGAGTCCGATATTAATATCGCTACCATGCGCGTGTTTCGGAAGGGTAAGCACAAGGATGCAGTGATGGTCATTACTACCGATACGGTGGTAAATCCAATTACCGTTCAGTTTATGCGCGAGTGTCCAGGCATTCAAGATGTCATGACCTTTGAAGCGTTATAGGAGGGCGAATGATGAGTTATGCATACGATACAATTGCAGATATTATTCGCCTAGCTGAGGAAAATAACATTTCCTTTGGCGATGTAGTACTGCGTTATGAATTAGAGAATTATGACCGCAGTGAAGAAGCGGTTATTCGTGAAATAGAGCATCGTTTAGACATCTTTGAAGGTTCTATTCAAGATGGTATAGACTATGCAGAAAAAACAGCGTCTGGTATGTCCGGTGGTCAGGCGGCACAGCTTAATGGCCAAGCACCAAGATTTATGAGTGATATTGCGTACAAGGCGATGACCTATGCTATTGCTGTAAACGAGGCGAATGCAAAAATGTTCCGCATCGTTGCGTGCCCTACGGCTGGATCTTGTGGTGTTATGCCTGGTGCGGTGAAAGCAGTGGCGGACCATTACAAGCTAGATAGAGCAACTATGGTAAAGGGCTTCTTGGCTGCCTCTGGCATTGGCAATGTCGTAGCGAATCGCGCTTGTGTGGCCGGTGCCGTTGGCGGTTGCCAAGCAGAAATTGGTACGGCCGCTTGTATGGCTGCCGGTGCCATTGTAGAAATGATGGGTGGTACGCCTCGTCAAGTAGGCCATGCTATCGCATTGTGTATGAAAAACTTATTGGGCCTTGCCTGTGATCCAGTAGCAGGACTTGTAGAGGTACCGTGCGTTAAACGTAATGGTTTCTATGCAGTTCATGCCATTACTGCATCTGAATTGGCTTTGATGAATATTGAAAGTCAAATTCCACCAGATGAAGTTATTGAAGCAATGAATAATATCGGTCGCGCTATGCCAGCAGCATTGCGTGAAACAAGTGATGGCGGCCTTGCGGTAACACCGACGGGTACAGCTATTGCAGAACGAGTGCAATCCTTATAGGATTGCACTTTTTTCATGCTTTCATTTGTAGTAAAATAAAGGTTAGACTAGTTCAGAAAGGAGTGTGCATGATGGAACAAGCCAATCGAATATTGACTGTATTGGAAGAAGCAGGTTATGAAGCCTATATCATTGGCGGAGCAGTGCGTGATATTTTGATGCATCAAAAGCCTCATGACTTTGATATTGTGACGTCTGCACGTCCTAATACGGTAATTGAAGTCCTACGCGGTCAAGATATTCAAACGACAGACTTAGTAGGAAAATCCTTTGGCGTAGTAGTAGCTACACTAGAAGGAAAGCAATATGAAATTGCAACGTATCGCACTGAACGATATGGAGCGGATAGTCATCGACCAGAAGAAATCGCTTATGCCGATACCTTAGAGGAAGACGTGTTGCGTCGTGACTTTACGGTCAATGGCATGGCTATGAATCGTTTTGGTGAGGTCATAGACCTAGTAGGGGGACGCCGAGATATCAAGCATAAGACATTGCGAACCATTGGGAATGCACAGCAACGCTTCGAAGAAGACGCATTGCGATTATTTAGAGCATGCCGCTTTGTGGCAAAGCTAGATTTCTTACCTACCGAAGATTTATTAGAAGCTATGCCAAAGGCATTTCATCGTGTGCCTGGGTTATCTCTCGAGAGAGTCCGTAGTGAACTGGACCGACTCATGTTAGAGCCCGCTGTGGCTAAGGGCCTTGATGTATTAGTACAATCTCGCTTGGCCGAGTGCTCTTGTCGCGTTGTAGAAAATGGCGTCGCTCGTGAAGTGCCTATTTTACCAGAGCTATACCATCTTGTGAATTTACCACAAGAAAAAGACTTTCACGAATTTGATGGTTGGTATCATACATTAGCCGTTGTATCTCATACAGAACCAGATTTAATATTACGTTGGGGTGCCCTGTTGCACGATGTGGCGAAGGGGATGCCGGCGGTACGGGCTGTTATTAACGGGCGTTTGACGGATCGTGGCCATGATACATTAGGTGCTGAGATGACTGAGACGTTGCTTACCCGTTTGGGCTATCCAAAAGCCTTTGTGCGCCGTGTAGCGTGGATTGTAAAAAATCATATGCGCTTTCACTATTTTGTACAAAATGGGGAAGCTAATGAGAAAAAGTGGATCCGTAAAGAGGCTCGCAGCGGTGAGTTTCGAGATAGTCAAATTATGCGAACTGCATGGGAGCAATTATCTAAGGTTTGTGCTGCTGATGTGTTAGGCTGTGGGAAGCCTTATGCATCGACTGATGGAACCTTAGCCTTTGGTGAATGTATGGCAGATCTGAGCCTAGAGATGCCTATCCATACAAAGGATTTAAATTATGATGAACGTGTTATTAAGCTTGCAGGGAATAAAGTGGGGGAAGGATTGCAGTATTTATTAGGTCAGGTACAAAATGGAGTGATTACCAATGAACCAGATGCGCTATATGATGCATTAGACCATAAGTTACGCCGTCCAGTGGAGAAATGATGAAGTTATTAAATAAAGCGTTATTACGCATGAGTGATTGGAGTCGCACTACGTGGTGCCTTGCCATACTCATGACCGTTGCTTTCGTCCTTATCGGTCGTTTAGCACAGTTACAGGTCTTTGATACCTTTGACCTAGAGAAGAAAAACTTATTACAAGTTCAAGTAGATAGAAAATTACAATCGCCGCGGGGTACAATCTATGACCGTAATGGCAAGCCATTGGCGATGAGTGTAGTTACAAAATCTTTATATGCGGATCCGAAGATGATTAAACAGTCTCCTCAAGAGATTGCGGAGCTCATCTCACCGTATGTAACGATGTCAAAAGAGAATATTGTAAAAGCTTTGCAAGAGGATACCGCCTTTGTCTGGTTGAATCGTATGATGGATGCAGACAAATCAAAAGCGGTACAACAAGTTATTAAGGATAATAATATTGCAGGCCTTAATTTCGTTGAAGAATCTAAGCGCTATTATCCAAATGGTGTCTTAGCGGCACAAGTATTAGGCTTTGTCGGCACTGATGATAAAGGGCTTGATGGTCTAGAAATGGTTCTCGATGACGAATTAAAGGGGGGCGTACAACAAGAAATTGTAGCTACTGATAATAAAGGGAATGCCATCTTTGGTTCCGTACTATCTAAATTTTTACCAGATAAGGGTAAAAGCGTAACCTTAACCATCGATGCAACAATTCAATTTATTGCAGAACGCGCTCTTGATAAGGCGATGGTTGATACAGGAGCTAAGCATGCCAGCGTTATCGTTATGGATCCAAAGACCGGTGAAATATTAGCGATGGCCAATCGTCCAAGTTATGATCCTAATAACTACAACCAAAGTGGTGAAGAGGCTTTCAAAAATATTGCGGTTACCAATTTATATGAACCAGGTTCTACATTCAAACCTATCATTGCATCTGCAGCTCTTGCAGCAGGCAAATGGAAGTTAGACACTGTGTATAACGATAAAGGGGCCTTCGCTGCCAATGGACATATCATTAGAAACTGGAATGGTGAGGGATATGGTCCTGTTCGTTTGCTAGATATTTTGAAGTACTCTATTAATACTGGTATGGCTGAAATTGGTACATTAACAGGTGCAGATATTCTCTCGAAATATATACGTGATTATGGCTTTGGCTCTGAAACAGGTATTGAATTGCCTGGTGAAGGAGCAGGTATTTTGTATAATCCAGAGGATATGAGTAAGCTAGACGTTGCGACTATGTCCATCGGTCAAGGTATTGCGGTTACACCATTACAAATGGTTCGCGCCTTTGGTGCACTTTCTAATGGTGGGGCTATGATGAAACCACATATCATCAAGTCTTATAGTAACTCTCAAGGCGATGTTACAAGTACGACTGAAACATCTGTTGTGGGACAACCAGTTCCGGCGGAAACCGCTAAAACCATTGTAGATATTCTAGAAAAAGAAGTATCCGAAGGTGGCGGTACAAAAGCGATGGTAGAAGGTTATCACTTCGGCGGTAAAACTGGTACGGCGCAAAAACTAGATACCAAACATGGCGGTTATCTCGACGGACAATACATTGCGTCCTTTATTGGCTTTGGCCCTGTAGAGGATCCAAAATTTGTAGTTCTTGTCGTTATTGATGACCCACAAAAGGGTTCTTATTATGGTAGTCAAATTGTAGCCCCTGTATTTAAGGACATCGTATCTCAACTTGTACGGTATTACCAAATGAGTCCGTATGTTAAAGAAAGTACACCAGTAGCTGTTAAAGCTGCTAATACATTACCTGAACCAAAACCGGGAAGTGATGGTTCTGTTACATTGCCTAACTTTACTGGTTTTACCTATGGTGAAGTGCGTGATTGGTTACATAAGGCGGGACTTGCCTTTAAACCGGATGGAACTGGTACGGCTACATCTCAAGATGAAAGTAGCGGTACAACTGTTCAGGCTGGTACAGCAATTACTGTTCATTTCCGTAGATAAAACGAATTCGGTCATAATTAGAAATTATAGACAGTTCGTTATATAATAGAATAAGAGACTTAGGTGCCTCTCCGGAGGCACCTTATTTTATAGATAGTTTGAATGAATGGAGATACTTATGATCGAATTACGCGGTAAAGCAGTAGCAGACGCTCACAAGGCGATTTTACAAGAAAAAGTTGCAGCAGTTGGCGACTCTGTAATTACTATGGCAGTATTACTCGTTGGTGAAGACCACGGTGCTCATATGTACGCTACATTTATGGAAAAGACAGCCAAGAACTTTGGCTATGGCTTTGTGTTAAAACAATTACCTGAAACGGCTACACAGGATGAAGTAGTTACAGCATTGCAAGAATTAAATAATGATGCGGCTGTTCATGGGATTTTACCGTTAATGCCGATGCCTAAACACATTGATACAGAGGCTCTTATCGATATGCTAGATCCTAAAAAAGATATCGATGGTCTAACTACGTATAATATTGGTCTTGTAACTGCCGGTAAAGGTGGCTTTGCCCCTTGTACTGCCAAGGCGTGCATGGCGATTTTAAACCACTATGATATTCCTGTAGAGGGTAAACATGTGGTAGTAATCGGTCGTAGCCAAGTGATTGGTAAGCCGGTAGCTCTTATGACACTTGGTGCACATGGTACGGTTACAATGTGCCATTCCAGAACCCCTGATTTGGCAGAACAAGTAAAACGTGGCGATATCGTTATTGCTGCAGCGGGTCGTGCTCATATGATTACAGCAGATATGATTAAGCCAGGTGCTGTTGTTATCGATGTAGGCATTAATGAACTAGAAGGTAAGACGGTAGGCGATGTTGATTATGAAGCGGTAAAAGATATTGCGTCTGCAATTACTCCAGTGCCTGGTGGTGTAGGCTCTGTAACGACTACTATGATGCTTGAAGCTGTATATGAGGCATACCATGCATGAGATGTCTATAGCAGAAGGTATACTTGATGTAGCCCTCGATACATTGCGCCAACACGATGCATCTGTGATTCATTCCGTTCAACTCGATTTGGGCCTTATGAGTGGAGTAGAGCCAGATTCTCTCCTATTTTGCTGGGAAGCCGTTACAAAGGGGACTGCAGCAGAAGGTTCGCGTATAGAAATTAATACGATTCCTATTGAAGGAAAGTGCTTGGATTGTGATAAAACATTTCCTGTAGAAAATTATAAGTTTATCTGTCCCTATTGTGACAGTCATTTCGTACAAACCATTGGTGGCCGCGAACTACAAGTGACCTCCATGGATATCGATTGATAGAAAGGTTAGGCATGCAAGTTCAAGTTAAAACTAATGTATTGGCAAAAAATGATGCCATTGCAGAGTCCTTACAACAGTTGTTTAAGGAAAAAAATATTTTTGTATTTAATCTATTAGGTTCTCCAGGGGCTGGTAAAACATCT
This sequence comes from Veillonella sp., assembly GCF_018381775.1. GTDB lineage: Bacteria > Bacillota > Negativicutes > Veillonellales > Veillonellaceae > Veillonella. Next base: position 4,351 of record NZ_JAGZRH010000012.1, on the reverse strand, counting down.
CTATTGGAGGCAACTTTACATGATTTGAAAAAAGATTACCGCCTTGCTGTTATTGAAGGTGATTTATTTACTGCTAAGGATGCGGAACGGATTCATGAATTAGGCGTTCCTGTTATTCAAATCAATACAGTGGGAGGTTGCCATCTTGATGCACAAATGATTCAAGATGCACTAGGTGATTTAAATCTTGATGAACTCGATATGATCATTATCGAGAATGTAGGTAACCTTGTATGCCCTGCAGAATTTGAGATTGGTGAAAGCATGAAGGTAACTGTATTATCTGTTACTGAAGGTGAAGATAAGCCTCTTAAATACCCATTAATCTTTAAAGAGTCAAAGGCTATTCTCATTAATAAGATAGATTTATTGCCTTATGTACCATTTAAAAAAGACAAGGCAATACAAGATATACGTAATTTGAATCCAACAGGAGAGATTTTTGAAGTAAGTTGCACGGCCCATAATGGGTTAGAGCCATGGTTGACATGGTTGCGTGCGCAATTGGAGAGTAATCGATGAATCATTCTATTAAGAGCCGTATCGTAGCGGCACTTTTAGTTGGCCTATCTGCTACAACGGTAGGGTATGCGGCAGAACCGGCTATTTCGACTGTGAAACAAACTGCGGTGGAATCTACAGAGAATGCAAATGATGTTGCACATACGGATGATAAGACAACTGTAGAAGCAGCGGGAACTGATGCGGCTGAGTCTGTTGCGTATATAGATAATGCACCGATTAAAGCTGTTAAAATCGATACAAAGACAAAAAAGGAAAGCACTAAAACAGGATGGCTAGCTGAACAAATGGCAGTTACCGAGTTTGGTGATTCCATACAGTTTTGGCAAGCAGCTAGCGAAAATGAAGGTCCATTGCCTAGCGTAACGCAAAATAACTTGGCTGATATTGGTAAGTCTTATACGGCTAATAATTTGCCAGCTTTAGGGTCTGAAGATGATTATGCTATTGATGGGTATCGCTTAGGAGATCAGTTTGTAGCGCCTAAAGATGTAGAAAAAACAGTGGTTCGTGATAACTTTACGACGTACTATATGAAAGACTTGGAGGTGACCGTTTATACGGGACCTGCTCAAGAGCGTTTAGTAAATAATCAATTGCGCGGTCAAGGTGCTACTTATTTCTTTGAACCGAATACTATTACTAATATTCATAGTACGAAAAAAGGCGTCCACACTGTACGCGATATTGGTGTTGGTAGCACGCGCATGGAATTGGTATTTGCCTATGGTAGCCCTATTGCGATGTGGCGTGATTTGAAAAATGAAAGTTATATCTTCCTATATGAAGGTCATTCCGAAAATTCATGGTCTCGAAAAAAGGAATTTAATAGCTCGATAGAGAATACAAATAATAATAGCCAACAACAATCTATGCTAGGACAACAGAAAGAATATATTGCTTTCACCATCAAACAAAGCAATGTAGAGGCTGTTGATATGATTAGTGGTCAAGTATGGCCAAGATTTGGATTGCCTAAAGCTCCAGTATATGATTTTCAAGCAGGTAAATTGACTGCTGATGATTTTGTGTTGCGTGGCTATAAATTAAATGATTATTTTGTTAATGATCCCAATAATGATTGGAAACATCAAGGTATGTTGTTTGGGTCCACATTTATTGGATATAACGAATATGGCGTGAGTGTTGATAAAAAAAATCTCATCAATCGTGTTCTATTAAATATTTACACGCCTACTCGTCGCGGTATTGCGATGGGGGATACTAAATACTTATTGCTCTTTGTATATGGTATGCCTACTCGTATTGTTGAATCTACAACAAATGCGGGCACATCTACTGTATATGAATATAAAAATCCAGCGGCAAGCGACTCATATTTACAGTTTGCCCTAGATGATAAAAACCAATATATCAAATCCGTTATGTTATCTGACCGTCCAGTTAAGTAGGAACGGTTACAGCGAGGAGGCAAGGGATATGGTTACAGTTCAAGATGTAAGAGAACGTTGGGAACAAATTCAAGGTGATGATGAACGTATATTGTTTATCGTTGGTGGTCCTGGTTCTGGTAAAAGTTTGTTGATTCGTGAATTATCTGAACAAAAAGGTTGGAAGTACTTAGAGGCAAAACAACTTATTGAAGAAGAGTTTTTATTAGTACCTCGTGATGAAAGACCACAACTGGCAGAAGAAGTAATTCGTCGTGCATTAAGTCGCAGTGATACAGAAGTTGTTCTTATCGATGGTATTAATGTATTGTTTGCACCGATATTAAATTTAAATCCTCTTGAACTATTAAAGACTATTAGTAAAACATATCCGATTGTTGTAGGTTGGCGTGGTCATCTCGAAGGTGATCAATTGTACTTAGAACACAATAATGATCCAAAACATGCGGTAGTGACAATCACTAAGCCTGATCGTGTTATGGTTATTGATTAATAGAGTTATATTGATTGCTGAGGGCATTATATATTGCCATGAGTATGACCGCATATAAAAGGTAGGTGATATCATGGACCAATATGTAATTGCCCTCATTTTAGGTGTTATAGAAGGTATAACAGAATGTATTCCTGTATCTAGTACAGGGCATATGATTATTATTGGGCATATGCTTAATTTTGAAGGTGCCCATGCCGATGTGTTTGAAGTGTTCATTCAAATTGGTGCTATTCTTGCTATATACACACATTATAGACGGACATTTAATAGCTTTTTAAAACGGAAAAATTGGATTAAAACGCGTGGCGTATCTCTATTACATATTGGGGCAGGCGTGTTACCGGTACTGATGGCAGGGTATCTTTTACAATATATTATTAAAGGGTATCTCTTTGGGCCGATTCCTGTGATAATAGGTCTTTTGGTAGGCGCCCTTTTTATGATTTATGCAGAAAAAAGACGAGTGACTACAAGACTGGTTGATTCTGTAAATAATTTATCTATATACCAATGCTTCCGGATTGGACTCTATCAAATGCTTTGTTTGTGGCCTGGATTTTCGCGGTCTGGTGCTACCATTGCAGGGGGCATGTTAATCGGTTGTACTCGAAGAGCTGCTGCTGATTTTTCGTTTATCATGGCTGTACCAGTTATGATTATTGTTTGTATATATGATTTGTTACGGGTAATACATTTATTAGACTTAAATGATATTATTATGTTTGCCATTGGCACACTCGTGTCATATATAGTAGGTTATATTACGGTAAAAGTATTTTTGTGGTACTTGAATCGATCCTCTTTATCCTCCTTTGGGTACTATCGGATAATAGTGGCTATATTAGCAATTATCTATCTTTATCTATGATTGCCGATGAGGAAAAAATGAAGTTTAAAAAGTTTAGAAAAAATACTTGCATAGGGTATCGTTTCATGTTATTATGATTAAGCACTAAGGGATACCGCAGTGAACAAAAAAACTTCAAAAAAGTTTTTAAAAAGTTCTTGACACTTAGTGGGACGGATGATAAAATACATCTTGTCGTAATGATGCTGGCGTAGCTCAATTGGTAGAGCAGCTGACTTGTAATCAGCAGGTTGTGGGTTCAATTCCTATCGCCAGCTCCATTTTATTTTGGAGGGATTCCCGAGCGGCCAAAGGGAGCAGACTGTAAATCTGCCGTCTTCGACTTCGAAGGTTCGAATCCTTCTCCCTCCACCATTTATAGCGGGGTGGAGCAGTTGGTAGCTCGTCGGGCTCATAACCCGAAGGTCGCAGGTTCAAGTCCTGTCCCCGCAACCACAAAAATTCACAGTGAAATGATCGTTCATTGTGCTGGTGTAGCTCAGTCGGCAGAGCGTATCCTTGGTAAGGATAAGGTCACCGGTTCAATCCCGGTCACTAGCTCCATACATGGCGGCATAGCTCAGTTGGCTAGAGCAATCGGTTCATACCCGGTGTGTCCGCGGTTCAAATCCGTGTGCCGCCACCATTAAACCTCACATTGGTGAGGATTTTTTTATTTCTCCATAAAATATAAATTGAAGCTGATGAGTGTAAGGATTACATTTGTCAGTTTTTTTATTTTAGAAGAATATTTGTATTTTTAGAAGTTTTTCTATATATGGTATAATAATGTATAAGGGAATCTTATATTCCATTGATAAATTAGGGTTAATATATTATATTAATACTAGAATGTAATTTGTTTTTGTGAAGGAGGATACAATCCTAATGGCAAAAGAAAAATTTGAACGTACGAAACCGCATGTTAACATTGGTACAATCGGTCACGTTGACCATGGTAAAACTACTTTGACAGCTGCAATCACTAAAGTATTGGCTGAAAAAGGCCAAGCTGATTTCCAAGATTACAGCATGATCGATAAAGCTCCAGAAGAACGTGAACGCGGTATCACA
>NZ_JAGZRH010000011.1:0-78976 GCF_018381775.1 Veillonella sp. | reverse complement strand
CCTCAATGGGGTGATGCTCCTGTTTGGAATGAGCTACATATGTCTACAGATTTTCCAACTTATTGGGATTAGTCACACACACTTTTTGTCCTATAACCCAAGATATGCCTCTTTTCATTTTGTATTATTAGTTATTTGTAGAGTGTTATGTATTGCTTCTAGCTTACTAGTTGTATGATATTAATCTTGATTAGTAAGCATTGTCTTAGTGGAGTTAAATACTGCAAGGTATACGATAGCACCGCCGATAAATAATGTAACTTGCATAGGTGCACTAAATTGATCGACACGCCATAATGCGAAGGCGTAGAAGAACATTGTTACTAGCATGATGAGGAATGCAATGATAACGCGTACATTGGTATTAACCGCTAAGGATGTAGTAATGCGAGATTTATTGAGTATCACGTAAATTAAGGATACGATGATGTCCACTGTAAAGATGGAGAATACATAGTTGAGATCAAACTCTCCAAATAGAACTACAGCCAAGCCGATAAAGCTGAGCCCAAAGAATAAGCGTAATAGCATGCCTATAGTATTCGATTCGTTGCGCTGTGCACGACGCTCTTTTCGATTTAAATTTGCCATGAAAGCCTCCCAGTAATGATATACAAGTGCATGTATATTTCAGATAGCTCTAGTATATCATTTTATTAGTATAAATACTAAGTTAAAGTACGGAATGTCGAATAAATACGAACGATTAGCAAATTTAATATAATTATCATTCGGAAAATTTAGGTCCATTCATTGAATGGAGCTTTCACATATGGTACAATTATCCTATAAGAAATCTAGCTTTTATCATGCAAAGGAGACATCATGATACCACGTTATACACGAGAAGAAATGGGCCATATTTGGAGCGAACGCAACGAGTTCGACACAATGTTATTAGTAGAAACATTGGCATCCGAGGCGCAAGCTGAGTTGGGAGTTATCCCTAAAGAAGCGGCTAAAGCCATTCGTGAAAAGGGTAATTTCGACGTTGAACGCATTCATGAAATCGAAAAGGAAACAAACCACGACATTATTTCCTTCGTAACAGCAGTAGGCGAATACGTAGGTCCTGAAGCGGCTAAATATATCCACCTTGGCCTTACATCTACTGACGTTAAAGATACAGCGCTTGGTTACATGATGAAACAAGCTTGCGACATCTTGATTGAAGATTTGAAACGCTTACATGAAGTATTGCGTCGCCGCGCAGCTGAATTCAAATACACACCTATGATTGGCCGTACACATGGTATTCACGGCGAACCAACTACATTTGGCTTGAAATTAGCATTGTGGATGGCTGAAGTAGAACGCGATATCGAACGTATGGAACATGCTCGTAAAAGCGTTGCTGTTGGTAAATTGTCTGGCGCCGTTGGTACATACTCCAACATCGATCCATTCGTAGAACAATACGTATGCGAAAAATTAGGCCTTGAACCTGTTAAAATCGCTACACAAGTTGTACAACGTGACCGTCACGCTGAATTGTTGTCCACTATCGCTGTTGTAGGTGGTACATTGGATAAAATCGCTTTGGAAATCCGTCATTTGCAACGTACAGAAGTGCGCGAAGCGGAAGAATATTTCAGCCCTAAACAAAAGGGTTCCTCTGCGATGCCTCATAAACGTAATCCTATTACATGTGAAAGAATTTGCGGTATGGCTCGCTTGCTTCGTGGTTATGCTCAATCTGCTTACGAAGACCAAGCTTTGTGGCATGAACGCGACATTTCCCATAGCTCTGTAGAACGTGTCATCTTACCAGATGCAACAATTGCATTGAACTACATGCTTCACCTTACAATTCGTACAATCGATAAATTGTTAGTATATCCTGAAACAATGCTTAAAAACCTTAACCTTACAGGCGGCCTTGTATTCAGCCAAACAATTTTGACTCACCTTGTAGATAAAGGTGCAGTACGTGATGAAGCATACCGTTGGGTTCAAAAATACGCTATGGAACGTTGGCTTGAAGGCAAAGATTTCGCAACAGGTCTTAAATCTGATGAAAACATCAAAAAATACATGACTGCTGAAGAAATCGATGCATGCTTCGATCCTCATAAATTGTTAAAACATGTTGATACAATCATGGCTCGCTTTGGCCTATAATTGTAGGGTACTTCCCATATAACATATGAAAGACTAGGGTAGGTATAGACCAACAAGCCTATGGCACATGCATTAGGTGTTGGCTATATCTACCTGTTTTTATTTATTTTAGGAGGTTATATGAAACGTATCATACGAAAGTACGGACCGCCTATTTTTCATTGTATTAATGACTTTGGACAAGGATCTCTAGCGGCGCTTATACCGTTTTTTATCGCTAACTTTGGGCTCAATTACTATCAATCAGCATCTATCATTTTCTGTAACACCATCGTGGCTTCTGTAGCCCAACCTATCTTGGGCTATGTGGCAGATCGGTGGCGCGTGCCTTGGTTCATTCCTGTAGGGTTTACCGTAACGTTAGTCTCTATCAGCGCCATTGCATTGGCAACGAGCTATGAGATGATATTGGCTCTATCGCTCATTGCAGGGATTGGGGCGGCACTATTCCATCCTGAGGCGGCTCTTCTCGTGAACCGCACGCAATCCAATGAACTTGGTAATGCCATGGGACGCTTTGCGGTAGGTGGCAGCGCTGGCTTTGCATTGGGGCCGCTCCTTGCTGGTGGTGTGTACGTCTTTGGCGCTCAGTTCCTTTGGGTGTTCACGGCCATTGCCTTAATTGGCATGTTATTGTATGTGTATGCCTTTACAGGTTCTGCGGCTACCGATGTTGTTGGTGAAAGTAAAAGCTCTGCTAAGTCCACTAATACTGGTGCCAACGATTGGGTAAGCTTCGGCAAGTTATTCTTTGTCATTGCTTCTCGCTCCATATTGTTCTCTGTACTATCCATCTTTATCCCTATTTTGTATATTACCGTTATAAACGGCGAAGCCAGTGCCTCTAGTTTGGCGCTAACTATGTACTTTGCAATGGGAGCAGTCCTTACCTATATGGGCGGGGCTTTATCTGATAAATTAGGCTTCCTTAAAACGGTGCGCTTAGGCAATCTTATCTTCTTGCCATCCGTTTTAGTGTTTATATTTGTGCCTAATATCTGGGGCTTCTTCGGTGCTATGATACCGATGGCCTTTGGCGTATTCTCGCAATATGGACCAATTACCGTACTAGGTCAAAAATACCTCGCTAAAAACGCAGGCTTTGCATCGGGGATTACACTAGGCCTTGGCATTACACTAGGAGGCCTTGTAGCGCCATATGTAGGCCATCTAGCAGACATCTATGACGTGCAAACTGCTTTGATGACATTGATACCTGTAGGACTTATGGGGCTCCTAATGAGCCTATGGCTTAAAGAACCAAAATAGTACTGGCACAATAAATACTTTCACAGAGTCCGAACATTGTTGTATAATGTTAGTGAATTATTTAGACTTTCACATGGAGGATATAGATATGGCAACAAGTATGGTTATCGGCACTCAATGGGGTGACGAGGGTAAAGGTAAGATCGTTGACTGGATTGCGGAACGTGCGGACGTTGTAGTGCGCAGTCAAGGTGGTAATAACGCAGGTCATACTGTTGTAGTAGATGACAAAGCATTTGCGCTTCGCCTTTTACCAAGTGGTATCTTGTACGATAATAAACAAAATATCGTTGGTACTGGTGTTGTTATTGACCCTAAAGTATTATTGCAAGAAATTGAAGGCCTTGAAAAACAAGGTAAATCTGCTAAATCTCTTCAAATTTCCGACCGTGCGCATGTTATTATGCCATATCATATCGCGTTAGATAATGCAGAGGAAGCATCCAAAGGGGACGCTAAAATCGGTACTACTAAAAATGGTATCGGTCCTTGCTATGCAGATAAAATCAATCGTATCGGCATCCGTATCTGCGACTTGTATGACTTGGATACATTCAAACAAAAATTAGCATACAATGTAGAATTCAAAAACAAAATGCTTACTAAGGTGTATGATGCAGAACCTGTTAACTATGATGAAATCTTAGCTGACTACATCAAATATGCTGAAGCATTGAAACCATATGTAACAGATACTAACATTGCTGTTTTGAAAGCAGTTAAAGAAGATAAAAAAGTATTGTTCGAAGGTGCTCAAGCTACTATGCTTGACCTTGATCATGGCACATACCCATTCGTAACATCTTCTCATCCAATCGCTGGTGGTGCGTCCACAGGCGCTGGTATTGGTCCAAACTACTTGAAAAATATCTTCGGCGTAGTAAAAGCTTACGCAACACGCGTTGGTGCAGGTCCATTCCCTACAGAGCTTCTTGATGAAACTGGCGATAACCTTCGCAAACTTGGTCATGAGTTCGGTACTGTAACTGGTCGCCCTCGTCGTTGTGGTTGGTTAGACCTTATGGTTGTAAAATACGCAGCAGGTCTTAACAGCCTTGATTACCTTGCTATTACTCGTTTGGATATTCTTGATACATTCAAAGAATTGAAAATTTGCGTAGGTTATAAATTGAATGGTAAAGACGTTGAAGGCTTCCCAGCTAACTTGAAAGACCTTGAAGCATGCGAAGCAGTGTACGAAACATTGCCAGGCTGGGAAACAGATATTTCTGGTATCCGTAAATACGAAGATCTTCCTGAAAATGCTCGCAAATATGTAGAACGTATTGCAGAAGTAACAGGTGTACCTTTGGGTATCGTATCCGTAGGTCCTAACCGTAACCAAACTATTGATTTAGTAAACGTATTCTAAGCTATACGGATTTGGTATAGCAGGATTTACGAAGAGAGAACTGTAATTTATCATTATAAATTCTGTGAGTTCTCTACTATACAATCGCTTTATAGAATTATACAAATAAGGCCCCTCTATGAGGGGTCTTTTGTATTGAAAGCATGAAGAATACAATTATGGTATACTTTATATCTAATCCTTTAGATTGCTAATATAGTGCGGTATATCGAAGTATGCTATATGGTTATCGAAAAATAAGTATATCGAAAATTCTATAGAAAAATATTTTATACAATTTTTATATATGCAGAATTATGTATAACTAAATAAATCTATGAGATGAAAATTTATTTAAAATATTCACAATATACAAACTATGACGTGCTTAAATTAGTTTATAATGTGGTAAAAATTACCCATCTATGTAAAATTGATATTCATAATAAATTATTAAGATACAAATATAAAGAAAAAAATAGATTTACATTAAGAAATAGTATATAATAGTATCAATAAGTAGATTGACATTTTTTGATACGGATTTGAGGAGTTAAAGATATGGTTGAAGTTTCTTATGAACGTTTAGCGACGATTTTTAAGGCATTAAGCGATGAAACAAGATTACACATCATCGACATGTTGTCTTGCAATGAATTATGTGCAGCTGATATTTTAGCTAGCTTCAATTTATCCCAATCTACGTTGAGCTACCACATGAAAATCTTAATTGATGCAGGTGTAGTTAACTCTCAACGTAATGGCTTATGGACTCGTTATTCCATTAATGAAGCTACATTTGGCGATATTTTAGAGATCATCCCTCAATTATATAAATCTAAGGATGAGTGTATTTGCGCGCAAATTAAATACTGCCGTATTTCTGAGCACGAAAAAGAAGCGTAACAATGAGACGATGGATTATGCATGTTGATATGGATGCATTTTTCGCGTCCATCGAACAATTGGATCATCCAGAATATAAAGGCCACCCCGTAATTGTGGGTGGTCTTTCTTCACGTGGCGTCGTTGCTACCTGCTCCTATGAGGCTCGTAAATTTGGCGTTCACTCCGCCATGCCCATCTCTCGTGCTAAGAAACTCTGTCCCGATGGCATCTATGTGTATCCGCGTATGGATCGTTACAAAGAGGTATCCCATCAGATTTTTTCTATTATGAAAGAATTTACTCCTCACATTGAGCCTCTATCTATCGACGAAGCTTTCCTCGAGGTTAGCGGTATGTCTACCATGTATAGTGGACCAAAAGCACTGGGCAGAGCCATTAAAGACCGAGTGTTTGAGGAAACTGGTCTTATTATCTCTGCAGGGCTAGCACCGAATAAATTCCTTGCCAAATTGGCATCCGATTTAGATAAGCCCGACGGCCTTGTAGTCATACCTTATGGCCGTGAAAAAGAGATTTTAGCTCCATTACCGATTAAACGCATTTGGGGCGTAGGTCCTCGTACCGAAAAAATCTTGAAAACAGGGGGCTTTCACTTGATGCGTCATATTCAAGCGTTGCCTGATGAAAGCAGTTTAATTCCCCTCGTGGGCAACCAGGCGCGCCGCATATGGGAACTAGCGAACGGGATTGACGATAGACCGGTAGAAACCGATCGCAAAATACAATCGATCGGAGCTGAGGAGACATACGAAGAAGATTTAACGGATGGTAGTGCTATTGAATTAGAGTTTAGATATTTTGCGAATCGCTTATCAAAACGATTGAGAAAACGTAATCTCTTAGGTCATACCGTATCCATTAAGGTTCGGTACGATGATTTTACCACCGTATCCCGACAAAAGCGGTTAGACACGCCATCAGACCATGAGCATGTGTTCTTCGAAACTGCGCTGCTCCTTTGGAACAAGCTCATGCAAGATAAGACGAGCAAGAAACCTAAAGGAAAAGCAAAAGAGCTTGAATCCTTAGGTGCTACAACTAAGGTACAGGCTAAAGCCTTTATGTATTCTTCTGAGGAAACCCGATGGATAGATCCTCCTGGTCCTATACGACTATTAGGTCTCACCGTAAGTGGCCTCGACGAAGAGGTACCTATGCAAGATAGTCTTTTCGAATCACCTAAATATGAGACCGAAAATAAACTAGCTGGCGTATTAGATTCATTAGAATCTAAATTTGGTGAAACGGCCGTTATGAGTGGCGCATTATGGCAGCGCTTTCACGGAGACAATGGAACGCGTAGAAAACGATCGGAGCTAAAGGCCGCAGTAGATGCACAATCTACTAATGAGGATGTGGAATCTACTAAAATGGATAAGGGCCGTGACCTATATAAGAATAGTGATGTAGGCGACATTAACGAAGACATATAACTCGATACAATAGACTCATAAAGTTTATATTGAATACTTTCGCTAATATATTTATTCATGTTACAATATGGATATAGTGTTTAAAAATTACCGCAAGAGAGGTATAGATATGAGTTTATTTCGCGTAGCCATCCATTATGGCATTAACAGCAATGGCTTCTTGTCCTATGACACAGAAGCAAAAACAGTGTCCGTAGATTTACCTGAACAAGAGTGGGTTGATAAGGTTATCGCTTACTTGAACGACGAACATGCCATCGAGCATGCTACAGGTCTTGATACATATGAACGCTTGACTGTAAAACCATTAGAATCTTTGGATAACCTAAAATTAGCTTTAACACGCATGTGGGAAGCTATCGACGTACAAGTCGACTGGAGCCGTCCAGCATAAATTGAATGAAAACACCTTGTGATCTACACGTTGATGATAGAAGCAAGGTGTTTTTTATTTTGATAGAGAGATTTAGTTCGCATTTAAATATATATAATGCCACAATTCTCATTTTGGTTCTTGTAAATGATATCGTGTATACAAGATTTATAAAGGTTTAGGGTTGTTCTGTTAAAAAAAATGTGATATTCTAATTATAGATTAATGGATAATAATTATCCGTTAATAATATTTATCTTAATTGAGATGTATAATCTAAAAATTATGTAAAGTAAATTACTTTCATTTTGATCTCTAAGTAGGAGTTTGTAATATGAATAATGAAAAGAAACTAACAACCGCCTTTGGCGCTCCCGTACCAGATAATCGCAACTCTGCTACAGCAGGTAAACGTGGTCCTGTACTGATGCAAGATGTTTGGCTCATGGAGAAATTAGCTCATTTTGAGCGCGAAGTGATTCCTGAACGCCGCATGCATGCTAAAGGATCCGGTGCATTTGGTACTTTCACAGTAACTAACGATATTACAAAATATACGAAAGCAAAAATTTTCTCTGAAGTAGGCAAGCAAACGCCGTTATTCGTGCGTTTCTCCACCGTTGCTGGTGAGCGTGGTGCGGCCGATGCAGAACGCGACATTCGTGGCTTTGCCGTAAAATTTTATACGGAAGAAGGAAACTGGGACCTCGTAGGTAACAATACACCGGTATTCTTTATCCGCGATCCATTGCAATTCCCTGATTTGAACCGCGCTGTAAAACGGAATCCGAAAACAAATCTTCGCGATGCGACAGCAAACTGGGATTTCTGGACTAGCTTGCCAGAGGCGATCCACCAAGTAACAATCGTCATGAGTGACCGTGGTATTCCTAAATCCTACCGCACAATGCATGGTTTTGGCAGTCATACATACAGTCTTATCAACGAAAACGATGAGCGCGTATGGGTTAAATTCCATTGGATTTGCCAACAGCCGATTGAAAATCTTTCCGACGCTGAGGCGGCTAATGTGGTAGCTAGTGACCGTGAAAGTCATCAACGTGACCTCTTTGAGGCTATTGAAAAAGGTGATTTCCCTAAATGGAAATTATGCATCCAAGTGATGACGGAAGAACAAGCTAACAATATGCCATACAATCCATTCGACTTAACTAAAGTATGGTATCACGATGAGTTCCCATTGATTGAAGTTGGTGTGATGGAACTTAATCGCAACCCAGATAATTATTTCCAAGATGTAGAACAAGCTGCATTTGCACCGACTACTATCGTTCCTGGTATCTCTTTCTCTCCTGATAGAATGCTTCAAGGTCGTTTGTTCTCTTATGCCGATGCGCAACGCTATCGTCTAGGGGCAAATTATTATCAAATCCCTGTTAATGCCGCTAAATGTCCTGTAAATATCTATCATCGCGATGGTCAAGGACGTATAGATGGAAACCATGGGTCTACAATTGGCTACGCACCAAATAGCTTTGGTGAATGGGCTGAACAACCGGAATTCAAAAATCCTCCTCTCGACGTATCTGGTCCAGCCTACCAATATGACTTCTATGAAGACGACTCTGACTTCTTTACACAACCAGGTAAATTGTTCCGCCTCATGAGCCCTGAACAACAACAAGCCTTGTTTGACAATACGGCAGCGGCTATGAATGGTGTACCTGATTTCATTAAAGAACGTCATGCAAAACATTGCTACCAATGTGATCCAGCTTATGGTGAAGGCATTGCTAAAGCATTGGGCATGAACATTGATTTTAGTGATGTGAAATAGTATTATAAATACTTTTTACATAACAGAGATACTCTCTCTGAATAACACTGACGATTAAAAGAACTTCCTTAAATTAAAACGAAGCCCCTCCTTGCTATGTAGCTCATAGTAAGGAGGGGCTTTTGTCATGTGAGTGTATTTAAATATTGCTAATCAAATTTCTTATTAGTTAAGTCCTGATACATAAGCTTAGCAATTTCATACTGCGGATCGCCGGCTTGTAATTGGTGTGATGGTAGTTTAAATACAGCTTCAGCCCTTTCGCTCTTCTTGATATCAATGCCTTTTGCATCTTCAGAACGACTTATGGAAATATAGCATAGTTCTTGTGTAGATAGATTTTAAAATACACTAATAGCATATTAATTTATAGAGGACTTTAGTATAACTATGTAGAATTACATTGTGTATTGTATTTATACAGAGAGCAAATGTGGTTAGGAGGCAATTATGAAACGTAGTAGTTTAGCATGGTATGTAGCGGTGGCTTGCCTTGGTGGTAGCCTTTGCGTCGGTCCTGTAGTACAGGCGGACTCTCCATTGACAGTGAAAGCAAGTAGCATGGTTCCTACTACTGTTACGACTCAGATGCAATCGGCTCAGCCTGTTAATACTACAGTGGCTAAGAATACGGTAGCTAATAATGTAGTATCTAATGGTACTGTGGTGAATGATGCGGCAACAGAGGCGGAACAGGCAGCACTGAAGCAAAAACAGCAGTACCAAGCCGAAACAGAAACAATGGGACTCTTATGGATGCGCACCTCTGCAGAGTACAGAGCACTAGCGTATCAAGGGTACAATGTGGCGCTAAATCTTGTTAAGATGGCTGTTACTGATCCATCTCATCAGAGAAAACCTCTTGCTATCGTTCTTGATGCGGACGAAACTGTAGTGGACAATACTAAATTGATGGGTGAAAGCGTTGCTAGTGGCAATGGTCGCTTCGATGCTCCTTGGTGGCGTCAAGCTGTGCATCAAGGTAAATCGCAAGCCATGCCAGGTGCTGTTGAGTTCCTAAATGAAGTACATAAACAAGGTGTTGAAATATTCTACGTTTCTAATCGCTATGCACCTGTTAACTATGATGCAACAGTACAAAACTTTAAGGAACTTGGCTTCCCATCCGTCGATAAAGAACATGTACTACTATTCGAAAAAGACTCTGACAAACAACCTCGCTTTGATGCGATTGCTAAAAAATATTCTGTCGTTCTATACATGGGCGATAACGCTGGTGACTTCCCGATTGGCACAAAAGGTAAGACCTTAGCTGAAAGAAATGCTATCATCGATACTCATAAAGAGGACTTTGGTACTACCTTTGTGGTATTCCCGAACCCTGCCTACGGATCTTGGGTAAGTGCATTAGCAAAAGGCTATCAAAACCTCAGTCCAGAAGAACAAAAACAAGTGAACAACCAATACCTACAACAATAAGGATGTCTTGCGTATACTTTATTAAAAACGATATAATAAAGTATACATGCGTCTATAGCTCAGTAGGATAGAGCAGCAGTTTCCTAAACTGCGTGTCACTGGTTCGATTCCGGTTAGGCGCACCAGTATGGAAAAGAAGGCATACAGCTTTTATAAGCAGTATGCCTTCTTTTTTGTATTATCTTGCAATTCTTATGAGCTAGAATTATAATATTAGGGTAATATTCATATTTTATTCATATTTTGACAATGAATAGTGTATAGAGGGGTACAATAAGATTCAAGTTCCATTAGATAGGTTTGAATCTTTTTTTAGGTTTATTGTTTGTGTTGTCTTAAAAGGGGGAAACGAAATGAAAAAAGAATTACTGTTAACGGCTATGATTACCGCAGGTATTACTACAACAGCGTTTGCAGCATCCAATTTAGATATTAGTGCTACAACTGCTGCGCCACTAAGCATGAAAAATTCTATTGCTTATGGTGGAAATAACAAAGTTGAGAATGGTATGTTCTCTCCTGTAAATAATATATTGCTCGGTGGTGACAATAATACAGTTCGACCTTCTGCTTCTAATAGTATTACTTCTGGAATGAATAATACTGCATCTGGTCCAGGTAGCATCGTAGCAGGTTGGTATAATACAAATTCTGCTACTCACAGCTTGGTAGTAGGTACTAGCAATACTGTTGGTGGTACTAATAATATCGTAGGCGGCTTTGGCCATGCCAATAATGACAATGCGATTAATTCTTTATTAGTTGGTTCATATAATAGTATTGACGGACATGACTCTGTGGCTTTAGGTAAGAATAATACCATTAAAGGTAATAATGCTTTGGTAGGTGGTACTGGTGCTAAGGTTCAAGGTAATAATGCTATCGCCTTTGGTGATACTGCGAAAGCAACATCCGATGATGCGTATGCCATTGGTCGTAAAGCAGAAGCAACTGCTCTAAATACAGTTGCTATTGGTAATAATGCAAAGGCCAATAACATAATGGGCACAGCGATTGGCTATAATGCAAAAGCAAAAAATGATTACGCTACAGCAGTAGGTTATAGCTCCACAGGTTCTGGTAATCAGTCCTCTGCATTTGGTTTCAATTCAGAAGCAACTGCTATGAATACAACTGCAGTGGGATCTTATGCAAATGCTAGCGGTGCGTATTCCACAGCATTGGGTTTTAAAACTACAGCTTCTAATGAGGATTCTGTAGCATTAGGTAACTATTCTACTAGTGCTGGTAAAAGTTCTTTTGCTGCTGGTACATTAGCTAAAGCAGCAGAAAAGGACTCTTTAGCAATTGGTCATAGCGCAACTACAACAAAGGAAAATGGCATCGCTATCGGTACAAATGCGACTGTAGATGGCGTTGATTCTATTGCTATCGGTAAAGCGGCTAATATTGCTAAGGCAGGTAGTATTGTAATTGGTAGAAATACAACTGCTGATGAATTAGCTGTATCCATCGGTACTGACTCTGTAGCAACTGGTTGGGGCGGTACTGCAGTAGGTACTATTTCTAAAGCTACTGGGGCTCAGTCCACTGCTATTGGTGATAATGCGCAAGCATCTGATACATACTCCACAGCACTTGGTGTGTCTTCTGTAGCGTCTGGTAGAGCGGCTAATGCGATTGGCCTTTCTAAAGCGACAGGATATGCATCTAATGCTATTGGTTTTGTAGCGGAGGCTTCTGGTAAAAGCTCTACTGCCATAGGTAATACAGCTAAAGCCCTTAATGAAAATTCCATCGCTATTGGTACAAATGCGAAGGCTGCCACAGATAATAGCATTGCCCTAGGTGCTAAGTCTGTTACTGACACAGCTGTATCTACTAGTTCCGGTGTTATCGGCGGCAGAACATATAGTTTTGCTGGTGGAAATGCGGTTGGTACATTGAGCATTGGTGATAGTGGTGCAGAACGCACCATTACAAATGTAGCAGCAGGCCGTGTATCTGCGACATCTACTGATGCAGTTAATGGCTCCCAACTACATGCTATTAAAGACGTGGTAGATAATCATGAAAACCGTATCACTACCATAGAAGGCGATATTAATACATTAAATAATCGTATTATTAATGGCGGTGCTAATAGCTTAAATGAAGCTAAATCCTACACTGATCAACAAGTATCTAGCGTAGCGGCTGCTTCTGCAGCACTAGCTGGCTTGCATCCATTAGATTTTGATAAACATGACAAATGGTCCTACTCCGTTGGCTTTGGTAACTATAAAAATGCTAATGCAGCGGCGTTAGGTGCGTTCTATCGCCCTAATAAAAACACCATGTTTAATGCTGCTACTACCGTTGGTAATGGTCGTAACACTATCAGCCTAGGTGCTAATTTCAAATTTGGTAAAAGCTCCGAAGAGGTAACTACTGAAGACGCTGCACAACTCAAGAAAGATATGAAAGACCTATCTGAAAAGTATAATGAGTTAGAACGAAAATATACTGAATTGGCAGCTAAATTAGAATCTAAATAAATTAGAACCTAAATAAGAATCCAAATAGTGTGATTAATACCCCTACAAGACGTATCTTGTAGGGGTATTTTTTCTATTAAATATGAAAGTACAGTGTCTTTATAATATGTATTTCTTTTAAATGTAAAAGTGCGGTGTTTTTATTATAAGTATTCCTTAATAATGATATAATTAAGATACAAATTAAGACATGTATTAAGATATATATTACATATAAGTTGCAGTATATAGTGGAGAGTGTATATGAGCTTTTATAATTGGATTCAAGAAAAATTATTCGACAATTACGAAGAGTGGCGTTTGAAGAGCCCCGATTATAATCGGAACGGTTTTAACATAGTAGGAATAGATAATACCTTACAGGCCATGCATGATGGATATATCATGTATATAGAATTATACCCACCTTATGCCATCGATGGCTGCACTGCCATGAAAGCACGTGTAGGTAAAACGCAGGATGCAGTAGATTTATTCTTAGATATAGATGGCAAGACCTATCGTATGGCTGATGTAAGTTATCCTGACGCAGTAAAGATGATGCGGGCTTTTGTAAAGAAGCGCAGAGTACCTGATTGTAGTTTGTGTGTAGAAGTAGCGTATCTAGATATAGAGCAGATGAAATCGATATTTACAGAGTTGGCAACGCTATTGCTAGGCAATGCTAAGCAAGCTAACTCTTTTATGACTAAGGCAAAGTTAAACTCCATGGAAGACTTAGAAGATAGCTGGTGGAACCTCTATGAGAAGTTGCTATCTACTGGTCGTGCTAGAGAGTTATCTTTGAAAATCGAATTAGAGGATTTTCTTTATTATGTGCAGAAGTTAATACGTAATAAGTCTTTAGATACTAGCGAAAATCTAACTATTGATACAGCAGGATTAGATGAAGAACAATGTATTATGGACTGGTGTGCACATATTAATGCCACATGGAAAACGCATAAGTTAGTAGATATGGACATAGGAACAGATAGCTTTGTACTTATGGTGCTTTCACATGAGGAATTTAAAACAGCCCAAGAACTAGCAAAAGAACTATTACATAGAATCGATGTAGCTGAACGCTCATGATATAACAGAAATTATGATGAGTAGTGTGATTATAATGTAGGAGAGAGTTATATGAGTATTGTACGTCTACCAGAATATGAAGCAGAGTTTGAGCCGGAAGTATTTGAAATCTATGCATTGCCGCGCAGTGATGCGAATGGGGCGAGTCCTTATTTAGAGAAGTACCACAGACCATTAGTTTCCACCGATGCTATTCTAGATACTCGGACGGGCGTACTTGACCGTAGTGAAGGTATTTTGACGTGGATTATTGAGGGTCTTGACGATAGATGGGGTTATTCTTTTGAGCCGCATGGGGTCTATAAATTGTTAGTTAAGAAAGCAAAACCATTAGAGGACTTGGGCTATATGCGTCCCTCTTGGAATAATCGCTATTATGTACTTGAGGTGTTAGAGGAACATGCTAAACATAGCGAGTTAGAGGCGTTGTCAGCTTATTTGAAAACCCCTAAATACCTTCATACTGACAGGGGTGACTTCCTGTTAAATCGAGAGTATCAATATTACACAGCGAGAATTGATGATTATGCATTCACCCTTGATGTAGACGAGGGCTCTGATGAAAGCTGCACCGTAGCATTGGCTGCTTTCAATAAAATCGATAATTTCAAAGAATTTGAACAACGAATTAGTGCATACATTAGTGAACACTTGCTAGACCTTGCTAACTATTGGCTCGACAATGATGACCAAGATCCGATTACGGCAGATGTATTTGCCAAGCGTATTACAATGGGCGAATTGGCGTTCCGCAATGATGGCACTATAGAGGTTTATTATGACGATGACGATATTTTCTGGGGACACTGCATCATAGCCAATATTGATGCGGATGGGAACCCTGTTAGTGCGGATATTGCAGGATAATGAACTAGTGGAGTGTGGCGAACTAGTGGGGTATCATAATGATAAAATCTGAATTAATGACATTATGGAACGTTGAAAGCTGGGCTGTAGAACCGCATGGGGTTTACTTTGTATCTCGCCGATTGAGCACTAATCATTTAGAGAATGTAGGACAAGCCTTTCAAAACCTCAATATTAGCTGCTCTGGTTATACAGAGGATAAGATACTTTCACTAACATTTTGGCCACAGTTATATGCTAAATTAGATGAATTAGACCGAGTGGCACAGAAAATCATCCAAAAGGAGATGCCTCTAGATGAGTCTGTGGTGCTAAAACTAACAGATATTATGTTAGATACATCCGGTTGCTACGGAGCGTTTGCTCTAGGCTATGATGTGGGCGAATCGACCGCGGGACAACTATATGTATTAGTATCTTTTGATGAAAACTTTACGGCTCAACAAGATGTTATATATGAAACGTTCTAGAGTACTTGTTAGCAATGGAGCTGTTTGTATAGCTGAACTAAGCAGAGATTCTATTGGATGTTAGTATGGCAAGGCTTAACTTTTAATATAAATAATAAACAGGAGAGAGACAATGGAAAGTATGTATAATCTAGTCAAAGATTTCTTTAGTCATGATATGGATTTAGATGATTTATTTGATTCCGAAGCTATTATCTGGATTGACTGGCGCGAGTATGACGAAGATGTGGTGAACTATTTCAATGATATGATGGCTGAGCCTATCGATATTAAAACCGTTAGTAATGGCAAGGCTTATGGTGATGATATTGTGTTACAAAAAGGCGATAAAGAACTGCAAATTCCTTACGGTGATGAGCAAGATCGAGATGTGACCATCAAATATTTCAATGACTTTGTTAAGCCTGTTTATGAGGTACGTTGGTTTGCTGAAAGCCTTGGAAACGATACGCTCGGATTTACCGTGCTTTCAGGGGCAGAATGGGCTAATTTAGAAGATGAATTTGGTGCAGATACAGTTCGTTACTATTTTGAGCCTATCAATCTTGAAAGTAACATGTTTAATCTCGACATGGATGAAGTTTCTGCATTATTAGAATTACGAGAAAATAATAGATGAAATAGAGAGATGAGAGAATCAATAAGAGGGAAGAATATGGATTATTTAAAACTATTGTGTGAAGATTCTAACTTGGCAGTAGATTTTGATATGCTGTTTGATTTCTGCCTATTAGATGGGCTGGAAGAGCGAGATACTGCTGAAGGGCGATGCACATTCTCTTTACCCGGCAAAGCTTTTGCTCGAGATGGTGCCGGTGGCGAATATCATCAATTGGAGGATGGCTCTATCGGGTATATGAGTAGCGAAGGGGAATGTGGTCGTATAGCTGAAAGTATAGATGATTTGATCCATTTATTGGTGTATAGCATTTGTTGGCATGATTATTGTGACACCAGTCAATATACGGACATATCTACTCTCGAAGGCTATGCCAATGAGCGTCATGATGAAATCGCTTCTTATACAGAAATGGATGTATGGGAAAACGTTGTTCAGGCGCTAGGCATGCCTTTAGAAGCAAATGTGGCTGCTGAATTGCAAAAGTTTTATGACGCGGCACATCGAGAACCTTTATATACAAGTTATTTCCATGAAGATGATGGAACTGTCACAGAATCACAACATCTGTTTTTCTAGACGTATTATTTAAAAGGAGAATTATATGGCAATTGATGGAGTAAAAATCATAGATAGTGATGATGGCCATGATATTTATAATTTAATTGTTGAGCGCTATAGAGATGGTATCAGTATTGATACAATTGTTTCAGAAATTTTGGCTGAAGAGCAGAGTTTTTGTACTGACGAATTCTATACAGAAATTTATTGGACTGCCGTAGCCTATTCGCTGTGGAAGATAGGCCATCTGCCAGAGGATATCAAAGAAAAAGCCTTAGATATAATTGGGAAGGGCGCTCATGAGTTTTGGCTAGAAATTGATAGTAAGGCACTCAAACAGCGTCAAAAGGTGTTAGATAGATTAGCCGTACAACTACAAAGTGAAAATCCAAAGCCTCTTAAGGTTCGTAAATCTAAAACAAAGCGAGAACCTCATTTTAAGGTGGGTGATGTATTAGCCGTTAAGTTTAAAGACACCTATGGGGCCATCTTCGTGTCGGACGTAGATCAATCGCCGCGAAAAATCGAATATCATTTGGCCTGTACAAGACTTTTACAAGCGGGCAAACCTAGTATGGACGATTTTTTAAATAGTCAAATTTCCTGTTGGAAAGATAATACAAATTTCGGTATCGATACCGACTGTTGGTTTAATCATAAAGACCTAGGCCTATTGCTAGACCATTTAGAAATCATTGGGGCTGTTGAACTATATCCGTGTAAATTGTGGACACTAGCACCAAGACGCACGTTGGAAGATATCTATGAGGAGATTACCGATAATCCTAGGATAGGAAAACTGCGTCTCATAGACACCTATGAACTGGTAAAAGAGGTTATTCAGAAATAATCTTCGGGAGGATGTGTTACTATAAAGGTGTAAATTTAATGGATACTGTGACGAAACAATATATAGAAACTGTGAAAGTCAGTGACATACCGTGGCATCGTTTGACCACAACTTACGGCCGTGCTACAGATTTTCCTGCTCATCTTGAGGTGTTGTGGGATATGAAGAACGTTGATGCTATTGATGCGGCAGGTGAAGAGCTGGCTCAAAATATTGAACATCAATCGACTTTATGGCATGCTACGCCATTTGCTATGGTTTTCTTGCTTCGTATTTTTAAGAAAGCCTTAGAAGAGAGAACTCAGAATGAAGTAGCTCATTATTTAGTAGAACAATTGGTAGATCTATTTACTGTGATTGCTGAGTGTATTAGAGATGGACTTATGCTAGAACATGCAGATCAATTACCGAACTTTGAGGATATGCTCAACGAAGAATATCTTTGGTCTGAAGAGTATGATGAAGACGAAGATATTCTTCGGTATGAGGAAGAAGAGGTGTTTCCGGATGGCCTATTCTTTAGTTTCTACTACTATTCTTTACAAGTGCTTCTATTATGTAAGCCATTGTTAGACAAAAATAACAAATATGAGGTTACGTTGCTAGAATTGTTGACAGAGATAGAGAACTAACTATCAGTGGAGGCTTCGAATTATTCGGCATTTATGGAGATTATAGATTCCTAAGTAACTATGTAAGTTTTAGATTACTGAGTATCTAGGGAGGTTTTAGAGTATGGGACTCATTGCAAATTATAGCTGTTTAAGCGATGTAAATTTAAAAGAGCTTAAAGCCATGGGCTCAGAAGAAGAGGAAATTCTTGAGAGCGTTGAAGAGTGGAATGACGATGATGAATTATTGCTTGATATCGACAAGATGTGGGATGTGCTCCATTTCGTGCTTACCGGCGTAAGCACTGACCATAAGGATGATAATAACCCTCTTAGTCAAGCTGTGCTTGGCATAACAGCTGTTGAAGAAATATCGGATTACTTAGCGTATACCGAACACGATAAGTTAGCAGATATCGTGGCGGCTCTAGAACAGTTTGACATGGAAGCAGCTCTCGAATCTTTTGATATGGCAGCCTGCAAAGAGGCAGAGCTTTACCCAAATATTTGGGATTATGAAGAGGAAGAGGAAGAAATCAAAGATGAACTTCTTCATGATTTCGAGCAGATGAAGGTGTTCTATAAAAAAGTGCTAGAAGCGAAGGGGCATGTGCTCGTATCAATTTGTTAGGCCCGTTATAATCTGTTGGTCATGGCTCTGGTTATAGACAAATTAATTATAGGACTGACGAAGATGAGGAATTGTAAATGGCAGTGTTAACGGAAAAGCAAATTAAATATGGCTTTGACTACTATCATAAGGATGACGCACGGCCTAAATCTGTGGTAGAGGTCTCTGAATATGATGGTGAAGACAAGCTGATAATCAACTGCACACAGTTAGATGAGTCTTATTCTGCTAAAGATAAGAAGCGAATTTGGATGGAGTGGTGTGATTTTCTAGTAAATAATCCAGATACTTTTACAGAGCTCATGTTTTGTACAAGAATGCCACAGGAGTTATTTGATGCGGTGTGTGCCCAGCGTAGACTTAAAAGGTTACATATAAAATGGGGCGTTTATCCAGATATTTCAAGATTAGAGAACTTACAAGAACTAGAATATCTACATATTGGGTCCGGAAGAAGTGTATCGAGCTTAGAGCCTATTTCAAGATTAGTAAATTTAGTAGCGCTGTCGATTGAAAACTTTCAACAAATTGATGATTATGCGCCATTAGCTAATCTAAAACATCTTGAAAGTCTCGCCTTAGAAGGTGATTTTGCCGCTCCTAAAATTCTTAAGGTTCAATCCTTAGAATTTTTACGCCATATGAAACAGTTGCGCTTTTTTAGCTTTTTAACGGCAAAGGTGATAGATAAAGACTACTCTTCCATTTTAGAACTCAATAATCTAGAACATCTTACGTTAAAATCTTGTAAAGAGGTTCAGCAGTTGTATCCTCAATTCGTTAAACTACCAAAATTAAAATATGGCACAGTTTTAGAACGACCAGAATTATATGAGAAATAAGGCTTGAGATATAAGTCATGAGCTATAATTTATAAGACATAAAAGGGAGTAATCATAATGGATAAAGCACGTAAAAAGGAATTATTGAAAGGCTATAAAGCTAAAGAGAAACAGAGTTTTCTAGATAGCTTACCTATGGATGAAGAGTTGTTTTGGAATCTCTTTGACTATGTAGACGAGAAATTAGAAACAAATGACGGTTGCGATCATAGTCTGACTTTCACAAGAGAGTTTTTAGAAAAACAAAAGGTAGATGTTGAAAGCGTACTAGACTGGATTATCAACGAAGGTGGCGGTTGTGATTGCGAGGTTCTCTACAATGTAGAGGAACGTTTTGAAGAGTACTGTTAATAGTATTTTTTATAGTTAATTCTATGTATTTGCAGGTGTTACCATATAGGTATATAGTATAGGCATGTGATGGATATAGTCACATGTCTATTTTTTATAAGGAGGACGCTATGCAACACGTTCAAAACCGCAGTACTACATCTGCGTTAGTACTCACAGCCGTATTGATTGCCCTCGCAACACTGTTTACCATGTACACGAAAATTCCAGTACCTGGCATTCGCGGCTATTTCAATGTAGGAGATGTCGTTATTATGACGTCAGCTCTATTATTAGGTCGAAAATATGGCGCCTATATCGGTGCTATCGGCCCAGCGTTAGCTGATTTATTCCTCGGCTACGTAGTCTTTGTACCAATCACTCTCGTGGTGAAAGGCATTGAAGGCTATCTTGTCGGTACTGTCTATAACAATAAGACAACTACCTCTGCCTTGGTGGCAACCATTGTAGGTGGCATTATCATCGTAGCAGGCTACTTCATCGCTGAATACTTTGTATTCGATCCAGGCGTAGCCATTGCTAGTATTGTGACCAATACCATTCAAGCCGTTATGAGCGTTATTGTTAGTATGATTCTCTATGCTATCTTGCGTAAACGATTAGGATAGGATTAGTGATTCACAATTCATATACAAATTATGATATAATTTGTATATGAGGAGGTGCTTTTATGGGGTTATTACGTGAAAGTATCCGACCATCGTCGGATTTAAGAAATAAATATAATGAAATCTCTACAGTTTTGAAAACAGGGGACGAAGCTTGTATTATGACGGTAAATGGTCGTGGTGATACGGTATGTATGGGATATGAAACCTATAATAAATTGAAAGCACAGATCGAATTATTAGAGGCTATTGCATTGGCTGAGGAAGACGAACGAAAAGGTAGAATGGGTCCTATTGAGGATACTTTTATCAGCATAGAAGCGTTGTTAGCTGAGGCCGAATAGTTATGGAAGACACTGCTTATCGTATCATTATTATGGCACAGGCCGATCAGGCATTGCATCATATTGTTCTGCATGTAAAGCAATCTTTTTCCAATGAAATTGCCAAGTCTGTTTATCAAGATATTAAGGATAGAATCCTTTTATTAGCGGATAATCCTTATATGGGCACGATTCCAAGACATACTGTTTTACGTAATAAAAACTATCGTATGTTAATCATTAATAAAAATATTATTTTATATCGTGTTTTTGATGATGAAAAAGAAGTGCGCATATATAATATATTTAGTCAACGGCAAGATTATTTACAACTTCTGCAAGGATTGTAGATGTTTAGTTGATTTGGTATGATTGGTGTTAAAGAAGAGCTTGTTATTTATATTCCATTTCATTTTATAATATCCTCTAAGGACGATGTAAATTGACAGCCTCTAGAATTCAGACTATACTATAAGTACAAAAGAGCCAGTTAACGTGTTCTAGGCGTTAGGCTCATCAAAGAATTACGAATTTGATAAACCTAACGTGTCTAAGTATTGCAGTACTTAGTCTTAAACGTTAGGTTTATCTTATTTTATAATCAAATAACTGATTATTTCTTAAGAATTAACACTACGAGGGTAGCGAATAAAATCATTAATGATAATGCTTCGTATACAGTCATAATGTCACCTCCCTCGAAAAGACGGAGATGAACCTAACTCACGTTAATGGCTCTTTCGTTATTAGTATATAGCGGATTTTGAATATTGAAAAATACGAATTAATTTCGTACAACTTTTACACGAATAAAAGGGAGACTTTATCAAGAGTCTCCCTTTGTTAGTTTTAAATAGACTAATATTTATTAATAGATTTTTATTACTGTCGTTCCTTAATTACAGTATGTTTCGTTCTTCAAAGACCGCTTTCACCGTGAACAGTGCGTTCAGCACGCGTGGAAATCCCGCATAGGGGATGCAGTGGGTACAGACCTCTACGATTTGCTCGGGCGCAATACCGACATTGAGTGCCGCATTGGTGTGTACTTTCAGCTGTGCCTCGCAACCGCCCAGCGTTAATAGGGATGCGAGCGTAATCAGTTCCCGTTCCTTGAAATCCAGGTTGGGGCGCGTGTAGATGTCGCCGAACAGCTCGACCAATAAATCGGCTATGGCCGGTGAAATCTCTTGGATTGTGTTATACACCTCCTCGCCGTGCAGCCCGTCAATTTGTTTCAATGTGTTCATACCGATGTTAAAACGTGTTTCTTTCATAATTATTACCTCCGTCTAGACGTATGATATATGCTCGAGTATACTTGAGGTCAAGGTGGTGAAAGTATGAAAATCGGTGAATTTTCAAAATTGGTAGGACTGTCTATTTCTACATTACGATATTATGAGGATCAAGGGTTCCTTCACATCGAGCGGCAGAACGGTATTCGCAATTACCATGCGGAGGATGTAGGATTTGTGCAGTTTATAAAGCGCTTGAAAGATATGGGAATGCCGCTTGCGAATATCAAGCGATATGCGGATTTAAGGTATGCCGGATCTCATACAGTCCATGAAAGAATAACACTGTTGCAAGAACACTATCGATTTATTGATGCCGAAATCAAACGATTGGAAGGCTATAAGAATAATCTAGAAGATAAATTGAAGTTGTATGAAACTGTAATAAAGAAAAATGAGATTGATTAGGTTTTTTTATTGTAGATGGTATATAGCACTTGTATCAATATGGAGGTAGGTACCTCCTATTAATCATAATTTGACGATATATGGTATTCAACCTATAATATGAGTAGATAGCCGAGCGAGTAGAGACGTCAGGCTCATCTCAAAAAACTGAAAAAATCAGGAAATGGCCTTTTCGTTTTATCTAGCTACGAGCTGTAACGAAGGGCTATTTGCTTTTTGTAAAGCAAATAAGGGCAATAAGTGAGCCGAATGAAATGAGAATTGTCAAAATATCTATGACAATTGATAAAATTTCAAAATCACTCATAGTTTCACCCCCTTCTAAAAAGAAGAGAGGCCCAACCTCGTCGGCTACACTATTATTATAATGCGAACTAATATGCGATACAATAAGCATTGATTAATAGAGATATAACTATTTTATAGAGTAGTTATAATGTTTTAGTGGAATAAAGTTTTATATGGTATAATACTTTCATTATGTAGTGAGAAAAGGAGATCTAAATGGCAAATTTACCTAACTGCCCTAAGTGTGGCGATGAGTACACATACGAAGACGGTCATATGTTTATCTGCCCTATGTGTGGACATGAATGGACGGCGGCTGACGCACAAGCTGCAGCTGAAGCAGGTATCATTCGCGATGCTAACGGTAACGAGCTGGCTGATGGCGATACAGTTGTTGTTGTAAAAGACCTCAAAGTAAAAGGTGCGGGCATCTTGAAACAAGGTACGCGCGTAAAAAATATTCGTCTCATCACTGATGCTAGTGATGGCCACGATATCGATTGCAAAATCGATGGTTTCGGTGCAATGGCATTGAAATCTGAAATGGTTAAAAAAATCTAATATAAGGAATCCCTACCGATATATTCGGTAGGGATTTTTTCATATCATAAATGGTATAATCAACGTATACTGCGTGTAGCGTGAGAGTATTTAGTCGAGAGGAAACTATGTTAAAACGTGTTGTGTTACTAGCCGTATTGGCGTCTATGATGGGAACTGTTACTTCTTTAGCGGCTGATTTAAAGCCTACAGATAAGCGTACCTATGAATTACAGCAACAAATCTCTTATAATGTCATCATTCCTAGTGAGGCTTTCAAAACGAGTGCTGACGGTACCTTGATTGTTCCAGTAGAGATTAAGACTGATGATAAGGGTAATATTGTGGCTGTTGAAGCGGGGCCTAATAATTGGAAATTAGATCGAGAGGCTTACCCCATCTTTGAAGAGGCTGCCAAAGAGGCGGCTTGGAATACAAAGCATGTCGATACAGAGGAAGAGTTGGTGATAACCATTCCAGTTAGTATTGTTATGCTATCCGGTGATAAGCCTAAGAAAAAATAAAGGAGCACTTATGGAATCTACAAAAGATTTAGAGAAATACACTTACGACCTACTGGCGGAGCGTGGCGTTACGGTAGAGGATATTGCAGAGCTCGTTTTATACGTTCAAAAACCGTATATGCCGAATTTAAAGATTGAAGAGTGTCGTGAGCATGTGGCATCCGTGCTTTCAAAACGAGAGGTACACAATGCGATAATTACGGGCATTGAGCTCGACAAGTTAACAGAACAAAATAAATTGTCTCAGCCTTTGCAACGCATCGTGGCTAATGATGAAAGCCTCTATGGTATCGATGAGATTCTAGCCTTTTCCATCGTTAATCTGTATGGCTCTATAGGCTTTACGAACTATGGCTATTTAGATAAGGTAAAGCCAGGTATTATTAAGAAGCTAGATAGTGAAGAGGGCGGTCACTGTAATACATTCCTCGATGATCTTGTAGGTGCCGTGGCGGCCGCTGCAGCAGGAAAGCTAGCTCATAATGAGCCACACCGCGTACGTCATGCGTTAGCTGAGGAAAAAGAATAAATTTCTAGTATTGATGTCATTGAGTATAAAGAGTATAACTAGTATAGTGAATAAATAATTTATTACTGGTAGGTTATATACAGGAGGAACTATGCAAAAGGTTCTAGTTGTTATTGATATGCAAAAAGACTTCGTAGATGGTGCCCTTGGCTCAGCACAGGCGCAGATGATTGTAGATAATGTGCGCCAAAAAATTGAGAACTTTGACGGGCCTATTATCTTTACGCGCGATACGCATGATACTAATTATCTTGAAAGCCAAGAGGGCAAGTTCTTGCCTGTTACACATTGCGTGAAAAATACAGAGGGCTGGCATATTGTGAAAGGTTTAATCGAAGCTGCAGAAGGTCGCCCTATTATGAGCCCTGTATCCTTTATCGATAAGCCAAATTTCGGATCCTTTGAACTATTATCACGTTTGGAAGGCATGAATTCGGTGAACCCTATTGAGTCTATCACGCTCGTTGGTTTATGTACTGATATTTGCGTTGTTTCTAATGCGATTATACTGAAAGCAGGTTTGCCAGAAATCCCTGTTTACGTAGATTCTAGCTGCTGTGCTGGCGTTACGGAAGAATCCCATCAAGCAGCATTAACAACAATGAAAATGTGCCAATGTATCGTTGAATAATTATCTTGTTATCACTATAGTAGATTGAATTACATCGGTGTATAGTGATTAACATATACTATTGATGCATAGTAAACATATAGCATTGAGAATTAGAATTTTATATTGGTAAACGAACCCAAAGGCTATAGGTTATCCTATAGCCTTTTTCTATAGGTATTTACATTGACGATTTTCTATATAGAGTGTACAATAAATGAAGAATGATAATTCATATCAATTAAATAAAATACAGATGCAGGTGCATCGAAACGCTTTCACAAGAACGATATCTAGTATTTAAAACCGTTCGTGCCCTATATTTAAGGAGGACTATTATGAAACCTTTCGAACTCGCACCATTACCATATGCTTATGATTACCTTGAGCCTGTTATCGATGCAGAAACAATGAAATTGCACCATGATAAGCACCATCAAGCGTATGTTAATAATTTGAACGCTGCTATCGCAAAATATCCTGATCTTGCTTATGGCTGTGTAGATTGTATTCTCGGCGATATCGCTAATGTGCCAGAAGATATCCGTCAAGCAGTTATCAACAACGGTGGCGGTCATAAGAACCACACTATGTTCTGGGACATCATGACAAAACCAGATACTTCTAAATTGGAAGGCCCTTTGAAAGAGGCTATCGACGCTGATCTTGGTGGTTATGATGCCTTTGTTGAAAGCTTCTCCGCTGCAGCGGCTACACGCTTCGGCTCTGGTTGGGCATGGCTTGTAGTGAATAAAGAAGGTAAACTTGAAGTCACATCCTCTGCGAATCAAGATAATCCTCTATTAGAAGGTAAAAAAGCCATTCTTTGCTTAGACGTTTGGGAGCATGCATACTATTTGCACTACCAAAACCGTCGTCCAGATTACATTAAGGAATTCTTCCGCGTTATTAACTGGGATAAAGTGTCTGAAAACTACGAAAAAGCATTGAAACCACACCATCAATAAGATAGCTTTTAACATTGTATATCTCTAAAACTTAGTTGATCTCAGAAATATGTAAATCTCTCATTTTACTATCTCTCAAAATACTAAACCTTTCAAAACTAATAAATCTCTCAGAACTTTCATCTCTCTAAAAACTAGATATATTTTTAATAGATAACGGATAGTTGGTTCAAAGCGTTCTAAATGATTAGATGACTTTGAATGCTTAGCTATCCGTTATTTTTATATGAAATTTCGATATTTTTGAAATATCTTTCAAAAGTATAGCCATGGATACAGATTTTATAATCGATATCGTTTATCATAGTGTCATAGGTTATGTTAGATAAACCTTTCACAGTATATATTGCCTTGTATACACAGTGGTACGTATAGAGGGCTACGCACATAAGTAATAAACAATATTTTTGACACGAGGGGATCAAAATGGAAAAGAAATTAGATTTGTCCAAATCTGTATATGATTTGGTAACAGAATATCCTGAAGTAACAGAGATTATGAAAAGTTTAGGGTTCAGCGAAATCACTAATAAAGTGATGTTGAACTCTGTTGGTAAAATTATGACCATCCCAAAAGGGGCTAAGATGAAGGGCGTATCCATGATCGATATCGTGAGCGCATTCATGAAAGCTGGTTTTACCTTGGAAGGTGAAATGCCAAATCTACAAGGTGATGAAGCAGCATCTGCTAAAGATGCTCCTGTAGAGACTGTGGCTACTCAAGTAGAGGAGCCTAAAGCTAGCCAAAATACAGAAACTAATGAAGAGGACACTGTTACAGATAGCGAACGTGTAGAACAATTGAAAGGTTTCTTGAAACGGTTAGGTACTGGTGAAGAGCTTGGTGCTGTTCGTGAAGATTTTGCGAGCCAATTCAAACATGTTGAGGCTAGTGAAATTATGAAAGCCGAACAAGGTCTTATGCGCGAAGGTACACCTTTAGAAGAGGTACAACAATTATGTGACCTTCACTCTGCGTTATTCCATGGTTCCACCATTCATGAACAAATGGATGCAGAACATGCTAAGGTAGAAGCGGTTCTAGAAGCTCAAGAAAAGAGCAAGAGCGTTGTGGGTTTGGTAGAGACTGCAGGTCATCCGTTAAACCGATTAACAGAAGAAAATAAAGCGCTCGATGAGTTGATTGAGGCTATTCGTCCAAAAGTAGCAGACAAAACTGCCACTTATGATGATGTGAATACAGTGCGTCAACTATCTGTTCACTATGCTAAAAAAGGCGATTTATTATATCCAAAATTGAAAGTGGATTATGCAATCGGTGGTCCATCCATGGTTATGTGGACTGTTGATGGCGATATTCGCGACCAATTAGGTGATCTAGCAAAATCTAGCCAAAGTGTAGATGATTGGTATAGACGTTTTGATGAACTTCTTACACGTGCTCAAGAAATGATCTACAAAGAACAAAATATCTTGTTCCCAATCTGTGCAGAAAACTTCAGCAAAGAAGATTGGTATCAAATTTACAAAGATACAGCGCAGTATGAAGACATCTTTGGGATAACACGCATTGCTTGGCCAGAAGCTGATACCGCATTAGCTGCGCAAACTACAAAACCAAGTGGTGATAATAATGCTATCGGTTTAATTGGTGGTACCTTAACTGTAGATCAACTAGATGCTATGCTCAATACAATGCCAATGGAAGTAACCTTCGTTGACCATGAAGATATTAACCGTTACTTTAACGATGGTGAAAAGGTATTCAAACGTCCTACTACAGCAATTGGCAGGGATGTGTATTCCTGTCATCCGCCAAAGGTAGAACCAATTGTACGCGGTATTATCGATTCTTTCCGTAAAGGTGACCGCGATAATGTGGCAGTATGGCTTGAAAAACAAGGCCGTCCATTCTATGTAAACTACATGGCTGTACGCGATCAAAACAATAACTATATTGGTACATTAGAACTCGTACAAGACATGCAATTTGCAAAGGAACATTTCGCTAGAATTAAATAAGAACTAGTGTAATACTAGTTGTGTGATATAGTGAAGCTATACTACAAAGAGGCTGCTCTAACATTGAATGATGCTAGAGCAGCCTCTTTTATTTGTACGAAATGAATTCTCTAATATGATTAATGTATTTCCTGAATTAATGTATTTTTTGATAAGAGGTACTCATTAAGGGTGTACGTACTTGATAATATTATGGGTAGCAGTCTTGATATTTTCAAGGCTAGTAGCCAAGTTTAGGCGTACAAAGGTGGTGTAGTTTTTGCCTCCAAACCATTCGCCAAAGCTTGGTGCAATGTGGCATTTATTTTCGAATAAGTCGTGCATATCTTCAGCTTTAACATAGGCACCAAAATCAATCCATGCTAAATAGGTGCCGTCCATAGGGCTGATGCGGATTTGTGGTAATGCCGTACAAAGCTCTCGGCACAGATATTCATAATTTTCACGTATAACAGCTAGTACATCTGTGAGCCATGCCTCCGCCTCTGGATGTGTGTAGGCTACAGTGATGGCCGTTTCGGCAATAACGTCGGAGTCCGTATGGTATACATGAGTTTTATAGGAATTGTATTGGCCTCTCAGCTTTTCGTTTGGGATGATAACCTCTGCATGATGCAAACTAGCCATATTAAACGATTTGGACAGAGAAGACATAGCAATAATGTTGTCCGTATAGGCACCGCTAGCTACTGTTAGGGCCGATGTAAATGGTGTTGAACCTGTGATGAGGTCCTGATGGATTTCGTCGCTGATGATGAGCACCTTGTGTCGCTCACAAATGCTAAATAACCGATCCATCTCATTTTCTGTCCATACGTGACCTACAGGGTTGTGTGGATTGCAGTGAATGAACAGTTTGACATCGTGCTTGGTAATTGCTGTTTCAAAGGCCTCGTAATCTACGGTGTAGCGATTATCTTCGTCGCGACTCATAGGAACGGCGATGATCTGGCGCTGTGCATCGCTAGCGCTCGTATCAAAAGCGCCGTACACAGGACTTAGAACGGCAATGGCATCATTTGGTTTTGTGAAAGCCCCAATACACCACATAATGCCTGTAATGACATTTGGAGCGCTGGTGAGCCAGTCTTTAGAAAGTATACAGTTGTGGCGCCGCTTATACCAATCTATGACTGCTTCAAGATACTTGGGATTTGTCATGGTGTAGCCTAAAGGTTGGGCTTTTACATAGGTACAAATAGCCTCTTGTATGCACTGAGGCGGCATAAAGTCCATATCGGCCACCCATAGGGGTAATAAATCGGTGCGACTAAATTTTAAGTGCTCGCCGTCCCATTTGCGAGAATGGGAACCGCGGCGATCGATATAGTATGTTTCGGTAAAGTCTATTGTGTTCATAGTGAACCTCTATACGTGTATGTTAATGTGGTGGGAACTAATTACTCTATCTATTATCAGTATACATGCATGGATATATATGTAAATATACCCTTAAGAATGGCTGTTACAGTATCTTCTTTTTCTATGCAATCCTTGCATGAATAGGGGCTATATTGGTATACAAAAGGTGCTATATTTGCTTGACTGTTGGGACTTTCACAATTTAGAATATACTATAGAATAGTGTGTGTCTGACCAGTGACCACACGTCTATCGAATGGTTACAAAAGATAAATCTTAGCAGCATGTGGCGGCATCCCTATGTGAGAGGGCTCATCGGATTGCTCAGGTACATGCAACGCTGTATAAGTATAGTACTGGATCCTTGTTAGGAGGCATGTGCCATGAGTAACGAATTAAAACCACTACATTTTGATGCGGATTATACAATGGAGGAAGCGCTCGCTGAGGCGAAACGTTGTCTGAATTGTCCAAAACCATTGTGCCGTATGGGTTGCCCTATTGAAAACGAAATCCCTCGTTTTATCCAAGCTATTGCACACGGTAACTTTGGTTTAGCCAACGATATCTTGGCAGAACGTACAAACTTGCCATCCATTTGTGGCCGCGTATGTCCACGCGAAAACCAATGCGAAGGTAACTGTATCATGAATAAGGCGAAGAAACCGCCTATTAATATCGGTAAATTGGAACGCTTTGCTGCTGATTTTGAAAGCATCAATGAACTTCGAAAACCTAAGAAAATCAAACAAGATCTTGGTAAGGTTGCCGTTGTAGGTTCCGGTCCTGCAGGCTTGTCCGTAGCCGGCGATATCGCTAAACTCGGTTATGATGTAACTGTATTTGAAGGCCAATCTGAACCAGGTGGCGTACTTTTATTCGGTATTCCTGAATTCCGTTTGTCTAAATCCGTTGTACGTCGTGAAATCGCACGTCTTGAAGGTTTAGGCGTTAAATTCGTATGTAATACATTTATCGGTCAAGATAAAACATTGGATGAACTCTTCGCTGAAGGCTTTGATACCATCTTTATCGGTACTGGTACCCATATTCCTCAAGAAGTACGCATGGAAAATGATGAAGTACATGGCGTATTCCAAGCTATGTACTTGTTGACTAACGTACAACTCGTAGAAAATGGTGAGCTTGATGAAGCTCAAATTCCTGTTAAAAAAGGTGACCGCGTAATCATCATCGGCGGTGGTAACGTAGCGATGGATGCGGCACGTACATGCGTACGTTTAGGCTGTGAAGCCGTAACGGTAGCGTACCGTCGTAGCCAAGAACAAATGCCAGCATTGTTGTCTGAATACGAAGAAGCACGTGCCGAAGGCGTTCAATTCCAATGGTTCGCTTCTCCAGTAGGTGTAGAAGGTAAAGACAAGGTAGAAGGCTTCAAATACGAAGTGATGGCTCTTAACGAAGATGGTGCTGGTATCCACGGTACTGGTAACTTCCAAGTTATGCCTGTAGATAAAATCATTATTGCTGCTGGTCACAAACCAAATGCACGTCTTATCGGCGAAGGTAATAACTTGAAAGTAGATGAAAAAGGCTATATCATTACATCTGAAGATCCATATGGTATGACTAATCGCGCTGGCGTCTTTGCTGGCGGTGACGTTGTACATAAACCTGCTACAGTAGTACTCGCTATGCGCGAAGCTAAAAAAGCTGTTGATGGCATGGTTAAATACATGGAAATCAAAAAAGCTCAAGAAAGTGCTAATCAATAATCTTATAGAGATAATTAAAGGGGCCATACTTAGTATAGGCCTCTTTTTACTATAAGGATTTGATTATTATAGTGTTTTAATAGTGTTTTATTATTGGTTTCAGTTTACGGTCAAAGTGGAGGGTCATGTATATATGTACCTATTATGATGTAGGCTCATCCAGTGTGATATTAGAATTCAAATTTGTCTTTCCTGCATAGATAATGTATAGAAATTACGATAAATACTTATAAAACCTGAGCTTATCGATTACAATACCTGTATTTTTAGTCTTAATTATCTCTAGATATACTAAAATTCCACGAATTGATGAAATTGGACATAACTTAATATGCAAAGAAAAAAGCCTCGATAGAACTAATTTATGCCTTAGTTTTTATGGAGGCTTTTCTGTTATCGCATTTCAACTGCTACTAGTCACGGCCTTGGGCTAGACGTATAGTAAAGGCATAACCATGTGTTGAGTGTGAAAGTAGATAGAGGTTGCTATGAATCCTATCATATGTTGTCGAGATTTACAAATTCGACAAGAAGTTCACAAACTCGGTGTGTTGATTTTGCTTTGGCGCAGACAATTGGGCATGACACAGTATCAATTAGCAGATAAATCAGGTCTAGCTCAATCTTATATAAGTGATCTTGAAAGTGGTGCTATTGATCCGCGGTGGTCCACAATTTATAGGGTTGTATCTGGATTAGGGCAAATGAGCGTACAAGATTTTCTAAATGGTCCACAAACCATTAGAAGCCTAAGGATTCATTGATAATAATAATCTCCATGGTTTGCATATTACGCATCTTTTTATAGTAAATAGTTAAGGCATTACATATACGATCTGGAGAGCCGCAGTCGTAGCATTTTTCGTCCAAGGTAGCACACGGATTGAGAGAGCTCTTTTTGTTTTTCTTACTGTTAAGTGGGGCTGCTACATTTCGTGCTCGATAAATGGCGGACGCTAAGTCAGGGGTGATTTTGTTAACTCCTAATACAAAGAATACCTCTTGAGAACCAAATAGAGAGGCTGCCACACGATTGCCTGTGCCGTCGATATTTACCATCTCTCCCGTTTGTGAAAGGGCGTTTACCGAGGTGAGAAATACATCGCGTCCCATTGTGCGTAACGCCGTATCGCGAAAGCTTTCACCAGGCAGTGGACGCTGAATGTCTGTTATGTCCTCGTTGACCTCAGATAAAGCATCATGAATACCTATTTCTAATAAAGTGCGAGAATCGCCAATGGCTACACATTTGTTTTGAATGTGATTTTTTAGATACGCAACGGCTTCGGCGCCCGTTTCAAAATAATGAACTACGAATTTATTGCGCTCTAAAGCTTTGATCGTTTTCTCTATATCGATGGGGGTATCGTTGTTTTGAGGATTGATAACTGCGTTAATCGTCGTTTCTGTATTGGCCATGAGTCCTCCTGAATAGGTATTTGTGATTAGAAGCTAATGTTTCGATTAGTAGTGTTTGCTATTTACTATTGTATCGTTTTATAGACTTAGAGTTCAATGAAAGCTATAT
Organism: Veillonella sp.; assembly: GCF_018381775.1. Classification (GTDB taxonomy): domain Bacteria; phylum Bacillota; class Negativicutes; order Veillonellales; family Veillonellaceae; genus Veillonella. The sequence goes on along the minus strand of NZ_JAGZRH010000011.1, from coordinate 46,203 downwards.
ATCTTCCTTGATATAAGAACAAATAGAGGTGAGGTATTATAATTTATTAGATTAATTATAGGAATAAAATCCAAATTATGTATCTATACAATAAAACTTTGGAATGAAATCCAACTTTGTGGTAATATTAGTATAAAGTTGGAATGGAATCCAAGTTTTATAGGTGGTCGATATGATGACTGACAATAACAGTAATTGGGTTCCATCTATGAGCAAGTACATAGATGAGGAGGCCCTTATGAAGTTGATTCAGCGCCATGGGTATATAGAGTTTTTGCGACGGAATCGTGAACGATCTATTATTAAAGTCGTTTCTGGTATACGTCGTTGCGGTAAATCGACATTGTTTCGTCTGTTTAAGGATGAACTACTAGCAGAGGGGGTAAATCCGGAGCAGATTATTTCTATAAATTTTGAAGAGTTAGAATACGAACCTTTACGAGAGTATCATGCGCTGTATCAATATATTTTAGATCGAATGCAGCCTAATCAAATGAACTATATTTTTCTTGATGAGATTCAACATGTAGATCAATTTCAGCGTGTTGTAGATAGCTTATTTGTAAAAGAGAACACGGATATTTATATTACAGGTTCAAATGCATATTTTATGTCTTCTGATATTGCTACACTATTGACTGGTCGATATGTAGAAATTCAGATGTTACCATTATCCTTTGCTGAATTTTACTATAGCAAATATGAAGAACAGCAGTACTCCTTGATTCCTGCCTATGAGGCGTATCTTCGTGAAAGCTCGTTCCCTTATACACAACAATTGGGTGGAGAAGATTTTGATATTCAAGAATATCTTCGAGGGCTCTTTAATACCTTGTTATTACATGATGTAGTAGCTCGATTAAAAATTAATGATGTCATGATTTTACAAGATATTGTGCGATATATTATGGCGAATGTGGGAAGCTTGCTTTCACCAAATAAAATAGCTAAATCTCTTGTTAGTGCTGGCCGAAAGATTGATAATAAAACGGTAGAACGATATTTACAAGGGTTACAAGATAGTTTGTTACTATACAAGGTGAATCGCTATGATGTACGAGGCAAAGAATTACTACGCATTAATGCGAAATATTATAGTGTTGATGTAACCTTGAGAAATTTGATTGTTGGCAATACAAGCCGCGATACAGGTCATATATTAGAAAATATTGTTTTTCTAGAACTCATACGTCGTGGATATACTGTATATGTAGGTCAACTAGCTAAGGGTGAAATTGATTTTGTGGCAGAAAAAGCTGGTATTACTGAATATTATCAGGTTAGTGAAACTGTGCTCGATCCAAATACGTTAAACCGTGAACTGGCGCCTCTTGAGGCTGTTAATGACCAATATCCTAAGTTTTTGCTCACCTTGGATGAATTAAATAAAAATGCAAATTATGACGGAATTCAACAACGAAATGTTTTAGAATGGTTGTTAGAGAGCTGTTAACTTGCTATAATAATAGTATTGATATGGCATAAGCCAATGTTAAGGAGGCAAAAATCGTGGATTTAATTCAAAAATTAAAAGACCAAGTAAAACCATTAGGTAAAAAAATCGTGTTGCCAGAATACAAAGATGAACGCGTATTGAAAGCAACTGAAATCATTTTGAAAGAAGGTTTCGTAACACCTGTATTAGTAGGTAACCCAGCTGAAATCGCAGAAGCTGCTAAAGCTGTTGGCGTATCCGTAGAAGGTGCTGAAATCATCGATCCAGCTAACTACGATCGTTACCAAGAAATGGTTGATACATTCGTAGAATTGCGTGCTAAAAAAGGTATGACTCCTGAAAAAGCTGACGCAACTATGAAAGGTGACTGCTTATTCTTCGGCGCTATGCTTGTTCGTCTTGGCGCAGTAGACGGCATGGTTGCTGGTTCCGCTTGCCCAACTGCAAACGTATTGCGCGCTGCATTACAAGTTGTAGGTACTAAACCAGGCCTTAAAACTGTATCTTCTTCCATGTTCATGTTTACAAGCAAAAAAGAATATGGCGACGACGGTATGCTCGTATTCTCTGACTGCGGCGTATTGCCTAACCCAACTAGCGAACAATTGGCTGATATCGCAGAATCCACTGTAGAAAAAGCTCGCAAAGTTGTTGGCATGGCTGACCCTCGCGTATCCATGTTATCCTTCTCCACAAAAGGTTCCGCTTCCACTCCAGAAGTAGACAAAGTGGTTGAAGCTGTTAACATCTTGAAAGAACGCAACGTTGACTTCAAATTCGATGGGGAATTACAATTGGACGCTTCCATCGTTCCTTCCGTAGCAGAAAAGAAAGCTCCTGGTTCCAACGTAGCTGGTAAAGCTAACATTTTGATTTTCCCTGATCTTCAAGCTGCTAACATTGGTTACAAATTGGTACAACGTTTCTCTGGTGCTGACGCTCTTGGCCCATTGATTCAAGGTTTGGCTAAACCAGTTCATGACCTTTCCCGTGGCTGCTCTGCTCAAGACGTTGTAGACGTTGCGGCTATTGCTGCTGTTGAAAGCATCTAATAGCTGCATAACTTCATATATAAACATATGTTGTATATGTTTTGATATGCTGAAAGCTGGCTCTATGGGGCCAGCTTTTTGTATGTTCAATATATATCTATATATTTTTATATTCATTACTTTATGTTATTTTTTACAGCCTTACCATTGTTGTCATGGTACTTTCAAATTGGTAGCTACTGCGACAGACAGAATCCATGGTTGATCGTATAGTATAACTATAAGAATATAGATCGGCGTAAACCATTGGAGGTGTATCTTATGAGTTTTGGAACTATTAATAAATCCATGACCGTAGCTGATGCGGTTAAAGTAAATCCAGAGTTAATGGATGTATTAGCAAAAGATGGAATTGATTTTTGCTGTGGTGGTGGACATCCTTTAGCAGAGGCTATTGCAGAAACAGGTAAAGATGTGGATGCATACATTGCTATGTTAAATAATGTACAAGTTGCTAAGAAATCTTCTCGTGTAGAGGTGCTTAGTTATTCTAAAGACCAATTGATTGATTACATCGTTCATACCTATCATCGAGAACAATTGAATATGATTGATGAAATTGACCAAGGATTGGCAAAACTACTAAATGTACATTATGACCATCATGGTGAGGAATTGACAAAGATTTATCAAACCTTTTTGCAACTCAAATCTGCTCTTGTACCTCATTTCCGGCATGAAGAACATGTAGACTTTCCTGAGTTTAAAGCGGGTAAACCCATAGACTTTGATGAACTTCGGGCTGAACACGAAGCTGCAGGTGTACTTTTGGAATCCTTAAGTGCATTGACCAACCAGTACACAGCACCAGCAGATGGCTGTGCTACTTATGTGTATGTATTTAAGACCATGAAAGCCTTAGAAGAAGGTCTTCATGAACATATTTTCTTAGAAAATTCTGTTTTGTTTGACATGAAGTAGATTATAATATCATCTGTATAACGACAAGGCTCTATTGCAAAATGGATCCTTGTATGTAGTAAAGACACCAATCGAATGGTTGGTGTCTTTTGTTTTCTTAAAAATTATGAGTTTTTGGCTATATTAGTTTGTAGTTATATTATGGTGAAATATGCGGTTTGCGTAAATACATATAGAAGGTGTATGATTAAATTAACTATATTTGATTAATATAATTAATCAATTTGTACATGTAGTTGTGTATGACGTAATAAAAAGGAGAGGGCTATGATTTCTGTATTCGACACAAATCCCGTTGTTTTTGAAGGTTCTGATCGGACTTTAACTATTAGTTATAATGGTGTGCTTTGCAAAGATGCAAATGGACAAGTTCTAACAGACATTGATTTTGAAGATGTAAATGAGTTATATCTTATGAGATATTTAAATTCAAATGGTAATTATTCTATTCTCTTTAGAGATCACAACTGGAAAAATATGGAAGGCCAAGATTTAGATACGGACCGCACAGAATCTAATACTGGTCACAACATTCGTGAAACAAAAGCGATTCTTGCAGCCTTTGCTCGAAATAAATTGACCGCAGATTTTCCTGCGAACTTAGATACTCTTCAATTGCCATTAGACTCTTCCTTTATGGGTAAACGAGAAATTACTATTAAAAACGGCGTTATCTCTAATGGTAAGGTAGATATTCCTATTAAAGATATCCGTCGCGTAGTATGTGCATCTAATGGCACGATTAGTAAATTGCTAGTATACAAGGAAGAAAAGCCTAGCTCTTTCCTTAAAAAGATATTTGACTCTCCTGATATGAAAATCACGTTGAACGCCATTACGTTACCATTATTGGAAGCTATTGTAACGCGCAATACAGGCCATGGTATTGACTTTACTCGTGGTAACGGTTTTGATCAAAAAGACTCCAACTATATCATCATTCGTTATCTTGATTCTGGATTCTTCCTTGAGAAAGATGGCACAGCGCCTACAGAATGGCAGAAAACTGCGGCTGAAAGAACGGCTAAATTTGGCTATGATGTGAAAACATTGTTGGTATAGTATCGGTTAATAAAACTACTTAGTATAGCAATTATAATATGTTAAAGCCCTATCTAGGGTAGTTATATAGAGTGTGTTTGTACTTGTGAAAGTTCAAATACACTCTATTTTTAGGAGGTAATCATGACTGTATATAATTATTCTTTACTTAATAAAGCTGGTGAAGAGCAATGCTTAAAAGACTTTGAAGGTAAAGTGCTTGTTATTGTTAATACTGCTAGTAAATGTGGTTTTACTCATCAATATGATGGGTTAGAGGCTCTTTATAAGAAATATAAAGACCAAGGTCTAGAAATTATCGCTGTTCCGTCTAACCAATTTGGGGAAGAAGAACCTGGTTCTAATAGTGAAATCCAATCCTTCTGCAAATTGAATTATGGTGTAACCTTCCCTGTGATGGGAAAAGCAGATGTGCGTGGTGAAAGTGCATTAGATCTTTTCAAATATATGATTCAAGAACAAAAATTCCAAGGTTTCCCACCTAGTGATAAGACAGAAATGCTTACGGATTATCTTAATAGTATTGACCCTAATTATCTTAAAGATGACGAAGTAAAGTGGAATTTTACTAAATTTGTTATAGACCGTCAAGGCAAGGTGGTAGGGCGCTTTGAACCTGTTGTAAAACCGGCTGAAATGGAAACCTTCATCAAAGAACTGCTATAATTTAATCAAAGAGAAAACATGCCAGCTCATTTAAAACCATATCTTGAAAAATAATAGACATGTAAAAACTGCTTGTACCTATGGTACAAGCAGTTTTTGTGTGTATAGATTTATCTAGTATTAGGGTGTAAGTTATTATTCTGCATCCTCAAAAATAAAGCCCGTCATGGATAGAGAGCCAGAGTTGTAAGTTTGGTTAAATACTGTTGGCTGTAGGCCTTTGCTAGCCCCCATAATGTAAATCAATGGGAGGTAGTGGTCTGGTGTAGGTACCGCATAGCTTGCTTGAGGATGCTGCGCATAATTGATGACCTTGTCCGTATCGTTCGCAAGGACTGCATCGGCAATGTATCGATCAAATTCAATCGTAGCAGGAGTACCCGATGGATTTTCCCATTCCAAGCGTCTTAAATTGTGAACGATATTACCACTGCCCATGATGAGATAACCTTCATCGCGTAATGATTGCAACTTTTCGCCTAGTTCATAGGCTTCTTTTGGGCTCAAGTATTTATTGATCGATAGTTGGACAACTGGAATCGATGCGTCAGGGAACATGTGAACTAATACGGTCCACATGCCGTGATCGATGCCCCATGTATCGTTGATAGAAACAGCGTCGCCCAGTACTTGTTGTACGTCTTTAGTTAAGCTGCTATCACCTTTTGCGGGATACACCACTTCGTACAGCTCTTGAGGGAATTCATACATATCGTAAATTTGTTTTGGGTTCTCTGCGCTTTGAATATAGGTGCCATCTGTATACCAGTGAGCAGAAATCGCTAAGATAGCTTTTAGTTTACCGTAATTATTGATTATGTTTTTGCCTATAGTTTGAAATGTGTTGGTTGTTTCCGTAGATTCTAAAGCCATCATAGGGCTACCGTGACCGACGAATAGTGTAGGCATACGTTTCATAATAGATGACCTCCTTAAAAAGTTTCTACCTTAGTTTTGTACTGCTGTAAAGCGTTGGCGGCTAAATTTGTGGTTGTTAATTTCATCAACCAATATTTGAGCATATGTTTCGTAGGATATGTATGAGTTGCCATCCTTATTGAGGATAAAGTTTTCATTACCTAATATATAGTCTTTAGATTCTACACCCTTTTCATCAAAATCAGCAGCAGGGCTAAAGAATGTCCAGTCTACATTGCTGAATTTACGTAAGATATCGATAGCATTGCCCTGTGCTTTAGCAAGACCTAAATATTCTTCAGGGAAGTCTGGTGTATCGTATAGTTGCACTGTGTGATCTTCGTCTACATAGAGGCTGCCTGCACCACCTACAACGATAAGGCGCGTATTTGTGTTAGCCAATGCTTTTACCAATAACAATGTTAAATCTGTTTGTAAATAATATGTATCTGGTGCGAAAGCGCTTGTCGCATTGACTACTACATCAAATTGAGTTAGTTCTTGTTTTGTTAATTGTAACGCATCTTTTACGATGGTTGGGATTCCTTCAATAGCACCTTCGCGGCGAACCACGCCTGTTACTTGATGACCTGCTTTGAGGGCTTTTTCTACAATACGACGACCTGCGTTACCATTTGCACCGATTACTAAAATATTCATGATAATTCTCCTTTTTGTGAAAGTCTCTTTTGTGAGATATAAGATGTGACTAATATGATTAGATTTTGTTTAGTTCTGTGAATCATAACACTTTATAATCATGACACTTTACTCTGTGTTGCTAGTGTTGTTCACCTGATGACCTCATTATATAGTTTTGCAAACATTTTGAATAGTAGAATTATTTTAGATAGGTACTATCAAAAGTGATAGAATTATGATATTTACTGATTAAATTTTTTTTCAAAAAGTTTTGTACCCTAAAAAAGATACTATAAAATGCTTGCCATACTAAAATTTTGTGATATGATTTGAACTACATTAGAAAGAAAGATTTCTAATTAATTTCGCTTTAATAATCTACTTAAGGTATACATATAAAAGGAGTATTACCATGGCAGAGCAACTCGTAAATGTTCATGACTTAGTGGGCAGATGTCCCTTCGCAACGAGTCAAAAGTTATTAGCCGGCAAATGGTCTTTATTGATCATGCACGAATTGGCGGGCGGTCCTGTGCGCTTCCGTGAATTAGAGCGCCGTTTACATCCTATTACTCAAGCTACACTAACAAGAGCGTTGCGTCAGATGGAGGATGATGGCCTTATACACCGCGAAGTATACGGTACGATTCCACCAAAGGTTGAATATAGCCTTACCGAAGTAGGGGTAGGTTTTAAAACAGTTCTAGCATCCCTTGAGTCTTGGGGTAACCAATATATTGACTATATGAAATCTTCCGGTCGTATTTAAAGAGAAGTATTTCGTATTTAAAGAGAATTATTCTAAACTGTATCACTACTTATCATGCCCTGTCTTTATAAAAATATGGTATAATAAACAATACGAATGATATAAATTCTCAATAAAATAGAGGTATTGATAATAATGTTAAATGTTACTTTTTTAGCTCATAGTGGCTTCCTCGTAGATGATGGTAAGCGTTGCTATGTATTTGATTATTATAAAGATCCTAATAATATAGTTTGGCAATTAGCTAAACGAGGTCGTGAGCTTTGGTTCTTTGTGAGTCACACTCATGGTGATCATTTTAATCCGTCTATTACGGAGTTTGATGGTCCTCAAACTCGTTATATTTGCCATCAAGATGTACCGTTAGAGGGTAAGGTGAAGAAATGTATTACCATGCGCCCTGGACAAGATGCCACACTTGATGATGTAGGTATCCATATGTATGGTAGCACCGATGAAGGCGGTTCTTTCTACGTAAAGACAAATACGGCTAACATCGATTCTGACTCTATCTTCCATGCAGGCGACCTCAACTGGTGGCATTGGCTAGGTGATACACCAGAAAATAATGCAGACGCAAAGCGCATGGCTTGGCGCGAGTTTAAGGAGCTAGAAGGCTTATCTGTAGATGTGGCGATGTTCCCTGTTGATAATCGCCTTGAAGACGCTATGGAGTGGGGCAGTATTGAATTCTTGCGCCGCGTACAAGTGAATAAGGCCTTTATTCCGATGCATCTAAATGGTCCATTATGGACACCATCTGTGTATTTCAAAGCACTCTTTGGGGATGTGCCAATTTGGGCGCCTCAAAAAGATGGTGATGAATGCTCGTTCTAAATCTACTTTCACAGTTATAGTTCGTGAAAGTTCGTGACCCTAGAGGTCACTACGTTATATGGGGAGAGTCTATATACGTAATTCAGTAAGTTAGGATCAAGTGATGATGAAGACTAAACCAGTGGCAACCACCCTGTTGGTTGTCATGGCTATTATATTTTTAATTGCATATCCGCAAAGACAGGATACGTTCTGGGCGTTTATTACGCACGTATCTGGGGCGGCCATGATTGGTGGTTTAGCTGACTGGTATGCGGTAACGGCACTCTTTACGAAGCCTTTGGGAATTCCTTTTAAGACCGCTATTTTGCCGCGCAGTAAGGAGCGACTCATACAAATGGGGCGAACCATGCTCAGTGAAGAGTTGTTGCGCGTGCCGCAGATGTATTATGCCATCAAAAAAGAGCGCGTCATGGTTCGTATCATTGAATACGGCATGAGCGATGTAGGGCAAGGTCAGATTAAAGAAATCTTGTACGGTGTAGGTAATCAAGTGTTATCCCATATGGATATCGAGCCTATGCGTCAAGAAATCAACAAGGCTGTTTATAAAGGTGTTACAAACTGGAAGGCGACGCCTCTCGTTATCTTGTTTGGCCGCTGCATGTTAGAGCGCCAAACAGCAAGCGTTTTCTGGCTCTATTTTAACCGTACCTGTCAGCGCGTTATCGCATCAAATCAGGTATATCCTTATTTGTATCGCGTTATGCTGGACATAATGAAAACCTATACAAAGGATTCCTTCTTCCGCGAATTGGCCATCGCCTTTGGTGGGGATGGGCTTTCACCAGAACGATTGGTGGAAACGGTGCAGAAAAAGGCCGTTCAGTTCCTTAAGGAAAATGAGTCCATCGATTCTGCGTTAGGTCGCTACGTATGGGGCCAAGCGATTCGATTTTTCAATAATTTGGAAACTAATAAGGAATGGCAAGCTTTCATCGAAGAACATAAAGACCAATGGATCCGAATGGTCCTTGAAGAATGGGAAGGTAAGCTCATCGACGGCGATACGGTAGATTGGAATCGCCTCATGGACATCGTTATGGACCGCTTTAATGTGCTCGGTACAGAAATCTTGCTGAACCCAGACAAGCAGGCGCCGTTTGAACGGTTCTTCTTGCTTCGCAGTATTCCGTGGTTACAAAAATTGAACCCGCTCATCGATAGAGTAGTCGGTCAGGAACTGTCTCGCTATTCACCAGATGAAATCACCCAAATCGTACGCGGCAAGATGTACTATGACCTTCAAATGGTTCGTATTAATGGTTCCCTTGTAGGGGCTGTCCTAGGCGGCATCTTCTACGGCTTGACCATTTTTGTAGAGGGGGTGCTCAAATGATTAGCTATTTGAAATCCCTCACCTTGCGGCAGCGCGCAAACGGTATTCTTGGTTTGACTGCTGTATTGTACTGTTTTGTTTTTATAGGTCAATTTTTCTATGGCTATGAAAGCTGGTATCAGCCGCTTTATTGGGCTGTACAGTCTGCGCTCATCGGCAGTGTAGCCGACTGGTTTGCCGTAACTGCTTTGTTCCGTAAGCCGCTCGGTTTTCCATACCATACGGCGCTCATCCCAAGAAATAAAGATCGCCTTATCAACGGTGTTATTAAGCTGGTTGAAACAAAGATGCTTACCAAGGATCGCTGCAAGGTATTGTTAAATAATGTGGAATTTGTTCCATTGTTTGAAAAATTCTTGCTATCACCGGAAGGGCAACGGGCAGCGCGTCTCGTGATTCATCAAGGGTTGCATCTATTATGGAAATCTCAAACGAGCGAGGAATGGGCTCAATGGGGGGCGAAACGCATTCGCGGTTTACTAGAAAAACACTCCCTCGTACCTGTATTAAAACACGTATTGCTCGATTTATGTGAACATAATCGCTATGAAAGCATGGTTGTACAGGTATTGAACGTAATTCAAGAACGTATCAATCATCCAGCTATGGTGACATGGCTTACAGCGGTTGTAGCAGAAGAGGCTCATAAGAAAAAGAGGAAAGGCTTCTGGTCTGATTTCCTCATCTCCATGTCTGAAGCGACTGATGTGGTAAACTACCATGAGTTGGCACAGGCTATCGTTCAAGAGGCTTATGCTATGCTTGAAAACTGGAAGCGACCAAATAGTCCTGAACGGACTGCATGGCTTCGCCAATGGGTAGATCCAATTCGCCATATTGAAGAAAACCGCGAGGTTTGTAATGCTCTCGATGAAGCGTGGGAACGTTGGATTCGTGAACAAGATTGGGAATCTGTCATTGAAAACCATTTATGCCCGTATGTAGAGGAATTGTTACTCGTAGGGGATGAAAATGGGGAAACACCAGCACAAGTTCTCGTGAATATTGCGCTTGAATTGTGGACTGTATATGGTCAATCCGAAGATCTTAGAAAACGTATAGAAGATACATTGCACAATATTGGCATATATGTCCTCGAACAGGGCTATGATCTCATTGAAACTATCATACGCCAAGTGCTCGGCGGCCTTAGCACAGAGAAGTTTATTTACTTCATCGAATCTAAGGTGGAGGATGACCTCAGTTGGATTCGTATTAATGGTGCCATCGTTGGTGCTGTAGCGGGTCTTGTTGTATGGACCTTCCTAGAATACGTTTATATGCCGCTATGGCAACAATTCATAGGCTAAACAATTCAAGGTTACATACTATAAACGCTACATAATACAAAAACGCTACATAATACAAAAACGCTACATAATACAAAAACGCTAGCAACGAGACGATGTCTCTGTGCTAGCGTTTTGTTATATGTCTGTAAGCTTTAGCTTATTCTTCAATTCTATTGTATGGCAATCGAACTGTAAATGTAGTTCTAACTTGTGGCTCACTGGTGGCAGTAACTGTGCCGTGGTGCAAGTTAATAACTTTGTTTACAAAGTACAGGCCAAGGCCAATACCATGGTTGGATTTCTTGTTCCGAGATTGCTCTGTTTGATACATTCGATCCCAAATATGCTCGAGATTTTCCGGCTCGATACCGATGCCGTTATCTGTTACCGTGATAATCAGTTCACCACCTGCAAGCTTAGCTGAAATGTCGATAGAGGAGTTCGTAAACTTGATAGCATTATCAACTAAGTTTGTAATGGCACGACGTAAGGATACTTCATGAGCGACAATACGCATATTAGGTTGAATGGTGGATGTGATGGAAATCCTTTTTTCTGTATTTTCTGCACAGAGCCGTGTATAGTCATGTACCATGTTCGTTAACATTAACGACACATCTACAGGCACTAAGTTAAGGTCATGAGCATTTTCAAGGCGTGCTACATCGAGCAATTGGCTTACGAGGTTTGTCATAAACTTGGCTTGTTCCAAGATATGTGTCAGACCTTCACGTAAATCATCTTCTGTACGACCGTATTTTAAAGCAAACTCACTTTCCGCTTTAATAACCGCAATCGGTGTGCGCAATTCGTGGGATACGTCAGAACTAAATTGCTTCTCCCGATTGGAGGAGTCTTCAAGGCCTGAAAGCATGCGATTAAATGTGGTAGTAAGCTCGTATATTTCATCTCGTGCTGTACGGGATGAAATATCAATACGGCGACTTAAGTCGTTATTCTTACCGATAACCTTAGCTGTTTTCGTCAAGGTTCGGACCGGCTTGAGACCTTTCTTGATGAATAGATAACCGCCTAATGATGAAATCAACAAGAATATAACATCACCTAATAATAAACTATATAAAAGGTTTTCTGTTTTTTTAGAGGCCGTTTTTACCTTTGTAACGGCGCGCAAAATACCACGATAATTTGGTTCGTTAACCGGTGTATCGTAGTAGTAGAAGGTATCATCGCCAACAGCGATTTCTCCAACCTGCCCCAAGGATAGGACTGTTTGATTAGGGAAGCCATCTGGTAGTGCACCTTTAATGATATAGCCGTCCTGGGTTGATACAAAGAAGAATGTGTTATCTTGGTACGGCTTAAATTTACGGATATCCGTAGCCATGATCATTGCTTGCTGCTGTAAGCGCTCGCGAACTTCTTTGTTATCGGATTCGTGCGTATATGCATAAATCCATGCGGATGCAACCATCAAAATGATAAGCAAGAAGATGGTATACCAAGACATGATTTTAAAAGTTAGGGGCAGCCGATTAAATAAATCGGTAGCTGCCCCAGACATGGTGTCTAGATCTCGGTGAGGATCATTAGTTTTCTGTTTTGAGGACATACCCTACTCCACGAACTGTTTGAATGAGTTTTACATTCTCATCAGTATCGATCTTTTTACGTAAATCTTTGATGTATACATCAATAAGATTAGAGTAGCTTTCATAATCGTATTCCCAAACGTGATCAAGAATTTGTTGACGGGATAATACGATGTTTTCGTTACTTGCTAAATAGTATAAGAGGTCGAATTCTTTTGCAGTCAATGTGATTGTTTCGCCGTCGCGTTTAACAGTACGTTGAGGCACATTGATAGTAAGAGGACCAACATGGATATCATTTTGTGCATGACGTGCGTTACGGCGAGCTAATGCATAGATACGAGCAGTTAACTCTTCAAGATCAAATGGTTTTACAAGGTAATCATCAGCACCAGTGTTGAGACCTGTAACTTTATCTTGTAAGGAATCTTTTGCAGTTAAAAGCAATACAGGTGTTGTATTGCCATCGTTACGCATTTGAGCAAGAGCACTAATACCATCGAGGATCGGCATCATGATATCCATAACGATAACGTCATAGCTAGATGTGTTTACATAATCAATCGCTTGTTGACCGTTGAAGCATGTATCAACCGTCATATTCTCTGCACGTAAATATTTGGCGGTAATGCCATTCAGCATTTCTTCGTCTTCTACAAGTAAAATTTTCATTCTCTGTTCTCCTTATGTATGAGTTAAAAATATAGCTCTCCAACTACATTAATATAGTCATTATATATATAAGCTTTCTTTTTGGTGAAAGCCACAACACCATATAAGGGTGACTATATATATATAATATTATATAACTTATTTATCTATTATCATACCTTATACAACAGGAATGAGCAAAAGATGAATGTATATGCGAGTTTATAAGCGTCTTCTTCATGTTTTGAAAGCCAAAAGATGGGAAAAACTTGAAACTTAATGAATTCTGCTAATGAATGAAGATGAACTATATCGAAGATTGCCGTATGCGCATAGATAGACCTGATTTTACCAATTTTGGCGAGTGTGAAAGAAATCACTAAAAAAACTTGTGATAATAATTATCAGAGAGATAAATACCAATAATAGTCGTAGAAATTTAATGATTTTCGATGGTTAAAATCGAGGTAGTTTTGGTAGGAATTTAACGGATATTAATTATTATGAATGATTTCGACGTTGAATAAACACAGTATTTATAAGGCTAGTTGATGTCTTGTAAGAAATAAAAATATACAAAAATTTCGGAACCGAATTACTTTCGTAATATCCTTAACTTCTTGTATGAAATATTCATAAATCTATTTTAAATGTTCATAAGTAAACAAGAAAAATACTAAGTGAAATAAATTATCAGTTAGATTAATCAAAATTAATTATGCATAATAGGGTTTAGACATCACACCAAATGCTCTCTATAATTATATGTAAAGCTATAAGAAAAGTCGCATAAGTATGGGGCTTTTCTTGAAAGAAAAATGATTAGGTTATCAAAAATTTTTATAAGTTTTTGAAATGAGATAGTCTAACAAATTTTCTTATTAATAGGTAGTTATGAGGAGGTCATTATGGAACAGTTTGATGTTCTAGTAGTAGGTAGCGGTGGCGCTGGTCAACGCGCGGCTCTTGAAGTTGGTCGTCGCAAAGGCTTAAATGTAGCTCTTATTACTAAAATTTTCCCAACTCGCTCTGCAACAGCAATGGCGCAAGGCGGTGTAAATGCATGTTTGAATAACGTTGCAGCTGAAGATACAGTTGAAACTCATACTTTCGACACAGTAAAAGGTTCTGACTATCTTGGTGACCAAGATGCGATCGAATTCTTCTGCTCTCGTTGTCCAGAAGGCGTACTTGAAATGGACCACATGGGTGCTCCATTCTCTCGTACAGAGCAAAACAAAATTGCTCAACGTAACTTCGGTGGTCAATCTTATCCACGTACTTGCTACTCTGCGGATAAAACTGGTCACGTAATTTTGCACACTACTTATGAACAATGCTTGAAAGAAGGCGTACACTTCTTACAAGAATGGTACCTTTTAGATCTTGTTAAAGACGCAAACGGTCACGTTGGTGGCGCAGTTGTGTGGAACATGAAAGAAGGTCGCGTAGAACAAATTAAAGCAAAAGCAGTTATCTTGTCTACTGGTGGTGCAGGTCGTATTTTCTGGACTCGTACTACAAACCCATTCCTTTCCACAGGCGATGGTATGGCAGCAGCATTCCGCGCTGGTAATGCATTGAAAGATATGGAAATGATCCAATTCCATCCAACTGGTCTTGGTCGTACTGGTATCTTGATGTCTGAAGCAGTTCGTGGTGAAGGTGGTTACCTTCTTAACGCTGAAGGCGAACGTTTCATGAAAAAATATGCGCCTAATAAAATGGAATTAGCATCCCGTGACGTTGTAGCGAAAGCAATCGAAGATGAAATCGCTGCAGGTCGTGGTTTCGGTTCTGGTCTTAACGCATACGTAGTAGCTGACCTTCGTCACTTAGGTCCTGAAGTTATCATTGAAAAACTTCATGGTATCCGTGACTTGGCTATGACTTTCGAACATTGCGATCCATTAGTACAACCAGTACCTATTCGTCCTACATGTCACTATACAATGGGCGGTATCGACGTAGTTGATTACAAAACTTGTGCATGTGAATTGCCTGGTTTGTTCTCCTCCGGCGAAGCTTCTTGTATCTCCATCCACGGTGCTAACCGTTTAGGTGGTAACTCCTTGGCAGACGGCGTAGTATTCGGTAAAGTATCCGGTGCTGGCGCAGCTGACTATGCTGAAACACATGAACAACCTAACGTAGATGCAGAATTAGCTGCAGCTGCAAAAGCTTGGGAAGCTAAATTCACTGAAGTAACAACTCGTGAAGGCGGTCGTCCTGTAGTTGAAATCCGCGATGCATTGGCTGATGCAATGTGGAACAAAGTAGGTATCTTCCGTAATGAAGACGGTATTACTGAAGCATTAAAAGAAATCGATCAATTGATGGAAGATTATAAAACTTGTTATGTAGGTGACCCTGAACGTACTTACAACATGGCATTCGTTAACTATTGTGAAATCGGTTCCATGTTAACAGTAGCTAAAGCTATTGCTATGGGCGCTTTACACCGTCGTGAATCTCGTGGTGCTCATATCCGTGAAGACCATCCAAAACGTAATGATGAAAGATACTTAAAACACTCTTTGATCAAATTGGGTGCTAACGGCGAGTACGAATTGACTGAACGCGACGTAGTGTTCACTAAATACGAACCACAAGAAAGGAAGTACTAAGATGAGACAAATCACCTACCATATTCACCGTTACCAACAAGGTCGCGCGTTTGTACAGACTTTCAAATTTGACTATGAAGCTGACCGTACAATTCTTTGGGGCCTTCAAAAAATTAAAGATACTCAAGATCCAACTTTAACATTCTTGGCAGCTTGCCGTTCCGCAGTTTGCGGCGCTTGCTCCATTCGCGTAAACGGCGAAGCAATGCTTGGTTGCGAAGCTAAAATCGACGAATTAACAGAACGTTATGGTACTGATGAATTGACAATTGCACCAATCGGCAACTTCCGCGTTATCCGCGACTTAGTTGTTGACTGGGAAGCAAAAGTTGATCGTTTGAAAACAGTTGCTCCTTGGATCTTCCTTAAAGCAGAATTCAACGAAGGTGACAAAATCGTTCGCCAAACTCCAGCTGACTTCAAAAAATTCGTTGCTGGTACAGAATGTATCCTTTGTGGTTGCTGCGCATCTGAATGTAACAAATTGACTGCACGTCAAGATGACTTCTTAGAACCATATGTATTCACAAAAGCTAACCGTTTCGTATTGGATAGCCGTGATGATGCACCTATGGCTCACATTCAACCTGCATTCGACAACGGTCTTTGGAAATGCGTTCACTGCATGAACTGTATCTCCCGTTGTCCTAAACACTTAAAACCTGCTCAAGATATTTCCAACTTGCGTAAAGAAGCTACAAAAGCTGGTCTTACTAACAGCAAAGGCGTTCGCCATGCAGTTGCTTTCAAAGACGATCTCTACAAAACTGGTCGCTTGAAAGAAGTTTCTATGAGCTTGAAATCTGATGGTGTTGTTGATTCCGCTAAACAAGCATTCTATGCTTTACGTTTGTGGAAACACAGCAAAATCAATCCATTCGAACTTGTAGTACCTCAAAAACCTGTAAATGGTATTGATGGTGTTCGCAGACTTATGAAAGCAGCTGAGGAGGTAAGCAAATAATGAAATACGCATTTTTCCCAGGTTGCGTTCTTGAAAGCGCTGCCAAAGAAGACTACTTAGCAACAGTTGCTGTAGCTAAAAAATTAGGCATCGAGTTGGAAGAGCTTGACGGCTGGACTTGCTGCGGCGCGTCCCACGTTCAAGACATCGCTCCAGAAATTACACTTGCTACAAATGCTCGTAACATTGCATTGGCAGAAGAAAAAGGTTTGAACCTTTTAACTGTATGTAACACTTGTACTTTGATGCTTCGTGAAGCTAAAAACGAGCTTGATAAAAACGAAAAAGAAAAGAACGAAGTTAACAAAAAATTAGCTCAAATCGGTAAACAATACCGCGGTACAACTGACATCACTCATTTCTTATGGGTATTGATCCGCGATTACGGTTTGGACAAATTAAAAGCTAAAGTTGTTAAACCTTTAACTGGTTTACGTGTAGCTGAATACTATGGTTGCCATATTCTTCGTCCTCAAACTGAATTGGGCTTCGAAGATTATCAAATGCCTACATCCTTAGCAGATTTGATCTCTGCTATCGGTGCTACACCAATCGACTTCTCCCGTAAACTTGATTGCTGCGGTTTCCATGCTGTATACCCTGCACATGATTCCGTAATGCAAATGACTGGCTCCATCAACAAAGATGCAGCTACAGAAGGCGCAGATTGCGTAGTAACTCCTTGCCCACTTTGCCAAATGCAACTTGATATGTTCCAAAAAGAAGCAAAAGAAGTTGTTGGCGGTGGCAAAGATATGCCAATCTTGCACATGTCCCAATTAGTGGGTCTTGCTCTTGGCATTTCCCCTGAAGAAATGGGCATGCCTAAACGTCACTTAACTGATACTGCAGCAGTGACTAAATTCGTTGGTTAATTCGTTTGATTTAGACATGACCTCAGTTGGTCCTCGTATTGTCTTAAATCTAAACCTATTATCATAATTACCAGAAGAACCCCCTAGCTTAGGCTAGGGGGTTTTTCTTTTGTGGGTTAAAACCAAGGTAGGTTATTTGAGATTAACATGAAGAGTTTGCCGATAATACAGTGTTTATCTATATTGGTGAAGTGAATTCTCTTTGATATGAGATGATAATTGTAGTATAATAAATACATTAATTGTATACACTTAAATGAGTAATAGCTAATATGCTATTACTCATAAATTATTTAATATTATATATTTCGAGGAATATAACAATAGAAGGGTAAATTGTTATATTACATTTTTTTTGAAATATATGCCTGAGGGACACTAGTGTTGTAGAGTGTTATACACAGGGAGGCTATAATGAATGATATGTTATTAGAATATATTGATCGCATAATCGATGAAGAGAAAGACCATCGTGTTTTTCCTGTAGAGTTTAATGATAAAACCTATTATGTAAAACAAGATATCAGTAATCACCGCTCTAGTTGGATTAAACCAGCTCCTAGAGCTTCTTTTGATTATGAGTTTTATAAAATTTCCTTCGTAAATACTCAGCTGCCTGTAGCGCCAGTGATTGCTGGTTTTAGAGAGCATTATTTCGTTACAGAAGGGTCTGGTAAAACATTAACCTATTATAGTGAATTACCAGCGCAACATCCTGATGATGATAGCTTACAAGATATGGTCACTCATATCTTCTATAGCTTTGGTAAAACATTGGGGCAACTTCATGACTATGGTTTGTCCCATGGCCGTCCTGCCATGCGAGATATCACCTATGATCCAGATACTGATAAGGTTACTTTATTAGATTGGGAAAATGGTCGTCGTTGGCCTGAATTTACACCGCAAGGTTGGGATTTACTCATCTTTGTGCATAGCTATTTGCGTGAAGATAATCTACCGATTTCTTACCTATACGCTATGATGAATGGCTATAGTTCGGCTCGTACGGCGCGTGATACGGTGTTACATGTAAAAGAAATTTTACGCAAACGTGAATATCTCTTTAAATTTTGTCGCTTATTAAACCCGCTACACTTTGTAGATACTGAGGCAGCTGTAAAAGCAAATGACTTTATGTTAGCCTTGAAAACTGAATAATATTTATCTATAGAGCACCGACCTTAATAATGGTGTATTGCATTTTATAGAGTTTCATTGCCTTTTATGGGCTTATGTAGACCTTTACGGTTGTTAGTTATATTTGTATAGCTAATGACTTGTAAGGGTCTTTTTTCTATATTTATGACAAGTTTATGGCGTGTATGTTCCTGTATTGTTTGTCAGATTTATATAAATACTACAAGAAGTATAGCTTTAGAGTTGTTGTTCTCTGACTTTCACAATGATTACCGTAATTACTCTAGAGGGGGTTGTCGAAGGAGGACCTCAGGAATATAAGAGGGTGAAAGGAGGTGATACGATGGCTAACATTAAACGCACTAAATTGGTGTTGCGTTTTAACATCGGTACCGAAGATGCGCCGAAGTATAAAGACGTAACCTATACACGTGTTGCAGAAGAAGCGTCCGACGATAATGTGAAAACCGTTGGTAATGCGCTGGCAGCCTTGTATGACCACAGCTTGTCCGACGTGGTCCGCGTCAATGAAGTATCTTTAGGACATTAATTGTAGATTATCTACACATGTTTGTTTTATGTGATCCAAACACATTCTAAATTGCTGATTTCATACATCCTTGCATAGTCGTAAAAGGGTGTAGCAATCGCAAGTCCACACATTCCCATCCTTATTGATATGAATCATGGATAGATATGTTTAATCTAAGTGTAATTACAGAATTACAGAGCTTATCCTATTCTATCTATACGAGAACTTGTTTATGAAACGTGAAAGGAGGCGCCCACATGGCGGAAAAACGCGTTGTATATCTTACATTTTCTACGGTCGGTGGTAAAAGCACATCAGTCACAATTAGTGCTCCTCGTGCTGGAATTACTTTACAAGATGCTAAAACAGCGGCTAATGCGCTAGTAGCTAACAAAGTAATCCTTGGTTCTGGTGATGCAGAACTTGCTGCATTTACTACGGCTCGCGAAGTAACAACTCAAACTACTGAATTGCAATAATCGTATACTGCAAATCGTTAAAAGGGCTTTCACCTGTGGTGAGGGCCTTTTTATTATGGTAAAATATAAGATATACCGAATAAGTATGGTAATGATGAAAATACTATGCCCAAAAATTTGTGCATAATGGACCCGTATGGGAATTAAAAAGGGGTAAAACAGTGGAATATATCATTTCATTTATGGAAACGTATGGCTATGGAGCCATGTTTATTGCAATGGTTTTGGAAAATGCTAACATTCCTATTCCTAGTGAAATCGTCTTAGGTTTTGCTGGATATCTGATTGCTCAGGGCATATTTGATTTACATACGACTATGGTTGTAGGTATTTTAGCAGGCATTGTAGGCTCTATCGTATCCTACTGGATGGGTGAGCATGGCGGACGTCCACTTCTTTTGAAATATGGCAAATACATATTCTTTAATGAACATAAATTTGAACTCGCTGAAAAGTTGTTTAATAAGTATGGTGGTGCCGCGGTGTTCTTTGGCCGTTTGTTGCCAGGTGTTCGTACATTTATTTCTTTCCCAGCTGGCATGGCTCGTTATCCAATGTGGCATTTTGTCATTTGGACTGTACTAGGCACGATTCCTTGGACAATCCTTCTTGTTTACCTGGGTAAAGTACTCGGTGAAAATTGGAAGGATCTTATCCAATACAATCATGAATTCTTGATTGTTATGATTGTTGTATTCGTTATTATAGCGGCTGTATTGGGCTTTAAATACTATCGCAATCGCCGATAAGGAGGCCCTTATGAAACTTTCACGATTAACTCCAGTCGTATTTATTGTATGGCTTGTTTTTTATCTGTTTGGCAATAATATGTTGCCTGTTACGGATCCTGTGGAATCTAACTATGCGTTAACTGCTAAGGAAATGGTTCTCTCCGGAGATTGGTTGTCACCTCAAATTTACGGCACCTATTGGTACGATAAACCGATTATGATTTATTGGCTCATTGCCCTTGGATTTAAAATCTTTGGTATTGCCGATTGGGTGGTTCGTTTACCCAGTGCTATCTTTGGCGCTTTATCTGTAGCGACTATGTATCAATCGACGCGTACTATGAGCGGCAAGTGGGCCCTCGGCTTAATTGCGGCCGGTGTTCTTGGTACATCCCTCATGTTCTGGACCGTAGCTCATGGCGTTATTACGGACATGGTGCTACTTTATACGACGATCATGGTCATGATTTATTCCTATAAGGGGATGGTAGAACAGAAACCATATGCTATGATTGTGGCCTATATCTTTGCCGCCCTCGGGGTGCTCACAAAGGGGCCTGTAGCACTTGTTTTGCCGGGAATGATTTTACTCGTCTTTGCCGGTATCAATCGTTCTTGGTCGATGGTGAAAGCTATCTTCGATTGGCGCGGTATTCTTGCTTTCTTAGCCGTTTGTATGCCGTGGTATGTGTATATGTACAGTGTTCATGGTCAAGATTTCATAAATGGCTTCTTAGGTCTTCACAATGTAACACGTGCCACACAATCCGAGCATCCAGAAGATAATGTGTGGTGGTATTATCTAGCTATCTTCCTCGGCGCTTCTATGCCGTGGACGGGGGCCGTTATTTACGGTATTATCGATGGTTTAAAACAACGTCATACAGGCTTTATCTATAATATGACTTGGGGCGTAGGCATCGTCTTATTTTATACGTTGATGGCTACAAAATATCCTTTATATACCTTTGTTAGTCTCGTTCCATTTAGTGCTATTGGTGCCATGGGCGTTATGAAGATTATACGTAAAGGTAAATCTAGAGCTATTAAATGGGTTATTATGGGACCTACCTTACTCTTATGGATTGCCTATGTAGCGGGATCATTCTTCGCTCCATGGGGCTTCTATTTCTTGCTTTACGTTGTAGTAGCTGTAGCAGTACTTCTTTTGTTCCATGCGTGGTATACAAAAAAAGGGTATCGCCTTGTTAGTGTCATTGTTCTAGGTACGATGGTTATTTCTTCCATTGTTGTGGTAGAAGGGTTAGAACCATTTGTAAAACAGCGTAGTAATATTGATGTAGTGCCTGTGGTAGATTCTTATGATGGCGATGTATATTACTACAACGGCTATAGTACAGCGACTGTATATTATACAGGTCATAAGATTATTAAAATCAACGGTGATGAAAGTCGCTGGGATGATCGAGATAAATTGAAAAAACGTAGTGCTGAATGGTCGAAGAAATATCTTATGGAACAAGTTAACGAAGAGGAATTTAACAAGATAATCGCCTCTGGTAAACCTCTGATGCTCATCGTTCCAAAAGGTGAAATCAAGCACTTCCGTCAGTCTACTATCTATCCAAATGTATCTGAGTCTAGCGAAGCTGGTACAGCGGAAGTATATATACTAAATAAAAAGAGACTGTTTTAAGTAAATTTTTACATACAATCTAACAATAAGTGAAAAACATTAAAGCTGAAAATATTAAAGCTAGTAGCAGGTAGTATCCAATGGATACTACCTGCTTTTTTGTTTAGTGATAGAGTTCTTGTTTATAGTATTGCTAAAGCTGGAGTGCTAAATCGTTTTGTAGATATAGTAGTTCATATCTTTAGACTACTATACTTAGACTATTATATTTATTTGGATTTATTTGGTCTATATTGATGTATTTCGTACCTAAATAATAATACCTACAATATTACTGTGTTTTATTGACATAATTAATACATATTGATATAGTAGGGTATAAATAAGTTTAGAAGACAAGGTATTCTAGAACCAGACTTCATCTAGGTTTTAGAAAAGTGTGAAAAATGACATGTGTCAAAAACGCCCCTTGTTGTGAGGTAGAAAGAGGGGAAGTTATGAAGAAGACATGGTATCTAATCATCGGAGTGGTTCTCTTGGTTATTGGCTGCATAGCCTATGGTTATCATGAATACCATAAACCAAAGACGGCACAAGAATTAAAGACTGTACGCGTAGCCTATTTACCAATTACTCATGCATTACCAGTATTTGCTACAAAAGAGCTGGAAACGGCAGATGGTCCTGTTCATGTAGAACTTGTTAAATATGGGTCTTGGCCAGAGCTTATGGATGCGTTAAATACTGGTAAGGTAGATGCCGCAGCTGTTCTTGTTGAACTGGGTGTAAAGGCTCGTGAACAAGGCATTGATGTTCGTGCTGCTGCACTTGGTCATACAGAGGGTAATATTATTATCGTCAATAAGGATATTAACTCCGTTCAAGACTTAAAAGGCAAATCCTTTGCTATCCCTCATAAACAATCCACTCAAAAAGTTCTCGTGGATTGCATGCTTGAAGAAGCGGGTCTTTCTGAAAAAGATGTACAAATCGTAGAAATGAGCCCTCCAGAAATGCCATCTGCTCTATCGGTAGGTCAAATTGCTGGGTATAGTGTAGCCGAACCATTTGGCTCTCTAGCCCTTGAAATGGGAACTGGGAAGGTCTTCGAAGATCCTGACCATCTCTGGCATGATAATATTTGCTGTGCCCTCGTGTTTAATGGTCAATTCGTCGATGAACATCATGACTTGGCAAAAGCTTTCACAAAAGCCTATCTCGATGCAGGTAAATACCTAGATGAGCATCCAGAGTCCCAAAAAGAAATTGCCTTAAAATATTTAAAGTTTAAGGATCCTATTATTGAACGTTCCTTACAAGTGATTGGGTTTAAAGATTTAGCCCTTACAGAGGACCGTTATAATGCGCTTGTGCATCATATGACACATATTGATTTAATCAAAAAAGTGCCGACCTATTCAGAGTTTGTAGATACATCATTGTTACCATAGGAGGGGGACCATGAAGAAATATACATATGTGCCAGGTTCATTTATCGCAGCTTGGCTAATTTGGGAGTTGATCGTTCGACTCGGCGGTTTTAATGAAGCGCTATTTCCAACGCCATATAAGGTATTACTCGGATTTGGAGAACTTATAGGCGATGGTGTTCTTTTTAAAGATATTGCAGATAGTTTAGTGCGTTTCTTTATCGGTTACATCATTTCCGTTGTGGCTGGCGTATTCTTCGGCCTTATCTTGGGGTGGTATAAGGGGATTTGGAACTACATCAATCCAATCGTTCAAGTCATTCGACCAATTTCTCCTGTGGCGTGGTTGCCGTTTATCGTTCTCTTCTTCGGTATCGGTCAAGCACCAGCTATCGTTATCATCTTTATTGCAGCATTCTTCCCGGTGCTATTGTCCACCGTATCTGCTATTCAAAATATTGACCCTGTGTACATCAAGGTAGCACGCAACTTTGGTATTAAACAGCCAGAACTATTATTTAAAATCGTATTACCTGCCGTATTCCCAGGCATTGCATCGGGTCTTCACATCGCTCTCGGTACGGCGTGGATCTTCCTTGTAACAGGGGAAATGGTAGGCTCCCAAACAGGCCTTGGCTTCCTTATTATCGATATGAGAAATAACTTGCGTAATGATCTCTTGATGGTAGCCATTTTGACCATCGGTTTCGTTGGGCTTTTACTCGATTGGGGCGTATCCCTCATCGAAAAATGGATTTACAAACGTTGGGGTATTGAGAAATAGGAGGTGGCCTCATGGGTTACATTTCGGTGCGCAATGCACACAAGGAATTTATGAAAGATGGGGAACCACTCACCATTCTTGAAGATATTAATCTAGATATTGAAAAGGGCGAGTTTATTTGCCTCTTAGGCCCTTCTGGTTCCGGTAAAAGTACGCTATTAAACGCTATAGCAGGCTTTGAGCTCGTTACATCTGGTTCCATTACTATCGACGGTGAAGAGGTGAAAGCGCCTCAACTCAGATATGTAACGGTATTCCAAAATTATGGCTTGTTGCCATGGCGTACGGTGGAAAGCAATATTGAGCTTGGTCTTGAAAGTAAAAAGGTGCCTAAAGAAGAGCGTCCCGCTATCATCGATAAATACGTTAAAATGGTAGGCCTCGATCATGCTCGCAATCGCTATCCTGCAGAACTATCTGGGGGCATGCAACAACGTGTATCCATTGCCCGTGCACTAGCGGTAGATCCAGATATTATCTTCATGGACGAGCCGTTAGGCGCTCTCGATGCATTAACACGTATCAACTTACAAGACGAAATCTCTCGCATCTGCCGCGAAGAAGGTAAAACAGTTGTATTCGTTACGCACGACATTGAAGAAGCCGTAGTCCTTGCAGACCGCGTTGTAGTACTATCTGCAAATCCAGGTCGAGTACAAACTATAATCCCTGTAAACATCATCGACAGAACCGATCGTACATCGCCGAACTTTGTTAATATACGGAACCACATCTTCGAACAATTCCAACTAGCAAAAGAAGACAAAATCGAGTTCTATATTTAGTTATATATGCCTTAATGAAACACCCAAGGAGTTTTACACTCTTGGGTGTTTTATAATAGACAAAACTCTAAAATAATGTATACTATAAGTAGCTGAAGGATTGTAAGAATTCACTGTAAGCACAAAAAAACTCCCTCAAGAACGGCGAAATACTTGAGGGAGTTTTTTATTGCTTTTAATCGTCTAAGCTAACGGGGTTAATCACCATGAAATTTCCTATCTAACCACTTGCAAATGAGATAGCTGGTCACATTTACCATGATAGGAATTAGAAGGATTATAAGAATATCTTTCACTGGTGCACCTCCTTTCTGTACCTGTTTCCCCAGAACGGAGTGGTGACATCTTGATTGTAGTACATATGACTATATATTTCTTATGCAATTCGTGTAATTATCATGTATAGTAGATATATATCGGTAATAACATATGAAATTTAAATTGGAGGCTGTATGTCTTTATTTGAGTTAGAGAAGATCTTGTCTTTTGATGAATATATAGCGTCCTTTGATGCAGAGAGAGTAGCGAAGGTACGTAGCTTTGTAGATTGGCTTGCTCAGTATCAAGGTAGTTTTGTTCATAATCCTTGGGGTGAGGTAAATCCTGATTTAGAGATTGTCGTAGAGGGCTTTGATGCGGCCCGAGTACGTCGAGATAATTTGGTCGCTTATTTATTGCCTCGTTTAGGTCGAGCTAAGGTCTTTGTAGTGGCAGAGGCTGTAGGCTATCAAGGGGGCCGCTTTACAGGTATTGCTATTACTTGTGAAAGAATGCTACTAGATAAGCACAAAACCATTCGTGCGAAGGATATCACGACTATTCAGTTGGAACGTACTAGTTCACCTACTAGCTCTTTGTTAAAAGGAACACAGCAAAAGGATGGTTTTAATGAACCTACTGACACTGTAGTATGGAGTGCCATTGTTGAAAAGGGCATCGATCCGTATGACACGTTGCTGTGGAACATATTCCCATTCCACCCACATAAGGATGGAAATCCATTGACTAACCGTACACCTACGGATAGAGAACAACAAGTAGGTTGGGAGTATACAAAACGCTTGTTAGATCTACATATAGAATTAGGCGGTGTAGATCCTCTCGTGCTCGCAGTAGGACAAAAATCTGCGGATATGATGGGCAAATTTGGCTTGTCTGCCATTGGTTTGCGCCATCCCGCAAACGGTGGTGCCAATCTATATCGACAAGGATTTTCTGATGCGGTAGATACCTATTTAAAATAATAGGTGATTGAGATTATTAAAATAATAAGTAATTGAGATAGTTAAAATAATAAAAGATTGAGAGTTTCGGAGAGAAGTTTATGAAACGGTATTGTGATGCTTGCCGTCATTATTGTGATGAGGCGGCTATGTTTTGCCCTACGTGTGGGCAGTATACAGTGGCAACAGAGGTGGAGCGTATCGCACCAGAAGGCGATGTAATCTATCCTTTCGCCCATTATCAGTTGAGCTATAAGGATACATTCCTCTATGTAATGGGGAAAAAGTTCATGGATACGGATGGACGTGCCTCTCGTAGAGAGTTTTTCCAGTTTCTATTGTTGTGGCATATTGCTATTGTCGGCTTGCTAGCAGTATTTTATGGCTTAACAGCAATATTCCATACGGGTCCATATCTAATCGGATTAGCAGGTCTTATCGTTGCCATACTCAGCTTAGTATCCTTGATGCCTTTAGCTGCGTTATCTGTACGACGTCTTCATGATACAGGTAAAAGCAGCGCTACCTTGTTGTTGTTTCTTATTCCTTTTGTAGGGCCTTTGATCTTATTAGGTTTGTTATGTGTAAAAGGACAGCCACAGGATAATCAATATGGCAGCGCATTGCAACATATCGTCATAGATAAGCGCTTGGCATCTATTATGAAGGTATCTCCTACGAGTAGTGCTTTAACTACACGTGTTCTAGTGGGATTACTTGTTATAGTAATCTGTGTGTTTGGCACATCTTTACGTGCGATGGGCCCAGTTAATGAAGTATTCCCTGACGGATGGCTTACAAACTCTATCGTTGGTGAAGGCAGTGCGGAAGCAGCGCGAGCTTCTGTGCAAAATTATTTTGATGCCGTAAATAACAAGGATTATGATAAGGCTTTCACCTATATCATTAGCCAAGCTAGTACAAACCCGACAGAAAAACAAAAATGGCTAGCATCTATGAAACAGGCGCCAAAGGTGGATGTAGTATCCCTAGGTGTTACACGGGTGAGTCGCACAGGGGATTTGAAGCGCATTGTCTTTGATGCAAACCTACAAACTACAAAGGTTGGCGCCGGTGTTGTAGAATCAACGCCGATGAAGCGCTATATTTCTGTTATTGAAGAGAATGGTGTATGGCGTATCGAAGGCTTTTACAAAACTATGCCAGATGATGATAAATAGAATGTGATATATCTAAGTAGCGTTAACATGGGGACTCGCCTCTTTTGTTAACGCTATTTTTATGTTACAATAGACATAACGTATGAAAGCGAGGCTTTCATCAAAATCGATCGGATTATATTGCAAGACCCATTGGATAGGAACGAAGAGAACGTACCCGTCGCGGCTGACATATCTAATGATGGCAATATACTCATTTGCTATGGCAAATGGTCACAACAACACTAGGAACGGCAAAAATTGATAGCGCATTTTTGCGCCTATTTGACGAGACGCTAGTATTTTAGCGCCTTTTTCTTTGTGTGGCCTCCATAGCATAGATCAATTCAAGTGATAGGTGAGAAAAGAAACTATGTTAAATAAAATAATGAACAAAATTTTAGGAGGAACTGTGAATACAACAGATAATCAGGTTACTGCACAAGTGAAAGCAGAACCAACAGTAGCAAAACCTGCTACTCGTACAGCTGCGGCTGAAGGCGAACATAAACAGACTCGCCGCCGCACTAATACACGTCGCCCTGCTGGCGAGGGTCGTACTCGTCAACATGCAGCTGGTGAAGGTGAAGGCACAACACGCCAACGCCGTACAAATACTCGTACAAATGCAAATGGTAGTCGTACTAATACGACACGCCGTACAAATACACGTCGTAATGCTGAGCAAGGTGAAGGTCAAGAACGTACAGAACGTAAACCTCGTCAAACTCGTGCACCACGTGGTGAACGTAGTGAAAATACGCGTAATACGCGCTCTAACAATGGTCGCAATAGTCAAAACCGTAATAACAACCGTCCAAATAATCGCTCCACAAACCGCAACAATCAAGAGGCTCCTGTGGAATTAGTAGGTCGTACACCAAATGGCGCTAATAAGGGTAAATTCCAAATTATCCCTCTTGGCGGTCTTGGTGAAATCGGTAAAAACATGACCATCTTCCAATATG
Source organism: Veillonella sp. (assembly GCF_018381775.1). GTDB lineage: Bacteria > Bacillota > Negativicutes > Veillonellales > Veillonellaceae > Veillonella. The sequence goes on along the minus strand of NZ_JAGZRH010000011.1, from coordinate 17,750 downwards.
AGGACGAAATCATCGTTCTCGACTCTGGCCTTGCGTTCCCTAGCGAAGACATGCTTGGCGTAGATATCGTTATTCCTGATATGAGCTATATCATCGAGAATAAGGATCGCGTGAAAGCTGTCGTAATTACCCATGGTCACGAGGACCATATTGGTTCCTTGGCATACCTTATGAAAGAAATTAACTGCCCAGTATATGCAACAAATCTCGTTTGTGGTTTGATTGAAGGCAAGTTTAAAGAACATAAGGTATCTCCAAAATGTCTTCGTACTATTGCTGCAGGCGATGAAGTTCAAATTGGTCAAGTGAAGGTTGGTTTTATCCAAACAAACCACTCCATCCCTGACTCCTGTGCTGTGTACTTCGATACACCAATCGGTACTGTACTTCATACAGGGGACTTTAAAATCGACCAAACACCAGTTGATGGCCGTTTGATGGATATGCACAAATTTGCTGAGCTCGGCAATAAAGGTGTATTGGCCTTGATGTCCGACTCTACAAACGTTGAAAAACCAGGTACTACAGGTTCTGAAAGTTCCGTAGGTCCTGCTATTAAACAAGCTGTTGGAGAAGCAAAAGGTCGCGTTGTGTTAGCTACATTTGCATCTAACGTATCTCGTATCCAACAAGCTATTGATGCGGCAGTTATGTTTAACCGTAAGGTTGTCGTTATGGGCCGCAGTATGGTAAATGTTACAGAAATCGCTCAAGAACGCGGTTACTTGAACATTCCACCAAATACAATCATCGACGTAGATGTAATGCACAACTACACAGATGACCAAATCATGATCTTAACAACGGGTTCTCAAGGTGAACCGATGGCAGGCTTGTCCCGTATGGCTACAAGCAACCACCGCACTGTAGAGTTGGCACCGAATGATACAGTTATTATCTCTGCTACACCAATTCCAGGTAACGAAGGTGCTGTAGGTAGAACTATTGATAACTTGCTCCGATTAGGTTGTCACGTTGTATATGGTAAAGATCGTGGTATCCACGTATCTGGTCATGCGAGCCAAGAAGAGCTTAAAACGATGCTTAATCTTGTTCGCCCAGAATACTTCATTCCAGTTCATGGTGAGTACCGCATGTTGCGCCGTCACGGTGAACTTGGCGTTGCTATGGGCGTAGATCCTAAGAAAGTTCTTATCGGCGACAATGGTCAAATCTTTGAATTTGATAAAGATGGTGGCCGTAAAGGTGGTCGTGTACAAGCTGGTGCTATCTTCGTAGATGGCCTTGGCGTGGGTGACGTAGGCAACATCGTTATCCGTGACCGTCAACAATTGGCTCAAGAAGGTATGGTTATCGTGGTAATGGCGATGGATAAAGCTTCTGGTACAATCGTAGCTGGTCCAGATCTCGTATCTCGTGGCTTCGTATACGTACGTGACGCAGAAGAACTTATGATTGCTGCAGAACATCGCGTAGACCAAGTCCTTGAAGAATGCGAAATGCAACGCATTAAAGATTGGACTACAATCAAGCAAAACGTACGCGACGCGTTGGGTAAATTCTTCTACGATAAAACTCGCCGCCGTCCTATGATTTTGCCGATTATTCAAGACGTATAGATATAATTAAGACAAGCAGTTGTTAAAATATTTATTTAACAACTGCTTGTTTTTCATTGGTATATGATTGTAAAATTAACGTAATCAAAGTAGGAATTTTACAATAAGTAGCGAATATTATTTAGTAGAAGAGTAATAAAGGGGAAAGGGAGGTGAGGGTATGGCCGGACGGTTTCCGGTGAGTGGAGCTATTTTAAACTGGTTACCTAAATATAGTGGTAAAGGTTATGAAGCTTTTTATAAGCGGTTTCCAAAGTATGGAGAGTGGATTGCAGGCAGTGTACATCCGACAATTTGTCAAATACAGGCATTAGCAACCTTTTCCAATGTACCGTTAGGGTATATTTATTTAAAGAATCCTCCACAGTTATCGGATAAAGAGATTACTGATTTTAGAAGACTAAATGGTGAAATCCCTGATAAGCCATATAGTCCTGAGTTAAGAGATACTATTTATGATATGCAGATTCGCCAAGATTGGTTGAGCCAATATCGAAAGCTTAATTTAGGAATAGGTGCGTTATCTTATGTTGGGGGTTTTTCTACACACATGGATAGCAGAAATCTTGTGCATCAAGCTTATTCGTTATTGGATATAGAGGCTGGTTGGCAAATAGGTATAGCAGATCCGTTTACATATATACGTGAACGCATCGAGGCTATCGGGGTTACTGTATTTGTTAACGGCATTGTGGGCTCTAATACTAGACGTAAATTATCTGTCGATGAGTTTAGAGGATTTACATTAATTGATTCTTATGCACCTGTTATTTTTATCAATGGAGCTGATTCGAATCATGGGAGGCTGTTTACGATTATTCATGAGTTTTGTCATATATTATTAGGTGAGGAAGGCGTTACTGATAGCTCTTCTGAGCCGTATTGTAACAGCTTTGCAGGTGAATTTCTTGTGCCGGAATCCCGATTTATTCCAGTGTGGAATGAACATTTGGAGGATTATGAAACCGTAGCTAAGCGTTTTAAGGTGAGTGAATATGTTATTTATCGTATAGCATTAGAGCATGGATATATTACTCGAATTCAATATCATAGACTAGTGGAACATTTTAATCAGCGATTACAAAGCTTACCTGAACGAGAGACAAGAGGTGGTGGGGATTTTTATGTCAATGCTCACGCTCGGTTGGGTGAAAGTTTTAGTCGTACTGTTGTCAAAGCTGCTCGAGCAGGCGAATTGGCATATCGAGATGCGTATGAGTTGTTGGGCTTACGTGGTAGTACTTTTACAAAATATGTGAATGAGTATAGTTTTTAGGAGAAAAAACTATGTATGTTCTTGATAGTAATACCTTTATAGATGCAAAGAACCGCTATTATGGGTTTGATATTGTTCCATCGTTCTGGAATGAGTTGATATCTCGCAGTAGAGGTAATATTTTAACTATTGATCACATTAAAAATGAAATTATGAGCGGTAATGATGAGTTATCTACTTGGTTTTACACTCATTATTTGACATTTACTGAAGCGACAAATGATGATGAGATACAAAATACATATGTAGATATCGCTGAATATGTGATGTCAAATCAACAATATAAGGATGCAGAAAAACATCGTTTTTTGGCTAAAGCGGACCCTTGGCTTATAGCTTATGCGAGTGTCCGCAGAGGTGTGGTTGTAACCCACGAAACTTTAGCAGGACCAAGCACTACGAAAGTCAAAATACCGGATATATGTGAGCATTTTGATGTTTCATATGTGAATGTATTTGAAATGATGCGTCAATTACATATGGTAATATGAGATGAGGAGCTACTTTAGGTGGCTCCCTATTTTTTTCCGTCATTTATATGTGTTGTCAGTACTATAAATAGCGGTGTCATCGCATTTGTCTACTATATAGGGTATTTGAAGTTACCTTTTTAAACTGTTATAATTAAAAGATACCAATTAATCTATCTTCTTTTATTTAGAGTGGAGATTTATGAAACAAACAAATACAAGAGCGATGGTAGAAACAGGATTTGTTAGTGCTATAGGTGTCATCCTTAGTGCTATTAGTGTGTATTTACCAGCTTTCGCTTTTTTATCATTTTTTGTTACACCTGCAGCTATTGGTATAATTGGAACAAAATGGGGTCGCAAGTATAGTATATCGGCAGCTATTGTTACTACTTTCTTAGCGGTAGTTTTGTTTGGACCATGGAATGGTATACCTGTTGGCTTATTTGCTGCGGTAGGTGTAGGGGTAGGAGAAGGTAACCGTCTTTCTTTAGGGACGATTAAACGACTATTACTCCCTAGTATTGCTATGTTTGTTGCTGTATTAGTAACTTTAATGGCACAAGTATATGTATCTGGTATTAATCTATCAATGATAGATACACAGATGACGGAGCAAGCTCGTATGATTGCTGATCAAGCATTACAGACGAATCCTAATATCACACAGGAACAAGCTGATTTATTTGTAAAAAATATAGATAAGCTTGCTACTGGTTTGAAGGATGCGTTTTTTGTAGCTGTAGCTATAGCTGCAGTATCATACAGTTATATAACTATTCAGATATCTATATGGCTAGGTAAGCGATTACGTATCTCCATACCTAGATTTTTACCGATTGAAGAATGGAGAATGCCTATCTGGAGTGCAGGTCTATATGCTTTAGGTATCATTGGTATATATGGTGCTCCACATATCAATATGGACGCTTCATGGGGCACAGCTATTAGTACTAATGTATTACTCCTCGGTAGTTCTATGTGTTCTATTCATGGTTTTGCAGCTTTAGCAGATTTAATGAGTAGTTACCGCATGAGTAATAAATTGAAGTGGATATTGCTTGGGGTGTATGCCTTTTTCTTTGGACAAGCATTAGCTATATTTGGTGTCATAGACATGTTTTTAGATTTACGGACACGTTACAAAGCGCGTCAATAGTAATAGAAAGGAGGCCGTTATGAAATCCTTTCAACGGAGATGGGAAGGTTTAGAAATTACCATTATTACCGTTATCGTATTATTGTTATTATTGTTGGCCTATTTGAATTGGGCCATTGCAATTCTAGCGTTAATTATCGTAGTAGCGGCGTATTTGGTTAACTATAACACCCTTCATAACCGGCGTCGTTTAGCAAGGGAACAGTTTGGGGCGATGATGAAAAACGTCACACAAGCTTCGAACTTTGCTTTACAAAACTTGCCAATGGGGATTGCTCTTGTTAATAAACAAGGTACCCTCGTATGGAATAATAGTGTCTTTGCAGACTGGGTCAAGGTAGACTGGAATAAACTTCAAAAAATGTCTGCTCTTATGCCTGGCTTCCGTATTGATAAAATCTGGGGGAAATCTGGATTTATGACGGAACAGTACGAAGATAAGTATTTCCAAATTATTTACAAATTCATTGATCCTCGTGATACACGACCAAATATTGATAGCGATGATGAATTAGCAGAACATGCAGTAATGGCGCTTTACTTTAAGAATATTACAGACTTAGAAAAGGCGCGTATTAAAGCTGAAGAGGGCCAGCCGGTATGGGGCATGATTCAAATCGATAATCTCGAAGAATTGACAAAAGGTCTTAGTGATCGTGAGTATACTAGCGTTTGGACAGATATTAATAACATTATTATGGATGAAATTGATAGACAAGAAGGTTTCATTCGTAACTTCCAAGATGATATGTATACCTTTGCTATTTCTCGTGGTGCACTTCATGCGATGGAGGAAGATGGGTTTAAAATCCTTGAGAAAATCCGTAAATTGCCATCTCCTCGTCAAGTGCCAGCAACAATTTCTATCGGGATTAGCGAGAACGTAGGCTCTGTAAAAGAGGTATCGGGTCGAGCTCGTGCTGCTCTAGATATTGCATTAGGTCGCGGTGGTGACCAAGTGTGTATTATGGATGGTGAAAGCACTCGCTTCTTCGGTGGTAATACAGCTGGTGTTGAGAAGAACACACGTGTTCGCGCTCGCGTTGTTTCGCAAGCTTTGCATGAGCTTATGATCGACTCCGACAAGATTCTTATCATGGGTCATCAACGTGAAGACTATGATGCCTTAGGTGGTATTATCGGCGTCACTTCCATTGCTCGAGCACTTGGTAAAGAAGTACGTGTTGTACTTTCAAATGAAACGAGTGCTATTGATAAAATGGTGGCCGTTCTTAATGAATCTGAGTTCTGGCAAGAGCATTTTATCACTGTAGAAGGTGCAAAGGTATGGGTAGATGCGAATACGCTCACTATCGTGTGTGACACGCATCGTCAAGCAATGGTAGCAGCCCCAGAGGCGCTTGAAATTTCTGAACGACGCATCGTTATCGACCATCATCGTCGCGCAGCGGATTTTGTAGAAAATCCATTACTTACCTATTTGGAACCTACTGCATCGTCCACATCTGAGCTCGTCACAGAGCTTGTACAATATGCAGGTGTTCCTGTGAAACTTTCAAAAGCGGAAGCTACAGGCATCTATGCAGGTATCGTTCTAGATACGAAGAACTTTGTTCAACAAACTGGTGCGCGTACCTTTGAAGCGGCTGCATTCTTGCGCCGTGCAGGAGCGGATATTGAAAAGGTTAAACAATTATTTATTGAAACCTTCGATTCTGTTCAATTGCGTGCTAAAATAGTATTTGAAGCTAATCGTACCGAAGGAATTGCTATTTCCGTAGCTCCTGAAGGTTTGAAGGATATGATGGCATTAGCTGCACAAAGTGCGGATATGCTCATCAGTAATGAAGATATTGAAGCAGCCTTTGTACTGTATACCTTAAATGACGGCGGTATCGGCGTTAGCGCTCGATCCAAAGGCAAGGTAAACGTACAAGTTGTAATGGAAGCCTTGGGTGGCGGTGGTCACAGAACTGTGGCTGGTGCCCAATTGCAAGGTATGACCGTAGAGGAAGCGAAGCAGGCCATCTTAGAGCGTGCTCTAGAAGCCCTTCATTCCGCTGAACAAGAGGAGGAACAACAATGAAAGTAGTATTGTTAGAAGACGTTAAAAAAGTTGGTAAAAAAGGCGAAATCGTTGAAGTTAGCGACGCATATGGTCGTAATGTATTGATTAAAAAAGGTCTTGGCCTTGAAGGTACAACAACTAACGTAAATAACGCGAAACAAAAGCAAGACTCCATTGCTCACCACAAAGTAGTAGCGAACGATGAAGCTAAAATCTTGGCAGCTCAATTGACTAAGGTTGAAGTAACTGTAAAAGTTCGCATGGGCGAAGAAGGTCGCGTATTCGGTTCTGTTACTGCAAAAGACATTTCCGATGCAGCTAAAGCTCAATACAAAGTAGATATCGATAAAAAGAAAATCGAAATCAAAGAACCATTGAAAACATTAGGCGTACATGACGTTTTAGTTCGTGTTCATCCTGAGATTACAAGTACTATCAAGGTTAATGTAGTAGCTGAATAATAGTGTTCACCATGCTCTTTGAGTATGGTGAATTCTTTTATCCATAGTGGTTGTGTGAAGGGGATTATCATGGATGTACGCATTCCACCGCATAATCTAGATGCGGAAAAGGCCGTTTTGGGGGCCTTATTAACCAATGGATCCAACTCGGGCGCTGTTGTTGATACAGTGACGAGCATTCTAAAATCTGAAGACTTTTACCGCGATGCACATCGTATTATTTATGATGCTATCTTAGAAATCGTGCATGCTAATAAGACGGCGGACTTTATCACTGTTGGTGAAGAGCTTGATCGTCGTAAACGTCTCGATGCGGTAGGCGGTCTTGCATATATTACATCTTTGGCTAATGAATCGGTGTCCTATAATGTAGAGGAACACGCAAAGATCATCAGCGAGAAAGCTCAGTTGCGCCGCCTTATCGATGCAGGGAATAAAATCGTAGGTATGACGTATGCTGGCGAAGATGAGCCAACGGCTATCCTCAACAAGGCAGAGCAAATGGTACTAGACGTAAGTGGTCAAACTCAATCTGAATCTTCCTTTGCTCCCATTAGTGAGATAGTATTATCTAACTTAGATAAATTAAACGCATTGCAACAGCATGATGGCGCTATTACAGGCGTTCCAACAGGCTTTAAAGATGTAGACCATGTCTTTAATGGTCTACAAAAATCTGACCTTATCCTCGTAGCAGCTCGTCCTGCCATGGGGAAAACGGCTTTCACCTTGAACATTGCTCAAAACGTAACGATGTTATACGACAAGACGGTAGCGTTCTTCTCCCTAGAAATGGGCAAGGAGCAACTCGTTGGTCGTATTCTCTCCTCCGTAGCTGGTGTAAGCTCTGAAAAATTGCGTCGTGCGAACATGGACCCTGCTGACTGGGAAAAGGTTATTGTCGCAGCGGACCGCATGAGCAAAGCCAAGCTCTTTATCGATGATACGCCGGGCCTTACCGTGCAAGATATGCGCTCTAAATTGCGCCGTCTTAAGGTGGAACATGGTCTCGATCTCGTTATCGTCGATTATATTCAGTTGATGCAAGGTCGTAACTCCGGTAAGGGCAGCGAGAACCGTCAACAAGAGGTATCTGAAATTTCTCGTAACCTCAAATTGATCGCTCGTGAGTTTAACGTGCCGCTCATCGCCTTGTCTCAGTTGTCTCGTGGTGTTGAAAGCAGACCAGATAAAAGGCCTGTACTTTCTGACCTTCGTGAATCTGGTTCTCTCGAACAAGATGCGGATATCGTTATCTTCTTGTATCGCGATAAATATTACGATGAAAACTCCGAAAAAGGGGACAATGCAGAAGTCCTCATTCGTAAACACCGTAATGGTTCCGTCGGTACCGTGGAACTCCAATTCGTTGGGGAATTCACACAATTTAGAGACGTGGAATTCCGAGACATGGGGCCGGAACAATAATGAAAACTATCGTGGGTGTGCCTATATTGATGGGGCCCGACTTTATTTCGACAACTTAGTTACAAAAAAGCACCACCTATCTCGTGGCTCCAAACGACACGTAAGTCGCCCCTCGATAGGTGGTGCTCTTTTTGTATTACGTTAGCAAAATAAGTCCCATCAATATATAATAGAACTAGATAGTTTTCAGTGTATTGTTAGGAAAGGAGCGCGTGATGGGTAGCGGCATGGAGTTTTTTGTATTTTACTTCTGTTGTGTGGCTCTTTGGTTAATACTTAGTGGGTTGTATTTAATTATCAAACGATTTGTATTGCGTCGCAATGGAACTCCAGTAACGATTGTGTCTGTACTTCCACGAGTTATAAAGGAACTACCATTTGTAGTTCGTGGTATGGATAAATATATTTATGGTTATGATATTAAGTATATCTTGAATGGTGAGACTCATACTGCTGAAAGTGTAGAGTTTTATATTCCTTTTGGACCAATCGGTGGACCTGTAGTTCTATTTAGTCCGACAGGTGTGCTTGCAAAAAATGGAGAAGTAAGTATAGATAATGTAAGGGTAACTATTGTGTATGGCCTTGCTTCAATTGCATTAGGACTAGTGGTATTTTTGGGGATGTTGGATTTTGTTAGATAGAAATAAATAGCTATATTTAATAATGTGTTAAACACATAGGCATCTAATATTAGATTATATATCTAGTGTTAGGTGCTTTTTATTTTCTATAAATTTATCTTTATAATAACAAACATATGTTTGAAAATACTCTGTATTTTTGTTATACTAATCATAGAAATTCTTCTTTTCATATTTCTTGTAGAGGCTAGTGGTTTAGCGGTTTGAGGAGGTGTTTGTATGGGTTCAGCTGATACGGATCGGATGTATATGTGCATTGATTTGAAGAGTTTTTACGCGTCTGTGGAGTGCGCCGATTTGGGGCTGGATCCGTTTACAACGCCTTTGGTGGTGGCCGATGGGTCTCGTGGCAAAGGGGCTATTACATTGGCTATTTCACCGGCTTTAAAAAAGTTAGGCGTTAAGAATCGCAGTCGTCTTTTTGAGATCCCTCCGCACATTGAGTATTTGACGGTGAAGCCTCATATGAAACGGTATATGCAGGTGTCTGCTGAGATTTATGGGGTGTTGCTCAAGTATGTGGCGCCTGAGGATGTGCATGTGTATTCTATCGATGAGTATTTTATCGATATTACGCCTTACTTGCCGCTCTACAAGAAAACGCCCCGTCAGCTGGCGCAGATGTTACTTGATGCGGTGCTAGAGGCGACCAAGATTTATGCCACTGTTGGGATCGGCACGAACTTATTCCTCGCCAAGGTTGCCCTCGATATTCTCGCAAAACATGCGCCTGATTTTATAGGGTATCTTGATGAAAGCCTCTTTAAAGAGAAAATTTGGTATCATCAGCCCTTGACCGACATTTGGCAGATTGGCAAAGGTATAGCCAATCGTTTGCACAAGTATGGCGCGTACGATTTGCATGGTATCACCATGGTTCCAGAGGCTAAGCTATATAAGGAGTTTGGCGTTAACGCCGAGCTCATCATTGATCATGCTTGGGGACGTGAGCCCTGTACGATTGCAGATATCCATGCGTATCGTCCTATCAAGCATTCTATCTCTCATGGTCAGATTTTGTTGCGTAACTATACTTACGAAGAGGCGTACGTGCCTATGCGGGAAATGGTGGAGTCCTTGGTACTAGAGCTGCTACAAATCAAAGGGGTTACGAACCATATTCACGTTCATATCGGCTATGCAGATGAAATGGTGCGCTCCACAGGGGGCTCTAAGAAGCTCAAACAATATACAGACTCTCTACAGACGTTGACGGTGGCTATTATTAAATTATATGAGCAGCATTGCCATAAAAACGAGCTTATCCGTCGTATTGGGATCAGCTTTGAGGATTTAGTGAATCGTTCCGCAATCCCTCAAGAGGAGGACTTATTTAGTGCTCTTACGACGGATACAGAGGAAAAGGAGCGACAAGTACAAGAGGCAATGCTATCCATCAAGGAACAATTCGGCAAAAATTCTATTCTACGCGCCTCTAGCTTGCAAGAGGAAGGGACCATGCGCTTTAGAAATACCTTAGTAGGCGGGCACAATGGGGAATAAATAGTAGAATAACTAAATTGGGAATATTAGTCGCATAAGGGGAGGTATACATTAATGAAACATCGTATGTCTCGTTTACAACGGGCGAAACAATTTATGCCTTTTGCGGCATTGAAGGGCTTTGAGACTTTATTATCGGCTGTTGCACGGCCTAAGGAGGCGCGTGTGGAGCTGTCAGAGGATCAATTAGAGGAGTTAAATCGTACCATACAATCTTTAGTGGAAGGCGATTTTGTACGAGTCCTTTACTATACAGGTCACTGCTATACGGAGTTAGTAGGATCTATCGAGGCTATAGGTAAACCTTTACATAGTCTATCTATTGAGGGCGTTGCTATTGCTTTCAAAGATATAAAAGAAATTAATCTTTTTGAATGAGACTTTTTGAATGGTTGATAATAGCAATACAACGTATGTAGGATGTAACGTAATCAAAGAAAAAATAATTAAAGAAAATAATTAAAGTAAATAATTAAAGTAAATAATTAAAGTAAATAATTAAAGTAAATAATTAAAGCAATTGTAAACTAAAGCAATATAGAATTAGCCTGTACTTATGAATCATGAGTATAGGCTATTTTTCTATCATTTATTGTCATAATATATATTGATAATTCTTCTTGACAGACCTTATGAATTCGATTAAAATAAACATATGAACAGATATTCATATAAATAAAATATCTGATGAAAAATGTTTAGGAACATATATAACAAGATATGAAACAAGATATGTCTAATAAGTATTAGAAATAGACAATAAATTAACTTATAATACGGGATAGAAACTTTTACTATTATCGAAGGAGATATTATGGAAGAAACATTATTGTTGAAGGATTTGAACTGTCCGAACTGCGCAGCAAAAATTGAAGATCGTATCCGTAAAATGGATGTTGTAGAGACTGCAAATTTCACAATTGCTACACATCAATTAAAATTAACCGGCTCTTGGGAAGACCGCGAAGCTCTTAAACGTGACATTCAAGACATTTGTGATGCCATTGAAGAGGGTGTAACAGTAGCCGATTACGAGCGTAAATCTAAAGCGGCTATGGATGACCACGGTCATGATCACGATCACGGCAGTGATGCAGTAACAATTGCAGTTATCGTAGCAGGCTTGTTATTCATGGCCTACGAAGGGTTGACTACAGTTGTGCCGTCCATCGGCTTGCCAGAGTCTATCGAAACTCCAATTTACTATATTGCCTATATTCTTCTTGCATTTCCAGTATTGCGTATCGCAGGTCGCAATATCTTAAAAGGCCAAGTGTTCGACGAGAACTTCTTGATGTCTATCGCTACATTGGGCGCTATTGCTATCGATGCATTGCCTGAAGCCGTAGGCGTTATCTTGTTCTACCGTATCGGTGAGTTCTTCGAAGAAAAAGCTACAGATCGCAGTCGTACAGAAATCATGAACGCTGTCGATATGCGTCCTCAAGAGGTGCGCGTTGTAGACACATGCGGCGGTGGTGAAATCGTAGTTATGGCTCCTGAAAAGGTTGAGGTAGGCTCAACTATCGAAGTTCGTCCTGGCGATTTGATTCCGCTAGATGGCACAGTGCTTGAAGGTGAAACTCGCGTTAACACAGCGCCTGTAACAGGCGAGCCTGTACCAGTTCGCGCAGTTCCTGGCACTCAACTCATGTCTGGTTGTATCAACGAATCTGGTCGCATCACAATGCGCGTAGATAAGGTTCTTGAAGAATCCATGGTTACTAAAATCCTTGATGCCGTTGAAAATGCAGCATCTTCTAAACCTAAAATCGACCGTTTCATTACGCGTTTTGCTCGCGTGTACACTCCAATCGTTGTAGCTCTTGCATTGGCTGTTGCTATCATCCCATCCCTTATTACTGGTGAATGGCATAAATGGATCTACACAGCCTTAACATTCCTCGTTATTTCTTGCCCATGTGCATTGGTGCTTAGCGTGCCACTTGCATTCTTCTCCGGTATCGGCAATGCGTCTAAACACGGTATCTTGCTTAAAGGTGGTCGCGTTATCGAGGCGTTGGCCAATGTGAAAGCAGTAGCTCTTGATAAAACTGGTACAATCACATCTGGTGAATTTAAAGTACAAAACGTAGAAACTGTAGGCTCTCATGTGAGCAATGCCCAATTGTTATCCATGGCGGCAGCTATCGAAGCCGTTTCTACTCATCCAATCGCAACAAGCATCGTGTCTGAAGCAAAAGAACAAGGCATTACTGTAGAGGCTTCCGACTTCGTTCAAGAGTTGGCAGGCGAAGGTATGGTAGGTATGACTGATGGTCAACAAGTTCTTGTTGGTAACCGTCGTCTTATGGAACGCTATGCAGTTCAAGGCTATCCAACAGAACCTGCTGAATACGGTACAGAAGTTCTAGTAGCAGAAGGTAATGTATACCTTGGTCGCATCATCATCGCCGATGAAGCTCGTCCTGATTCTGCAGAGGCTATCGCTGATCTTAATGGTCAAGATATTAAAACTGTTATGCTTACAGGCGATGCGGAAGCAAGTGCAAATTACATCGCTAAAGAAACTGGTGTAAGTGCTGTTCGCGCTCAATTGTTACCACAAGATAAATTATCCGTAGTACAAGATATTCGCTCTGAATATGGTCCAACTATGTTCGTAGGGGACGGTATCAACGATGCTCCAGTACTTGCTGGTGCTGATGTTGGTGGCGCGATGGGTAGCGGTGCTGATGCGGCTATCGAAGCGGCAGATGTTGTGTTCATGCGTCCATCCTTGACTGCTATTGCACACGTTCTTGACTTGTCTAAAGCAACTTTGCGTGTAGCATGGCAAAACGTTGTATTCGCTATTGCTGTAAAAATCCTCATCATGGCGCTTGGCCTTATGGGATATGCATCCATGTGGTGGGCAGTATTTGGTGATACTGGCGTATCCATCCTTTGTATCTTGAACTCTATTCGCATCTTGCGCCGCAATTAGGTGAAAGCAGAGTTTATAGCTCTATAGAGGAACGAAATAAATTACATTATCCTGATCTGAATGATTAGGGCTGATATAAATAACCTCTAGGTTAGTAACTGGCTAACTTAGAGGTTATTTTATTGTGTGAATTAAACATTTACGATACTTTTATTATATGATGAATTGTAAAATATATTGCGACATACATTTGTACATTATAAATAGACATAAAACTGTATATGTATGTTCTAGATACACAAAACTTTCACAATTGAATTGAATAATAGCTATAAAATAGTATATAATTTATTAGATGATTACTATATATTCGTTGGAAGGAGGGATAGCATGATTACGGTGTACAAACACATAGAAGAAGAGTTAGTTTCAGACTGCACTGTATCAGATGCCACAAAAGGTTCTTGGGTAAATTTGGTGAACCCAGACCCCGATGAGTTATCCCTTATCAATATTTTGACAGAAATTCCAACGGACGTTTTAAAGACCGCCCTCGATATGGAAGAACGTTCTCACGTGGAGTTAGAGGACAATTATATCTTCGTTGTTATCAACATTCCAGTTGTTCGCGGTAACGATATGTACGATACAGTGCCGCTTGGTATCTTCTTGACGCCGGACTTCTTTATTACGGTCTGTCTCGAAGAATCTGAAGTATTGTATCCGTTTATTTCCAATCAGATTTCTACGTTCTATACGTTTAAAAAGACCCGTTTCTTGTTCCAAATCTTGTATCGCACAGCGACTATGTTCTTGCGTTACTTGCAACAAATCAACCGTCGTACAGACGACATTGAAATTCAATTGCGTCATACCACAAAGAATAAAGACTTCTTCCAATTGTTGGAATTACAGAAGTCCTTGACATATTTTACCTCTGCATTGCGTACGAATGGTACAGTTATGGAGCGTCTATTGCGCTTGCGTGGTCATAGCGCTTATAGACATTTGCTCAAAATCTACGAAGAGGATGAAGACTTACTAGAGGACGTTATCATCGAGAATAAACAGGCCATGGAAATGGTTGAAATGTACTCCAATATCTTGATGAACATGATGAACGCCTTCACATCCATTATTTCTAATAACCTTAACTTGGTTATGAAAATGTTGGCTACCCTAACTATTGCTATGGCGGTTCCGACCATCGTATTTAGCTTGTGGGGGACAAACGTGCCATTGCCATTCCAAGAGGATCCAGAGGGATTCTATGAGGTTATAGGTGTTGCATTAGTATTCTCTATTATTGCCATTATCGGTATGTGGAAAAAAGACTTGTTCTAATCACTAAATACACATGAAAAAAGCTGGCTATGAGCCAGCTTTTTTGCTTGCTTAACTATTACGTTATTGCTTATTATTGGGCCAATCTGATATAATAGTACCGTTATGGAGAGGTGTCCGAGTGGTTTAAGGAGCTGGTCTTGAAAACCAGTGACTCCGCAAGGGGCCGTGGGTTCGAATCCCACCCTCTCCGCCACAATTTAGAAAGCCCTTTAGGTTATGATATGTACCCCCTTTACTGGACAACCAGTAAAGGGGGTATTTTAATGAGATATAGTTATGAATTTAAAAGAAAAGCAATTGAATTATTCTATCAAGGTTTAAGGGAAGTAGCTATTGTAGCGGGTATTAACTCTGGGCAACTGTATCAATGGGTTCATAAATACAAAACTTTGGGATACAATGGTCTTATGAATAAACCTAAAGGTCGAATCAAGATCCTACAGTAGTTAGCAAGGTTATTTAAGGTAATTAAAATGAAAAAGCTTTTTTTAAATCTAGAAGTAATTGATGGTTATCCTCCAGTATCTATGGAAAGCATTTGGGCAGAAGTGACTGAAGAAGGCTATCTTAAAATAAATAATATTCCTTTTTATAGCAAAGAAATCTCTTTAGGTGATATTGTTAGTGGAATACAAACGGAAGAAAATTACTTATTATATGATAAAACCATAATTCATAGTAAAAATAGTACATTGCGGATTGTTTTCTTTAATGAAAACCAGAAATTTAAAGATAAAATATTAACTAAACTAATAGATCTTGGATGTGAGTATGAAGCATTTAATGTAAATTTCTATGCAATAAACATACCAATTCAAGTAGATATAGAAGAAATATATCTCTTCTTAGATGAGTTTGTGGAAACTGACGATTTAGATTATGACACAGGGTATTTGGCACAATAATTTGTGCAAGCTATAACTTGCGTAATATCGCAATATGTAGAAAATTCTAGCATTGTTTACGTAATCTCAACAAAGAAAAAATTTATGGAATATTCTATCAAGTCAAAGATAGTGAATGCTTCAGAGGCCGATATTAGTAATTTTCATTGGGAAAAATATAAACTACATAAGTGTTCTGATACATTCATCTGATTTTATTAACTGTAGCAAGCGTAAGTTGGGTCGAGACCCAACAAAATATTAAGGTCGTCTGAAATAACCTTCAGACGACCTTTCTTATGATTTTTATCAAAAAAATACTGACAAAGGTATGCCTGGGAAAATAGTCGGTTAGCTATCACAAATGAAAACAGTGCGTGCTACCGCTTTGCCTACGACGTACTCGACCGCCTTAAAACCTACCACGGCACGACCTATTACTACGACTGCACCGGCAACCTGATCCACCGCAAACTGGCCGACGGCGAAAGCCGCCAACAAACCCACTACTTCCACTGCGACCAAATCGGCATCCCGAGAGAGATGATTGATAAGGACGGTAACCTGGTTTGGCTCAGGGATTATTACGGTTGGGGAAAACTAAAGAGCGAAACCAAAGTAACAGATAGCGCATACGAGCCCTTCCGCCTGCAGAACCAGTATGTCGACCATGAAACGGGGCTGCATTACAACCTGATGCGTTATTACGAGCCTGAGGCCGGGCGGTTTGTGAATCACAATCCTATTAAATATTTAGGAGGTACAAATTTTTATACTTATGCATTTAGTATCGTAAATTGGGTAGATTTTCTAGGATTAAATCCCTTTAGAGTGTTTGGCAAAGTTACAATAATTGTTTAACAAAGCAAATAAAAAAATAATAAATCTGATAAATGTGATCGAGAATATCAACTAGCGAAAAGGTTTTGTGATACTCCAGTATCACCTCAAGCGTCTATATGCGCAACTCTAAGTGCGCAAATTAATCATGCCAAAAGATGTATCGAGTTATAACTAATTAGGATAGAAAAATGTAACCCTGGAGACATACAATCAAAATAAATGGTTGTTAAAATAGGCTAGATGCTTTAAAAGAAAAAGCAAAATCTGAATATACTAAATAAATTCTTTATGAGGCTAAATAATGAATAATTTCTTGAAAAATCTTTTTTTAAATATCAGGATTTCCCTAGTTTTTTGAATCATAGTCCTATAACCTCCGTACATGACTTAGGATTTATGGGAGAAACATTATTAAATTTAGCAGTTAATTCCCAATCTAAAAAAGATGTTATTCTATTAATAGAAAATGGAGCAAATGTCAATCAACAAGGTGAATTAAATTTCACTCCTATTCAAAATGCTTGTCTTCATGGAAATCTTGATATTATTGAAATTCTTTTAAAAAATGGTGCTAAAACAAATATAAAAAATGAGTTTGGATATGATGCAAAACATTATACATCTGAAGAATATCACGATAAAAAGAAATCTAAAGAAATTAGAAACCTAATGGGATATTACAAACAATAAGTTACATATTTAATAGAAACCTGATAAAACATTAAGGCCGTCTGAAAAACGAAGAAGTTTCAGACGACCTCGAAGAGGAAACCGGATTTGTTTGGGACGGCAGTTACCTCTTGCAGAAAGTCCAGCCGGACGGCAGGTATACCTATATCTACACCGATTCCTACAGCTATAACCCTTGGCACAGGTACACAACCGGACCAACATGGTAATAAATACTCTTTAAAGAATGCACATAAGAAGGAGAGATTTTGTATTTAGATCAAGTAAATTATGAATTAAACAAAAAAATCAATGATTTTGTATGTAACTCAAATGATGCTACTACGCCGGAGGAAAGCATTGATATTCTCAATCAAGCATGGGAACTTTTACCCAAACCAGCTACTCAATTCGTTGAGCCTACTTCGGCAATCGCCTGTGGTATTTCAGAAAATTATAAAAAATTAGGTGATTATCAAAAAGCCCTTGAGTGGATGTTAATTGCACTTGAGGCACGAAAAGATGAACCTGCAGCAGGTGTGTTTATATGGACAGGAATCGTTTATTACG
>NZ_JAGZRH010000022.1:0-11194 GCF_018381775.1 Veillonella sp. | reverse complement strand
CCTTGATTAAATAATTCAATTGCTTTTCTTTTAAATTCATAACTATATCTCATGAAAATACCCCCTTTACTGGTTGTCCAGTAAAGGGGGTACATATCATAGGTAGCTCCTTTTTTGTTATGGTATGTATTTAGTTGTTATTATCTACCGTTTTTAACGATATTGTCCATCCAGTTGAATAATTCATCTAAATCGTAGTCGCCAGAATGGTCTACACCAAATGGTGTTGCCATATCTACGTTGTACCCAAGGTTTTGAGCACGTGTACCTACGATCAATGGGATGGCTACGGATGTATTGCTATCAGCTGTACCATAGCGGATACGATAGTAGCGTGCATTTGTCGCTGCTGGAGAACCGAGATAGTTCATTGGGTTCATCATAGTAACGATTTTAGCATTTTCTACGTATACATCTTGGTTAGGTGTTGTATCGTGTAATGCAGCAGTAATTGTAAAGTGATTATTATCTGTAGCACTTGTACCGAATAGGCTATTCTCGCCAGAGTCATTAGAACGGGAGTCGAATGCACCTGGTGCTTTAGAACGACTTACAAACTGATTGTAAGCTTCCCAGTTAATATCTTTTATAGCGCCTGTTTTATTATCTCGTACAAGGTATGTATGTTTAGATAAATCAGTACCTTTAGCTTGTGCTTTATTAGCTGCATCGATGATGAATGCTTTCACATAATTTTTGAAAGTACCATTGCCATTCTTATCTAGTTTCAATACACGCCCCATAGAGTCATGCAATTGTAAATTGTTTACGTATTCTGGGAAGTGTTCACTTAGTAAGTTAGAGTATGCTACATCATCAGCATTCAAGTTTACACGTTGCGTTGTACGTTGCGGAGGAGCTGTATTGCCACCTACGTTGGCCTGAGGCAATTCACCTTGGCCCATCGTTACTTTATTGAAAGATGTAATACCTTTATAGCTCCATTCATAGGCCATATCAGCCGCATCAAGGTTTGTAATAGGTGCATAGGCAGAAACTGCATATACATTGGTTGCCGCTGTAGCAGCACCTAATGCTTGTAAATATGGTTGGAAGTCAGAGTTGTTACCAGTGGCACCTTGCAATAAGGATACAGCACCACCAGCACTTGTACCATTAGTGATGATACGGTTTGCATTACCTGGCATTGTGGAATCGTTAGCATGTAAGTATGCTGTGGCAGCTTGTAAGTCAACAATAACTGCAGGCGCTTTACCGATAAAGTTGCCATCGGATGCTTTATTTGTACGACCACGTGTAGCTGGGGAAGCTACTACATAGCCACGGGATAATGCGTAAAGAACACTATTAGGTTTGCCATTTTCTACTTTTGGAGTCATAGCTTGGCTTGGCATATAACCACCTACCGCATTTGGCATGAAGATAGGGGCTGTTTGCGTATTGTAACCATTTATAGTGCCATTGTTGAAGTATTCTTCTGGTACATAAATGTTCATGTACTGTTGATCGATATCGATTGGATTAGCCACGTAAGGGATATATTCGAAGGCGCGATATTTGATTTCCTTATTATCTACAGTAGTAGACATGGATTCATAATTCTTCACGTCGAAAGTAAGGCTAATCTTCGCAGATGTATCGGCCTGCAATGGCGGTTCTATTGGTTGAGAAAGAATATTTTTTTCTTCCGTTACACCAGCACCTTTTGTGGAAGCTTCATTACGAGCATCTACATAAGATTGAGGTAATTTATTTTCTTGAGCTTTAGCTTGTGCCTCAGCTTGAGCTTTAGCGTTTGCCTCAGCTTCAGCTTGTGCTTTAGCTTCAGCTTCGGCTTTAGCTTTTGCTTCTGCCTCAGCTTGAGCTTTAGCGGCAACTTCAGCTTGGGCTTTAGCTTTTGCTTCTGCCTCAGCTTGAGCTTTAGCGGCAGCTTCAGCTTGGGCTTTAGCTTTTGCTTCTGCCTCAGCTTGTGCTTTAGCAGCGGATTCAGCTTCTTCTTTTGCTAATTGCTCAGCAGCTAAACGTTCTTGTTCTTCTTTAATTGCAGCTTGTCTAGCCATTTCTGCTTGTTGTGCTGCAATGCGATCTTGTTCAGCTTTGAGTGTCGCTTGGCGTTGAGCCTCAGCTTGCTCTGCTGCAATACGATCTTGTTCAGCTTTTATAGCCGCTTGACGTTCTGCCTCAGCTTTAGCAGCAGCTTCTGCACGTTGGCGAGCAGCTTGTTCAGTAGCGATACGTTGTTGTTCAGCTTTTAAGGCGGCTTGGCGTTGAGCTTCAGCTTGTTGAGCTGCAATACGATCTTGTTCAGCTTTTAGAGCCGCTTGACGTTGAGCTTCAGCTTGCTCTGCTGCGATACGCTCTTGTTCAGCTTTTAAGGCAGCTTGTCGTTGAGCTTCAGCTTGTTCTGCTGCAATACGATCTTGTTCCGCTTTTAGAGCCGCTTGTCGTTGAGCTTCAGCTTGCTCAGCAGCGATACGTTGTTGTTCCGCTTGTTGAGCTGCAATACGTTGTTGCTCTGCTTGCATAGCTGCTTGACGTTGAGCCTCAGCTTGTTCGGCAGCGATACGTTGTTGTTCCGCTTGTTGAGCTGCAATACGATCTTGTTCTGCTTTTAAAGCCGCTTGACGTTGAGCTTCAGCTTGCTCTGCAGCCATACGTTGTTGTTCCGCTTGTATAGCCGCTTGACGTTGAGCCTCGGCCTGTTGTTGTGCAATGCGGCGTTGTTCTTCTTGGATACGAAGACGTTCTTGCTCTGCAGCTTGACGTTGTGCTTCAGCGATACGAGCTTGTTCAGCTTGCTGTGCAGCGATACGCTCTTGCTCGGCTCTTAGAGCTGCTTGACGTTGAGCTTCAGCTTGCTCGGTAGCTAAACGTTGTTGTTCAGCTTGCAAAGCAGCTTGGCGTTGAGCCTCAGCTTGTTGCTGTGCAATCCGTTGCTGTTCTACTTGCATAGCCATTTGACGTTGTTGTTCTGCTAGAATTGCAGCTTGACGCTGAGCTTCAGCTTGTTTTTGAGCAACCATTTGCTGATCAACTTGGTTTGTACCTGATTGTTGTGCGGCTTCTTCTGCTGCTAATTGAGCTAATCTTTCACGTTCTGCACGTTGAATATCTCGAATAGTTAATTTTTGTTTTGCTACAACGGCTTTAGTTTGAGTTGTATTAGCAATAACTAAAGGTATTGTAGATTCTTGTTGAACCATTACAGGAGTACGTTGTACCTGTGTCGTTTGTACTTGCTGTTTGCCATCAACTTGTTTTTGTACTGTAACAGGTTCAGTTTTACGTTGTACGTTCATCAAGCTATGCATGGCCAATGTTGGTTCCATGACAGCATTAGTTTGTTTATTAACAACATATTGTGGTTGTGAAACAGCCCGTTGTTGATCTGATAAAGCTTTTGCAATATCGTTTACAGGTACTGGACGTACACGCGGTATTAATGGTGTTACCTTTGGAACTGATTGTGTAGTTACAGGGGTAGGCTGAGTTGCCATAGGTCGTACGACTGGAGTAGCAATATTATTATTGCCTTGAGCCGTTGATTCAGTGGTAGTGTTCGAACCTACCAAATCATTCATGTTGAGTGTAGGGGCTGCGTGGGCAACACCACCCAACGCTGCAGCTGCAAAGAATGCAGCGGTAACCTTACGTTTCCTAGATGATTTCATGAATTACTCTCCGAACTAGATTTCAAATAATAATTTATAATTTTAAAATTTATTTATATTTACATAGTTTAACATAAATCGATATATTTGTATACTTATCAAAAATCTAAGGAATATCAGTAATAAACAGGTGATCTATTTATAAATGAAAAGTTAAATATTGCTTACTCAGACTATGGTAACGTATAGATAGTGTTGTTTTTTATTTATATATACTTTATTTACATCTGTCTCAACCGTAGAGGTTAAATGTAATCCATTAGATATATAACTTATAAGAACATATAATAGAAACTTTGCTATAACATAAGTATTTGCACAAAAAATGATGAGCAATTATTGGTACTAAAGGATTAAAATATAAATTTATATATTCTTTTAAATGTGAAAAAGGTTGTTGGTATAACTTTTAGCTATATTCAAAATTATAGATTTTATTATTTTTACTGAATAATTACAAAATTAGAAATTAAGGATTTTATGAATAAACCCCTTATCTACTAAGGCTTTATGGGATAAAATATACCCATTATCTAATGGAATTAATATTAATACTCTAGACTAGGGGCGCAATTATCATGTTCTTTAAGATTGCTTTTAATATGAGTTAACAGTGAATTTGTGAGAAAAATCACTTGCAAGTATATCGAAAATTTTATATACTCTCAACATCAAAATATTTAAAAATATCAATACAGTTATGAAGATATTAAGATGATTAGAAATCTTGAGAGAAGTTAATTGATCATCTAAGTTATGAGGGGATTATGAATAAAGTATTTAAAGTTATATGGAATAAATCTAAAAATTGTTATGTAGTTGTTTCTGAGCTTGCTAAAAATAATAGCGGTAAAAAGAAAATTGTAGTAGCCGGTATCTTTGCGGCATTGGCTATGACAAATGCTAATGTAGCATTTGCAGTAAATGATGTACCTAGTGGTAGCAATACGAATGCAGTTGCATTTGGTAATGGTGCTAGCGTTACAGGTTTAAATGCAATTGGTTTAGGTAAAGATGCAAAGGCTAATAAAAACAATGTTGTTGTAATCGGTACTGGTGCAAATGCTGAAAGTAACGAAAGTATTGCTATTGGTAACGGATCATATTCTACTAGTAGTGGTGCCGCATTAAGTACGGCCAGTGTTGCCGTTGGTTCGAAAGCATCTGCTCAAGGTAATACTACGATTGCGATTGGTACAAATGCAAAGGTTAAAAATAGTAAACAAGGGATTGCTATTGGTGGTGGTGCTGCTGACAATGACGGTGCTATTGTAGAGGGCGACCAAGGTATTGCTATTGGTGGTAACACGTATGCTAAGGGCGATGCATCTATCGTTATTGGTGGTGACGATACTGATAGTGCAAATAGTAGAGTCGTTGATTACACAGATATTAATACTGGTAATACTGTATCTGCTAACCTACAAACAGCGGTGCAAAAATTAACTGGTGTAAGTTTGAGTAACCCTAGATGGACTACTGCAACTGCTGGACATGCAGGTGTTACTCTTGGTATGAAGGCTCATTCCGGGAATGCTAGTATTGCAATTGGTACAGCGGCTGATGCACAGACTCGACTTGCAGGGACTTCAGATGTAACAAATGCAGTTGCTATTGGTACGGGTGCTAAAGCAAACCGAGATAACTCTGTTGCATTAGGTGGTGGTTCTACTACTGATTTGGCTGGTACCAAACAAACTGGCTATACACTACCTAATGGTGTAACTGCAAGTTGGGCTGGTGGTAGCTCAACATTACCAGGTGATATCGTATCCTTCGGTTCAAAAGGTTATGAACGTCAGTTGAAAAACGTGGCTCCTGGTGAGGTAAGCGCGACGTCCACTGATGCTATCAATGGTTCTCAGCTAGCTGCTATTGCAGATCAAATTACTTATAAGTATGTATCTATTAATTCTGCTGATACTCCTAATAGAGATAACACTGGTGCAAAAGCGACTAACTCTATTGCCATTGGTCCAAATGCGTCCACTACAGCAGCAGCTAATAAAGCGATTGCTATTGGTGATGGTGCAAGTGCAACAACTGCGAATGGTGTGGCAATTGGCTCTCAATCTGTTGCTAGTATTGCATCAGGTGTAGCAGGTTATAATGCTAATACTGGTCGTACTGATACATATGCTAACTTAACTGGTGCAACTTTAACATCTACATTAGGTGGTGTTGCTGTCGGTACAACAGGCCAAACTCGTCAAATCAACTATGTTGCTGCTGGTACAGCAGATACAGATGCAGTTAACGTAGCACAGTTGAAGAGTGTTAACCTTGCTTTCACAGGCGATATAGGTTCTGGTGACGTAAACCTTGCTAACAGTAAATTAGCTGTAAATGGTGACAATACATACATCGCAACTACAGCTAATGGTAAGAGCATTACTATTTCTGGTAAAAAGCAAGATATTTCTGTAGCAAATGGCACAGCGACTGCAACAGCTGGTATGGCAGATTCTGCTAACGTGGCTGATGCAATTAACAAAGCTATCGATCAAAATAAATACGGATGGAATCTTTCTGCTAATGGTGAAGCAACTCCGGAAGCAATTGAAAAAGGTAACACTGTAGATTTCTCTGGTGACGATAACATTACTGTTGCTAGAAATAATAAAAATATTTCTGTATCCTTGAAGAAAGAGCTTACTGGCTTGAACAGTGCATCTTTCAACAATGCTGCAGGCAATCCAACTGTTAAAATTGATGGTAATACTGGTATCAATGCAGGGGATATGAAAGTTACTAATGTAGCTGATGGTGTAGCTGATAAAGATGCTGTTAATATGTCTCAATTGAAGAAAACAGACGATAAAGCTGAAGCTAATAAAACAGCAATCCAAAAAAATACGACAGCTCTTGCTAATAAAATTTCCTTAGAAGGTAATACTGGTTCTACAACGGAGAAATCCCTGAATGATGGAGCTGTGAGCTTCAAAATTAAAGGTGAAGATGGTATTGCTACAACAGCTGCTGGTAATGATGTAACTGTTAAACTTGATACAGATACTAAAAATAAAATTGATAATGCTGCAGACAAAGATTTAAGCAATTTGAATCCTGCAGGTGAAGAAAAAGTTAAAGATTTAGCTGCTTGGAATGTAGTAGCTAATAGCGAAACTGCTGAAAAAGTAAAAGGTGGCGACACAGTTAAGTTTATCGACGGAGATAACATTGAAATTACTCAAGCGGGTAAAGACTTTACAATCTCCACTAAAAAAGATGTAACATTCGATACTGTAACTGCAAATCAAACAATTACAGCGCCTAAAGTAAAAGCTACAAATGGTGTTGAAACGCCTCAAGTTACTGGCTTGACTAATACAGATTGGGTTCCAGGTCAAACACAACCAGTATCTGGTCGTGCAGCAACGGAAGATCAATTGAAAAAAGTTGATGATCAAGTAGCCGATAACAAACAAAAGATTGCGGATAACAAAGATGCAATCAAGAAAAATGCTGATGACATTGCTGACAACAAAGCAAACATTACTAAAAATGCTGGTGATATCGCTACTAATAAAGCAGATATCGCTAAAAATAAAGACAATATTGATAAAAATACAACAGCTATTGCACGTAAAATTTCCTTAGGTGGTAACAGTGGTTCCACTGCAGAGAAATCCTTGAGCACAGGCGATGTGAAATTCAATGTTAAAGGGGCTAATGGTCTTACTACAGTCGCAGCTGGCGAAGATGTAACTGTTCAGCTTGATAACGACACTAAAGATAAAATTGACAATGCTGCAGACAAAGATTTGAGCAATTTGAATCCTGCTGGGGAGCAAAAGGTTAAAGATTTAGCTGCTTGGAAAGTAGTTGCTAATAGTGGTACTGCTGAAGATGTTAAAGGTGGCGATACAGTTAAATTTATCAATGGTGATAACATTGAAATTACACAAGCAGGTAAAGACTTCACAATCTCCACTAAAAAAGATGTAACATTCGATAGTGTGACTGCAAACCAAACAATTACAGCACCTAAAGTAAAAGCTACAACTGGGGTTGAAACTCCTCAAGTTACTGGCCTTACTAATACAGATTGGGTTCCAGGTCAAACACAACCAGTATCTGGTCGTGCAGCAACTGAAGATCAATTGAAAAAAGTTGATGATCAAGTAGCTGCAAATAAAGATAACATCACTAAAAATACAAATGATATTGCTACAAATAAAGGGAATATTGATAAAAATACAGCAGCTATTGCTCGTAAAATCTCCTTGGGTGGCAACACTGGCTCTACAGATGAAAAATCCTTGAGTACAGGCGATGTGAAATTCAATATTAAAGGTGAAAACGGTCTTACAACGGTTGCTAATGGTGAAGATGTAACTGTTAAACTTGATGCTGATACAAAAGGCAAAATCGATAATGCAGCAAACCAAGACTTGAGCAACTTGACTCCAGCTGGTGAGCAACAAGTTAAAGATTTGGCTGCCTGGAATGTTGTAGCAAACGGTAATACTGCTGAAAAAGTAGAAGGTGGCAATACTGTTAAATTCATCAATGGTGACAACATCGTAATTACACAATCTGGTAGAGACTTCACATTTGCTACTAGCAAAGATGTAACATTTGATACTGTAACTGCAAACCAAACTATTACAGCGCCTAAAGTAAAAGCTACAAATGGTGTAGAAACTCCTCAAGTTACTGGCTTGACTAATACAACTTGGGTTCCAGGTCAGACTCAACCAGTATCTGGTCGTGCAGCAACTGAAGACCAATTGAAAGCTGTAGATGATCAAGTAGCAGAAAACAAAGCTAATATTGCAGATAATAAAGATAAAATCACTAAAAATGCTGCTGATATTGCTGATAACAAACAAAATATTGCAGATAATAAAGCAGCGATTACTAAAAATGCTGGTGATATTGCAACAAATAAAGCTGATATTGCTAAAAATAAAGACAACATTGATAAAAATACAACAGCAATCGCTCGTAAGATTTCCTTAGGTGGTAACTCTGGTTCTACAGATGAAAAATCTTTGAGCACAGGCGATGTAAAATTCAATGTAAAAGGTGAAAATGGTCTTACTACTGTTGCTAATGGCGATGATGTAACTGTTAAAATTGATGATGCTACTAAAGGTAAAATCGATAATGCAGCAGACAAAGATTTGAGCAACTTGACTCCAGCTGGTGAACAACAAGTTAAAGATTTGGCAGCATGGAATGTAGTAGCTAATAATGGCACTGCTGAAAAGGTTCAAGGTGGCGATACCGTTAAATTCATCGATGGTGACAATGTTTCCATCACACAAAATGGTAAAGACTTCACAATCGCTACTAAGAAAGATGTAACATTCGATAACGTTACTGTAAACCAAAAAATCACAGCTCCAGAAGTGAGTGGTTTGACTAATACAACTTGGGTTCCAGGTCAAACACAACCTGTATCTGGTCGTGCAGCTACTGAAGATCAATTGAAAGCAGTTGATGATCAAGTAGCAGCGAATAAAGCTAATATTGAAGGCAATAAAGCAGCAATCACTAAAAATGCTGGTGATATTGCAACAAATAAAGATAATATTGCTAAAAACACAGAGGCTATCGCTCGTAAGATTTCCTTAGGTGGTGACACTGGCTCTACTGACGAAAAATCTTTGAGCACAGGTGATGTGAAATTCAATATTAAAGGTCAAAACGGTATTGTTACAGAAGCTAATGGCGAAGATGTAACTGTGAAATTAGACGATGATACTGCAAACAAAATCAACAATGCAGCAAATACTGATTTGAGCAATTTAACTGATGCCGGTAAACAACAAGTTAAAGATTTATCTGCGTGGAACGTAGTTGCTAATAACGGTACTGCTGAAAAAGTTGAAGGTGGTAACACAGTTAAGTTCATCGATGGTGATAACATTTCTATTACTCAAAATGGTAAAGACTTCACAATTGCTACTAAGAAAGATGTAACATTTGATACTGTCACTGCAAATCAAACAATTACAGCACCTAAAGTGAAAGCTACAGATGGTGTGGAAACTCCAGAAGTAACTGGCTTGACTAATACAACTTGGGTTCCTGGTCAAACACAACCTGTATCTGGTCGTGCGGCAACTGAAGATCAATTGAAAAAAGTTGATGACCAAGTAGCAGCAAATAAAGATAACATCACTAAAAATGCTGGTGATATTGCAACAAATAAAACAAATATTGCAGCAAACAAAGCTCAAATCGATAAAAACACAGAAGCAATCGGTCGTAAGATTTCTTTAGGTGGTAACACTGGTTCTACTGATGAAAAATCCTTGAGCACAGGTGATGTGAAATTCAATATTAAAGGCGAAAATGGTTTAACAACTGTAGCCAATGGTGAAGATGTAACTGTTAAGATCGATGATGCAACTAAAGCAAAAATCGATAATGCAGGAAACCAAGATTTGAGCAACTTAACAGATGCTGGTAAACAACAAGTTAAAGATCTTTCCGCATGGAATGTAACTGCAGCTGGCGGTACTGTTGAAAAAGTACAAGGCGGCGATACTGTTAAATTCCAAGCCGGTGATAATCTTGAGGTTAAACAAGACGGTACTACTTTCACATATAGCCTAGCTAAAGACGTGAAAGGTCTTAACAGTGTAACTGTAGGTGATGAAAATGGTCCATCCACTAAGATTACTCCTGCTGGTACAACTGTAAAAGATGCAGCTGGTAACGCTACAACAGTTAATGGTGCAGGCATGACTATTAATCCTGCAAACTCTGCAGCTAGTCCTGTATCCCTTACTGTAGATGGCTTGAACAATGGTGGTAACCAAATTCATGGTGTAGCACCTGGTACAGCTGATACAGACGCAGTAAACGTTAGCCAATTGAAAGGCGCACAAGCAGGTTTACAAGAGGCTATTAACCGTGTAGGTGTTGAGACACAACGTGTAGGTGCTCATGCGGCAGCTATGGCAGCGTTGAAACCAATCCAATACGATCCATTGGAACCAACACAAATTATGGCTGGTATTGGTAACTACCGTGGTGAAACAGCTGGTGCAATCGGTCTTGCACATTACAAAACTGAAGACACTATGTTCAACATCGGTGTTACTCTTGGTTCTAGCCACAACATGATTAATGCTGGTGTAACTCATAAATTTGGTGGCAACCGTGATAGAAAAGATGCGATTCCAGAACGTTATAAAGCTGGTCCTATCAGCTCTATCTACGTAATGCAAGATGAAGTAAGTCACTTGCGTTCTGAAAATGAACAACAAAAATCTAAACTTGATGAGCAACAAGCTAAATTAAATCAACAACAATCTGAAATTGATGATTTAAAAGCTAAGTTAAATCAATTACTTACTAAGTTATCTTAATCGATAACACTACCTTAATAGAGTACTTTTACTATAGTAGAGTGTAATTACATTAGAGAGCGCGTTAGGCTATAGTCTAGTGTGTAAACAAAAAACTCCCTATGTCATGTGTGGCATAGGGAGTTTTTCTTCTGTGGCTTATAGGACAAAAAGTGTGTGTAAAAACCCTTATAACACTAGATATTTACTAGTGTTATAAGGGTTTAATCTTTTTTTGGAGAAGTTTGAGGGTGG
>NZ_JAGZRH010000021.1:0-11669 GCF_018381775.1 Veillonella sp. | reverse complement strand
GAACATTTTATTGTTGAGTCCAATTACAAAGGGTTGATTTCAGATACTTGGGAAGTTGATATCTCGAATAGTGCTGTCCTCGCAACTAACAGGTTTTAGACTGCGTGAAACTTCCAATTTTGGTGGCGTGTGTAGCAAGCCGTAGCCCGTATAACGCTTTCAATTTCGGCGTAGCGTGCAGAGGAAAGCACGCACGCACGAGGTTTCTGCTTTTCAGACGACTTCGGCAACCTGATCCACCGCGAACTGGCCGACGGCGATTTACTGGTCATAGTTCTGAGGCCGGAGGTAAGGGGGCAAGTAATCCTTTGGCAAAAAGAATGTTTCGAAAACATAAGAAAGATCCTAGAAGTGGAAAGTGTGTGGAAGCTGATATTTTAAGTCAAGTAGCTAATGAATTTAATCTTAAAACAGAGGTGGCTTTGAAAAAATTTTTAACTAAACACAAATGTTCAGCTACTCAGGTAGTAAGAAATGCAGATAAAAAACTTTTAGCCCCATGCATAAATTGCGCTCCTGTTGTTCAAGCCTTAGGATTTTAAACCAATGAAAAAAAGTCAAAAGAAAATTAAAAAGCAAAATAATTTGGAAATAGAAAATAATGCTATTTTAGATAAAATATTATCAGAGAGATTATTAGCGGATTATTCCGTTCAAGATGAAGTTAAAATATTACTATTATTCACAGATAAATATGTTGCAACATTAAGTAATAATTATAGCTTCTCATCAGATATCGAATTTTCAAAAGGGTACTTGAATAAAAAGATTTCCTTGAAACAATTGCATCAGCGAGAAAGATCAGCATTAAACAACTTAGATAAGCTAGACGAATTTGGTAAAAATATACAAGAGTTAACTTTATTATTTCTAAATACTAATTTCCTTGATGGAGTTGAACAAAATCAAGATATAGGAAGTTTTCTTTTCCTGCTATCTAATATTCAAGATGGCTTGTGCGAAAAATTTTATAATTTTTTGAAGACAATTTGATCAAAAACTGAAACTAAGAGGTTTTTTAGAAAAAAGACTGAGAGCTTTGGATAGGAAAGAAAAAATTAGTAGATATAATACAAAAGCAGTGAAAAAATATTAACGATATGGTATTGAAGGCAATATCTTTCTATCAAGCAAAAAATTTAGGGAGGATACTTTTATGTTCAAATTAAAATTATTGCCTGAGGATTTTTTTAATCTATGTATTAAGCGTAAAGTAGAGATTAAAAAGTTAGATAAACTTCCCAAGCTAGATAATAACTATTTGTTATTCATTACTAAGTATCAGGAGGTAGAGATAATACCTGATATTTCTCTTTTTAATTATGAAGAGGCTTTAAATGAAAATAGATACCTAGAGTGTAATTATCCCGAAATATCAAGGTGTTTTTGGAGTATTGGACAAGCAGGACAGGGAGATGGATGGTTTTTAAATAAAATAGATAATACCATTTTCCATTATAATCATGATGCTGGAGAGTATACCAGATCTGGATTTACAAATTTAGGGATAGATTTCTCACAATTTATCCAGTTGGCTTTGTTATACAGAGATTTAGAGCACCTATTAGATGAAGGAGAGACACTTACGGATAATATAAAAACTGAGTTTATATATTCAGTAAATAGTATAAGTAATAATTTGTTTGATGTTTATCCATTTAAGTATTTTTAATTGGAATATTCAATAAATTTATTAAGCAAGTCGTAGCCCGCACAAAGCCTTTAATCCTGATGTAGAGTGTATGTAGTTCACACACAGTTTCTATTTTTCAGACGATCTCAATCCTTTTTAGAAGTCGTCTGAAATATTGGTTCTTTAACAATCTCATTACCAGTCAATTACAAAATGTAGTTTCTCGAGGAGCATTATGGAAATTAAAAAAGAGTCTAACGACTATATTATTAAATTTAACAACCATGAAGTCTTAGTTTTTTTTGAAGGGCTTGTTAAGTTCGTTGAAAATAATGAAATTATTGATGAAGCTGAGCAAAAAATACTATATGACTTAGAATGCTTATTAGAATCCACATTAGAAGAACCTTTTATGGAGAATTATAAAGATCTAATACATATAGCTAAAAAATCTATTATCAATAATTAGCAAGCTGTAGATTGAGACAAGCCTCAACAATTTGGTTAAAGCCCAAATCTTTAAAAAGACGGCACGAAAGAAACTTGAGCGTACAGCTACGAACCCTTGGCACAGGTACACAACTCTTTATTACAGAAAGATTTCATAGAGATAAAGCATAAGCTGAGGCGCACGATAAATTTCGTGAGGCCTATTGGCAAAACCGTGCACAGGATCATATTGGAAGTTGTAAAAATCCCTCGTATTGAAAGGACTAATCATGAAAGAATTATCAAGCATAGAAAAAAATTTAAACATCTTATTTCCTCAGTCATATAAAAATACCCTTGATAAATTCAAGTCGTTTATGGAAATAGAATTTAAAGATTATGAAATTGATTTATTTAATAATAATTTATTGTTTGACGAGTTGAATTCTTTTCCAAGATGGAATTATATGGAATATTTAGTTGAAATAAACAAGAAAAAACAAAAGGCAGAAAATATTGTACAAAGGCATGACTCCACAGAATTTGTAGACGCTGAACGCGTAAAGAAAGGTTTTATGTTTGGCTCTTCTTCAGATGGGGGACGCTTATATTTCGATTTAAATGATAATCTATCAATATGGGAATATTGGCTAGATGATGGAAGTATTGGAAAAGTAGCAGATACTTTTGATGAAATTCTTGAATATGGAGAAATTATAGATTATGAGTAAACGTAGTTGTATCAAGGTTTAACAAACTCATAAGGTCGTCTGAAATACAACTTTCAGATGACCATACAGATTCCTGAGGCTGCAGTTTTCGAAGTTGTAGATGGTAACAACTATTCTTTAAGGCATGCTCATATGGGACATAACCCTGAGGATGCTGTTTTATATTGGAACCGTTACGGACGTTATCACGGTGCTAAATCTCAGGCAGTGCGGAAATGGATGCTTGATTCTAATAATTATCGAATGGAATATGGGCTAGGCAACTGTTCCCATGGGGCAAAGAGCAAAGAACGCTATAAGAAACCCCGTAAAACTAAAAACGGTAAGCTACCTAAAGGTTGTTAATTGCTAAATATTTTAAGAAATAAAAGGAATAGTTATGTATTTAGAAGAGCAAAATTCAGATTTAAATGATGAGATTAATGATCTAATTTGTTTATCAAATGATTTGACAAGTATCGAAGATAGATTAGCTGTCAAACTAAAAGCATGGAGTTTAATTCCTGAACCTAAGATAAATTGGGTCGAACCAACTTCTTCAGTCGCTAATGGTATTTCTGGAGTTTATGAGGAAAAAGGGGATTACAAAGTAGCATTAGAATGGGTACTACTTGCCTTAAAAGCTAGAGAAATAGAGCCGGATGCAAGTATATTTTGTGATGCAGGTGCAATATATTTTGAGCTTGGTGATATGGAAAATGCCTATAAATACTTTCAACTTGCGTATAATGAACTTCGTTATCAGCCATTTTCATATCGAGATAGGAAATATTGGCAATTTTATAAGCAACGTAAAGAAGAATTAAATCCTAAGAAAAAAAACAAAAAGTAAGAATTGATATTTTCAGACGACCTTTTTTGAACCGTACTTAACCGCCGCTACGCCTACGACCCGTTCGGCAGCTCAAGAGAGATGACCGACATCCATGGCAATCTGTTGTGGTACGGCGAATACACCGCCTGGGGCCGTCTGAAAAAGGATGAACGGGTTTACAAGAATGCGCACCAGCCGTTCAGATTGCAGAACCGGTACTTCAATGAAGAGACGGGGCTGCATTACAACCTAATGCGCTATTACGAGCCAGAGGCCGGGCGGTTTGTGAATCAGGACCCGATTGGGTTGGTAGATCTTTATTCGTTTACTAACAACGTTACTAGTTGGACAGATTGTTTGGGGTTGTTGCCAGAGTTCGATATTGCGGGTTATAAAGATCCTCAACATAAGAATGATAAAAATGCTAATTTATTTGATCCTAAAAAATTGAAAGCACAATCGGCAATGGATAACATTGAGTTAAATACAAATTTAACTAGATATAGAATCTATATAGGCTTGTTAAGAAGAGGATGGGAAAAATCATCTTGCTCGTGCCTATGCAACCAAACTCGCTTCAAATTTAAGAGTTTCAGCGATAAATTTTGCTAGAAAAAAACTTATAAGTTTAATACAAATGAGGAATTAAAAATGACTAAAGCTATTCAAGAAAAAGTTATTTTGAACGAGATTAAGGAAATTAGCCTTAATCGAATAGGAGGAAATATTCCTAAATATTTTGATGATAAACAAGATTGTATTTCAGAAATGATGTTTTATGGATGTTTTGAACATCCATTAAAAACTAATTTTGTCTTATCTATTTTCTTGCCTAAAAATCATGATATTATGCTTGATAATAATATTTATCCTAATTGTGCAATAAAAGTTTTTACTCATCCAAAATCTGAGGAAAGTAAAATTACTTCATTTACAAATATGGACTTAAATAGAATTTATTTTGAACCGTATAGGAAAGCAAATAGTGATGATTTATCAGGTTTAGTAACAGTTGGAGGAGAATTGCAACTGATTCAAGAGGAAGAATATTATTATAAAAATTTAGAAGAAGACGGATATTTGTACTTGATGAGTATAGATGAAGATTATTACCCAGATAATCTTCTTAATGGTAATTACCCTTTTAATTATGGGGCATTGTATATATATTACAAAGAGAATAAAGATAATATTGATGTAGTAGCTGGATTTTGGCAACATTCTTAATTCATCAATAATACTTCTTTTATTAGCAACAAGCCGTAGCCTATATAGTTCTCAAAACTCACAGATAGGGAACGCGCAAGCCGTAGCCCGGAGAAAATCTTCAGTCCTGACATGGAGTGCGTGCGGTACGCACGCGGTTTCTGTTTTTCAGACGACCTTGATACCTTCTTTGAGGTCGTGTGAAATATTGATTCTTTAACAACCTCATCAGCATCATCGCCCCCACTTGTTACACCACAAGATACAGCTACAACGCCCAATGGCTGCCCAAAACCGTTACCGACACTTACAATACGACAGCTACGACGCCTTGGGCAGAAGAATAGGCATAGTCCTTTTAATTTGAGAGAAGTAACTAGAGAACAATATGCAGCGCTTGACCCTTATAGGAATCTAGGAGATTAGCTATGAAAGCAATAGAAATTTTAAAGAATTTTGTGGAAGAAAAATTATCAATTGAAGAATTGGAAATGGCGTTGTATTCCGATCAAGAATTAATTTCTCTGTTGGAAAATACTAAAGCTAAACCTTATATGAATAGTAATTCTACTTATGAATATTTAATTAGTCAGGATTTGACATCTCTTGATGCAAAGTTAAATTTGATGGATATTTTCAGGGAAATTTTAGATTACAAGCATATCCCGTACTCTTCGAATTCAACGACAGAAAAAAATTTTGATTTGATTTTGGAGGCTATTCCTAACTGGATACCAGCTGATATGGGTTATTTAAATTCCTTGTATGATAAGCACAAACCTAAGCCAGTGACCACTTTTAAAAAGATCATTAAGGAACATTTCATTTGCATGGATAAACATCCCAAATGGTTACAGGAGCCTGATTGGCCTATCGTTGATAATATTCCCGCAATGTTTCTAGGGCAGTTAGATATATCTAAGTTGAAGCATGATACTACTTATTTGTACATTTTTTGGGATAAAAAAACAGACAGATATATAGAAGTAATACAGTCTCTATAAATGAGCAAGCTGTAGCCAATGGAATCTACAATTCCGATGTAGAGTGCGAATGGAACGCACGCACGCGGCTTCTGCTTCTCAGACCGCCTCGAAGAGGAAGCTAGATTCGTTTGGGACGGCAGCCATTTACTGCAAGAAATCCAACCGGACGGCAGATATATCTATATTTACACCAATCTGGATTCCTACGATCCTTTAGGACAGGTTCGCGATTGGACAACCGAAGACGGAGAAGGCGTCCAACAAGCCCACTACTTCCACTGCGATCAAATCGGCATCCCACGTGAGATGACCGATAAAAACGGCAACCTCTTGTGGTTCTTCAACTATACCGGCTGGGGTCATCTAAAATAGATGAGCGGTTTTATCAGAACGCACATCCTAAGAGGGCTTTTAAAAAAATTAGGTTTAAAATTGGATTAAGTAAAATGAAAAAGTTACTGATTGGAACTATTTTGCTTTTGACAGGAGCTTTAAAAATGTCACAACCATTTAAAAAAAATACTCAATATAATGATTTGACTGTTAGATACTATTTAGGAATGACTTTCTCTAAGTATAACCATCCTGCAAAATTGTATGATGAAATCAATTTAGATGAGGTAAACAATATCCGAAAAAGCAAAGAGACTATATCTTATTATATTGGGTTTTATAAAGATGGAAAATTAATTAAATTTGAGAAATATATTAATAATAATAAAGTAATGGATTTTGCTTATGAATATGATGAGAGGGGAAATCTAATCAAAATTTATAAAAATAACACTTAGGTAAGAAAACCGTCCCAAAAAAAGAAGGAAAAAGAAAAAACTGGTGCTTGTTAAGTTATTAAAGGAGTTTGCCATGCTCAATTTTTATGATTGTGATAAAAATTTATCTGAAAACGATTTTAATGAAGTTGAAAAAAAACTAGAAGTATCTTTTCCATCTTCATTCAAGTCACATTACTTCAAATGGAATGGAGGTACTCCCAATCTTTCTTGTTTTGTCAATGATAATATTGATTATGATTATATTGAAATCCGCGACTTCATTCCCATTAAATATTCTAAGCAGTTTGAGGATGATCCAGATTTTACATTAGAAGGAAGAGCAATAAATGAATGGGAACTTAATGAGTTACCTAGGAGTTTAATTCCTTTTGCTTTTGATTGGGGAGGTAATTACCTCTGTTTAGAAAAAAATAGTTGGCAAATTATTTATTATGTAAGGGACGTATGGAGTGAAAATATATCAAGGGAAGCTAATTTTAAAAAAAATTCAATTATTATTGCGAAATCATTTGAGGAGTTTTTAAATTATTTGGAAGAAAATCCTGATGATTAATAAACTGGCGTAGCGTAGTGTATATATAGTAAGCGTAGCTTTCATAAAGAGATACTAGAACCAAAATACTATTTTGGAAGAGGATAGCATTATGTTAGATAGATTATATTTAATCAAATTGATTGATCAGTTAAGAAATTTTGAAGGATCAGAAGAGAATGAAGAGGTACTCCTTGAAAAATTAGTAAATTTGGTCACAGATCCAAATATATCAGATTATATATATTGGACAGACATGAGCTCCGAGGAAATAGCTGATAAAGTACTTAGTTACAAACCTATTATCCTCCCTGATTTAAGCAATTCTTAGTCTACATGAAATTTTTAGTTTTAATGTAACATATGT
Source organism: Veillonella sp. (assembly GCF_018381775.1). Classification (GTDB taxonomy): domain Bacteria; phylum Bacillota; class Negativicutes; order Veillonellales; family Veillonellaceae; genus Veillonella. The sequence goes on along the minus strand of NZ_JAGZRH010000021.1, from coordinate 4,177 downwards.
GTGGAATACATACATGTACTATGCGTAATAAACGACCTAAGAAGAAGTGTTGATTATTTGGATTACCTTGAATTATTTGGTGGAGAGACGGGGTTTATAAAAGAATTTAAGTTAACACCATATAGTAATTTACCTGAATATTGTTATCCTGATGACGATATTCCTGTAGGTGGTAATATCGAATGGAGTGGTGGTGATTTAGGTTTTTTTTATGGTGAAAATATAAACTACCAAAAAAACTCCCAAATTAGTGAAAGGCTTGAAAAATACAAAAATAGAATACCAGATAATTTTCTACCAATATCAAGTAATGAATTTGGTGATTTGATTTGTCTATGTACTCAAGGTGAAAGAATTGGGCAAATTTTCTATTGGGATCACGAAAATGAATGGGATGAAGAAGATTATTTTGATGAATTTGGTGTACAAATGCCTGAAGAAGTAAAATTCCAAAATATCTATTTAATTGGTAAAGATCTATATGATTGCTTTAGCAGAATGATTCCAGTTTAATAATTAAAGCAAGCCGTAGCTCGTATAAAACCTCCAGTCTCGAAGTAGCTTGTGTGCTGTGTGAACGCACGCGTTTTTTGCTTTTCAGACAGTCTCAGTCCGTTCTTTGAGACTGTCTGAAATATTGGCTCTTTAATAATCCGATTATTGATCAGCATCAAGGCCGTCTGAAATATTCGTTCTTTAAAAATTTCTCATTTAATCAATATATAGATAATGCATTACCTACACAAGCACAATCGATTTTTAAATTTTGGTATTAAGGAAAAAATGATGAACAAAATCTGTCTCTTTATTATATTAGTATTTCTTTGTTTTACTTCAGCTTTTGCAAAAGATTTTTTAGACAAAAAGGAGAGCAATATGTTAGTCAGTTCAGAAAATATGGCGCTTGAGCTTGCTGAAATATACATAAAAAACGTATATGGAAATACCGTTTCAATAAATCAAAAACCATACCGTATTATTGAAGAGAAAGATGTCTGGATCATTAATGGAGCCCCTCCACAAGCACTAGGTGGTAATTTCCATATAGTTATTTCTAAAAAAGATGGGAGAGTAGAAAAAATAACTCATTCAAAATAGCAAGCTGTAGCCCGTACGAAACCTCCAATCCCGACGTAGAGCATTGTGGTACGCACAAAGGCGGTTTCGCCTGTCTAAACCACATCAGCGAAGACAGTGAAATCCGATAACAAACCCATTACTTCCACTGCGATCAAATCGGCATCCCGCGTGAGATGACCGATAAAGACAGCAACCTCTTGTGGTTCGGCAATTACACCGGTTGGGGACGTCTGAAAGAGGAAACCAAGGTAACGGATAGCGCATACCAACCTTTCCGCCTGCAAAACCAGTACGCCGACCGTGAGACGGGGCTGCACTATAACTTTTTCAGGTATTATGAGCCGGAATGTGGAAGATTTATCAACCAAGATCCGATTGGATTGGCTGGTGGTAGTAACCTCTATTGGGCTGTACGTTCTGCAAGAGGAAATGCCAGAGCATTTAACGATTCTGTACAGGTGAGACATAGTGGAAATGCTACTGCCGCACGTGACATGAGAAAACAATTACATATATTTGTAGTAGAAGAAGATATTTGCGTAGGAAAATCAAAAGCAAAAGTAAATAAAAAATATGGCGATGGGGGAGCAACCCAATATTATATTCGAGATATGGATAAACCGAAATTAACAAGTACTGGCAACCTTCGATCTTTCAGGAGGTAAAATTACATATGAATCAAATTAAATTATTTATACAACAAAAAAACATTGTCATCAATAATCTCTCCTTAAACTTTAATGATATTAAAGATATTAAAGAAAAAACTAAATTAATAAATTTTAAAAATATACAAGAAGGTATTTATTTCAAGAAAATATTTATTACCTTGGAGAAGAAGGAAAAATATTTATCGACATATACAAAAAGGAAATTGATATCTTATTTAATGACTATTTTTATTTAACTAAAAACATCTTAGAATCAAAAATTATTCAAAATTTTCTTAATTTATATCCTCCTTTAAAATCATATTGTGTACTAAAAAGTGCTCCAGTACTCGAATTTAAAGGCCCTGAATTGGCATGGAATTCCCTTTTGTTCATCTATGACTCCAAACAGGCATCAATAAGGCTGAATATTTCATTCTAAAATACTACAGTAAAATAATAAGAAGTATTTATGAAAAAACCATACGAAATACACTCAGATTTTTTTAAGAAAATGATTGCTTCAGGCTGGTATGAGAATAGAGAAATTATTTTAGATTCTCTATCCCACCATTTAGAGGAGTTACCTGATAATGTAAAAAATTTTCTAAGAGAAATATGGTGTTTAACAATTAGCTATGACGCTTATTATCGTAGTAATGGACGTTCGACTACCGCAAAGACCATACCGTCGTTACCGACACTTATAATACTCAGGGAATATTCCGTCCAGCTTCTTCTTGGCAGACACACCATTTAATTCCACAGGCAGTTTGGAAAGAAAACAAAATATTTTTTAATAGTTTCGGCATGAAAGGCAAAGGATTAGGTAGAGATAGTTGGACTAACGGTTGAGTAAGTCCATATCTGTTGGAGGATGTTCATCTACCAACTCACCAAAACGATTAGATTAGGAGGATATTATGAAAAAGTTATTAGTGTGGGGATATGCTCTGCAAAGCATGGATAAAGCAGAAAAAATGGGGTTGCCACGTGTAAGTAGTGGAGTCCTAGGTGTATCAGAGGAATTCAACCCTAAAAAAACGCATCCTGATTTTGACTTTCCATGGAGTTGGTTCGTAAAGGGTCAAGAAATTCCTCCAATGCCTGAAAAGGTTTATATCTGCTTAAAGAAAGCAAGAGGTGTTACTTTTGATTTTCTTACATATAACGATTTCTTTATCATGTCAGCGCGTTTTTTGGAGTTTATTAAAAAATACGGGTTTGATCATGATTTTGGAATGAGTAAAGCAATTATTGTTAATACAAAAGGTGAGTTATTGACGAACGAAGTCTATTATTTAGTAAGAATAGTTGATTGGGAAATTGAGGATGAAATTGTTTACCCAGATTTAGCATTAGATGAAGATGATTTTTCACTGGAGGCATATACTAATTCAAATAAGGATATTTTATTGTCTTCCAATTATAATTATTCAAGAGCATTTATGGTGTCAGAAAATTTAAAAGAAAAAATATTGGAAAACTTTTCTTTGCCTTTTCTTTATTCTTTGGAAGAGTGGAAGGAATTAAATAATTCAGACTTTTATTGGGATTAATAAGATATATAACATTTTGAATTATGAGGTATTATATGATTGAAACAACTAAAGATATGATTTCAGTGTGGATGGGGACATCTTTTAAAACACCTGATGAGTTTAATGAATATACAGATGGAATGGAGGACTCAGATTCTCATTGTCCAGCTTTTGCAGATTTTGGAGTTTCATTTATTGATTCTGATTATTTTGTGGCATTCCAGACAGATAATGGAGAAATTGTGCCAGTTGAAGTGTTAGCAGAAGAAGTTGGGGCACACTCCAATAAAGTTATAAAGGATATTGTGAAAGTAGCAAAAGAGAAAGGAATAAATGAAGGTAATTCTATATATTACTATTCTAATGCAACATTTTATGAGGAAAATCCAGGTAAACTTTACAATGATCTGAAGTTTATAGGAACCTTTAAAGACCCAAGAAAAAAATATCGCTAGTGATAGTGAAACATTAGTTAGGATAACGACCGTCTGAAAGTTGTTTTGCAGAGGGCCTTAAACAATTAGATTAACGGCAATCTGATAGTTGCACCATCGACTACGCCTACGACCCGTTCGGACGGCGCCTTTCCAAAGAATGCCAAGCAAATTAAACGAGAACTAAGTCAAAGTTACAAGTATTTCAGAGAACTAGGAGCACTTTAAAATGAATAGACACGAATTAGAAGCCTTATATACTTTAAATAATCCTGCTACTAGCCAAGCTATAAAAATGTTACCTTCAGAGTGGCATATTTTATATCCTTCATATCTTCAATTTTTAGAACTAAGTAATGGATTATTTGGAGATGAGATAACCCTTTTGGAAGCCGAGGATATCCAACAAAGGAATATTGACTATGAAGTAAAAGAATATTTGCCGAATTTTCTTATGATTGGAGATAATGGT
>NZ_JAGZRH010000020.1:0-14238 GCF_018381775.1 Veillonella sp. | reverse complement strand
GAAAGATAAACTTAGTGTAAAAGAATATGAGGACCCTTTTAAGGGTAGCAAGTAATACACATCCCCTTTAAGGGGAACGTTACGAGTCAATGGCTATGCGGCTTGAACGTAGTGGAAGCCAGCGCCTTTAGACGCTGGCCTAGTACTACGGGCTTATAGCCCGTGAGCAAACCACCCGTTTTACGGGTGGTTCTGATTAATATTGGGATAAGCGGAATATTCTTCTATATTCTTGCGGTGCATTAGATCCATCAGATGGTTTTATGATGACTCTAATATATATTTTTTCTTTGAAGTCTGGATATGTTGAAGCATATTCTTTGCAGAATTGATCCATACGATTGAAAAAGTTTATTACATCTTGATTTTGTATAGCCGAATAGGGGATAGGCATTTCAATATATAAAGAAGATGTATCATATGTGGCATAGGATAACTCCTCTGCCGTTAGATAGTTTTTCATTAATGGGAATACAGTTATCAACGGAATGTTGGTTATCAGTATTCGTTCAACTTGTGGTACAACAGGTGCAGAGGTGTGCAAGACTTCAGATATTTCAATTGGTATTTGGGGATACTTATCAAAGGTGACTTGCCATGTATTGTTCCTTTGTGACTCCAAGTGATATGTTAGGTTAGGATAATTCTTACTTATATATTGTTGAACTTCCTCTTCACTGTAATGTGATAGAAGATGACAACCCGTTGTTAGTATGAGGGATAGTACAATCAACGGTAGTAATACAAATCTTTTAAGAGTAAATGGTTTCATTGGTATTCCTTTTATACTATTTTAGAAAGTTCATTAAATCGTAATTGCTTAACAGACATTGCTTAATTATTGGCGGTATTTTGAAGTACGTTCTTTTAATCATATTATACCTAAAACATATTTTTACTTATATAGTTGATTAATACCATACAATTCTCCAATAAACTATAACAATGAGGCACCTCCTTGGAGATGCCTTTTTGTGCTTAATATAGACAATCAGTATCTTATCGGTATCGAGGGACCTTATGCTATAATTAAGAACATCTAAGAATGTATTGTAAAAGAGACTGGTAAAAAATGAAAAAACTTGAAATGTTAGGATATTTTTGGATTTTCATATCTATGTCGTTATCCATAGGGGTATATAAACTTGAGATTAGTAAACGTGTCATTGATGAAAAATATGAATATATCAAAAGACATAGAGCTTTTGGTAATTTAACTAGGTATTTATCTATAATTGCCATTATAAGTATATTACTACTAAACCTTAACTTTTTAGTCTATAAAGATTATGAGTTTGTGTCACGTTTTGGTGGGGCTTGGGGATTCTTCGTGCTTTTGATAATGTGTACAGGATTTTTTCAAAAGAGAGACAGTTTATATTATAAACGTGGGATAATTGCTATTGTTTCAATATTATTCGGTGTTGTAGGCTCTGCTTATGCGTTTAAAGATATATTCTTTAAGTAGTAAAGAGAAAGATTGAATACAAGAAAAGTATCGTCGATGAAAAATGAGGTAAAAGATGAGTAGGTTAACAATATTAGGTAGTACGTTTGTTTTTGCATCTATCATATCGGGAATAGCCTTATATAAACTTGAAATTCGTAAGACTTCAATTAATGAAGAGTATGAATACATAAAAAAACATAGAGTTTTTGGTAGTTTAACAAAATATTTGTCTATTATTTCTCTTATAAGTTTAGCTCTACTGATTCTTAAAATTATAATTGATAGAGATTATACAGTAATTGTGAGTTATGGAAGTGTTTGGACTATTTTTACACTTGTTACACTGTGCACAGGATATTTTCAAAAAAGAGATAGCATATATTACAATCGTGGACTCATTGCCGTATTTTCGATGCTGATGTTTATTACTGTTTGCATCTATGCGTTTAGGAAGGTATTATTCTAAATAAAAAATATATATTGTTTTATTATCTTAGACTAATAATATAGAATTCTTCAATAAACCATAATAAGAAGACACCTCCTTCGAGGTGCCTTTTTTGTGCATAATATAGAAGATCAGTATCTAATAAGTGTGGAGCTGCCGTATGCTATAATTAAGAACATTTAAGAGTGTATTGTAAAAGAGACTGGTGAAAATGATTAAAGGAGAGTATAAACCATGATTCATTTAGATTATCTATTAGTTATAGGCATATTGCTTAGCATTTTACTCTTTCTTTTGGTTGGAGTTTTCTATTATAGACAATGTAAATTTTTTAAGGGCATAAATATTTGGTTCTTAATAATACTTAGCGTTGTGTTAAGTTATTTATTATATCCCTTATATGAACTGACAGATTATAGAGAAGAATTTACATCAATCGTTATAATCGCTGCGATAATCATTAAAATAATTATCAATTTATCTATATTTATGATAGCTGATCGAATAATAACGAAATGGATTTCTAAATTACTATTACTTCTATGGGTTGTTCTTGTTGAATGTTTGTATATGCCTATTCATTTATCATACCTTGTTTTCCTTTGTGTGTCAGGTGGAATCGTTTTAATAGAACAGTTAAGAGAGAGAAGAAAGAACATTTAGTTTTGACTTGTAATTACTTTTATAGCGTTCACCTTTGAAATATGATATACTATTCTAACGCGCATAATTCGTGCGCGATAGGAGGAAACACATTTAGATGTTAGAAAAATTTGAACAATTAATGATTAGCGAACCTGTTCTAAGAGCGTTAAACGATATGGGCTTTGAAGAGCCTACGCCAATTCAACAGGAAGCTATCCCAGTTGCCATGAGCGGTAAAGACATGATCGGTCAAGCTCAAACAGGTACTGGTAAGACAGCAGCATTTGGCTTGCCTGTATTGGAACGCGTAGACGGGAATGAGCGTCACGTTCAAGTAGTTATTTTATCCCCTACACGAGAATTAGCTATCCAAGTAGCTGAAGAGCTTAACAAAATGGCTCAATACACGAATATCACAGCACTACCTATTTACGGTGGTCAAGATATTAATCGTCAGTTCCGTGCCTTGAAAAAGAATCCACAAATCATCGTTGCCACTCCAGGTCGATTGATGGACCATATGGATCGTGGTTCTATCCACTTTGACCATGTGAAAGTTGTGGTATTGGACGAAGCCGACGAAATGTTAAACATGGGCTTTGTTGATGATATCAATAAAATCTTGGGTGCTATCCCAGAAGACCATCAAACATTGTTGTTCTCCGCAACTATGCCTAAAGCTATCCAACAATTAGCTGAAACATATTTGACAGAGCCAACATTGATTCGTATGAAACCGACTCAAGTTACGATGGACTTAATTGAACAATATTATATCGAAGTGCAAGACCGTCAAAAATTCGATGTTCTTTGTCGCTTGTTCGATATTCAAACACCTGAACTTGCTATTATCTTCACACGTACAAAACGTCGTGTTGATGAAGTAACTGAAGGTCTTAAAAAACGTGGTTACATGGCGGAAGGCATTCATGGCGATTTGTCTCAACAAAAACGGGACAGCGTAATTCGTCAATTCCGTGAAGGCACCATCGATATTCTCGTGGCTACTGATGTGGCAGCTCGTGGTCTTGATATTTCTGGCGTATCTCACGTATATAACTATGATATGCCTCAAGATCCTGAAAGCTACACACACCGCGTAGGTCGTACAGGCCGTGCCGGTAAAGCTGGTCAAGCTTTCACGTTCGTTATCCCTCGTGAAATGGAGCATTTACATGCTATCGAGCGTTTAACAAAACGTAAAATCGCACGCCGCCGTGCACCTTCCTTAGGTGAAGTTCTTGAAGGTCAACAACGTTTGGCAATTGAAAGTCTCGTTGAAATGACAGATAATTTAGAAGCATTAGCGCCATTCAAATCTAGTGCAGAGGAATTGTTAAATGATACAGATTCTGTTACATTGTTGGCAGCAGCTCTTAAATTGTTAACAAAAGAACCAGATACAACTCCTGTAAATATTACAGAAGAAAAGCCATTGCGCGTACGCCGTCGCCGTGAAGGTGGCCGTAGTGACCGCCGCCGTGGTGACCGTCGTAGAGATGGTGATCGTCGTCGTGATGACCGTCCTCGTCGCAGCCGCGATGACCGCAGAGGTGAACGTCGTGATGACCGCCGCAGAGATGATCGTAGATCTGATCGTCCACGTGGTGACAGAAAACCTCGTCATCAAGGTGAAGGTTTCAAACCTTACTTTAAAGACTAATAGAATGTGGATTGCTTTCGGGCAATCCACATTTTTTATTACTTAATAGTTAATACTATCTATCTTGATAAGTGTTGAGAATTCTGTTATAATAGATAATAATTATTTCTTGTGAATGGCCGATAATGGTCGATGCCTTATAGATTTCCAAGTGGAGAAAGGTAGAGTAGAGTATTATGGATATCGCACAAATTCTGCGTAGCCAAGGGTTTAAAGTAACCCCACAACGTATTGCGATTTATGATGCATTGCGTGGTCATCATGATCATCCAACAGCAGAAATGTTGTATCATACGTTGCGTCCAGAACATCCAAGCATGAGCTTGGCAACCGTGTACAAGACAATGGAGATTTTTGAAAAAATCGGTCTTGTAAAAATTTTAGAAGTTGGTGATGAGCGCGCTCATTACGATTGGGACACACAAGCTCATTCCCATATTCGTTGCATCCGTTGCAATAAGGTAGAGGATATGATGGGCATTGATTTACAAGCTATCAAAACAATTGCTGATCAAGGTAGCGAGTATCAAATCACAGGTCAACATATTACCTTTGAAGGTGTATGCCCTGAGTGTGCTAAAAAAGAAAGCCATTAATACATAACCCCTGTCGCGAAGGGCTCCTTCACGGTAGGGGTTATATTAGTTATATATGTCTTATATTCGTTAGGCTTTTGGAATAGATGTAAGCATAATAGAATAGATATTAGAGTTAAGTATTTTAGAATTATAAAATTATAGAATTATAAAGGAGCAGTATGTTTGTCATCGGCAGTCATTTATCAATTAGCAAAGGTTATTTAAATATGGGGAAGGAAGCTACTAAAATTGGTGGCAATACATTCCAATACTTTACACGCAATCCTCGTGGCGGTGGTATGCGAGCTCTCGACTTAGAGGATATGAACAGCCTTGGTGCATATATGAAAGAACATAATTTTGGTACTTTATTAGCTCATGCACCATATACATATAACCCATGTGCTGCAAAGGAAGATTTGCGCGCCTTTGCTAAACAATCCATGAAAGAAGACTTGGAGCGCATGGAATATTTACCAGGTCAAATGTATAACTTTCATCCAGGTAGCCATGTAAAACAAGGTGTAGATCAAGGTATCGAATATATCGTAGAATGTTTGAATGAAATTTTGTTCCCTGGCATGAAAACAACTGTACTATTGGAAGTTATGGCTGGGAAGGGCACAGAAATTGGTTCTCGCTTTGAAGAGATTGCACGCATTATCGACGGTGTAAAACTTAAAGAGTATATGGGCGTGTGCGTTGATACATGTCACATCCACGAAGGTGGTTATGATATTGTCAATAATCTCGATGGTGTTATCGACGAGTTTGATCGTATTGTAGGCTTAGACCGTTTAAAAGCGATTCATTTAAATGACTCTAAAAATCCTATGGGTGCTCATAAAGATCGCCATGAAAAAATTGGGGAAGGCCATATTGGTATCGATGCTATCGCTCGCATTGTGACACATCCTAAATTGACAAATTTGCCGTTCTATTTGGAAACGCCAAATGAATTAGACGGCTATGCGAAAGAGATTGCTATGTTGCGCTCTATTGTAGAGAATCAATAATTAAGCTGAAACGTAGTTTTAGTTATATAATAATTTATATAGCTACATTTATATAAGATATAGGGAGAGCTGGAAAGGGGGTTAAAATGCGTTTTTTACATACTGCCGATTGGCATTTAGGACGTATTTTTTATGGTCAGTACTTAACCGAAGACCAAGCTCATGTGTTGGAGAATCAGTTCTTTTCTATTTTGAAAGATGAAAAAATCGATGGCATATTGCTAGCAGGGGATATTTTTGATAGAGCAGTGTCACCTATTGAAGCTATTGAGCTGTGGGACTCTATCATTACCCGTCTCGCTATGGATTATAAGGTACCACTTTTGGTAGTAAGTGGTAATCACGATGGAGCAGAACGCCTTGAGGTGGGCCGCTCTATGTTAAGTCGTTCCGGCATTCATATTTGGGGTTCCCCTCATCACGCATTACAACCATTTGAGTTTGAAGGCGCTGATGGTAAGGTGGCTATTTGCCCTATGCCTTTCAGTGAGCCCCGTCGCATAGGTGATGCATTAGGACTAGGCTCTGCTAATAATTCTTTACAAACTATTCAAAGTTTAGAGAATGCCATAGATGCAGACACTAAGACTAAAGCAAAATCTAAGCGTTCTAAATCTAAAAAAGCATCCGTAGATATTATTGAGGATTCTTTGTTTGCTAGTGTTGATATGGCAGATATAAATTTAGCTGATGTAGAAACAAATGACGTAGTAACACAAGATTTGGACCGAAATAATGAGACTACTCTAAATCTACATAATTACGACCAAATGTATCAAGCTTGGAGTAACCATTTACGAACTCAAGTGCCAAAGGGAATGCGTAGTATTGCTATTAGCCATGCCTTTGTAATGGGCGGAGAAATATGTGAATCTGAGCGTACCTTATCTATTGGCGGTAGTGAACAAGTAAGCCCACAAGTTTTTAAGGACTTTCACTATACCGCTCTCGGCCATTTGCATGGACCGCAACGGATGGGTGCAGATTATATCCGCTATAGCGGATCGCCTTTAAAGTATTCCTTTGATGAGCATACGCAGAAGAAGTCTTTCACCATTATTGACATGGATGCAAAGGGAAAGGTTGATATTAGTACCATTCCTGTAGAGGCGAAGCGCGATGTTGTGATATTGGAAGGCTATTTTGAAGACCTGCTAAACAATAAGAAATTACAGGCTAAGCATAAAGATGATTATGTACAGGCCCGACTGCTTGATACGATGCCTATTATGGATGGGATGGCTAAGTTGCGCCAAGTGTACCATCGCTGTATGACCATTGATTTAGTTGGTCGTGTAGCAACGCCTATGGCAGATATGGATGAAGCTGTATTTAAAGAGTTAAACGAGCGTGAATTATTTAATCAATTTGCCGAAACGGTATGGGAAGAACCATTAACAGAGCGAGAGCAACAATACATCAACTCTGTATGGGACCGAATTTTAAAGGAGGACTAAATGAAGCCTATATCTTTAACTATAGAAGCCTTTGGTCCATACCGAGATTCGGTTACCTTGGACTTTAATGAACTGCAAAACCATTCCATGTTCCTCATCTCTGGTCCTACAGGAGCCGGGAAAACGTCGATACTAGATGCCATGGTGTATGCCTTATATGGTGAGCCTAGTGGAGAGGTGCGCAAAACAGATGCTATCCGCAGTGACTTTGCAGAACCTGATCGTATGACGCGGGTAGATTTTTCCTTTGCTATCGGTGATGCTCAGTACCGTGTTGAACGATTGCCAAAGCAAATGGTTGCAAAGAAACGTGGTACAGGTATGCGTGAGCAGAATGCTAGTGCTACTGTTTACGAAATGAAAGATGGGGAGTGGAAAGTTATCGCTACCTCTGCAGCGGCTATTCGCGATACAGTTCAACGAATCATAGGCTTTCGTAAGGATCAATTCTTACAGGTGGTTCTTTTACCGCAAGGGGAGTTCAGAAAATTATTAGTAGCATCTACTAGTGAACGGGAGGAGTTATTACATACACTTTTTAGAACCGAGTTGTACCGAAGATTACAAGATGCTCTAAAAGCTGCTTACGATGAAGCAAAATCAGGCATTGAAGAAAATCTAACAAAACAGAATGCATTGCTGCAATCCATTCCACATGACGAAGACATACCCGTACTAACCATTGAACATGTACGAGATCTTTTGAAACATAGAGAGCCACACCGAGATGCTCTTGTTATTGAGCGTGATAAAGCTGTAACTGTAGTGGAGCAGTTTAATACGTTGCGAAATGAGTGGGCCTTATATAACCAAGCACAACAATCTCTTGCAGAGGCTACCTCTAAATTAGACCTCGTGAAAGCCAGAGAAGCGGAGCGTGCTAGCTTACGTGAAAAGGTTCAGTTCCTTACCTCTTTAACGCCAAGCTTTGAGTTATATAAACAGTTTACTGATAAGCAGTCGGTGTTAAAAACCTTGGAAACGTCACTTTCAGAGGCTGAAAAAAATGTAGACAGTGCAACTCAACATGAGTCTAAATGTATAGAGGCTCATGTAGTATTAGAAGCTCAAGCTGAAACTATGCAAGCTAAGCGAACTACGCTTGCCCAAATGGAACAGCAATCAGAAAAGTTTAATGAGTTAGCAGTGCTAAATAAGGAACTGAGCACATTAAAGAGTAACTTACTGACAAAGGACCGTGAGAAAAGCGAAGCTGCGTTACAGGCACAGCATAAGACAGTAGCTGATTTAGAGGCTAAGTTAGTTGCGGACAGGCAGCAGTTACAAGGTAATAGCAAAGCGTTAGACTCTATTTCTCGTATCCAAGAACAGTTAAGTCATTTGCAACGATATTCTGAATTGGTTGCTGAGAAACAGAAGGTTCAAAATGATATCGATGCTAAAGATAAGGCATTAGCTACGCTTGATGAATCGGTAAAGAATTCAAAGGTGCAGCTTGAACGGTTAGAACATTTGATGGCCGAAGGGCGTGCCTTTGAACTCGTTCATTTAGTCGTAGATAACGAACCTTGTCCAGTATGCGGCTCTACAGAGCATCCACAGTTGGCAGCCAAGCCTGAGTTATATCCCACTAAAGAGGAGATAGAAGAGGCTCGTGCCGTGCGTGATCTTGAGTTACAAAAGCAAGCTAGTGAAATTGGTCAGAAAGAAACGTTAGCTCTTCGTCTACATGAGTTAGATCAGCAAATTAAAGACCAAGTTTCTCAGTTGAAGTCATCTATTGAGAGTTTTTCAGAAGAGGCTTTTGCTTCTATTCAACATGACTTGTTATCCAAAATGGAACAGCTTACAACCTTGCGTAGCGACACTGAACAACTGAGCAACACTATAGCTAATACTGAGGGGGACCTTAGTGCGGCTAAAGATACACTAGCGAAACTGGAGACGGCTCATAAGGAATTACTTGATAACTTGCACAATTTAGAGGTTCAGATTAGTACTGTACAGGCTAAGATTGATGCTCTTTCTGAAAGCTTGCCAACTACGGATGTAGCTGCATGGCATAAAGAGATAGAATCATTGGCGTCTGAGCTTACAGACTACGATGAACAGGTGAAAGTTTGTAAAGCAAATCTAGATTCTGCTAGAGAAGTGCTCAATGCTAAACGGGGACGTCTAGAAACCTTATCTGCCCAGGTGCAGGAGGACACAAAAAATCTTGATGTACTCAATAAAGACTATGTAGAATCATTGCAATCGATTTCTTTATCTGAAGATGATTTTATAGATGCGTTGGATGATTATAAGGCTTTAGATACGTTTAGAAATGAACTACATGTATTGGACGAGGCTTTCAATAAGGCTCAAGCTGTATATGATGCGGCATTGAAGCATGCTCAATCTGTAGTGGAGCCAAGTGATACGGTTTCCAATGAAGTATATGATACAGCAGTAGAGCAGCGTGATGATTTAGTGGGGTCTCTTGCGGCTTGGGATAAAGAAACGAAACATATTGAAACAACACTAGCTTCCCTAGAAACACTTGAACAAGCTATGGGCGAAGCCCGTGAGGAAGTCACTTTCTTAAGTCGCCTAAATGATTTGGCAAATGGCGGTGAACAAGGGTTTAAAAATGTAACCTTTGAGCGCTACGTATTGGGAGCTATTTTAGATGAAGTTGTATATGCAGCTAATTTACGTCTTCAAACGATGAGCCGTAATCGCTATTCCTTGGAACGTTCTGACTATACTGGTGGTGGACGAGGCAAACAAGGCCTAGATTTGGCAGTTATGGATGCTTTCACAGGTCAATCAAGACCAGCGAACACCTTGTCTGGTGGTGAAACCTTTTTGGCTTCTATGGCTCTTGCCCTAGGTCTTGCGGATGTCATCCAAAGTTATGCAGGTGGTATTCATATGGATACGATGTTCATCGACGAAGGCTTTGGTACCCTCGATCCTGATACATTGGAACTCGCTATGGAAACACTGGTGAAATTACAATCATCAGGTCGTCTTATCGGCATGATTTCCCATGTACCTGAATTAAAGACTCGTATACCGGCCCACTTAGAGGTCACACGTGGTGACGATGGTAGTACGGCAAAATTTGTTATTAACTAGCTATAGAATTGTCAAATGTGATACTATTAAAAGAGGAGAATTCCTACAAAAACATACTGGAATTAATTAAGGAGGTCCTATGAAGTTTTCATTTGCTCATAATAATATAAATGTTAAGGATCTTGATAAGAGTTTAGCATTCTATAAAGAGGCCTTGTTGCTTGAGGAATCTCGCCGTTTAGAAGATCCAAGTGGTGCTTTCACTCTTGTATATTTAAAAAGTCCATATACAGCGCATGAACTAGAACTTACATGGTTGCGCGACTGGGATCGCCCTTATAATTTAGGGGACAATGAATTCCATTTAGCGTTTTATGTAGATGACTACGAAGCAGCTCTAAAAAAGCATAAAGAGATGGGCGTTGTAGCGTACGAAAATGCTGATATGGGTATTTACTTCATTGCTGATCCAGACGGGTATTGGACAGAAATCATTCCAGCAGGTAAATACTAATGGAATATATGTTAACTCGTTTAGAGTGGCTGGTTGGTCCTGATAAAATCAAAACCTTAAAAGATACATCTGTGGCTCTCTTTGGTGTTGGTGGCGTTGGTGGTGGTGCCCTTGAGGCACTAGTTCGAGCTGGTGTGGGACGCATCGTTCTTATCGATGGGGACTCTATTGCACCAAGTAACTTAAACCGCCAAATGATTACGACTCATGACACAATTGGTGAGCGTAAGGTAGAGGTAGCAAAGGCACGAGCACTTTCTATTAATCCCGATGTAGTGATAGAAACTCATGATATTATGTATACTGAGGAAAACTACCCTGGATTTATTCAAAGCTTGAACGTTGATTATGTAATCGATGCCATCGATATGGTAACGGCAAAACTTAATATTATTGAGGTGTGTCAACGTGAAAGCATCCCTGTTATTTCTTGTATGGGCGGCGGCAATCGCTTTTACCCTGAAAAACTTATGATTGCTGATATCAACAAGTCTCATACATGTCCTTTGGCGCGCGTTATGCGTCGAGAACTCAAAAAACGGGGCATAAAAAAACAATTAGTTTTATTTTCTACAGAAAAACCGACAAAACCACAGTTCCGAGGCGAAGCAACAAGCCCTGGTACATGTAGTTTTGTGCCACCAGTGGCAGGTTTTATATTAGCAGCACATGTGTTGCGTACAATTTTGGAGGTACCTGAACAATGAAAAAAGCAAAAATCCATATGGCTGACGGCGGCGATATCGTAATTGAATTATTTGATAAAGAAGCTCCTGGCACAGTACAAAACTTCATTGATTTGATCAACAAAGGTTTCTATAATGGCCTTCGTTTTCACCGTGTAATCCCTGGCTTCGTAGCTCAAGGCGGTTGCCCTAATGGCAATGGTACAGGTGGCCCTGGTTACACAATTAAAGATGAATTGATTGGCAACCCACATAAACATGAACGTGGTGCATTATCTATGGCTCACCGTGGTCCTAATACTGGCGGTAGCCAATTCTTTATCGTATACGAACCACAACCTCACTTGGATGGTGTACACACTGTATTCGGTAAAGTAATCGAAGGTATGGACGTAGTTGATGGTATTCATCAAGGTGCCATCATGGAAACTGTTGAAGTAATCGAAGGTTAATCTCATGAATGATGTATCTATTAAACATCCAGAATGGCTATATATTGATGTAAATGGTAAAACATCATATGGGTATGACCAAGAATGGTTCACTGATGAGTGGCAACGCTTGTCTGGTTGTGGTCCCACATCGGCATCACAAGTATTGGGTTATTCGCTGTTTAGGGATGGCTTATTAGATCTGGAAACCACATCTGATCAAACGCTTGCTTTAGAACGGATGAACTTAGTTTGGAAATATGTAAAGCCACGCTTTGGTGGTGGTGTTTATAAGACTCAATGGATGGAACGTGGTCTTACTCGTTTACTGGAGGATAAAGGCCTATCTTATGATGTACATATGTTGAATGTATCTCCGTTCTGCGCATCTCGTGTAGAGGTGGAGGCTGCAGCTCAGTTTATTCATGATGCATTGGCGCAAGATGTGCCTGTAGCATTTTTGAATCGTCATAAGGGTAAAGAGAAAGCTCTTTATACATGGCATTGGGTTCCAATTCACAAGATATTTATGGATGGCGATGATATTCGCTGTGGCATCTTTGATGAAGGTGAAATCCGTGATTTCTCGTTAGCAAATTGGATGAAAGACACTATTTTAGGTGGCGGTTTCTGTTATATTAGCCGTAAAGGTTAAGTAATAGAGCAATTAAAGTAATATACATACGCATCGCAATAACCTGCGGTGCGTATTGTAGTATAAAAGTAGGAGGTACTACATGAGTCAATGGATTACAGAGGAACAAACCCCTCATTTACGTCTCAGCGCTGAAGCAGAAGAAGTATTATACTCTGGTGAATCTGAGTTCCAAAAAATTGAAGTGTTTAAATCTAAAGAGTACGGTACGATGCTCGCATTAGATGGTGTATTCCAAACGTCTGAGCGTGAAGAATTCATCTACCATGAAATGATGAGTCATGTTCCATTGTTTTTACATCCAAATCCTGAACGTGTATTAATCATCGGTGGCGGTGATGGTGGCGTAGCTAGAGAATGTGTACGTCACGACTGTGTAAAAGAAGTAACGATGGTTGAAATCGACGGTAAAGTTGTGGAGCTTGCTAAACAATATTTGCCAACTATTGCTAAAGCTATGATTGAAAACCATCCTAAATTGACTGTAAAAATTGGTGATGGCATTGGTTTCATGGCAGAAGCGGAAGATTACTATGATGTAATTATTGTAGACTGCTCTGATCCAATCGGTCCTGGTGAAGGTTTATTTACTGAAGAGTTCTATAAGAATACATTAAAAGCTCTTAAAAAAGATGGCTTATTTGTACAACAAACAGAATCTCCAATGTTACATCAACCGCTCGTAGAGAAGGTATTTGGTTATGTAAATAATCACTTCCCAATTGCACGTTTGTATACTGCATTTATTCCAATTTATCCTGCAGGTATGCATTGCTTCACATTGGGTTCCAAAACATTTGACCCATTAGAGTGGACTCCGAACCGTGAGCAAAACTTTGAAACTAAGTACTATAATAAGGAAATTCAAAAAGCAGCTTTTGCTTTGCCAAATTTTGTAAAAAACTATTTGCCAACTAAGTAAATAATATGTATAATAGGGAAGCACCATTCGTAAGGTTAAACTTATGAATGAGCTTCCTTATTTTTCTGAGGAGAAAGAGATTATATTAGAGATAACACGTTTTTTTTGTTTCTTTGTAAAAGTTAAATGAAATTGAGAAAAAGGTGTTGACACAAATCTCCAGAACAGATATAATTCTCTTTGTTACGAAGACAACGTCTTCGATACCTACAAGGTGGTGGGTATGGTGAAGCGGTTAACACGGCGGATTGTGGCTCCGTTACGCGTGGGTTCGATCCCCACTACTCACCCCATAACCTACACATCATAATCACTGTAGGGGTGTCGCCAAGTGGTAAGGCAACGGACTTTGACTCCGTTATGCGCTGGTTCGATCCCAGCCACCCCTGCCAACATGACTCACTAGCTCAGTTGGCAGAGCACCTGACTTTTAATCAGGGTGTCCCGCGTTCGAGTCGCGGGTGAGTCACCAAATTAAAACTCACAAACTTCGGTTTGTGAGTTTTCTATCTCTATTTTTGGAGAATTTGGTTATGATTGTATGTATAAAATCAGTTGAAAATAAATTGAAAAAATCTTTGAAAAAGAGGTTGACGATTTAAGACTTCGCTGATATACTTATACAAGTCGTTAGGGCAACAACCTAACGAAACAGATCTTTGAAAACTGAACAATGATAGGTAATCAATCATATGATTGAACATATGCCAGAGTGCGGGTTTTGACAAAGTCAAAACCAACCATAATTC
>NZ_JAGZRH010000010.1:0-98520 GCF_018381775.1 Veillonella sp. | reverse complement strand
ATAAGATTTTACAAATCTAATTTTCTTGGTGTTTCTTATATTTTAAAGGGACTGCAACTAGAATGCGGTAAAACCGCATTCTGTTACAGCCCCTTTTATAAGAGGAATATAGTACTATCATTGGGTAATAGTACGCAATCAAAGATTGGCAAATATAATCAATCTTGGATTAGATAGCAATGCACGCCGCTTGCACAAAGTCTTTAAGCTGCGGTTTTACATGTGTGTGGTACACATCAGCGCCGTTACCGCGCACGATGTCGCCCCAGTATTTATACACATAGCGGTACCAGAAATGGAACATGCTATTGGTAAAGTGGTAGTCTGCGTATTTCGCAGGTCCACGGCTATTGGCTTGAATGCGACCTACGAGCCCCATGGACATAAGATCGTTCAAACGAGATGTAAAGGTGCCGCTTTTAATTTGGCTTGCTTGTAAAAGCTCCACGTAGTATGGTCTTTCAAGGGTAGCAAGGCCAGACAAGATAGCATTAGCACCTGTTATATTTTTCATATCTCGATGTAAGATATGCTGTGTCTCTTCAAATAGAGCGCCTGATACGGAGAAGAACAAATTAATGATATTCGTATCAATGCTTTCACCATTATCAAAGTACTGCACGTACGCAGGCAAACCGCCTGTTACGGCGAATACAGTGCGCAAATCGTCCTTAGCATAGTGAAGTCCCAAGGATTTCATATCCACCAAGGAGAATGGTTTCACCTCAAAGTATTCGGACACGAACGGACCGATGAGGCTGCGCTCGCCAATGATGCGGCCATCCAGCTGTTCTAGGCCATTTGCAAACAAAATGATGTTTAAATGGCTCGTATCTTTATAAGTATCTAATAAATCACGCAAGTGAATAGGGAATTGCGGCACAGCCTCCACCAAGGAAGGATAGTCATCAATCACCACGGTTTGCGGAGTTTTCACACTGCTTTCAAAAAGCCCTACAAAGGCTTGGTGCAAGCTATCTATCGGCTCGAACTTGTCCTGAGCATCAGTCGGAACAAAACGTGCCTCAAGAGCTCTATTCATATCAGCCACATGGACTGATTCATTGGCCATGCGCCCCGCCAAATACAACGCCTTATGACGGCGTACAAGCTGCGAAGCCACATAGGATTTACCACTGCGATGAGGACCGTACACAACACACAAGCTCATATTGCCCTCAGCGATACGGGACTGGATACTCTCTATAATCTCAGCACGTCCCACAAAATTCATATACTCTCACCTCCAACTGTCTATGGAGATTATTATATCATAAATTTAAATCATTTTTAAACTTATTTTCATATTATTAACATGACTTTTGATTATGTTAAATTTTTTACGCATAAAATATACTTATTTTATGGTTTATTTTTTACCCATTCGATTGTGAAACCCCTTATATTTACTGTATTCTTATAGATCTATCCTCGTCACACCAACATACAATATTCCGTATATAATCTTTTTTTATAATCAACACATATAAAAAGACGTGCCTACCATAAGGTATAGCACGTCATATGACTCGTATGTAATAAGGATATTTATATAGTCGTTTCTTTATTGTTATAGTTGTTTCTTTATTGTTGTAGTTATTTTTTTATTGTTGTATTTGAGTTTGCATCTTCATAAGCAAAATATGCTTAACCGCATCATTGAGTCGGTCATTTGAAATAGTTCCGTTCGCCACCGCTTGCGTAAGTGCGCGATGGACTTCATCGATGTGACCCGTATCTGCATCAAGGAGGACGAGGTCACTACCTGCTACGATGGAATTAACTGCAAAGTCCCCTATCTTTTGGTTTGCTTGCAATGCCCCTACATCGACACGGTCGGTCATAACCACGCCGTTATAGCCTATCTCGTGTCGTAGCCAGTCCGTTATGATTGCTTTCGAGTTACTCGCTAGGTGTTCATTATCGATGGCAGGGATTTGCACATGGCTTATGACGAGCATGTACGTATTCGCTGTCGTCTGTGTAATGAGGCGTTTAAATACGGACACATCGTTGTTATTTAGGTAGGCCTTCGCATCATTAGCAGTCTCAAAGGATGCATCACCAAGGCTCACTGTTGGGAAGTAGTTATAGCCAAACCACATGTGGTTGATTTGGTAACGCTCCGCCATAGCTAGGTCCATATATCCTGCCCAAGTCGGATCAGATGTATAGGACACATTTGGCACCCCTAGGTTTGCATTCGGTCCCACGATGAGGTTAAAGCCCATATCGTGCATTTCGATGGCCGATCGAGTCGCCAAATTGATGATCCGTTCCATCGGTAGTTGCCCCCAACGATTTGGCTCTGGCAAGCGCAAGAAACTTTCATTCGTACGCAACACCTTATCCCGATTGATGCCGATGTATGGCGTCACCATACTCGCCGTTGTAGCCGTTTGCATGATATCGCTGGTAAAAGCTTTCACTTGATTTTTATTATGTAGATTTTCATTAGTTAGCATAACGCCGCTCACACGATATTTCCTGATGACATCCTTTTGGGACTGTCCTATCGTACTGCCATGAAGGCTAATCATCATCAGCTGGCCTATCTTGTCCTCTTGAGACATAGCCCCAAGCCAGGTGTTCACCTTTTCTGAAACAGGCTTATCTGATTGCATGACGGCCCGATACGATACAGTTCGTACCTCTTCCTGCTCTGCCTGACTCTCATGTTGGCATCCCGCAGTACCGATGGCGGCGACTATTAAGGCCATGCCACATAAGGCACGCCGTAAAAACAAGTTCATCTCTCCACAAAACTCCTTGCTGAACTCTCTTACACATTACTTATCTATATATTATACACTATATAATTCATCTTTTCCTCATATAAAAGCTGATTTTCTATACTAATTTATCATAATAAAGTTATAAAGTAATTGTAAGTATTGATATACGAGGTACTCAATCGTCATGAATCCATAATAAGGATAAACATAAAAATCCTACGAATCGCATGTAAGGTGACACTCAGTAGTCAATATCTACACAAGTATCAAGTCACTCATGACCCGTAGGATTTATGTATGTTCAGTTAGTTACCCATATACTAGTCTAATCACGCCAATGTATAGATGTTCGTATCGGCAGGTTACATTCGAAACGACTCGTACTGACCGAATTAGCTACATGATAATACAATTAGCCCTTATATTTAGGGGATGTTGGGCATGTTTCAGGTGTTACGTCTTTGCGATCACCAAGAACCGCGCTGCGGTCTGTGTAATGTGTATGCAAGAGTTCATGTGCCTTATGGCCCAATGGTTCACCCAAGAAGTCTTTGTATAAAGCTTGGATTTCTGGGTTTTCATAGGAAGCAACCCATTTGTAGTTCGCATCAGCTTCGTAAAGACCGCCAATACGAGCTTCCTTAGTTTTCACAGCTTGAGGCAATTTAGTGCGCGGTTGACCGCCGCCACCAATACAGCCACCTGGGCAAGCCATAACTTCGATGAAGTCATAGTGTTTACCGCTATCTTTCAAAGCATTAAGGAAGTCACGTGTGTTTTTACCGCCATGTACTACAGCAACAGACAAGGTTACATCATCACCTAGTTGAACAGTAGCCTCTTTAACGCCTTCCATACCACGAACATCTTCGAGGTGTGTCAATGCATATGGAGGTGGCTCTTTATCAGTGATAAGCTTGTATGCTGTACGCATAGCTGCTTCCATAACACCGCCAGTGTTACCGAAGATGATGGAGGCCCCAGTTTCCATACCGATTAAGTCATCAAATTGGGATTCTTCAATGGCATTGAAGTCTAGGTTTTCCTCTTGAATCCAACGGATGAACTCACGAGTTGTGATGGAAATATCTGTATCCATGCCAAGGGATTCATCATTATGGTAACGAGCCGCTGCATTTTCTTCTTCCCGTTTTGTTTCTGCTTTTTTAGCAGTACAAGGATTTACAGATACGGACACGATGTTGCTAGGATTAATGCCTTTCTTCTCAGCAAAATAAGTTTTAATCATAGCGGCTTCCATAGCGATACAAGAACGTGTGGAAGACAAGTTAGGAATCAACTCAGGGAAGTAGATTTCCGCAAAGCGTACCCACGCTGGGCAGCAGCTTGTGAACTGAGGAATTTGACCACCATTTTTAAGGCGTTCTACAAGCTCAGATGCTTCTTCCATAATTGTTAAGTCTGCACCAAAGTTAGTGTCTACTACATAGTCTGCACCTAATGCACGCAATGCACCAACCATTTTACCTTCAAGGAATGTACCTGGTTCATAACCGAAGCCTTCTCCGATAGCTACACGAACAGCTGGAGCTGTTTGAATAACCACGATTTTCTCAGGATCTGCAAGAGCTGCTTTCACCTTTTCAAGCTCAGATTTAGCATGCATAGAGTCGAATGGACATGCAGCCGCACATTGACCACAGTGGATACATACAGGCACATCGCCATTTGCATCGAGATCGTAGTAGTCGAGTACGCTCATTACGTCCGCACAAGCGCGACGGCATAACGTACAGTTTTTACACTTAGAAATGTCGTGATAAATGGATGGATTGTCGAGCGCAATCGGCACGCGTTTATCGATAAATTCGTATTGAGACATGAGGACCTCCTCTAACAAACTAGAACTATCAAACCTTTAAAAGAAGTAAGCCAAACTACAGAGCACTATGCTCAAGGCGCACTTCCACATCTTACCTTTAGTATACGCTATAGTGAAAGTTTATACTATGTAGAAATGTCACACTTTTTTGCAAAAAATGTGCAATATTGTTCCCATTGTACCACGAATGGATAAATAATTCACCAATTTTTAGGGAATTGAAAGTTAACGCATAGTTTCTTTACTTAAATACTCAAAATACATAGGATTGTTACACAAAAAAACGCACGCCCTCAAATGAGAACGTGCGTATGTAGGCTTTCACCAAAAATCATAATCCTCGGAGGATTAGATTATTTGTCACCCCAGATAAGTGTGTACACAGCATATGCAGGAGTACCTTGTTCAACCTTACGGCTATCTTTATTAGGTTTTTCCTCTTTCACAACATAACCTTGTGGATTGTAAAGAGTAACCTTAATATCTTTTACTTCCCGTTTTTTGTGATTGAACTCTTCAGTTACGATGTAATGATAACCTTCGTAATCCATAGCTTTGATATCCAAAACAGCTTTTTTGTCATCTTTTTTAACAGAATCATTATCGATAGACCAAGTAATACCATTGCTATCAGTACCAACAGTATACCAATTTGCTGCATCAACACTACCGATGCCACCAATCAATAAAGCGCCTGCTGCTAAAACAGCTGCCAATGTTTTTTTCATATGTTTACCTCTCGATTTAAATACAAGAATACGAAATCTAGTATATTCGATAAAACTAAATATTTTATGAAAGACAAACGTGCTCAACCTTTATAAATTTCATTGATAATCCCTTACCGTACTCTCTAATCCCTTATATTCTGCCATAAAATAAGGGAATAATTTATTCCCCTACGTAGTTTTGAGTAAATTTAATCATACGTGCAGAAATAGTTCTATCTCTTTGAGACCGACTCTCCCGAAACGCCGTTTTGGACACATTTCCTCATCAAGGAATGAGAAAACGGGTGAATATATCTCATAGGACGACTTAGCTCGCTTTGGAGGACGTAGAGATATATCCCGTTTTCTAAAACTAAAGAGGAAATTTACCAAATCAAGTGATACACGTGATCTAAATTACTTCCTTCTTGTATTTGTACTTTTGTATTTGCTAATGTTTCAGAACCAATCATATAGCCTTGTGGATTATATGTTGTAACATCAATAAGCTGCACTGTTTTATCAGCGCGATTGAATGTCATCGTATAAATAGAATGATCTCCATTAGGATCTACAATCTTTAAGCGCAATGTAGCTTGAGCATCATTTTTATTAACAGAATCATTATCGATGTAACCAGTACGACCGGCTTGATCTGTTTCTAATGCATACCAACTTTCAGCATGAGATACACCCACACCAGCGCTAAATAACAAACCGGCTACTGCTAAACAAGCAAACCATTTCTTCATAACTATTCTCTCCTGACTATAAAATTCAAATAACTATGCAATCTGCATACCATAAATTCCCTACGCCTTCATTATAACACCATAATTGCATATTACTAATAAAAACTCTATTAAATGCATAAATTATATAGAACCCTAAGGAACGTCTAGCGAGGCCCCTATGGACTTTAAATAATCCAACGTATTTGATGGCTGATATTCGCCCTGTAAGATTGGTAAGAAAATAGAAAGCCCCGAACTGTTCTGAAAACGACTTAGTTCACTATGGAGGCTTTCAGAATAGTTCGGGGCTACTTATACGTTCTGAATATCTAACTAGACAGAGCGAATATCAGCTTCTATTAAATTGTTGGATTATTTACCCCATAGGGCCTGCATAACTTCCGCGCCCATGGTATCATCTTCAATTTTTGTAGGTTTTTGTGCTTCTTTGCTAGACAATAACGCTACGCCTGCAGCACTGTATACTGTTGTATCAAGTTCTGTCCATGTTTTTTCTTTACGATCAATGCGTACTGTGTAAATGTATGTGAAACCTTCTACATTGTTAATTTTAACAAGTACTGTTGCCGCATCATCTGTTTTATATACAGAAGAGTTGTCGATGAACCACGCTGCATCATCAGCATCAGCATCGATATAGTACCAATCAGCGGCACTCGCTTGGCCAAAGCCACCTACAAAGAAAACCCCTGCTGCAAACATAGCAGCTAACCATTTTTTCATTTCTAACTCCTTAACGCTAGAGACGACCATCTAAGATGGCCGCCCATAGTTACTTACATATTTGTATCTTAATTACTTCATTATATGACTTATAGTATGCTCTAGCTCATTAGCTTATTAGTTTATTTAGCTCGTTAGCTTATGAACTTATGAGCTTAATGTTCTTCAGCTTATTATTCTTCAGTTACGTCTTCTTCGATTTCAGAACCTGGAATAACAGCAATGCTAGCTACTTTATCACCTTCGTCGAGGTTTTGTGTTTTCACACCAGAAATAGCTTTGCCTTTTTTAACAGCAATATCGTTCATATTGAAGCGAATAATCTTACCTTGTTCAGAGATAAGCATTACTTCGTCATCGTTATGAACAACCTCTACGGATACTACGTCCCCAGTTTTGTTCGTAATCTTGAAGTTCTTAGAGCCTTTACCACCGCGTTTTTGCAATGTGTAAGCTTCCGCATCATTGCGCTTACCGAAACCTTCTTCGGAGATAGTGAACACTTGTGCTTCGCTTTCATCAGCATTAAGAACACCCGCGCCTACAACCACGTCGCCTGCATTGAGTTTAATGCCGCGCACGCCGTGAGCTGCACGTTTCATAAGACGAACATCATTTTCACTGAAACGAATAGCGATACCCAATTTAGTACCAATCAAGATGTCTTGGTTACCAGTCGTTACGTTGACGGAAATCAAGTGATCCCCTTCGTCGAGGTTGATAGCATTGAGACCAGAACGACGAATGTTGCGATATTCTTCGATAGCTGTACGTTTAACAACGCCAAACTCAGTTACCATGAATAAGTTTACATCTTCTTGAACGCGTTCAAGGTCGATCATAGTCGTAACGGATTCGCCTACAGCCAATGGCAATACGTTAACCATAGCAGTACCGCGAGAATTACGGGAACCTGCTTCTGGCACTTCGTATGCTTTGAGGCGGTATGTACGGCCTGTGGACGTGAAGAATAGCAATGTATTATGCGTGCGAACATGCATAATTTGCGTTACATAGTCGTCTTCCTTCGTCTTCATGCCGATAACGCCAGCGCCACCTTTATGTTGGTTGCGATATACGTTCGCGTTCATCCGTTTGATATAACCTTGTTTAGTCAAGGTAATAACCATCTCTTCATCAGCGATGAGGTCCTCTACATCAAGATCAGACGTATCGATTGTGATTTCAGAACGACGAGGGTCGCCGTATTTCTTCTTCATATCTTCTAGTTCGTCTTTGATGATTTGACGTTGACGCGCTTCGCTAGCCAAGATAGCTTTCAAGTCTTCGATCAATGCCAACAATTCCTTGTATTCCTCTTCGATTTTTTCGCGTTCCAAACCTGTTAAACGGCGCAAACGCATGTCGAGGATGGCTACTGCTTGTTTTTCTGAAAGCCCGAATTTTTGCATCAATGCGTTACGTGCAATTTCGTCAGTTTGAGAACTGCGGATTGTAGCGATAACTTCATCGATGTGGTCAAGGGCGATCAATAAGCCTTCCAAGATGTGTGCACGCGCTTCAGCTTTGTTAAGCTCGAATTGAGTGCGGCGTACGATTACATTGAGACGATGATCTAAGTAGTAACCCAATACTTCTTTCAAATTCAATACGCGAGGATGACCGTCTACGAGAGCCAACATAATCACGCCGAAAGATTCTTGAAGTTGAGTGTGTTTATATAATTTGTTAAGAACGATATCTGGTTGCACGTCAGCGCGCAATTCGATAACGATGCGCATACCTTGACGGTCAGATTCGTCGCGAAGTGCTGTGATGCCATCAATAACCTTATCGCGGCTCAAGTTCGCAATCGTTTCAATAACGCGAGCCTTGTTAACTTGGTATGGGATTTCAGTCACTACGATTTTATGCTTGCCCTTCGCCATTTCTTCAATGGTTGCACGAGCGCGCATTTTTACGCTACCACGACCTGTTGAGTATGCTTTTTTAATGCCTTCCCGGCCCAAAATGAGCGCCCCAGTCGGGAAGTCTGGACCTTTGATTTGCGTCATCAATTCGTCCACAGTTACATCTGGATTATCGATGAGCATGGTAAGGCCATTACATACCTCGTTAAGGTTATGCGGCGGAATATTTGTCGCCATCCCTACGGCGATACCGCTGGAACCATTGATGAGAAGATTTGGAATCTTCGCTGGCAATACAGTAGGTTCTTGCAAGCTTTCATCATAGTTCGGCATGAAATCAACAGTTTCCTTGTCAATATCAGCGAGCATTTCTTGCGTAATTTTCGCCATACGTACTTCGGTATAACGCATCGCAGCGGCACTATCACCGTCGATGGAACCAAAGTTACCGTGGCCGTCTACCAAGAGGTAGCGCGTATTGAAATCTTGCGCTAAACGAACCGTTGCGTCGTAAACGGATCTATCACCATGTGGATGGTACTTACCAAGTACGTCACCGACGATACGAGCGGATTTCTTGTACGGTTTATTTGGCGTCATGCCTGTTTCGTGCATCGCGTACAAAATACGACGATGTACTGGTTTCAAGCCATCGCGCACATCTGGAAGAGCACGCATTACGATTACGGACATTGCATAATCGATATAGGCGTTCTTCATTTCTTTATCAATCTGAACGGGATGAATATTCCCGTGGGACCATTGTTGGTCTGCCACAATCTCACCTCATTTTACTAACACTGATTATAATACATCATAATATTATAGCATTTTTAAGGGATAAAGGCTATAAACCCTTTATTATTAACTATGTTCTTTCACAAACTTATCAAAATCAGAAATTACTTTCTGTTGTGTATTAAACGTTTTATATTCACTAACAGCTTTCTTCTGTGCTTGTGTCATAGAAATAAGTCCTTTGTTTGTTAGGATTTGATACTCATTAAAGTCTAAAAACTTATCTACACTTTCAATAAACGCTTTCATAGTAAATGTTTCACGTCGTTCAATAATACGTTCTATATAATCAAAAAATGAGGATACCATTCGCTCAAGTTGTTCAATCTCTTCAACAGATAAATAATTTTTTGCTACGATTACATCCTTCTTATAAATCCGCCCTTCCGGTCCAGATTCCCACGTAGTCAATCCCATATGATCCTTTGTAGCATCTGCATGACTATGAATGATCTCTGCAGCAGTTTGACCAGTAATAGCATAATGAAACTTATTCTGTATCGTTCCAAAAAATTCTCTAGTAATAGGTGATTGTGCATCATAATCGATTGCACACGCAGCAAATATATCTGTTACTTGTTGATATATGCGTCGTTCACTAGCGCGAATTGAGCGGACTCTTCGTAGCAATTCTTTAAAATAATCTTGTCCAAATGAACGTCCATTCTTTAGCATAACATCATCAAGAGCAAAACCTTTGATAATATATTCCCGTAAAACTCCTGTCGCCCAAATTCGAAATTGAGTTGCCTTTTTGCTATTTACTCGATAACCTACCGCAATGATAGCATCAAGATTATAAAAATCTATTACCCGTTTAACAGTACGAGTTCCTTCTATTTGAACTTGTTCCATTTTGGAACAAGTTCCTAGCTTTTCTAATTCGCCGTCAGAATAAATATTATTTAAATGCTTGGATATAGCCTGTGGATTAACATCAAATAGTTTTGATATATCTTTTTGTGTCATCCAAAATGTTTCATCTTTGAATAGAACATTCGTAGAAACAGATTCATTCTCTGCTTGATATACAATCACATTTCCTGTAATCGCATTTTCTAAAGATGTCATATAATTCCCCTCTATATTTATATCTCATTTTATTTCATACTTATAAACTATTTCTGCTTCTTATTTAATGAACTGCATGATATATCATATGGTCCAAGACCTTAACAAAGTCTCGTTCCACACCTGAAGTATCATTACCAGTACTGCCAATGCCTGTTAGCATCGTTTCTTTCCAATCATTCTTTGCCTTAAATCTAAATGAGATCAAATACTTAGCTTTTGTTTTATCCGCCTCTCCCAATTAGGGGCCTCGCCCCATGCGAAAGGAAAAGTGCTTTTGTTGTTGGGACTAGTCCACATATAGGGTTGTAAAAAAGTTAGACACTTATGAATGAGCGACTTAGGTCACTATGGAGCGAAGGAATAAGTGTCTAACTTTTTTAACTAGTAAACCACTATGTGACGGGGCCCCAACAATAATCACTTAACTAGCGCATCCAACATATTCATGCGATAATCTTCCACCACATTCATAAAGGATTGATTATGTATCGGATTTTCCGTCATCCCAAATAGGTGGCTTTTACAGTCACAATCAGAGGATCCAAATTTAGGCACGTCCCATTCGGCAACGCCACGGACCGCATCAGCGAGAGCACATTCCGCATCAGCCCAGCTAGTACGAATCGGCAGACCTGCTATCATTTCGCAGTGACCGCGGAAGTAATCTAGATGCCAGTGCATTTTCTTCCGTTTTCGTTTATGGCGCTCAATGCGCTTCGTTAAATTCGCCTTCGCAGAGCCTACGTACATATAGTAGCCCGCCTTGAAATGCATCATTCCTTTAGAGCCGATCTCAAGGTCTAAATCATGGTCGAGATGCATGACCATTACGTACACGCCACTATCGTGAGCCTCTGTGTCGAGAATGCTACTCGGATAGGAACATTCATGGGTTACAGTGGGCATGGTAAAAGTATCATCCCACGCCACCGCAACGGCTTTCCAGTCTAAAGAAGATGCTACCTCTTTAAAGGTTTTCGCAAACTCCAAATCTGTATGGTAGTCTGGCAAGAACCACTGCGCTCTATCCCATTGTACGAGGAATAGAACACCTGTGTGGTAGCCTTCGTTTTGCAATTCTTTCAAATGCAATAAATGCTTGCGCCCTCGTTCTGTAATAGCATCAGGGAACATAGCACCCGTCTTGGAGAATAGCGTACAAGACTTAACCTCTAACAGGAACTCATCACCTTTATCATTGGTGAGGAGCAAGTCAAAGCGAGATGATGTACCGTGTAGTTTAACTGTATATTCACGTCGTACAACGCGCCACTCCTCCCATCCAGGGATGAGTTTATTTTCAATCAAATGCTGCGCTACATCATTGCTGTAGTTGGTGTCGAGCATAATCACGACGCCATCGCGCTCGATGCCGACCACGCGATATTTCGTTTTTGCATCCGGTTTATCATGAGGCACGATGTACATCGTTACACCCGTAAATAAGAGCTCCCACATACGACCAGGATTTGGCAAATGAGCGAGCACGCTTTCACCATTTAAATCTAAAGTCACCACAAAACGGTTCGGGCGACCTGTATATTTCGCTTTTAAAATTGTATCGTAAAGGACTTTCATTGTATCTCCTATATCAATAATATTCTATATGTCTATTATACGCTATTTTGTTACAGGATGAGAGTCCTACGGATTGTACTTTGAAAGTCCTTACAAATTGCATGATGAATGCCCTAAGAAAAGCCTAAGAAGTAACACCTTACCTATTTACAAAATCTGAATTAATAATTCACCACGGTTACAGGATCATTGTTGCGATATTTCCGATTACTGTGTGGAAAGTCTCGTTCTACCAAATTATGTAAAGCCTGGTCTAATAAATTCCAAAAATCATCAGAATCTTCCGTTGGTATACCAAGAACAATGGAGTTTCCTTTGGAATAGGTAATACATGTAGAGGTTATGTTATCAAGAATTGGCAAATATACAATAATTACGCCACATGCTGCTAGCATATCCTTGAGAGGCTCTTTCACACCGATTAAAGGTTCACTAGAAAGGTCCTTAATTTTTGGTATAAATTTTCTTAATAACTCCGCATCGTAAGGATTGACCTCTACAAAACGACCCTGTCCTTTTGTGATTTGTACTAGTATATAAATGGCACTCTTTTTAGCTGGTTCCATATCCTTAATATTTTCATATACTAAGGGCATAATCATGTCATTAGCTACATTTTTTAAAGAAGCTACCTCAAAAAACTTCTGTAGATTATTGACTTGTTCAGCTACCTTTTTCGTTTCTGGAACGATACCCAAACGTGCAAGCTTAGCATAACCAAAGGGCTTAGCGAAATTAATTTCTTCATCAATGGAGTTTTCATACTCCACTTTTAATATCTTTTCTCTGTAATTAGCTTCTAGACCATTCCAAAAACTTGCCTCTACACCAAATACCCGTTCAAGACGCATTGCCACATCCTGCGTTAGTGGTACTTCTCCATTAATGAGCTTACTAATGTGTTTCTCACTCATGTCCATTCGTGTAGCTAATTCTTTTTGGGACATATGTCTATCTTCTAAAACCTCTTTTATTGTCATTCCAGGCGGTATAGCAATAAAAGTTTTACTCTCATATATCTTCATATGTATATCTCCTATACTAATGATAATCAATAATTTCTTGAATCTCTACTACGTGAAACAGCCCATCAACATGTCACCGACTCTCTCAAATCATAGTGAATGGTTGATACAATATAAATGGCCATTTATAATAATTTACCTAGTAGGTTAATTCTATTATACTCTCTCAAATACAAATGTAAATATACAATTTACCAATTAGGTAAATTATTTTATAACATCTAGTATTATAAATCATATATGCTATTAATAATTAATATTGAAATTTTTCATTTTTGTAGCTTAGGTTACATTATTACGTGTTAAAATAGTTTATACTAGGAACATCAGGTCAGTATTTAATACCCGTACTGATCGTTACGCCGGGTTTTGGTGAGGCATCGCCTAGTTGATCTCATCACGCTGTTCGTATACGTGCGAAGCTTTCACAAAACCCAACGGCGTATATAGATTACAAACAAAGAATCACATAGATTAACTAAGTAGTTTTAGCCACTATTCTCCGCAGAGAGGGCTCGAGAAAGGATTTAACATGGCACAAATTGCAGCAAATTTACAACGCATTAAAAACGGTCAACGCCGTTATGCAATTACACCTCGCGTTCCTGCAGGTTTCATTCAACCTGAACAATTACAAAAATATATCGACGTAGCTAATGAGTTCGGCGCCGTTCTTAAATTGACTGGCAGCCAACGCATTATGATTACGAATTTGAAAGCAGAAGACGTAGATAAAGCTTGGGAGATGCTTGGCATGGAGCCAGCGTACACTGTATCTAATCGCGTGCGCAGCGTAAAAATCTGCCCAGGTACTACATTCTGTAAACGTGCTAAACAAGATAGCGTACATCTTGGCATGCAAATTGAGCGCAAATATTTGTCTCAAGAAATGCCAAGCAAAATGAAAATCGGCGTGTCCGGTTGTCTTAACTCTTGTACTG
This sequence comes from Veillonella sp., assembly GCF_018381775.1. Classification (GTDB taxonomy): domain Bacteria; phylum Bacillota; class Negativicutes; order Veillonellales; family Veillonellaceae; genus Veillonella. Next base: position 84,467 of record NZ_JAGZRH010000010.1, on the reverse strand, counting down.
AAAGCCGCATGAAAGATGTTGGTATTATCGGTACTGTAGAGGGCTGGAACGTATACGCTGGCGGTAGCGGTGGTGCTCATCCACGCATTGGCGACCTCATCGCTGAAGTAACAACTGAAAAAGAAGCTCTTGCATTAGTAGATCGTATCATTGCATACTATAAAGAAAATGCACAAATCGAGCGCATGGGCGAATTCATTGACCGCATTGGTTTAGAGGCTTTCAAAGCAGCTGTATTGGGCGACCTTGAAGGTGCTCCAGCTGAAAGCAAATCCGACGAACCAGCTGTGTTCTTGCCTGGTCATGGTAACGATCCTGAACCAGAAGCACCACGCCTCGAAGAAGGTGCCCCTATTACACCAGATACAATCATTCGCGATATCGTAGATACCTATCCAAATGTAGTACCTGTGTTACAAAGCATCGGCATGGGTTGCCTTGGTTGCCCATCTTCTACAGCTGAACCATTATGGCAAGCTGCAGAAATTCACGGTGTTAATGTATACGATTTAGTTCAAAAATTAGAAACAGCACGAAAAGGAGCTTAATATGTCCGCATTCTTAGGTCACATCCATTACTGGTTATATCGTAAAATTCAATTGCTCGTTGAGCGTGAAAACTTGATTTTAGAAAAAACAACTAAAGTTGTTGATGATTTGGCAGAGGAATTGCACTCCATCTCCGTAGATACTTACGGTGAGCCAATCAACCCAAGTATTCCACTTGAAAACATCATCGATCATGGTAATATCCATGGCTGGTTGTCCAACCAAATTAACATCGCATCTGTTCGCGAAGCAGCTTTCATCAAAGATTTGCTCGACACTAACTCCGGCGACGAAGCGGTGAACGTAGTAACAGCTATTCTTGATGCGTTTGCTGTACAAGGCCAAGCATGTGGCGTTGTGGCGCAAGACAGCCTTGAAGAGCACACTGCACCAGCTATTTACAATGCACTTCAAAACTTCTACGTAAATGGCATGCCTTGCGATGGTGGTGACCAAGTTGTTTCTGAAAGCCCTGACGAATTCACATGGGTTGGCGATCACAGATTACAAGCAGGCTACTGGCGTACAGCAGGCGTTGATCCTAAATTCATGGCACTTGCGTACCAAACATGGTTCGAAGCCTTTGTAAAAGCGGTAGATCCTAACTTTGAACTTGTAACGACTGAAGAAAACGGCACACGCTTATATACAATTAAGAAAAAATAAATAATAAATACATAACATTTCGTTTGTTTATAGACTATAAACGAACGAAAACGGGCGTAAAAACGAACGTAAATATTTTCGTTCGTTTTTGCGCCCATTTTAAATCTATATTTAATATATATTTCTTTCAAAACTGTAGCTATAGGCACAGCATTGATAAGCAATATCATTTATAATATAGACATAAGGTAATTACATAAGTTCATTTAATTAAGTAATAGCGTCAGCTTTCAGAACATAAAAAGCTAGAATTAGGAGGTCTATTATGGCAGGCACAGTTAATCAAGAGTTAGGTTTATTATTCCAAGGTCCTAACTATGTAATCGTAAAAAAAGGCGGCAAAGCTGGTGAACAAGTTGAAAAACACAACCACCCAGAAGCAAATGTCATCTTTACAGTAGTAAAAGGTAAAGTACAAGTATTCCTTAACGAAACTGAAGAACATGTACTTGTACCAGGCCAAGTATTAGAATTCAACGGCGACAACTACATCCAAGCAACACTTGTTGAAGACAGCGAATTCGTAGTAAATCTTATCCACAAACCAGAATAAATACTAACAGAACCTACAAACACTATTAGAAAAGGCGGTTAATCGTAATTGATTAACCGCCTTTTTTGTATTACTTAAATTCTGTAGTGCTTACATTTTATAGAGCTTACATTTTGAAGAAATTAAAAGGAGTTATAGATTGTAAAGTCACTTACATCAGCTCGTTTTGTATGGCCCGGGGCAGGTACGCAATCGGGATGAGGATAACCGATTGGGAATATCGCTACAGGTATGATGTTATCAGGCAAAGCATAGGCTGCCCGTACTTTACGGGGATCAAAATGAGCAATCCAAGTTGTTCCTAGACCTATATCTGCCACGGTAAACATGAGGTGAGAACCTACAATACTTGCGTCTACAACGCCCATATCCGCATCATCGTATTCCCGTTTCCAACTCACTGTATTATCATAACAAACAATAATTGCCATCGGCGTATTGAAGTGGCCATTCGTGCAGTCTTTTAGTTTATTAAGACTATCTGTCGTATTCAGCACAAGTAAGCGTTGCGGCTGATAATTATGAGCCGTAGGTGCTAATCTCGCTGCCTCTAACAAGATATCTAATTTCTCTTGCTCAACGAGCTTCGTATCAAATTTTCGAACTGAATACCGCTCTGTGGCTAATGCTTTAAAATCTTTCATTAGATCTCACTCCTTAATGATACATCAAGCATCCTATTTTAATCGAAAAATACTAAAATCTACCAATTATAAGTTTTTAGTATTATTTATTTAATTGATTTATATATAATTTCGAGTCTATCAATAAAATCTATAGGAATCTGTGTAGCTTCTTTATATTTGTTTTTTAACTCATTAATTAAGTCTGCAATATGCTTTGAATCATCATCTTCACTAATTTCTGGCTTAAAAATACTTCTACATTCAGCTATAAGGGAACTAACAAGTAACTTATCATTTAATAATAATGCAGTCATAATTAATACACCATAAATTCCTTTTAATGACTTCTTATCTTTATTTGTAATCTCACCTTTTTCACGCTTAAGTACACCATTGGGGACGATAGTATATAATATATTACCGGGTATATTATATACAGTTCGACAACCAAAGAAATTTAAGCTATGAGCTGCACAATTACGGAAACGACGAATTGCTTCTAATGTATTAATTAATAACTCTATTTTATCTTTATATGTAATCAAATTAGTAGGAAGTAAAAGATTAGCAACTTCTCTTTTATGCTTTGTGCTTAACAATCTAAATATATTAATAGCACTACCAAAAGAAATATTTTTAAATAAAATCCAAGGCGGTACATGATTATGGTGTTTTAGATAATATTTAGTAGGTTGTTTAGCACTACTAATATCGAGTTGTTTATTAACTTCTTGTTTTACATTAGAAAAACTTAGATGTTTTACCTGCCTTTTATAGTGTCTAGCATGTAAATAATCATCTTGATGTACCCCTAAATAGTTTGATATTACATAAGAAAGTCTTGTCTTAAATAACGTTTCAATCATTAGGCTATATTTCATGGTTACAGATTGAAGCCCTTTATCTATAAAAGAAAAAATATAAATATCTTCTAGTTGTACATTAGACTTAAACCTATCATTCGAAGACATGAATACAGACTTATATCCGTTAATTAAATCATAATACGAAGATGTCATAATAAGGCGTTTTGCTCTATCTCTATTAGAAATAATAAGATTACGAGATTCTAATAAATCTAGTTGCTTATCTATATCTAGAAATGGTTTATCAAAAGCCATAATTAATACTCCTATATAAATAAAAAAGGCACTATCTACAGATAGCGCCTTAGTGACCAACGCCCTTAGCGTTGAAGTCTATTCACTATCTATAGTATATCATAATTAATGAATATCTCAAGACATAGGAACATAACTAAATTGCATCATGACGATTAATTTAAGAACTATATTGCTATAATTGCAATAAGATATATTACGCTTTTAATGTTTATAATTCGCTATATAAATTAAAAAGTCCTTTAAACTAAAAGACCTCTAGTTGATTTTTCAACTAGAGGTCGATTATTTATATATTATTTTTTAAGACGGCTAATTACTTCGTTAGTAATGTTTTCGATTTTGCTGTTAGCGTCAGCCGCACGGATTGTGTATGGATCATCCAATACTACATCCATTTTTTTCTCAACGCGAATAGTTTCAACTGCATTGTGAATTGCTTGCATCATAGGTTGAGCAATTTTGTTGATTTCATCGTTTTCTTTTTGAAGCAATGGAGCTACGGATTTATTGAATTCAGCTTCTGCTTGAGTTTGATCTTGAATTTTTTCAATTTCTTGTACTTTTTTCTCAATTTGTGGACGGTATTGAGCGTCTACTTGTTGCATTTTCATATCTAATGCACCATAGCCAGGGTAGCTATTTACTACTTGGCTCATATTTACTAAGCCAATGTTAGCAGCACTTGCTACTGCAGCAGTAGCAGACATAGCACCAACGATAGCTAGGGTAGTTAATTTTTTAGATAATTTCATCTGAAATCCTCCTCGAAATAAAAGTGTCACTATACAATCCAATAGTGTACTATTTTTACTATAACAAATCTCGCTAACTTTCACAAGACTATGTTACATAGCATAATAAAGCCCTATGAAATGCTTATGAAAGTCTATAGAAGTTAAAATAATACCCACAAGTATACTCTGAAGCTATAATAGCAGTCGCTACGGACATATTCAGAGCACACATGTGGGTATTACGGCTTTCACCTAGTATTTATAATTCGACATCGAATTATTGTTCATCGTTCAAATAAATGTATTTATCGGATTTCAATTTGGACACGAGGTCAGGCACCAAACCGATAAGACGATCGAAGCTGCTGCTGTAAGGGTTGCCTTTAATGTTGAACAACTCAATGCGTTCGCCTTTAATAACGAGGATAGCGCTTGGTTCCATTTTGGCACCGCCGCCACCGCCGCCACATTCGTGGTTTTTATTAGCAGTATTATGGTTTGTACCAGTACCGAAACCAAATGTTACGTCTACGAATGGAACAAGTGTAGTATCGCCGATTTGCACAGCTTCGCCTACTACAGTTTCCACCTTAATCATATTTTTGAATTTCTCGAATAGGACTTCCAAATTCTCTTTTACATTACTGTTTTCCATCACAGTACCTCCGCTTTTTGTGAAAGTATCATTGCTGTACGTTCAATACTTAGGTTTTTATACTATGTATTTACTTCTATATGACATATACATTATTTGTAGACCTTATATATTGTCTTAATACAGCTCATTTACTTAGTTGACTTAATATATCCTTACGCTGTTTGACCTTGTTCGGCTTTCAACTTTTCTAACTGCTTAGATTCCTTCCGTTTCACCCAGAAGACGCGAGCACTTTCACCCAATAGGGAACGCATTGGTTTAGATAATAAGAATCTTGTACCATGCCAAGCCATGACAGCTAAAATGATGCGCCCTTTAATATGACCACTACCTTCACCGGCCCAATTTACATAATCGAGCTCGATGTTCTCAGCTTGTTCAGGCCAAATGCTGTACAGCATAGATGCGATAATCCCCATACGATATGGGTCACCAACACCAAATCGACCTTCTATGGCCACATCCCGTGGTTTAGAGTGGTCATAACATCGCTTCGAAACAAGGAATAGCTGGTGCCATAATTCTGTATTTTGTACATGTTTCATGAACCAGAATGTAGGAATTTTAGACTTAAATGATGCTACCGGATCGTTTGGATCTGGTTTTTCAAAACGATGTTTAACCGTCGTTTTGAGGTCTTTCACCTTCGTAAATACCTTTTCCTTGATAGAACCGTCACTGTTGAAAGTAACGCGGCTCACTGTTTCGTCATCGCTTTTAATATGGGATGTTGGATCTTGCTGAATTGAGTCATACCGGTCAGCACGAGCCTGTGCATCCATATCCTTAGAAGCTTGTTCAGGACGTTCAATGCGTTCATTTGGATTTTGAGATTTACCGGCCCCTGGTGATTCTTCATCATCAAAGGTAGCGTCAGAACGTTGAGAGCTCTTCAAATCTTCAAAGCTAGTGCCACTAGAGCTTGCAGAAGGGCCTTGTCCACCCCCTTGCATCGCCTTAGCAAAGGCCTCTGCTTGTGACATATCATCGTCTTCGTCCACAACTTTTTGGTATTCTTCGTCAACGCGATTTTCAAGCCATTCTTCATAGTCTTTCACAGGACCAATCTTGAGCATACCCAAAATATATAATTCCTTAAAAAATGGTTTGTCCTGCAAATATGCTAGATGCAGTGAAAATACACGCCACAGCCATTTGACGCGCACCTCGCCTCGATATGGCGAGCGTCCGTTAATTTCGATGCTATATGTGATTGGTGTCAGTAGGATAATCAAGATGAGTGCTGCAATGATGGCCACAATAACGAGGGCCACAATAGCCAATGTACTCAACCACATCACCTCCTTAGGTGTACCTATGATTAGTTTTCAATACCTTTTCGAGCCATTACGCCTTGAAGGTAGTAATGTTTAACCTCTTTCATTTCCGTTACAAGGTCTGCCTCGTCGATTAATTCTTGAGGAGCCCCACGGCCCGTAAATACGAGTTCCGTTTCTGGATGACGAGCATCGAGCAAAGCCTTTGTTTTATCCCATGTAATAAGTTCAAAGAAGAGCGCCATGTTGTATTCATCAAGAACGACGAGATCGTACTCCCCACTGCTAATAGCAGCCAGTGCGCGTTCGTAGCCTTTTTCAATGAGCGCTACATAGTCTTTTGGCGGATTACCGGATTCAAAGACAACGACTTCATCGCCCCATTTAGCGAGTTCATCCTTGCTTTTCATCCCTTCTTTGATGATAAAGAATGGTTTGCCCACGGTTTCTAAGGTTAAATTCTGTAAGGTAGGTAAAATAGTATGTTCACTATATACTTTAGATTTCATAAATTGCAAAAAGAGGACTTTCTTGCCAGCACCGATGGCACGGATTGCTAAACCGATAGCAGCGGTCGTTTTGCCCTTGCCTTCGCCGGTATAAACTTGTACATAGGCCTTCATAGATATACCTCCGTTCATATACTTTTATTTTACAATATATATATGCAAAAATAAAGAAAAAGAACTTGCTATTAGTGCATTTACACGCATAACAAGTTCTTTTTTCTATGAATTATGTTTTATTTTAGTTACTAATTGGTAAAAAGATCATAGGATCTGTAGGAGATCCATTGAGTCGTACCTCGTAGTGAACGTGAGCGCCTGTACTTTTACCAGTACTGCCCATCAAGGCAATTGTTTGACCTTGTTTTACGCTCATACCTACAGTTACCAATACAGCACTATTATGGCCATAACGGGTTACGAAGCCATTGCCATGATCGATTTCAACGAGGTTACCATAACCGCCGTCTGTATAACCGGCAAAGGTTACAACGCCCGCAGCAGTTGCCACAATTGGTGTACCATAGTCATCCGCAATATCTACCCCTTCGTGGAATGCACCGATAGCGCCCGTTACAGGGTCCACACGGCTACCAAATGGAGAGGTAATAACGCCCTTGCTCGGCCAGATACTTGGTGTAGTGTTATTCGTAACACCACCAGAACCAGCAGAGAAGTTAATGGATTGCATAGCCATAAGGTCTTGCGCCCCACCATCACGAAGGATATTACGCATTGTATAGAAGCTAACTAGCAATTTTTGTGCGTCCTTGTCCATTTTGGACAGACGAGCTGATAATTGTGCCGCTGTTAGCGTCTTTACTTCGCTTTCATCAGCGGCTGGCTGCTTTGGGTTGCTACCGTCCCCGCCACCTTGAGATGGTGTGCCAGATTCAGCGCCCTTCAGCATTTGCTTGTTTTCTTCGCTAATTTGATTTAAGTTTTGAATTTTCTTATCTAAAACATCTGTCTTTTGTTGTAACAATTTTAGCTGTTCAGATTGTAATTGTGTCTGTTGGCGTAATTGTACAACCTCAGCTTGGCGCACGATGCCCCAAATGCCGAGAACCAATGCAGCGATAATTATAATAGAGCTTACAATAGCTGCAACCTTCGCTTGCTTGGTTGTTAATGTCAATATGCAGTTGTCACCATTTCTTTCAACTTTGTTTGAAATAAATGCCGGTACTTTCAATACAAACCTTCCTTATTTAGAAACGATGGCGCTCGTTAACGCTTCCTCATTGGTGCGCTCGCCCAACGCTTCGTTCAAACTCTCTAATTCTTCTTGTGAAAGACTTACGAGACTTTTACCTTTCACAATAGGTTTACTAAAAATACGGGATTCGCTACGACCGTAAATACTGGAGATACAGATACCGTTATTGTTGCCATCAAGTAATGTAAGTGCAAAAGACAAATCATTACCGATATTTTCAAAGGCATTATATTTAATAAAGCCAATTTTTTGTATCGTATTGCTTTGAATATTGCGGATCGCCGCTTGCTCGGTCATCATAGTCTCAAGACCTTTTGCAGCATCGCGAATTTCGCTAACCTCTACAGATAATTTACGTTCTAGGCTCGCACCATTGTCCCCTTGCATAAAGAAATCGTATTTCTTTTTAAGACTCCCTAAGCGAATGTGCAAGATGACACAATACACTAACAACGCTATAACAAGGACGATGGTTGCCATGCCAATCCACGGTTGAATCGATTCGAACATGTATATTCCTTCCTATACAATCATTCAAACTCCAACACTTAATTATACCATTCTTATTGTGAAAGTTAAATGACTGTATACAATTTAATTTAATATATTTAATGTATCTAATATAGATAAGCGATATCTATATAACAATTCCTATAACAAGTATGTAAGGCTATATCTACATATATGTGTTAGATACAAATTACAATACTTTATTAGCCCTCTAATTCGTCAACAAATGGGCTTATCGCTCGTTCTAGTATACCATGTAGCGTGGCTATGAGTACACCGTAATTTACGATTGGTGTGCCTTGTACAACGGCACATTCAATGCGTCGTAATACTTCGCGGCGTGTAAGCATACAAGCACCACAGTGGATGATTAAATCATACTGAGATACATCTTTTGGGAAGGCTCCCCCACTCGTAAATTCTAGCTGTAAATCTGCATGACCTTGCTTCTTAAGAAGATTAGGAATTTTTACAGTTCCAATATCATCACATTGACGGCGATGTGTACAGCCTTCGCTGATAAGCACCTTAGAACCTGGTTTCAAATTCTTAATCGCCTTTACACCAGCTACTAAATCTTGTAATTTTCCTTTAAAGCGAGCCATCAAAATGGAGAACGATGTTAATGGAATAGTATCTGGTGTTAACTCATCAACCCGATCAAAGGCTTGAGAGTCACAGATAACCATCTTAGGCGGATTCTTAAGAGAATTAATCATAGCCGGTAACTCTTCTGTTTGGCACACTAGCGCTAAGCCTTTATAGTCGAGAATTTCTCGAATGGTTTGTACCTGTGGCAAAATAAGGCGGCCCTTTGGTGCTGCACTATCAATAGGACACACAAGAATGATGGCATCCCCCTCTTCTACTAAACCTTGTAATAGAGTTTGATCCCCTTCTACATCAAGTGGTGTTAAACCACCAAGTAAATCTAGTAATTCTAGACGTTTCTCATTAGACGTAAAATCGGCTGAACCAATTACGGTAGCTAAATCAGACAACCCCTTATGAGTTTTAATATAAGCAGATGTATTTGATTCAACTTTATCTGTATTAGCTGTATTAGCTGTATTTGATTCAACTTTTTCTTTATTTTCTGCATTGATTTCATTTATAAATAACGCAATAGGCACATTATTTTGTTTTAAAAGCCCTAACCAATGCATATCATCAGCAGTTGGTTCTTCATCGGTACGAAGTACATAAACAGCGAGATTGATCTTTTTCACAACCTCTTCTGTTTTCTCCATACGCAATGTACCTAATTCAGTTGTATCATCTATACCAGCTGTATCGGTAATCACTACAGGACCTAATGGTAAAATCTCCATGGATTTGCTCACTGGGTCTGTCGTTGTCCCTGCCACCTCAGATACAAGGGATACAGGCTGATCTGTTAACATATTAATCAATGTAGACTTACCAGCGTTACAACGACCAAAAAAGCCTATATGCACGCGGTTTGCTTTAGGTGTTTGTTCCATAGTCTATCCTTGTTACTTAACGTTTATATTGCTCACAAAATATAGTTAATAATCTTACAACATATATTATGATCTACTAAGTTAGCTTACAATATTATTATAACTCAATAAAATACCTTATATACAGTAAAAGCGCAGTCCGTAGACTACGCTTTCACCGTGGATTGTAAATTGTATTTACATTATACAGAATTGTTGTCGATTTGTCATTACTAAATTTACATAATTCGATTCGAATTTTAATATATCAATTATACTCTAAATTCTACTGTTTCAGTATCGTCTGTATTATCTTGACCATCCATAAAGGCAATGAGACGTTCTAATTCTGCTTCAGAGGAGAAGGCAATTTCAATCTTACCTTGAACCTTTTTACCAGCACGGAACTTAATGTTTACAGGAGATCCTAAGCTTAGTTTTAAACGGTCCATAAGAGCACGTACCTCTGCAGTACTTTGTGGCTTAGCAGCCTTTGTCTTAGGTGTTTTATTTTGCATAGACTTTACAAGAGCCTCTGCTTGACGTGCACTTAATTCGCCCTCTTTAATTCGTTCAGCAGCTTCTATTTGTTGCGCAGCACTACGCAAAGCCAGTAATGGACGTGCTTGACCTACTGTTAAATCCCCTTCAATTAGGTCTTTTTGTACTGAATCACATAATTTTAACAAACGAACCATATTCGCAATATAAGAACGACTGCGACCTAAACGAGCAGAAATCATTTCTTGCGTTTGTTTATACGTATCCATTAGACCTTGGTATGCCAAAGCTTCTTCAATTGGATCTAACCCTTCACGTTGTAGATTTTCAACAAGAGCTACCTCTGTCATTTCTTCTGTATTATATTTCTTTACAATAACTGGTACTGTCTCTAAACCTGCAATAATTGCAGCACGGTAACGACGTTCACCAGCTACGATTTGGTACTTATTCTTTTGTTTACGTACTACAATTGGTTGAAAAATACCAAGATTTTTAATAGACTCAGCTAATGTAGCTAAACTATCTTCATCAAAGCTTTTACGAGGTTGATCTGCATTAGGAACCAATTCAGAAATCGGTAATTCATGAATTTCCTTTTCAGGCAATACAGACTCTACCGTATCCACCTTCATTAAATTTCCAAGGCCCTTCCCCAAGCCGGATGATTTACTTTTCTTACTTTTTACTTCTCTAGGCATAACTAACCTCTCTCACCTTACATATACGACTATATATTAATTTGTAAAACTCAATTATCTAACTATTTATTTAGCTTTTGAAGCTTTAATCACTTCTTTAGCTAGTTTAGTATATACGTCTGCCCCTTTTGATTTTGGATCATATACGATAATAGGTTCACCATAACTTGGAGCTTCGCTAAGACGTACATTACGTGGAATAATAGTCTTATATACTTTATTGCCAAAGAATTTTTTCACTTCATCAGCAACTTGAATAGATAAATTTGTGCGACCATCAAACATAGTTAATAAAACACCTTCAATTTCAAGATTTTTATTAGATGTTTGTTGTACAATTGTTATGGTTTTTACTAGTTGGCTAACCCCTTCTAATGCGTAAAATTCACTTTGAATTGGAATTAATACGCTATCTGCTGCTGTAAAAGCATTTAATGTTAGTAAACCAAGGGACGGCGGACAGTCAATAATGATAAAATCGTATTCGTCACGTACTGGTGCCAATGCTTTTTTCAACATTGTTTCACGTGAAACAACGGAAACGAGTTCCACTTCTGCACCAGCTAATTGAATTGTTGCAGGCGCTACAAATAGCTTTTTAAGCATTGTAGGCTGAACAATATCAGTAATAGGTTCACCATCGATTAGAACATCGTGTACACAAAGTTCTAAATCATCTTTTTCAATGCCTAAACCAGAGCTAGCATTACCCTGTGGATCTAAATCAACAAGCAATACTTTCTTACCAGCATCAGCCAAACAAGCGCTCAAATTCACGGATGTTGTTGTTTTACCAACACCGCCTTTTTGATTAGTAATAGCTATAACTTTGCCCACTTAATTCACCTCACATGTTCGTTCAAAATATTTCTTTTTAATTATAACATAAAACAACGATAATTACGGTAATTACAAATCAAATTCTAGAAAAATATCTATATTTTTTCACTAACTAAATTATTTAATAATACACGTATTTACATATTAGCAAATAATATGATTAAATCTTATTTTTATTTTTCAAAAACAACTATAGGAATTCTAAATGTTTCACGTGAAACATTTATGATCAACAAAAACAAATAAGAATAAATTCACTCACGTAACATATAGTTTTAATTCAAAAAAATTGTAATAGAAAAATAATCTTGGTATATAAAGATATACACATCATCTAAATTTACACAAAAAATTTTTTGCCTGAAATTTATCAAAAAACAATTAATTAGAAATTAAAATTAAGCCACTAAAAAATTTAGATAAAAAGTTAATTTATTACAAATACAATTAAGAATTATAATTAATAATCAAACATCATTACTAAAAATAAAATTTAATATATCGAGCAAAATTTACAGCCAAAATAATTCGATTGTTTCACGTGAAACAATTTGATTTAAAACAGTAAAGATATTAAGTTGGATATTAAGTTGAATGTAATAACATATAATAATTAAATCATCACCAATAATAACTTTTAGGATTAAAATATATCATGATATAGCTTTAAGTTATATCAACACACTACTAAATTATATGAGAATATAGGCTTCATATGCTTTGACAGGCTTTCATCATATCTATATACTATTAACTAGGTAGTGATTAGATTGATAATCTTTAATATAGTTAAATTAATTATATTACAGGATCTAATATATACAAATAATAGTAAGCACACACGCTCTACGGATACGCAGAGCTTTTTATTTTGAAAAGGAGGCGTTTCCATGCCCATTTATAACGGAATGCTTCCTGCCATCGATAAAGCAGAAGTAAAACGATACGCAGGACTTCGTCATGCAGAGAATTTTCCGCAACAATATGTGGACGAAGCATGTAAAGAAATTCAGTTATTAGCTACACCTAAAGGTGTATATCAAGAATACGATTATGATGCAGAAATAAAGACAATTTTGAGCAATCCACCGCTTAAAATTGAAGGTTCCATCATCGAAAAACATCTAGAAAAGTCTACAAAAGTCTATGTACTAGGCGTAACAGTAGGCGAAGATGTAGAAATCCGCAGTGAACAGTTATTCAAACAAGGTAACTACACTGTAGGCTTGTTACTTGATGCAGCGGCTACAACAGCAGTAGAACAAGTAGCAGATCAAGTAAATGAAGTTATCAATACAATTGCAAAAAAACAAGGCTATAAACCAACATGGCGTTTTAGCCCTGGATATGGTAACTGGCCATTAGAAATTCAACCACAACTAGCTAAAATTATCAAAACAGAGATGATTGGCTTACAAGTAACAGAGAACTATTTATTGTTCCCACGTAAGTCTGTAACAGCTATCATTGGTTTGATGCCAGCTAACGAAGATATCAAAACAAAACGTGGTTGCACATCTTGTTCCCAAAAGGATTGTGCATCTCGTAAATTACCAGAAAAGGCGACTGTAACGTCTAATAACGAAGGCGAAGAGGGCTGTAACAAAACAACAGCTGAAGCCTCTGGTATCGCTATGAAAGGCCAACCAACAGAATAATGTTTCACGTGAAACATTTCAAAAATTAGGATGATAAAGGAAGATATTTATGTATATATTTGACGGTGCTATGGGCACAATGCTTCAAGCGGCAGGCTTAGAAGAGGGCTATTGTCCAGAATTATTTAACGTAGAAAAACCAGAAGTAGTAAAGAATATTCACGCTCAATACTTACAACATGGCAGTGATGTTATTACTACTAACACATTCGGTGCTTGTGGACTTAAGTTAGAAGATTATGACTTACAAGATCGAGTAAGAGAGATTAATATTGCAGCCGTAAAGGTAGCAAAAGAAGCTATTGCAGAGGTTAAACCATCTGCTCGTGTAGCTGGTTCTATGGGTCCTACAGGCCGTTTCTTACAGCCATTAGGTAATATGAGCTTTGACTCTATTTATGACACATATCGCGAACAAGCAGATGCATTGATCGAAGGTGGCGTAGATTTCATTATCATTGAAACTATTATCGACGTACAAGAAATGCGTGCCGCTTTATTGGCCTCTCTTGATGCTCGTGAAGCAGCAGGGAAGACAAAAGAAGATGTACAAATTATCTGTCAATTTTCTTTCAGTGAAGACGGTCGTACCATTACAGGTACGCCACCTGCAGTAGCAACTACTATTGTAGAGGCTATGGGTGCTGATATTATCGGTATTAACTGTTCTCTTGGACCTGAACAAATCACACCTCTTATTGAGGAAATTGCTAGCGTAACAAATTTGCCAATCAGTTGCCAACCAAATGCAGGTATGCCGCAATTAATTAACAAACAAACTGTATTTCCACTTACAGCAGAAGAAATGGGTCCATTGATGCTTCCAATCGTAGATGCAGGTGCAAGCTATGTAGGTGGTTGCTGTGGTACAACACCAGCTCATATCCAATCTATTTCCGACGCTGTGAAAGCACATACACCTAAAGAACGTGCTCATATTGAACCTAAAACAATTATTACGAGCCGTACTAAATTGTTAGAATTAGGTCACAATACAAAACCTCTTATCATCGGTGAACGTATCAATCCTACAGGTCGTAAAGTGCTTGCTCAAGAATTACGCGATGGTTCTTTCATCCGTGTAAAACGCGATGCATTAGACCAAGTAGAAGCAGGTGCCGATATTCTCGACGTAAACATGGGCGTAGCAGGCATGGACCAAACTCCATTGATGGAACGTGCGATTTTCGAATTATCCATGCTCGTTGAAACTCCATTATCCATCGATACATTGGATCCAGCAGCTATGGAAGTAGCTCTTAAAAACTATCCAGGCCGCGCTCTTATCAACTCCGTAAATGGGGAAGAGGAGTCCATCACACACGTTATGCCATTGGCTAAACGTTATGGTGCTGCTTTGCTTTGCTTGCCAATCTGCAGTGGCGACTTACCTGAAAAAGCAGAAGACCGCGTTGCTTTAGCTGAAAGCATTGTAAATCGTGCCTATGGCTATGGGCTTCAACCACACGACTTATTACTTGATCCATTAGTGTTAACACTTGCTAGCGGTGAAGATAGTGCACGCCAAACATTGCGTACATTACAGTTATATAAAGAGAAATTTGGCTTCCCAACAGTAATGGGCTTGTCTAACATCTCCTTCGGTATGCCACAACGCCCTTACTTGAACGGCCAATTCTTAACAATGGCTTTAGCATGTGGCTTAACTACACCAATTATGAATCCTCTAAACTATCCAGCGAAAAAAGCGTTTGTTTCTAGCACTACATTATTAGGTTGGGACCCAGGTTCTGCTCAATTCATCAAAGAATACGGTTATGAAGACGAAACAAGTGCTCCTGGTAACGCTGCTCCAAAAGGTCCTGAAAAGAAATCCTTCGACAGCAATGATCCATTAGCTAATATCCGTGCTTGCGTAGAGCAAGGGGAAAAAGAGGCTATTATAGACCTTGTTAAAAAAGCATTAGCCGATGGTATTGATCCATTAGACCTTACTAAAAAAGGTCTTTCTGAAGCAATGAACGTAGTAGGGGATAAATTTGGATCTGGTAAATTATTCTTGCCACAAGTAATGCTTGCTGCTGAAACAATGCAGGCTGCTTTCAACACAATTAAAGAAATCATTCCTGCTAGTGAAAGTTTAGATAAAGGCACAGTTGTTGTAGCAACAGTTAAAGGCGACATCCACGATTTAGGTAAAAATATCGTAGCAGCCTTACTTGAAAACAATGGTTATAAAATCGTTGACCTTGGTAAAGACGTTGATCCAGAAGTCATCGTTCAAGCTATTAAGGACAACAAGGCGGCTCTCGTTGGTATCTGTTCCTTGATGACTACAACAATGCCTCAAATCGATAATACTGTTGCAGCTATCCGCGCTGCAGGCCTTAATACTAAGGTCATGGTTGGTGGCGCCGTAGTATCTCAAGAATACGCAGATCAAGCGGGCGCAGATATCTACGCTAAAGACGGCATCGCTGCCGTTAACCACGCAAATGATTACTTTGAGACATTAGAAAAATAATTTCTGATTTACATGATACAAAACAAGGTGAAAGCTCATCTTAAAAACTTATTTTGATTGTGAAACCCACTTAAAGGATTAAACAAGATAAGCTTTCACCATATGTATAGATCAAGAGGTACATGATGACATTAAGAGAGAAACATCAACAAGGGAAATTCACCATCACTGTTGAATTAGACCCACCAAAGAGTAGTTCTGCTCAAAAGGTATTTGACCAAGCATCGCGTTTAAAAGGGAAAGTAGATGCTATTAACATCGCTGACAGCCCTATGTCCAAGATGCGTATGAGCCCAATTTCCTTGTCCTATTTGTTACAACATAACGAAGGCATTGAAACTATCTTCCACCTTACATGCCGTGACCGTAACATCATCGGCTTACAATCCGAATTACTAGGCGCTGCAGCACTGGGCGTAAATAATATCTTAACCCTTACTGGTGACAAACCAGATAATGGGGATCACCCATTTGCACAATCCGTATTCGAAGTAGACTGCATGGGCTTGCTCAATATCGCTAAAACATTAAATGCTGGTAAAGACTTGGCAGGTAATGATTTAGATGAGCCTACAAACTTCTACATTGGTGCTACTGGCAACCCTGGTGCACCAGACTTAGAAATTGAACGTCAAAAATTAGCAGCGAAAATTAAAAATGGTGCGCACTTCGTACAAACACAACCAATTTACGATTTAGAACAAGCAAAACGTTACATCGATAAAATGTCTGAGTTTGATGTACCTATTATGCTCGGTTTAATTCCACTTAAAAGCTTCAAAATGGCTACATATCTACACGAAAAAGTGCCTGGGATCAACCTTACTCAAGAAATCCTAGACCGCGTAGAAAAGGGCGGTAAAGAAGCGGGTACAGAAATCGCTATCGAAACATTGGAACAAATCAAAAAAATCGCTGCAGGCGTACATATTATGCCTTTAAACGATATCGATACAACATTACATATCATTGATCACGTATAAATAATTGTAAAATAAAAAAAGAACACCTTTCCCACGACCTCCATAGTGAGTAGGGATAGGTGTTCTTTTTTTAACTATATTAACTATTTGAGATTACACTAACGGCTTATCTTTAATGTCTTTTGGTTTACGTGGGTATTGTTTCGGTGTTTTACCTATTTTCTTGATGTACAGGATAGCTCGTTTATCATCCAAGGTTGGAAGTGTAACAGTACGTACTTCTTCAATCTTTGCTTTTAATGTGCTAAGCGCTTTATTGGATTCTCCCACTTCTTCTTCGTAGATAGCACCTTTTAAAGCAATAACATAGCCACCTTCTTTAACATATGGTACGGTCCATTCTAATAGAATAGGTAATCTCGCTACTGCACGGCTCGTAGCAATATCGAAGCTTTCACGGTAATCTTGATGACTAAGATCCTCTGCACGACCATGTAAGGTCGTACAATTCGTCAATTTTAGCTCATCCATAACGGACTCAAGGAAGGTAAGACGTTTTTTCAAAGAATCAAACAAAGTGACCTTAAGGCTACGATCATAGATTGCCAACGGAATGCCAGGAAATCCAGCGCCAGTGCCGACATCGATGATGGACATGCCGGGTTTAATGATATTTGAGTCATAGCAGGAGAGGGAGTCAATCATGTGCTTAACTACAACCTCTTTCATATCTGTGATACCTGTAAGATTGAGGTATTTATTTGTTTCAATCATGCGCGCATAATACACGTAAAAGTCTTTTGCTTGCTCTTCTGTACAAGGCAAACCAAATTGGCTCATTTGTTCCATCATGTATGAAACAAATTCAGACTCCGGTGCTATAGGCACATCGTATTTCTCTTTCATAAGTACTCCTAATAAATTATCCGATATTTATATAATAGTAAAAGTAATCCACATATATGTAGCAAAACTCATGTCATATGACACATCATATAGACAAAACTATGTATTTAACAATATATGAGATATCAAAATAATATTTCGATTTTCAGATGCTATAAAACTCAAAAATTTGCGTTATACGGCGCTTTTAATCTATTTTATATAAGTTTATATACGAAAACTAATAAAATGACCATATAAGCGAAATATTTAAGTCATTTTTCTTTATATTATAGCATATTCTCAATTTATTCTCATTTACAAATCAAAATCTATGACCTGCGTAACACAAAATAAGGTAGGAGAGATGTTATACCTATATTATCATTTAAATAATAATATTGAGAAATCGGTCCATCTTTTTCACCTGCATTTTTTGCCTGTTAATAAATTTTCAGATTGTTATCCTATTTCAATATAAATCAAAATTTATTTACACATCTTATTATCAACCAAATTTCACAGTTTATTTCTATTTTATCACCATGAACTTTTCTTCACTTACAGATTATTTTGTCTATTCTGAATGTACACTTAATGTACTTCTCTAGTGTACATATTTTATGTGCAAAACAATATGTATTTTATAAATATTCATATAAATATACAAATATTTACTGATGTGACTCTCTCTTACATAAAAAAAGCTAGTTAATCGTAACGATTAGCTAGCTTTTTCGATTATATGATTTCTTATCACAATTATTTACTTCTATTATATTGTTCTAGTTGGATCAATAGAACAGACACGTCTGCCGGGGATACGCCAGAGATACGGCTTGCTTGGCCGATGGAGTGAGGGCGAATTTTGTTGAGCTTTTGTTGTGCTTCAAGAGAAATGCCCTTAATTTGTGTGTAATCCCATTCTTTTGGAAGAATTTTTTCTTCTAGTTTACGAACCTTGTCGACTTGGTCCATTTGTTTTTTGATATAACCTTCATAGGTAATGGAGATATCAACAGCTTCTTCAACATCAGGTGTATAACGTTTCAAACCAAATGCATCGGCTACGATGGCATAAGATAGTTCGTTACGTTTTACTAAATCATAAGCATGAATACCTGTTCTAATAGGTGCTGTACCTAAGCTTTCAAGTAAGTCTTGAGTTTCCTTAGATGGATTAACAGGTGTATTCCGCAACATATCCATTGCTTCTTCGATAGCAGCTTTCTTTGCTGTAAATTTAGCCCAACGATCGTCTTTTACAAGACCGATAGCACGGCCTTTTTCAGTAAGACGCATATCTGCATTGTCTTGACGAAGCAATAAACGATATTCGCTGCGACTTGTCATCATACGGTACGGTTCGTTTGTGCCCTTTGTTACGAGATCATCGATGAGAACACCGATATATGCTTCGGAGCGAGCAAGGATAAATGGTTCTTTACCTTCAAGCCATAAAGCAGCATTAATACCAGCCATGAGACCTTGTGCAGCGGCTTCTTCATAGCCAGATGTACCATTGGCTTGACCAGCAGAGTAGAGGCCTTCAATATGTTTTACTTGAAGCGCTGGTGTCAATTGTGTTGGGTTCAAGCAATCGTATTCAATAGCATACGCAGGGCGCATGATTTCAACATTTTCAAGGCCTGGAATGGTGCGAAGGAATGCATATTGTACGTCCATAGGAAGAGACGTACTCATGCCTTGCACGTACATTTCGTTTGTGCTAGTACCTTCTGGTTCTACGAATAATTGATGACGTTCTTTGTCGGCAAAGCGCACTACTTTATCTTCGATAGAAGGGCAGTAACGAGGGCCTACACCTTCGATTTTACCGCTATACATAGGAGCGCGGTGAATATTGCTCGTAATGATTTCGTGCGTTTCTTTGTTAGTATAGGTCAACCAACATACGTCTTCATTGCGATTGATCCATTCATCCATAAAGGAGAAGGAGTGATGATGTGTATCGCCTTCTTGAACCTCCATATTTTCAAGGTTAAGCGTGCGTTTATCTACACGGGCCGGCGTACCAGTCTTAAAGCGCATTAACTCAATGCCATTGTCGAGCAAAGATTGAGAGAAATGTTCTGCTACGCGTTGCCCATTTGGGCCACCTACATAATCAATATCACCGATGAGGATTTTACCTTTCAAGTAGGTACCTGTACAAAGAATAACAGCCTTAGCACCATAGAATTCGCCAAGTTCTGTAACAATACCTGTTACCTTGCCGTCCTCAACCTTAAGCTCTGTTACCATGATTTGCTTAACATTGAGGTTCTCTGTATTTTCAATGGTTTGTTTCATCAAATGTTGGTATTTGATTTTATCAGATTGGCAGCGCAAGGAATGCACTGCAGGGCCTTTACCCATGTTGAGCATACGCATTTGAATAGCAGTAGCATCTGCGTTAATACCCATTTGACCGCCTAAGGCATCAAGCTCATAAACAAGATGGCTTTTACCAGGACCGCCAACGGCAGGATTACATGGCATAAGCGCAATATTATCTAAACTGATGGTCGCCATCAACGTCCGATGACCCATGCGAGCAGCGGCGAGGGCCGCCTCACAACCAGCATGACCACCACCGATGACGATGACATCATAATTATCTACTGTGTACATATGAATTTCCTTATATATTATTACTTATGTTGAAAGCTTAATTTATTTAAATCACGAGGCCAAATATCCCAGAGTACTGTCCCTCACTGTAAAAATTTTTAAAGTGATGCTTGGGTTTAGCCCAGAGTCCAGGTCACTCGCTGAGCATTTTCCTTCGGAAAATTGCACGCTCCGACCAAAGTGATGTGTGGCTCCCATCGTCGCTAATGCTCCTCTGTTAGCTCACACCCTACTTTTGCTTTTACATCACTTACCTAAACAAAATCGACTGAATAGTTCGTCGATCATGCTTTCACGGATGGTGTCGCCTGTGATGTCGCCTAGTAGTTCCCAGGCGCTGCGCAAATCGGTAGCAACAAAGTCTACTGGCATGCCCATGTCGATGGAGGAGAGGGCTTGTTCGACTTGTGCCTTTGCTTGTTCCATGAGGCTGATGTGGCGCACATTACTGATCATGGCGCTGTTGTCTTGTTTTACGCGACCTCCGTAGACTAATTCTTGCACCCATTTAGAGAGAACTGCAGAGCCTTCGCCTTCTTTGGCGCTGATGCGTTCGATAGCTGTAAAGGTTCCGTGTTCCTTAATATGTTCATCTGTAACGACTTGTGCCACATCGGACTTATTGAGGAGTACGATGGTATTCAAACCGCTGACAGAGGTCAAAATTTCGATTTCTTCAGGGGTTAATGGCGTAGACCCGTCGATAACGCAGAGCACGATATCTGCTTTGTTGATATAATCGCGAGCACGCTCCACGCCGAGGGCTTCTACCGTATCTTGTGTGTCTCGAATGCCTGCCGTATCAATGAGGCGCAAAGAAATGCCTTCTACGGTCATATATTCTTCAATACTGTCCCGCGTCGTACCAGGAATATCCGTTACAATAGCGCGGTTTTCCCGCAAGAGAGCGTTCATAAGGCTCGATTTACCTGCATTTGGACGGCCTACAATAACCGTCGTAATGCCGTCCCGAATAAGGCGACCTGTATTGGCTGTGGATAAGAGTTCATCCATAGCTTTCAAAATAGGCTCTAACTGATCCCGAACCTCTTGGCTCGTTACATCCTCGATGTCCTCTTCAGGATAGTCGATAGTTACCTCTAAATGAGCAATCATAGCGATAAGCTGTTCACGCACATCTTTTACAAAGGACGAAACGGTGCCGTCTAGCTGCGATACAGCGAGAGAGAGGGAGTCCTCTGTTTTTGCTTCAATAATATCAATGATCGCCTCTGCTTGCGTGAGGTCGATACGTCCGTTCATAAAGGCACGCTTCGTAAATTCGCCGGCCTCTGCCATGCGTACATCATGATTTACGAGCAATTTCAAGATTTGTCGAACCGGCACAATACCGCCGTGACACTGAATTTCTACCACATCTTCCGCCGTGTAAGAATGAGGGCCTTTCATTAATAACACAAGAACCTCGTCGATGGTCTTGTTCGTTGCTGGATCCACAATGGTTCCGTATTGAATCGTTCTGTTTTGGCGGTCCATCAAAGGCACAGTGCCAGCGCTCTTGAACAGGCTATTTACAATAGGAAAACTATCCTTGCCGCTGACCCGAATAATACCAACCCCGCCGATGCCGGGCGGCGTCGCAATGGCCGCTATTGTATCATCTATATACATACATATCTCCGTATTTCGATTATCTAGTATTTGCTTTTGTATATATTCTTCGCCTGTGAAAGTTAAACTAAACTAATCTTTGCATGCGAAGATTAACTTAGGTTAGCTTTCACCATAACCTAAAGAATAAAGGGGGCAGCCCTCAAGCAACCGAGAATTCAGTCACTTGAAAGCTGCACCACTATATTATTTTTTGTACGTAATCACAACGTGACGGAACGGTTCGTCCCCTTCACTGTTAGTAACAACGTTTTTATCCCCTTGAAGGGCAGTGTGAATGATTTTACGTTCAAAAGCATTCATCGGTTCTAAGGAAACCTTTTGACGGTTTCGTTTCACCTTAGAAGCCAAGCGTTTCGCGAGATTCACCAATGTTTCTTCTCGACGAGAACGATAATTTTCCACATCTACAACGATGTGGCAGTGGCCAGATACATCCTTGTGTGCCACGAGATTTGTTAAGTATTGAATAGCATCCAATGTTTGACCATGTTTACCGATCAAAATACCTAAATCTTCGCCGTGCACTTGGAATGTAATCTTATCTTTAGTCATCATTTTTTCGATAACTACAGTGAGGCCCATTTGTGTAAACATATCATCGAGGAATTGTTTACCTTTTTCAGCAATTTCTTGTTGATCTTCTTTTGAAAGTTCCTTTTTAGAAGGTTTTTCTACAACATCACCTTCAGAAGTTTCAACTGCTGTATCTTGTACTTCTGTTTCGCTTGTTGCTACCGGCTTGGAAGCAACAGCTACAGATTGTTCTTCTACATGAGCTACTTCTTCTTGAGTAGCAGTTTTAGCTACAGATGTGAAGAATAAGCGAACAACTGCTGGTTTACGACCAATGCCCAAGAAGCCATTAGAAGGTTGTTCTAAGACCTTAGTTTCAACCAATTCTTGGCCATCTTCAGCCAATTGAGCTACACCTTTGGCAATGGCATCTTCAATGGTTTTAGCAGATACATCGATAAATTCCATAGTGTCTCCTATTTCTTAGCTTCTAAGCTTTTGTAAATGAAATGTTGTTGCACAAATTGGAATACATTGGATACGATCCAGTAAATAACTAAGCCAGATGGGAAGTTAAGAGAGATGTAACCAATGAATAAAGGCATAAAGATTGTCATAATCTTTTGTTGTTGCGCAGCAGCACCAGTTGCACCGCTACTAGTTTGCTTGGACATAATCCATGTAGATAATGCACTCAATACTGGCAAAATGTACATTGGATCTGGTTCACCAAGACTAGGAAGCCATAAGAATTGTACATAGTTTTGATCGTATGGATAGCCTTGTAAAGCGTAGAAGATAGCGATCAAGAATGGCATTTGCACCAATAGAGGCAAACAGCCAGCCAATGGGTTAACGCCCATTTCTTTGTACAATGCACCCATTTCCGCTTGAAGTTTTGCAGGATCGTTTTTGTATTTATCTTGCAATTCTTTCATGCGAGGCTGTAACTCTTGCATAGCCTTCATGGATTTGATTTGTTTTACAGTAAGTGGTGCCAAAACCGCTTTAATAACGATTGTTAAAAGGATAATAGCCACACCGTAGCTTGGATAGCCTACCATTTGAGTTAATTGGAACGCATAGGTTACCAATGTAGTCATCAATTCAACGATAGGGTGGAATATACTACTTAAGAATTCCATTGTTTCTCCTTTTTCTTACAGTCCGAAACCGTCCTTTGCGCATCTATATATCGTTATGGTATGGTCTAAATTTCATCCATACAGATGCTCAGGTATTTCCAAAACTGTGCTAGATAGTTATTGTGAAAGTTGCTTTCACAGAACGCAAAACTAGCCTAATCAAAAATAGATTATGGCACTGGATCATAGCCACCCTTGTGGAAAGGATGGCAGCGAAGAATGCGTTTTAAACCCATCCAGCTACCTTTCAAAGGACCATATTTTTCGATGGCCTGCAGAGTATATGTGGAACATGTCGGATAATAACGGCAACATCCAGGTTTTAAGGGAGATATGGCAAGCTGATAGAACCTAATTAAAAGTCGTAAAAGCATTGTTATACAGCGTTTCATAGAAATCTCCATATACACAAAAAGGACCAAAGCCTCTAACTTGTGGTCCTATTTATCATTTTGTACCAATAATTTGCTTTTTCGCAAGAGATACAAAATTTCCTTTTCCGCTTTTTCGTAGGTAGCGTTTTTCAGAGGGCCACGTCCAACAATTACGATATGATACCCTTCGCGTATGGAATGTTGATTGAGGCGATATACCTCTTTCATAAGCCGTCTAGCTCGGTTGCGCTCAACAGCACAACCAACCTTTTTGCCGGTTACAAAACCAATGCGCGTAGATTGCTTCGCCACGGGCATACGATACAGTACACACATACGGCCTACTTCGTATTTACCGTGCTTATACACAAGGCGATATTCATTATTGTGCGTCAGTCGTCTTGCTTTATCGAGGCAATAATCCATATGCATTGTCCTTAAGTCCTAAGAATAGAAAAACTTGGCAGCAGCGCCAAGTTTTTTCTCCTGCCTAACAGCTATTATATTATGCAGATAAGCGTTTTCTGCCTTTTGCACGTCTTCTTTTTAAAACGAGACGGCCACCGATAGTTTTCATGCGTTCACGGAAACCATGGGTACGTTTTCTCCAAAGAGTATTTGGTTGGTAAGTACGTTTCATTAGTAAAACACCTCCTCGTCATTTTGTATTGTTTTACTTATACCATAACAGGGTAATTATAGAGTTAAAACGTAAATTTGTCAATATAATAAAGGCATTCTGCTTGTGAGTTCTTGTATTTCTATAATAATTCCATCACACATTTCATCCAATAATTGATGTTACGTTTCCAGGGGGAGGAATATAGGGCTCCTTCATCGCTCCATACGACACGTAAAGTCGCTCAAAAGGACCCTATATTCCCTCCCTAAGTAAATCCTAATGTCACCTTACACACCACTACACGATGTAAACGTAACATCAATTTATAGCAACACAAGAACTCACATTCTAATCTTTTTATATAAGACAAATTTACCTTTTGATCTCTGGTTAGAGAGAGGGGAGGAATAGATGTGTTTTCTCCCTCCATACGACACGTTTCGGTCAAAAATCCACATCTATTCCTGCTCCCAACACTCCTTCTTAGAAAAATCACTAGTTTGTCATTTTTATAGATCACTTAGTTTTGATTATCTGAAGGTTGATGCTGTTATGTTCATCAATTACTTTTTCATTTATGTGTATTGTAATCATAAAATTTATCTTATAGGAGGAGGGGACTGAAAACTACTTTTTGAGTGACTTACGCGTCGTATGGAGCGATAAAAGTAGTTTTCAGTCCTCCCCCAAAAGTTATTGATGAACAAAAGATGAGATAATTACTGAGTTATTAACATTTCTCCTTCAGATAATCAAAAGTTATCCAC
Organism: Veillonella sp.; assembly: GCF_018381775.1. Classification (GTDB taxonomy): domain Bacteria; phylum Bacillota; class Negativicutes; order Veillonellales; family Veillonellaceae; genus Veillonella. The sequence continues at coordinate 58,899 of NZ_JAGZRH010000010.1, read as the reverse complement.
AGAATAAATGACAAACTAGTGATTTTTTGGTACAATCATAACTGAAATTAGGAAAAAGTATATATTTTTATAAGTTTTTGTTGGATAACTTTTAAGGTTATCCACATTTTTTCTCTTTTAACCTGTGTAATCTATAAAGTCAGTTATTATCTGGTTGGAAGAGAATTTTATTTTCACTTATTCACAGGTTATTCACAGGAATAACAGGTTTTTCCACAGCTTTCACAAGAGTTATACACATTATTCCTAAAGTTATACACATTTATCGCAATAGTTATACACAAGAGGCACGTCATGCAATCATTTGATTTGAATAATATATGGGAACATATATTGCAAGAGGCGAAAAAGAACATGCAACATTTGCCTGACGCGTTGTACTTGCGCGTCACGTCATCGTTGATTCCCATGTCTCTCGAAAGTCATTCGATCCATATAGGGGTCATGCAAACATTTGTTAAAAACTTAATCGATCAGCAGCCACAGATTAGCAAGGCTTTGCAGGATGCCATTACTACGGTTATCGGTTCCCATCGGGATATGGTATTATTCGATTTCAATCAAGAGAGCGTAGATACTACCTTTGTTGATGAAAGTCTCATCGATGATGCACCTGTAGTGGCTCCACCGATGCCATTACCGCCTGTGGTAGAGGAAAAAGCTCAACAAGGTGAGTTCTACACACCGGTGTATCAAGAGCCTGTCTATATCGACCGCGCTCCAGCTCCTGTGCAAATTCCCGATGAGCCAATGGTTGCTCCTAGTAAAACAGTTGAAACTACCACACCTACATTACAGTCTGATAATGTACCTGTGGATTTATCATTATCTAACCTAAATCCAGCGTACCGTTTTGATAATTACGTAACGGGCAACGCGAACCGTATTCCATTTGGGGCCGCTCAAAATGTAGCTGAGTTCCCAGGCGGCGACTATAATCCGCTCTTTATCTACGGTCCATCAGGTCTAGGTAAAACGCATTTGATGCACGCCATCGGCAATGCCATCAAGGAAAATCATCCACACATGAAGGTTATGTCCATTACAAGCGAAAACTTTATGAACATTTTCGTCGAAACATTGCAGCGTAACCAAGGTAAATTGTTCCGCAACACATTCCGCAATATCGACGTGCTCATGATTGACGATATTCAGTTCCTTGAAAGTCGTGAAAGTACGAAAACTGAGTTATTTAATACATTCAATGAGTTATTAAATAACAACAAGCAAATCGTCCTTACTTCTGATACGATGCCAAACGATATGGAGCAGTTCGAAGACCGTCTTCGTTCTCGTTTCCAAGCTGGCTATATTGCTACCATGGAAAATCCAGATTTAGAAACGCGCATTGCTATCTTTAGATCTTTGCTGGAACGAGAATATAAGAAAAATCGCGTTATCCGTATCGATAACGATTCCATCAACTATGTGGCGTTACAATTTAGCGAAAATGTCCGGGTGTTGCAAGGTGCGTTCACCAAATTAATCGGCACCGCATCCATCGATCAACGTCTTGAATCTATCGATCTAGAATACACTAAACAAGCCTTGGCTGGCCTCGTTCATACCGAAGAGGTGAACATGGTCACTATGGAAAGCATCCAGAATTTTGTAAGTTCTTATTTCAATATTAAAAAGCAAGACTTGCTCGGCAAGAAGCGTAAGGCACAGTTCGCATTCCCACGGCAAATTGCCATGTACCTATGCCGCGATATGATTAATGAAAGTTATCCGCAAATCGCAGCAGCCTTCTCTCGTGACCATACGACAATTCTCCATGCGTACGATAAAATTACGAAGGAAATTGAACGAAACGAAGAAACTAAGAACATGATTTCTGAAATTAAACAGAAATTAACAACCTGTGGATAACTCTGTGGATATATTGTGCGTAACTTTGTGGATATCCTAAAAACCGCACTCCGCTGTGAGTATGTGGATAAGTGGTTACAAACTATCAACATAGTTATACACAACCGAGAAATCGCACAGTTAGTAGCGCCAATTCACTTTTACACATATAAACAGGCCCCTACTATTACTACTACTAAAACTAACAAACAATCAAAAAACCAGTAGAAACAGATCTATCGCAGAATATCTATAGAGCATCTACGATAGCAAACATAGAATATTACGAACAAACAGACAAATCATAAAGGAGTTATAAATGCATATTACATTCCCAAAAGCAAATCTCCAAAAAGCAATCAACGTATTACAAAAGGTATCTCAAAATAAAACAAGTTCCAACTTACCAGGCGCTATCTACATGACAACAAAAAATGGTCAAGTAGAATTGCAAGGTAACGACTTTGAACTCGGTATTCGTTTAACCATCGATGGCGACATCAAAGAACCTGGTACATTAGTTGTAGGTTCTCGCTACTTCCAAGAATTAATTCGCAAATTGCCTGGCGATACTATCGAACTTTACAAACCAGAGGACGGTAATTCTTTAACAATCACATCTGGTTCTTCTGAATTTAACCTCGTAACATTGCATCCAGATGATTTCTCTTTAGTTGAACAAATTCACGACCAAGATCATGTGAACATCGATAGCTTTGCTATGAAAGAACTCATCGATTTAACAAACTACGCAGCTGCTACTGACGAAGATCGCCCTGTATTTACTGGTGCTCTTCTAGAAATCAAAGAAAACGAAGTCACTATGGTTGCTACTGATACACATCGCATGGCTGTTAAGAAAATTACTATCGATGAACCAGCAACTACGCCAATGCGCGCTATCATTCCAACAAAAACTTTGGCTGAAGTATCTCGTTTGTTGCCAACAGATAATCCAGCCATGATCAACATCATTTGGAATCGCACACAAATCGTGTTCAACTTTGAATCTATTTACATTATTTCTCGCTTGATCGAAGGCACATATCCTGAATATGAAAAGGTAATTCCTTCCCAATTCGACTCTAGTGCTGTTATCGACCGCCGTGAATTCGCTGGTGCTGTTGATCGCGTATCCTTATTAGCTAAAGACATCAGCTATAACGTAATTCGTTATGATTGGTCTGAAAGTAATGTAACATTGTCTACTCAAAATACTGAAATCGGTATGGCCAAAGAAGACTTAGCTGTTGAATTTAAAGGAACACCTTTCACAATCTCCTTTAACGGTCGCTACATCTCCGACATCTTGCGCCACAGTACAGGCGACAACATCCACTTGTTCTTAAAACAAAACGGTCCAGTTGTCATTCGCCAAGACAATAATCCGAACTATACATACGTAGTAACACCAGTTCGTACGAATAACTGATAATAAAATCACTACATTGTATATTTTACTGAATTAATATACATATTTTTATTAGGTAATGATGATTAAAAGTCATCGTTACCTAATTCCCATATAGTTATAAATTGTCCACTATAGGAGGACGTTATGAAAGAGCAACAGCAGGTACCCATTCATACGGAGTACATTCAAATTGATCAGTTGTTGAAGTTAGAAGGCATCATCGAAACAGGTGGTCAAATTAAATCCTTCATTGAAGAAGGTATTCTTACTTTGAATGGTCAAGTTGTGACAGAAAAGCGCAAGAAGTGTCGCGTTGGTGACGTGATTTCTTGCGAAGGTCTCGATGTAGATCTAGTGATTACTCAAGAGGAGGCATAATCAGTGAGAATTGACTCACTGCAATTATTCCAGTTTCGTAATTATAAGGATGTAACGATTCAGTTCAATCCGGAGATTATCGTTTTGCATGGTACTAATGGGGCTGGTAAGACGAATATCCTCGAATCCATTTATGTGGGTACCATTGGTAAAAGCCATCGAACAAACGATACATCGGATATGCTCATGTTCAATGTTGAGGAAGCAGGTATTGTAGTAAAGTTCGAGAAAAAGGATACGCCACAAAAGGTAAATATTAAGTTATTCCGTCAAGGCCCTAAGGATATTCGCTTAAACGATACTAAAATATCTCAAAAAGAACTGATTGGTACATTAAATACAGTTATATTCTGTCCTGAAGATTTACAACTCATCAAGGGGACGCCGTCGGGACGTAGACGTTTTCTCGATATGGAAATCTCTCAGACGAGTGCTACCTATTATCATCAGTTGATGCAGTACAATCGATTGTTACAGCAACGAAATGCAGTTCTTAAGGAATATAGAGGAAAGCAAAATATTCCTCTTGAAGAATGGGATTTACAGCTAGCAGATATGGCGAGCTTTATTGTAAAGAAACGACTAGAGAGCTTGAAGAAAATTAACCTTCTCATCGATTTGATGAATCGTAAATTGACGGGTGGACTCGAGAATTTAACCATCGGTTATGAACAGCCATATATGGACAATGGATCCTTAGAATATACAAAGGAAGGCTTTTACGAGCGCATTAAAGCAGCGTTGCCACAGGATCGTCATCGGATGACCACTAGCGTAGGTCCTCATCGCGATGATTTACGATTCTTTTCCGATGCGATGGATTTAAAGAAATTTGGATCCCAAGGGCAGCAACGAACCGCTGTACTATCCTTAAAGTTGAGTGAGCTTGAGTTTATCAAGTCCGAGGTTGGGGAATATCCAGTTCTGTTATTGGATGATGTATTGAGCGAACTTGATGAGTCGAGACGAGCGAATTTATTGCAGTTTATTCATAAACGTATTCAAACATTTATTACTACTACAGACATTCATGATTTTAAAGATTTGAAATCTGTTCAATTTATTTCTTGTGAAGGGGGAAAGGTTCAGTATGGACAGCCTTGATCTTTGTTTACCAAAGGCCTTATCAAAACTGAATTTACTGGAACAATATAAATTAAATACCCTCGTTCACAAGTGGCGTGATGTAGTGGGCGATGTCATTGCAGACCATACGAAAATTGTGTCTATTAAGCCTCCAGATATGGTTATCAGTGCAGATAATTCCATGTGGATGCAAGAATTGCAGATGCAAAAACGACGCATCATTGAGGCCATAAACAAGTATTACCATCAAGAGGTGATCAAAGATATTCGCTTTATTATGAAACGTCAGAGCTATGTGAAAGCAAATACTGATACATCGATTTCATTGCCTGATGAACAGATTATTACAAAACGTATTAATTTTTCAGATATTGTGCTTTCAAAAGAAGACGTAGACGCCATCGATAAATCATTAGAGAAAACAGATAACGAAGAATTACGAGCTGCTTTCAGAAAAGTACAAATTACGGCTCGAAAGCGTGAAATCTATTTAGAGCAGCATGGGTATCATCGTTGCGGTCGATGTGGCATGCACATGGAATCTAAAAAAGAAATCTGTCCCACTTGTGAATATGAATTGCATCGCGCTCATATTAAGGACATTAAGGCGGTTATTAGAAAGTATCCGTACTTTAAATATAGCGACTGTCAGCAGTTTATACAGTGTACCTTCCCAGATTTTGCAGAAGCCATGCGGGAATGTATATATTTTTATTTAGACAAAATTTACAAAGGATCTATCAATCGCCGTCATATGTATATGGTGGCTATGCTCATCACTCACAAGAAGCCTGATGAGCTAACAGATCAGCATGTTATTAATTTATGTAACAAATATCGGTCTAAGTTCCTTGCAGAAGAGGAACAGCGAAAAATCGATTCATTAAAGGGGACATTAGAAAAGTAGAGGGGGCATTCCTATGTACGTTCATATTGGGGATACCGTTTCCGTACCTATCGAATCCATCATTACCATGGTACACGCCAAGGGCGGAAAATCCCATAAAAGTCCTATTCATCACTATGAAACGCTAGAGTATATCGCTATGGTACCAGAGGAGCAAATCAAGACCTATGTGGTCACTGATGATTGCGTATATGGGTCTGGTATTAGCATTAAGACTTTAATGAGACGAATTGATGAGTTTTATAGTATAATAAAGAGATAAGATTTATTCTGTACATGTGTTGTACCAAATTTCAATCCAGTACAGTGTGATAGATTGTTAGGAGGAGTTTGTTTCATGCCTGAAGAAAATTATGGCGCTCAGAATATACAGGTTCTTGAGGGTCTTGACGCGGTACGTAAACGCCCTGGTATGTACATTGGTAGTACATCTATTCGCGGTTTACATCACCTCGTTTATGAAGTAGTAGATAACTCTGTTGACGAAGCGCTCGCAGGTTACGCTACACATATCGAAGTATCCATTAATAAAGATAACAGTATTACTGTTGTCGATGATGGTCGTGGTATCCCTACAGGGATGCATGAATCCGGTATGTCTGCGGTAGAGTTAGTATTAACAAAATTACATGCTGGCGGTAAATTTGGCGGTGGCGGCTACAAGGTTTCTGGTGGCCTTCACGGCGTAGGTATTTCCGTAGTAAATGCGTTGAGTGAATGGACTAAGGTTCAAGTATCTCAAAATGGTATCGTTCAAGAGATTTCCTTTGCTCGTGGTCATAAAACTTCCGAGTTACACGAAATCGGTAAAGCAGAAGGTACTGGTACTACTGTTATCTTTAAGCCAGATGCTGAAATCTTTGAAACTACTGTATTCAACTTTGATACATTGAAAATTCGTTTACAAGAATTGGCATTCCTTAATAAAGGCCTTCGCATTACATTGAGCGATTTGCGCCAAGAGGAACCTCGTGTTGAAAGCTTCCACTACGAAGGTGGTTTGAGTTCTTTCATTACCTTCTTGAACGAAAATAAAGAAGTAGTAAACCCAACTGTAATTTACATTGAAAATACAAAAGACGACGTAGTTGTAGACGTTGCATTGCAATATAACGATAGCTACAGCGAAAACTTGTTGTCCTTTGTAAATAACATTAATACTGTTGACGGTGGTACTCACCTTTCTGGTTTCCGTGCTGCTTTGACTCGTACCCTCAATGATTACGGCCGTAAATCTGGCTTGATCAAGGAAAATGAATCCAACCTTTCCGGTGAAGACGTACGTGAAGGTTTGACAGCTGTTGTTTCTGTAAAAGTATTGGAACCTCAGTTTGAAGGTCAAACAAAAACTAAACTTGGCAATAGCGAAGTTAAAGGTATTACAGATGTGATCGTATCTGATGGTCTAAGAACATTCTTTGAAGAACATCCACAAGATGCGAAGAAAATCATCGAAAAAGCAACGATGGCAAGCCGTGCTCGTGAGGCAGCTCGTAAAGCCCGCGACTTAACTCGTCGTAAAAATGCTTTAGAAGTATCCAGCCTTCCTGGTAAATTGGCAGATTGCTCCGAAAAAGATACATCTATGACTGAAATTTATTTAGTCGAAGGTGACTCTGCGGGTGGTTCTGCAAAACAAGGTCGCGACCGTCGTTACCAAGCGATTTTGCCTTTGCGTGGTAAGATCCTTAACGTAGAAAAAGCGCGCCTTGATAAGATTTTAGCGAATAACGAAATTCGCTCCATGATTACCGCTTTCGGTACTGGCATTGGGGAAGAGTTCGATATTACAAAATCCCGTTATAACAAGATTATTATCATGACAGATGCGGACGTTGACGGCGCTCATATCCGTACCTTGTTGTTAACATTCTTCTACCGCTATATGAAACCATTGGTAGAGGAAGGTCATATCTACATTGCACAACCACCGTTGTACCAAATCAAGAAGGGTAAATCCCACTGGTATGTATACTCTGATGCAGAGCTTACAGCTAAGCTTGATGAAGTAGGCCGCGATGGTATTACCATCCAACGTTACAAAGGTTTAGGTGAAATGAACCCTGAACAATTATGGGAAACTACAATGAACCCTGAAAACCGTACGATTTTACAAGTTAGCTTGGAAGATTCCATCGAAGCTGATAAAATCTTTACCGTTCTCATGGGCGATAAGGTAGAACCTCGTCGTAAATTTATTGAAGATAACGCAAAATATGTGCGTAATCTAGATTTGTAAGAGGTGACCCATGGCTGAAAATCAAAATAATAACGTAGAGTTTACCTCTAATAAAGATCAACATTTAAAACGTTCCCTAAAGGCGCGTCATATGAATATGATCGCTTTAGGTGGCGCTATTGGTACCGGCTTATTCGTAGCTGGCGGTGAAGTTGTAAGTACAGCAGGCCCTGGTGGTGCGCTTGTAGCTTACGGCCTCATCGGTATCATGGTGTACTTCCTCATGACATCTCTTGGTGAAATGGCGACGTACTTGCCGATTCCTGGTTCCTTCGGGACTTATGCAAAACGCTATGTAGACCCTGCCTTTGGTTTTGCCTTAGGTTGGAACTACTGGTTTAACTGGGCTATTACATTGGCCGCTGAAGTTTTAGCAGGGGCACTCATCATGAAATATTGGTTCCCTGATGTGCCTGCCATTGTATGGTCTGCTCTGTTCTTGCTCGTTTTATTCGGCTTGAACTATTTATCGACTCGCTCCTTTGGTGAAAGTGAATATGTATTCTCTAGCATCAAGGTTATTACTGTATTCGTATTCCTATTCTGTGGCTTTATGCTTATCTTAGGCATTGGAGGCACATCTCCAGGATTTGCGAACTGGACAGTAGGGGAAGCACCATTCGTAGGTGGTTGGGAATCTATCCTCGCTATCTTCATGGTGGCTGGTTTCTCCTTCCAAGGTACTGAACTTATCGGTGTAGCCGCTGGTGAAGCAGAAGACCCTGAAAAGAACGTGCCAAAAGCGATTAATACAATCTTCTGGCGTATCTTGTTGTTCTATATCGGTGCTTTCATAGTTATCGGTTTCTTAATTCCGTACACTGATCCAAACCTATTGAATTCTAGTGTAGAGAATGTATCTATTTCTCCATTTACACTCGTATTCGACCGCTTTGGTTTTGCCTTTGCTGCTAGCTTTATCAATGCTATCATCTTAACGGCAGTACTCAGTGCTGGTAACTCTGGTCTCTATTCTTCTACGCGTATGCTGTATGCACTTGCTAAAGAAGGGCAAGCACCAAAAATCTTCGGTAAGCTTAATAAACGTGGCGTTCCAGTGCCAGCATTAATCTTAACGACTGCAATAGGTTTATTTGCATTCCTTACAAGCTTTATTGGCGAAGGTACTGCCTATACTTGGATTGTTAATATTTCTGGTCTTTGCGGTTTCATTGCATGGGTTGGTATCGCTGTTTCTCACTATCGCTTCCGCCGTGCCTTCATTGCACAAGGCAGAGATCTTAGTGAATTGCCTTACAAAGCGTGGTTATTCCCAGTGGGTCCAATCTTGGCGTTTATTCTTTGCGTCATCATCATTGCTGGTCAAAACTACTCCGCTTTCACAGGCGATACAATCGACTGGTATGGCGTATCCGTTGCGTACATCGGATTGCCAATCTTCTTCGCAGTATACTTAGGTTACAAATACATCAAGAAAACAAAACTTGTTCCATTGAAAGAGGTTAACCTAGACCGCGATTTTGATAAATAATAACATAATTAGACCTGTTCATTATGAAATAGTGAACAGGTCTTTTTTTTGATTGTATTTATGTGAAAGCCTTGCTATAATTAATCAAAATATATTGTAGTCAATTAGAGAGGATACAATTATGATTATTACTACAACTATGCATATTGAAAACAAACCTGTACAAGAGTACAAAGGTATTGTATTTGGTGAGGTCGTAGAAGGCCGTAACTTTGTGAAAGATTTCATGTCCGGTATTCGCGACATCGTTGGTGGTCGTAGTGGTAGCTATGAAAACTCCTTGATGAATGCACGCCAAGCAGCTCTTGATGAAATGTCTCAACGGGCTTCTAAATTGGGTGCTAATGCTGTTATCGGCGTATCCTTCCAATACAGTACAGTAGGTGCAGAAAACGGTATGCTCATGGTTACATGCAATGGTACAGCCGTTGTAGTTTAATAAGTAATAGACTACGTCAGATATTACTATTAATATAATTCTAAGTAAAATAAGTAAGTTTCAATATATTCATGTAACTAAAAAAAACAGCAGGGTAAAACCCTGCTGTTTTTTATTTTATCTTATACCATGTTGCATACATAACTGGTAGTACGATGAGTGTTAGAATTGTTGCCACTAGTAGGCCGCCGCTAAAGGCGATGGCAAGTGGGCTCCAGAATACAGATTCCATGAGAGGAATCATGCCTAAAATCGCTGCGATAGCAGTTAGCATGATAGGGCGGAAACGAAGTGTAGCGGAGTTGATAATCGCTTCACGAGGTGTTTGTCCTTCTGCCTTGTGGATTTCGATTTGGTCTAACAAGATAATGGAGTTACGAATGATCATACCCGAAAGGGCGATAATACCTAGAATAGCCATAAAGCCCAATGGAGTTCTCGTAATATTCAGAGCTAATACAACGCCGATTAATCCGAGAGGCGCTGTTAGCAAGGCCATGAACATGAGGGCGATACGCTTTAATTGGAACATGAGGATTGTCATGATCACAAAGAGCATAATCGGCATTGGTTTTACTAGATTTTGTACAGCTGTTACGCTCTTTTCAGCGGCCCCATCAAGTTCAATGGTATATCCTGTAGGCAAGGAATCGCGAATGTCTTGTAAGAATTTATAAACTTCTTTAGTTTTCGCATTGCCTAAAACACCAGCATTTACATTAGCGTGAATGCTGATGGTTGGCATCATGTTGCGATGCCAGATGATACCATCCTCTTGAGTCATGGTGATGGTTGCAATTTGGCTAAGCGGTACGTAGGAACCATTGCCTGTTTGAATAGGTAAGGAGGATAGAGCACTTAAGTTGTGTTGTTCATTATCTCCTAAACGGAATGTAACAGGAATTGTTTGGTTACCTTCGTAATATTCCCCAGATTTTGTACCGGATAATAGGCTTTGCAAGTGTAAGGATACGGCATAGCTATCAATACCAAGTAAACGAGCCTTATTAGGATCGATATGAACATTGGCTACTGGTTCCGTATCTGGCCAGTCAAAGGCTATGTTATGCAAATCCTTGTCGCCTTGCATCTTGTCTTTAACCTTGTTGGCAATTTCTTTTACCACCTTTTGATCAGGTCCAGAAACGCGGAGCATAACTGGATATTTAGATGGTGGGCCAATTTGTACAAATTGAGTATTTACAAGGGCAGATGGGAATTCTTCATTTAAGTATGGCGTCAATTCTGCATATAATTTATCACGATCCTCTAAGGATTTAGTAACGATAACGTACTGCAAGAAATTGTTTCGTTGCAATTCCGGTTCCAAGGTGAGGACGAAACGTGGAGAACCTTGTCCGATGTAGGATGTAAATGTTGAAATATGTTCGTTACCTTGTAAGTGTTCGTCGATGATCTTCGCTTGATTTGCAGTATATTCGATGGACGAACTTTGAGGGAATTGCATGGATACGATGATTTCATTACGTGTTGATGATGGGAAAAATTCCTGTTTGATCAATGGTAGTGAAAGTAGGGATAACACAAAGGCACCTAAGGTGATGAGTAATACAACCTTATGATGGCCTAAAGCCCAATGTAATAGTTTTTCAAATTTATCATAGAATGTAACACTGAGCTTGTGCATGATACGGTCTCGTTTGGTCCATTCTGATTCAGGTTTTGGAGCCTTATTTTCGATGATTTTATAACCGAGAACAGGGCTGACGAGAACAGAGGCGAACCAAGATAGGATGAGCGCCATAAATACAACGATGGATAGAGATTTTGTAAACTCTGCTACCATGCCTTCTGCGAGTGCTAATGGTAAGAAACCAGCACATGTAATGAGCGTACCAGATAGCATAGGGAACGCTGTCGATTGGTAAGCAAAGGTTGCAGATCTAAAGTGACCCCAACCTTCTTCGAGCTTAACGCTCATCATTTCTACAACGATGATGGCATCATCTACGAGGAGGCCTAGAGCCAGTATTAACGCACCTAGACTAACCTTGTGCAGATAAATGCCACTTTCATACATCAAAATGAATGTGGTAGACACAACGACAGGAATAGTGAGGGCTACGACCACACCTGTACGCAAGCCAAGGGATGCAAAGCTTACGAGCAATACGATGGCGATAGCTTCAAATAGAGATTGAGAGAAATCGCCAATGGATTCTTTAACAATATGTGGCTGATTTGATACTTGATCGAGCTCAAGGCCTGCAGGAATAGTTTTCTTCAATTCTGCTAGCTTTTTATCGATAGCTTCACCAAATTCTATATTATTGCCACCTGCATCCATGGAGATAGCAATACCGATAGCTGGCTTGCCTTCATAGTAGAATTGAGGATTGCTAGGGTCTTGGTAGGTCATGGTTACATCAGCCATGTCGCCAAGGCGCAAGGTTTGATTATTGATGCGAATTGGCATGTCTTGTACGGCTTGTGGACTATCGAATAGGCCGTTCACGCGGAGATATACATTATTCGTATCCGTTGTAATCATACCAGCTGGAACCATCATACTTTGCTGTTTGATAGCCGTTAAAAGCTGTTGTGTACTGATTTTATAGGATGCTAATTTATCCTTATTAATCGTTACATTAAGGGTTTGTTGTTGCACCCCAATGAGGCTGATTTTCTTAACATTTGGAACAGATAACAACTGACGTTTTAAGTCTTCTGCTTGTTGACGCTTTTCTTCGTACGAGAATTCATCGCCGCTAATGGCGTAGATAATGCCGTATACATCATCGAATCTGTCGTTGATGGTTGGTCCTTGAACGCCTTGTGGTAATGACTTCCATTCATCGTTGATCATGTTCCGCGCTTCTTCCCACGCGGGACGGATTTTATCGGATGGTAGATTTTCTTTTAGATTAATAAAAATAACTGATTTGCTGCCATCTGTGAAAGATTTCGTATAATCGACGCCAGGTAGGTCACGCAGTTTTTCTTCTAATTTGTCCGTTACCTGATCAGACATTTCTTGTGGAGAAGCCCCCGGCCAAGCAACGCCGACCACCATGGTGCGCATCGTAAAGTCTGGGTCTTCCATACGTCCCATATGGTTGTATGAGAAGATACCAAAGGTGAGGAGCACAGCCATGAAGTAGTAGATAATGGACTTATGTTTGAGGGCCCATTCGGCTAAGTTAAATTGTTTCATTGACTCACCGCCGTCCCTTCTTGTAATTGTTGAGTACCTGCGGTGATGACAATGTCACCCTTAGCTAAACCAGATGTGACGATGACGGAGTTCTTACCAAATTCACCTGTCTTAATTGGCACGAGATGAGCTTTTTTGTCTCGAATGATATACACTGCATTATTGCCGTTAGAGTCTTTCACAAGAGCCGTCAATGGAATGGAAATATTGGTGCTATCTGTAGTAGATAGATTAGCATTGATCGTCATGCCTAGTTGTACCTCTTTTGGAGGATTTTGTAAGGTAATTTTTACGGTATACGTTCTCGCCACAGGGTCAGGAACTGGTGAAATTTCACGGACCACACCTTGCACGGTTACATCAGGTAGAGCCCAGAATGTAATAGTGGCAGGGCTACCCACATGAACCTTAGTTAATTCTTGCTCAGGAAGGGCGATGACTGCTTCTGGGTCGCGACCAGCTGCTAAGGTACCGACGCTTTGACCGGCTGCTACGACTTGGCCTGCTTCAATATTGAAAGCTGTAATAATACCTGTATCAGGAGCAGTCAAAGTAGTATAGCTATTTTGATTGCTACTCAAATTGAGGCTAGCCTGTGCTTGTTGTAATTGAGCAGAGGTAGCATTCAATTGGTTTTCTGCTTGGTCTAATTGCAATTTACTAATCGCTTGTTGTGCATAGAGCTCGCGATATCGTTTAGCATTAGTTTCCGCTAATTCATAAGCCGATTGAGCAGCTTTTACAGCACCCTCAGCATTTTGTACTTGCGCTGATGTATCTGAACCATTGATTTGCGCGATAACTTGGCCTGCTTGCACCACATCACCAACATTGACGAATTTATTGATGACGCGACCTCCAATTTGAAAGGCTAAGTTTGTTTCCGTTTTATTATGGATGGTGCCTGCATAGCCAGCGCCTGTAGTACCAGATTCTTCACCGATGGTGATAGTACGCACCTTGAGGCTCGTATCCTCAGGTTGCTTTTCAGATCCACAACCACTTATGACGGCAGTCCCGATTAAGAGGGCTCCTATGGTTGCTATGACTCGTTGATTCATAGAATCTCTCCTTTATACCACACATAAGCCCTATGACACACAACTACATAGATGTAGCATTCATAGGACTCCATATTATGAGAGTAGATCTAAATTAGCCATTAAAATTATAGTAATTAATAGCTCTATTAGGTCTGATTATATATTTTATACAATTTAATAATACTATATTTATATGTAAACGGCTAGGGGGATATACAAAAAAGTGAGTCCTCCGTAGGAGAACTCACTCTTTATAAACTTATGAATCTCATATATTTATGAGATAGTAACTTTTAACTATTAACTATTAATCTTTTTCTTCTGTTTCTTGTACTACAATAGGTTCTTCATAGGTTACAAGAATCTTGTCGATACGAGTATTATCCATATCTACCACTTCAAAGGTATAGCCATTCCATTTTGCTTTGTCTAATTCTTTTGGAATGCGGCCAAAGAGAACGTTTAATAGACCGCCCATTGTTTTGTACAAGTCTTTTTCTTCGCCTGGTAATTCTTCATCGATGTGGAAGAATTCTTTAAATTCATCTACGTCGAGAAGGCCATCTACAAGCCAGGAGCCATCTTCACGTTCCACGATTTTATTTTCTTCTTCTTTGATTTCTTCTTCACCGGAAGGCATGAGACCTACAATTTCTTCCATAATATCATGTAAGGTTACAAGACCGCTGAAACCGCCGTACTCGTCAAGAACGATCGTTTCATGGACGCCTTCTGTACGAAGAACGTTCAACAATTTCATTAGGGTAATGGATTCTGGAATGAGTAATGGTTCTTTCAAACAAGACTCAATAATATCATGAATAGAGCGTTCGCTAGGACGTTGCATGATCTGTACCAATACGTCAGATACAGTTACGAGACCCTTTAGTTCGTCCAAGGAATCGGTACCTACAGGAATGCGGTAATGGTTAGCATTTTTGAGGACTTCCATAATTTCATCCTCTGTGCCATTAAGGTCAATCCATTTGAGCTGCGTACGAGGTGTCATGATGTCGCCAGCATTCATATCTGCTAGGTGGAAGATATTTTCTACGAGGATAGGTTCCTCTTCTTCATAAGCACCCATGGCAACGCCTTCGGTGAGCATTTTGTTAATTTCAGACTCTGTAACAGGAGCCTCTTCTTTCACAGTAACGCCTAATAATTTTAAGAGGAATTCTGTGGAAACGCCTAGAAAGCTAACAATAGGTTTTAATGCTACAGATAACCAGTAAATCGGTTTAGATACAACAACAGCAATGCTTTCAGGACTATTTAAAGCCAATCGTTTTGGTACGAGCTCGCCAATAACGAGGGATAAATAGGTGATAATAGCAACGATGAGTAAGGAGCTAATGGATGCTGCATAGGGCTCAATACTTGGAATATTAGCTGCTAAAATTTCTTCTAATGGACCAGAGAAGGTCGCACCAGAATATAAACCAGTTAAAATACCAACGAGGGTAATACCAATTTGAATAGTAGAAAACATATTATTAGGATTCTCTGCTAATTCAAAGGCCTTTTTAGCACGCTCATTGCCTGCCTCTGCCATTTCTTCGAGTTTACGTTTTTTAGCATTGACGATGGCTAACTCCGTCATGGAGAATAAGCCATTGGCGATGATTAATACGACGATAATTATAAAATCTAAGGTCAGATCACTGTCCATGTAAATAGATTCTCCTTTTATATTCTGCACATGAGAAAAATAGATATATTACACATAGTATACCATATTAGCATCGATACGTGTTTAGATACAACAAAAGCACCTAAGATAGGTGCTTTTGTTGTATACTATAGGTGTTACTGCCCCAGACTGGTAACAGAAAGGGGGTGAAAACGTGTTTGACACTTTGATTTCCTTAATAGTATCCATCGTAGCAGGTGTAACCTGTCACTACATCTGCAAGTGGCTAGATGGTTACTTCCGTCAGTAACTAGCACAAAAAAAGGAGGGCCACCACCCTCCTTTTTTGTTTGCGTGAAAACGTGTCTCACATTGACTTCCTTTGTCATATATTATGATACATGATTACCTTTAATTTGTAAATATTGCTCTAATAAGGGTATAGTATATATAAATATCAATTTAGTATTAAAAATAGGTCATACAATTGGGAATTCATGATGGGATTAGATATATGACAAGTGAACAGGAATGGGAACAGGTTTTACAAATAAAAACAGCAGGCCGCGATGATAGTCGGTCTGATACGGAGCATCATCCTTATGAGCCGACGGATTATTGTGTGCTAGAACGCTTGGCAAATAGTGGTCATATTCGCAAGAAAAATACCCTCATCGATTACGGCAGTGGCAAGGGTCGTGTCAGCATTTTTATGGCGTACCAAACGGGTTGTCACTCCATCGGCATTGAATACGATGAACGACTCTATGAAAAGGCTCTTATCAATAGTGAAAGCCCAGCAGCTCGCAATCGTGTAAGCTTTGTGCATGGTGATGCGGCGCTCTATGAATTGCCAGATCAAGCAGATCGTTGTTTTTTCTTTAATCCCTTTGCGCTCCATACGATTAAGCGGGTCTTAGGAAATATCTTTGATTCCCTGTATCATCATCCTCGGGAGATTAAACTATTTTTCTACTACGTTAACGAAGAGGTAGAAAACTTCTTGAATAACCATGTCCGTTTAGAACAGGAAGAGCCTATTGATTGTAGTGATCTCTTTGAAGTAAATGATGTAAAAGAACGAATTTTAGTGTATTCTGTTAACTTGTTTTAGTATATTCTGTCAGATTATTTTGTCAGCTTATTTTAATGTTTTCATTCCATTTATTTTAGTATGTAAGAAGTATGTAAGAAACCTCAATGTTGAAGGCTTGTTTTAGTGGTTCTAAATTTGTACGACTAGGACATCATTCAAATTGAGGTTTTATTCTATTTTTAAGGAACTTTCACCTAGATTATTAAGGAAAAAGCAGATAAATTCTGATATAATAATATATTAGAGATTATAAAATCAAATTATTTTTTATGGTTCTATACATTGATTCGTATGCACTAAGTTAGTGGATAGGGCTGAGTGTATTGAAGACTGGAGGTACCCGTGGAAATCATCGATACAGCATTGATTGAACGTATTCGCAAGGCCTTAATTAAACGTTATGATCGAGATCAACAGATCCAACAAATGATAGAAGAAATCGGTGCCGAAGAGGGACTCAATGAGTCTGAATTGGCTATCGTTTACCAAGCTTATTTAGAGGTTAAGGAACGCCTTTACTACACATCCTCTCTCGTAGATTTGTGGAATCAAATTGAAGAGGTTCAAAAACGAATGTCCATGTTGCATACCTATGATTCTCTTGAAGAGGATTTATTTGGCAATGTGTTAGGCGACGATCAAGAGGATATTATCATTGCTGATAAATCGTATCTTGGTAAGGGTGCTAGCCATAATAACGATGTGTACGCTATGGAACAGGTTCAATTATCCGATATTCCTGCACAGCACGATTCTACAGTGGGCATGAATCATATTAAATTGAACGAATTACATTCTATGGGTGGTCTTTTTACAGGATCTGGTGAAAGCTCCCAACATGAGATATCGGACCTTGATGAAGACATTGTAGAGCATATGGATGTAAATCCACTAGATGGCGTGGAAAGCTTAGAAGTCCATCACTTAGATGAAGAAAACCATGCAGAAACTTCTGAAGAACAAAATGATATGTCCTCTATTGATCCCTATACAGCAGTAAATGCTTTGTTGTTCGGCAAAGCTGGCCTAGATTCCGATAAAGCCAATAAAAAGATGGAAAAGCTTCTTAAAAAGCAATTGAAACGCGTAGATGATGAATGGGCGCGTATCAATGGGACTGACGAAAAGTCTAAAAAATCTAAGGACCACAAAAAATCCAAAGACGAAAAGATATCTAAAAAAGACAAGAAATCTAAGGATGACAAGAAGTCTAAAGAGGATAAAAAGGACAAAAAACATAAAAAGTCCAAGGAAGATAAACATTCTAAATCCGAAGATAAATTAAAGAAAAAGAAAGACAAGGCTGAAAAGAAGCTTAAAGTCTTAAATGACAAGTTAAAAACAGTCTTTTTAGCTGATACTTTCAGTAAAAAAGATAAGAAAAAAGACAAGAAAAAAGATAAAAAATCCAAAAAGGATGGATCTGAAAAAAAGTAGAAACGATAGTTCCCGTATGGAATAGTAAGGCCCATAAAAAGGCTCAGGAGAGTACTAGTGCTGAGAAATCAGCCAGTGCTGGGACTATCGACCGCGGATGCGGTAAATGCAAGCGATGTAAAGGACCTAAATGTAAGAAATATCCAACATAATTACAGTTAGGTAGTATAGAGTAGTTACGTTATATGAACGAACAGTAAGGGGTTAATGATGAACCGATGGCAACGATTATTTGAAGGCATAAAGACAGAGATTAAGGTATTTATCTTCTTCTCTGCCTTGTTGACTGCATTTAGAATCGTGTTTCTTGCAGTATTCCAATCACAGCTAGCATCTGTGACGATGGAAAATATCCTTACGTCCTTATGGCTAGGCTTTAGATTGAGTCTCAAGACCGTTGGTTCTTTGTGTTTATTGGGCTTTTTGGGAGGCACATTGGTGCATACCTTTGTACCAAAATGGCCATCCTTGCGCATTAAACAGGTTATCTATTCTATTGCAACGGTACTGTTAACCTTCTTATTCTTGGGACGCATTCCGTTCTATAAGATTTTCAATTCCTCTTATAATGCGATGCTCATCAATGGTAAAAACGATGATATCAGCGCCATTGTAAATACGGCCATCAATGAATATAACGCCCTCATGTACATCATTGGGGCCGTTGTGTTGAGCGCAGCCCTATGTTATTTCCTCGTTAAATTCTTGGCGTGGGGTACAAAGAAATATAGAGATTACGCTGATACTCAATTAGTTTGTCCTACTTGGTATCCAAAGACGAAGAAAACGCAGTGGATGACGGGCATTGGGCTCACCGTTGTTATCGGTATACTAGGTCTGTTCTTTAGATTTGGTGGTGCTTTTAACTATACAAATTCCATCAACTGGGAAAGTGCGGCGCGCCTCAGTTCTAATTTGTTAAACGAGACCATCCTCGACGATGTGCAGGCTCTTTATCGTGTTAAAAGCATTGCAAAACGCGCGGAGGAGTTAGAGGTTATCAACTTAACCCCTCAAGAATTGAGTGAGAAAATCAGTGCCATTGGTGGAACATTTAATGGTAAGGATTTTGATGGTTCTTTCACAAGAACTATTACGACAGAGCGTTTAGCGGAGCAACCACAGTCCATCAATATCGTTCTCGGTGAATCTTATGGTTTGTGGCCATTCCTCGCAGAATACAACGAACCTGGTGCGTACCTCGTTGAACAAGGTCGTAAATACGCTGCCAGTCCTCAAGCGATGAGCACGCAGCTCGCTCTTGCCCAAGGTACAGGCACGATGCCTGCTATCAATGGTTTACTCACAGGTATGCCTGACACAGGTCTATATCCTAACTATGAAGGTGAAAGTTTCAAACAACCGTATGGCTTAGGAATTGGTTCTGTTATGAAAAAGCTAGGCTATAAAACTGTATTCTGGTACGGCGGATTTAGTACATGGCAAAATGTGAAGAACTTCGTCTTGTCTCAAGGTTTTGATGAATTCCATGATGCGTCTGAAATGCCAAGTGATGAAGGCAATGCATGGGGTGTAGCGGATAAGTATATGTTTAAAGCCATTTCCGCTTACATGGATCAACATAGAGGGGAAAAAATCCTCAATGTTATTATGACCACATCGAATCATCCTCCATATAGCGTTAATGTCGCTAAAGAAGGCTATGATGTGAACAAGGTAAAAGGCCATTTGCCTGATACAATCGCAGAAAATGACAAGCAATTGAACGAAATGGGTCATATTTGGTATGCGGACCATGTGATGGGCGAGTTCATCGCCAGTGAAGAAAAAGCAGATCCTTCGGCACTCTTTGTCATTACGGGGGACCATAGTGAACGCTTTACCTTTGCTCGTGAAGTAGGTCCTAATGTGGCGTCTACGATTCCGATTATCTTCTACGGTCGCGGCATTCATAAAGACTGGCTCGCTCCTAATGCGTTCGGCATGAGCATTCAAATCATTCCAACCTTGGCAGAACTAGCGGGGCGACCTGGTCAAACCTATGAATCCATGGTACCAAGCTTGTTTACACAAGAGGAATTCGTCTTTAACCATAGACTATATCTCGATAACAGTGGAAAAGTTATGGAACAAGGCACAAATATGCCTCAATCCTATGGGGATATGATTAAAAACATGCGCGAACTCGCAGCATGGCGTATCAAACATGGGGATAGTATTCAATAATTTTTGTATACGATACATATGGTAGATATCATATTTGTATCTACCATATTATCTACATAGTAAATTAAAGGGATTTGTAAGTTAAAGGATGATCTATGAGCACTGTGACGGCTATTATCTTAGCTCGCAACGAAGAAAAACATATTGTAGATTGTATTAAAAGTATTCAATTTGCTGATGAAATATTAGTTATTGATGATGGAAGTACAGATCAAACGATACCTCTTGCTACTAACTTGGGGGCTAAAGTTATACCACATCCTCTGAATGGAGATTGGTCACAACAACGACGCTTTGGTATTTCACAAGCCCAGAGTGAATGGATTTTATTTGTTGACTCTGATGAGCGTGTATCACCAGAGTTAGCAAAGTCTATTCAACGAGCTATCCAAGGTGAACCAAAGGCTTATTGGCTACGAAGATATAATTTGTTCCATCACAATCCAGCTACTCATGGTGTGGTGAGACCTGATAAGGTGTTACGATTGATGCCTCGAGAGGGAGCCACTGTAGAAGGTGCTGTTCATGAAGCTTTTATCAGTCCGTATCCACAAGATACATTAGAAGGCAAATTGTATCATTATACTTATGATAACTGGCATCAGTTCTTTGAAAAGTTCAATAAATATACTACAGCAGCGGCCAATAAGTACAAGGAACAAGGGAAATCTTGTAGTTTTTTAGGGGATATTATATTGCGTCCAACATGGGCATTTTTTAAGATATATATTTTGCAAGGCGGCATATTAGATGGAAAAATAGGTTTTCTATTATCTATCTACCATATGATGTATACCATGACGAAATATGTAAAATTATATTATTTAAACAAATCTAATGGGCAATTATAATCAGTAATTTAGTATAGTAGATTGCTATGGGGAATTATTGTTCTTGAAGTAGATATGGAAGTATGAATGAGTGAACAATTTTTTCTATCCCTACAACAAAATATAAAACTAATGCTTTGGGCTCCTATATTGAGCACCATCTTTCGAATCATATTCATGATTGTGTATAATCCTTACCCCACATGGAAGGGACGCTGGAAATCTGTAGTAGGTTCATTGCGTTATGGCTTTTGGTGGGGCATGGATTTTGATGCTTATGTATTCTTATTACCCTTAGTATTGGTGACGCTCCCTGCATTATTATTTGATGGGTATCACCAAATAGAAGATACTGTACGGTTAGTGGGATTAACTATTTATTCCTGCATACTTTACGCAGCTTTTGCAGGAAAAATGATTTTTTATAAGCATTTCCATGATACGTATAACTATATGGTTCATTATGGAAATCATGCAGAGAAACGTAATTTGATTGATGTATTCTTTAATCAAGATCGAGGAATTCTCGTCATTTTAGGATTGATTCCTATTACGTTTATATCCTGGTACATGGGAGATTTCTTCTTATCCTTGCCATCTATACCTTATCCATCTATTGAAGGAATTTGGCCTACTGTAGCTTGGAATATAGGTCTTGTGGCTGCCTCCGTTTTGGGGTTTTATTGGTTCCGCTATGGTGGAACCTTATCTCACGATGATAAACCAGAATGGGATACGATTCCTACAGTGGTAAAAGAGGATATATTCTTTGCTCGTGCTACAGTGCCAGATCTATGTGCCTTAGAAACGGTGCTAAAACATCCACTTCGTGATGAATATACCGCATCTACTGAGGACATTGATGACGCCATACACCGTATTGTTCCTAAGGAATATAAAGATTCTTGGCAGGATTTGAATACACCGCTTCATGCATTCAAGCGCGTTGCATCAGGTCCTCGTATTGATAAACCGCAGCATATTTTCTTTATTGTTGGTGAAAGTATCCCTCAATGGTCTCTTGATGAACCTTATAAGGATCTCAATATATGTCCTGGTTTATGGGATTTTAAAGATGATCCTCATACGGCACAAGTACCTAATTTCTTGCCTGCTGGTAATGTATCTCGTCCATCCATTGTAAGTCTATTATCCGGCGTCTATGATGCGGGTATGGAAATCAATGAACGGGAAGCCTTTTGGCATGAGCCGTTGCCAACCTCTTTGGCATCTCAAATGAAGCGTTTAGGTTATGATACGATTTATTGGTATGGTGGTAATGCGTCGTACGGTAACTTTAATCACTTTGGTAAGGCTCAAGGCTTTGACCGCGTGGAAAGCGCTTCTGTGTTCTGTGGTCCCGATGCTCCTAAAACTTGGGTAGGCGTCTATGACCATGTCTTTTTAGAACATATTGAACAGGAAATCAAATCGTTAGAACATCCTACATTCCATTTTATTTACACTACATCCAATCATGGTCCTTATAAAATGGAGGATTCCTTATTAGATTATGATCCTGAAAAGGTCATGCCGAACCTTGGAGATGATATAAAATCCAATAAGAAACGGAATAAAGAATTGGCTACCTATCGCTATAGTGATAAGGCGATTTTTAACTTTGTTAATGCTATGAAAGAGACATTTCCTGATAGTTTATTCGTTGTTACCGGTGACCACTCTAATCTATTTGGCTCTTTGAATAATACATCCTTAATTCAACGAGACTATACGTTGCGCGATACATTCTGTACGGTAGGGCTATTACAACATTTTGCTTTCACAAAGGATATGATTACGGCACCCATTGGCACGCATATGAGCCTCATGCCTACCATTATTGAAGCCATTGCACCAAAGGGTTTCGAATATTACTCCATCGTACCGTCCTTATTTGATGAACAGCCAGATACATTAGTTACACCGTATCAATGGATTACGCCTCATATGATGGGCGATGTTCGTATGGATTATGGTGAAAGTAACATACCGTCCTATAAACCGGTTGAACCAATTCGGCCTATTGATAATCACGGAGATGATGCGCGTGATTGGACATTGTTGACCATGTGGCTTATTAATCATGAGGACAGTATGAATAAGTCGTAGTATAATTAAACGATGATAGTCTATTGATGTATATGTAATCAGTATTTCGTATACATCAATAGATGCTACTATATGTGTATTGATCTGTGTATGATAGGAGGAACCTATGTCTATAATCAATGTTGTAGGCGCCAAAATTTGGGGTGGCGGTGAACAATATGTATATGATATTTGTAAGCAATTACAACAACGACATAGGACTGCGTACATCTTAGTGGACCAATCGAATGAAGATATGCAATCTCGCTATGCTCAAGTGGGCCATGTGATGACTGCCAATCTCTATACCTTGAAGGGTTTTCTATCTGTTAATGCGGTGGCTAAACAGATGAAAGAACAGGGGATTAATACGATTGTATGCCACTCCGGTAAATATATCTTATTCTGTATTGCTCTTAAGCAGTTAACAGGTGCTAAATTGGTGTTTATAAAGCATAATCTTGTACCTGGTAAAACAGATATATATCATAGATGGATCAATGCACAAGTAGATGCCTTTGTTTGTGTGTCTAAACTTGTTTATGACGATCTTATGACGCCTGCTATTAAGGATACTAGCAAATACCATGTTGTATATAATGGTATTGATCCGAACCGATTCCAGTCCTTTTCAGATGCTGTTCCCATGAAATATAAGGTTAGAACCTTTGGATATAGTGCGCGTATAACAGAACGAAAAGGTTTGTATCTGATTTTAAGTGCTCTGGAACAGATTCATCAAAACAATCCCGATGTTCGATTGATTATATCGGGGGCTGGTACAGAGGATCAAATTAAGAAATTAAAAGATTATATACATGCACATCAAATGCATTCTTATGTTGAATTTATAGGCTTTACACGAGATATTGAAGGTTTATATAGATCCATAGATTGCTTACTATTGCCAACGATAACGCGTGAAGCCTTTGGTCTCGTTATTTGTGAGGCTATGTATTGCGGTGTACCAGTCATTACAAGTGGCTCTGGGGCTCAGCGAGAAATCATAGACGATGGTGAATCTGGATTTATTGTAGATCCGCTGAACGAACACAACTTACAACAAGCTATGGAACATGTGATGAGTGATGCTGTAGACTTGCCAAATATCATCACAAAGGCACGACAAGTTGTGGAACAACGATTCATTGTTAATCGTGTGGCAGATGAATTAGTTGCGATTATAGATAATTTACACTCCACTGATAAGTAATGATACGGTTTGGTAGTTTTTTAGTGGATAGGAGTTTGAGATGGGATATTTAGAAACACAATGGCAGCGAGGTCGTAAGATTTACGGAAAACGTAGTTGGAGGGAAACGCGACGCACTTTCCTTCATACAATGCGCTCTATCCGCAATAAACGAGAAATAGAGGCACTAGAGAACTATTTTGCAAGCTACACGCCAGATCCAACATTATTAGACCGTCAAGTTGGTCTATTTGAGTTAATGACGCGATATTTCTTGTTTAAAAGCTCAACACCACAGGAACGATTAGAGGCTATTATTAATCATTTTGATTATTTGAAAGATGTATTTACAGATGAAGCCATTCGCGAAATGTACTCTGTAGATCCAGATAATATTTATGACGATGTAAGTCGTATGAATCGTGGTTTTATCGTATGGGAATCAGAAGACCTTGATATGGTGGCCCGTTTATATTATGGACCGGGTCAACGAAAAGAAGGTTTTTTAACCTTGTTGTTAACCTTGGGTAAACAAGGCGTATACCATGCTAACTTCCGCTTTGGTAAAGGTTTTAATGGGGAACCCGCTATGTGGATTGGCACGATTCAAGGATATAAAGATGGCCTTGATAATGCTAAAACAGTTACTAAAAAGATGTTTGGGTATCGACCAAAAAACTTTATTATGTTCCTATTACGCCATATTGCGGTCCTTTGTAAGGTCGAATCTATTTATGCCGTATCTGATGAAGGCTTCTATGCAAATACCCATTTAGTTCGCGGTCATCGCGCTAAGGTAGCTGAGCTAGATCCATTGTGGGAGGAATCTGGTGGTGTTGTATGTAGTGATGACCGTTTCTTCAACATTCCATTAGAGGAATATCGTAAACCTATTGAAGAAATTAAATCACAAAAACGTAGTCAATACAGAAAACGCTATGAATTACTCGATCAATATGAGCAAGAGATTCAAGATTATCTGAAACCATTGTTACGAGTAAAATAAATATCTATACAGTAAATAGATATCTATACAGTAAATAGATATCTATAAAGTATAGATGTTAATATGATGAAAATTAGATTGTAACTATGTAGGTGAAAAGGGGTTAGTATGCAATCTTGGATAATTAAGCATTCTGAAATGATGCTGACCGTACTCATTTCACTGATGATATGTACGACGCGGTCATCTATGGCACTAGGAAATTTAATATATAGCCTTATTATATTGATGACCTTAGTAACTTGTTGGTATAGACGACATGAAATCTCCGTACCACGGTCCATACGCCAATATGGATGGGCCTATGTAGGCATGCTACTATGCGTATTGCCGTCCGCATTAATCAGCAATGATATAGCGGTGACCACAAAATATTTCTTTAATATTTGGGTTTGGAAGGTATTAGTCATCGTACCAATTCTGTTATTTATTAAAAGTTCTGGCAAGTTATACGCCATATTATCAGTATTCTTTGTATATATGGGTATCGATGCTTTATCTGCCTTCGCACAGTATCTATTGGGCTATAATTTAGGTCCAGGAGGTCGTGCAGGTGGTGTCATTCATGGCTCTATGATGGGGCTAGCCATGTTGTTAACATTAGCCTTTCCAT
The DNA here is from genome assembly GCF_018381775.1 of Veillonella sp. GTDB lineage: Bacteria > Bacillota > Negativicutes > Veillonellales > Veillonellaceae > Veillonella. Next base: position 32,793 of record NZ_JAGZRH010000010.1, on the reverse strand, counting down.
TGGCTTTAATTGCCGCTTATGATAAAGCATATCCTTCATATGTAAGAAAATCAGCTGTATTTTCTTTATTTGGTATGTTATTGGGAATGTGGGGCAATCAAAGCCGTGGTTCTTGGTTATTTAATGGTATTAACGGTGTACTCATAACATTACGCTATTGCTTTGTTAATATTCGCTATATATTGGTACTATTTGTAGCCGTTGTAGGTATAGGATATGCATTTAGTAGTAATCAAGCCTATGTAGCTCGTTTTGAAAGTACCTTTAATACGACCACTAATGGTTCTAATTTAGGTCGTATCTATGTATGGGAAGCAGATAAGCAAATGATTATGGACCATCCTGTAACTGGTGTTGGTCCTGGATTATGGCAAAAAACATATCGAGATCACTATAAGTTAAAACAAGAAACACAAGATTTGGGCCATTCTCATAATAATTTATTGCAAATAGCCTCTGAATCTGGCATTTTAGGGCTCGTTGGTTTCTTAGGATTCTCAATTTTTATGTTCTACAAATCGTTGAAACACTATGTGAAGACACGAAACCCTTATGATTTATCAATCCTTGTAGGTTTAATTAGTTACTTATTCCTATTTGGATCTATTGATTATACATGGGGGAATTCATCTGGAATTCGTATGTTTTGGATTGTTATGGGAATTATGCTTCAATTGCGAAGTAATTGAGAATTACATGAGTATTATATTGGAATTTAAGAATGTATTTAATTAAATTTTATGAGGAGTTTATTCCTCATTTAAGTAATAATAAAAAATATATAAAACTACATAAAAGATAGCTAAAATCTATGTTTTTTCATAGTTTTAGACATTTGAATATGATACAATATAAGTAATTATTAGTACATTGTATTCGGATGATAGAAAGGTTGTTTTCTTAAATATTGTATTGAGAAAACAACCTTTTTTTTACAATTTGGGGTATTTGTTTATTTGGGGTATTAGTATGAATAATTGTAATAATAAGCTTTTTATTAGCAAAATTATAGTGCTTATAGCAGATTATGTTTCTATTGTGTTAGGTACATTAGCAGCTTATCATTTGCGTTTAAACTTGCCATTATTACAGGTAAGTTCAAATTTTAAGGTAGATGAAATCTATGTATATGGCATTATACCTTTTGTATTTTTAGCCATATTATTGCTCAATAATGCTTATTCTGTAGTATCTCCTTATTGGGATACGATGAAGAATTTATTCCGCAGTATTACTATTGGTGTCGTTGTATCCATTGTACTAATGTACACAGGTCATGTAATCAACGATGTATCTAGACTCTTTGTTATCTTTGCTTATCTATTTATGCTGCTCTTTATCTTTAGTAGTCGTTTTATTGTAGGTAAGATCCTTTCAAAAGCAGGATATTTAAATATACCAGTTCTTCTCGTTGGGGCAGGTAAAACAGCAGAGCTCGTAAAGAAATCCTTAGATCGCATGCCAATTGCAACCTATAAGATTATTGGTTATGTAGATGATAATCCTAAATCCTCTACCATTGCTAAAGAATATTCATGTTTAGGTGCTTTTTCTGATGTAGAAAAAGTTATTAAAGATACAGGTGTACAAACTGTTCTTATTTGTGCACCAGGCCTTGAGTCTAAAAAATTAGTAGCCTTAATTAATCGACTTCAATTATTGGTAAAACGGGTAGCCTTTGTGCCTGAGTTATTTGGTTTACCAGCAAGTAATATTACGGCTCGTGGCATGATGGAAGAGCAAGCTGTTGTATTGCGTGTACAAAACAACTTGGCTCGCAAATCTAACCGTATTATGAAACGCATTTTTGATATTGTAGCTACAGTATGTGGTGGTATCTTGATATTGCCAATTCTCGCCATCGTAGCTGTATTGATTTATCTAGATTCTCCAGGTCCTATCGTATTTGGCCACAAGCGCGTTGGCCAAGGTGGTAAAGAGTTCCCATGCTATAAATTCCGCTCCATGGTGCCAAATGCACAAGAGGCATTGGAGGTATATTTGAAAGAAAATCCTGCAGCTCGTGAAGAATGGGAACGAGATTTCAAATTAAAAGATGATCCTCGTGTTACAAGAATTGGTAAATTCCTTCGTAAAACGAGTCTTGATGAATTGCCACAATTATGGAATGTTCTCGTTGGCGATATGAGCCTCGTAGGTCCACGTCCTATCGTGCGTGATGAAATCGTGAAATACGGCGACTATATTAATGACTTTTACCTTGTACCACCAGGGATTACTGGTGTATGGCAAGTGAGCGGTCGTAGCGATACTACCTATGAAGAACGGGTGTTAATGGACTCTTGGTATGTGCATAACTGGTCTGTGTGGATTGATATTGTATATTTATTAAAAACTGTATTGGCTGTCGTTAAATCTAAAGGGGCTTATTAATTTTATTATTTTAATAGTAGGAGGATAAAAATATGTATATAAACCCATTAATAAAAAATTTAGAACGTAAATATCCTGATAACAATAGAAAAAATATAGTTAGATTAGATATGAATGAAAATCCTGGAGGTTTACCAGTTGATATTGTTGAAGTAATTAAATCTAGAATAACTCCAGAATTTCTAGCTACTTATCCTAATAAAATTCCATTAATTGAATCTTTGTCAAAATATCATAATTTATCTATGGATAATATAGCAATTACAGATGGATCAGAAATGGCTTTGAAATATATTTTTGAAGTATTTGGTAAACCAAACTCAAATTTTATTAGTATTTCACCTACCTTTGAAATGTATGGTGTATATGCAAAAATGTATGGTTTAAATCATGTAAAAATTGATATAGATAAAAATTTTGAAATAGATTTTGATTTACTTTTAGATAGTATTGATACTAATACTAGCATAGTATCTTTACTAAATCCTAATAATCCAATTGGTAGACCATATAATAATAATGAATTTATAAAAATTGCAGACAAAACGAAATCTGTAGGTGCTTTATTAATTATAGATGAGGCTTATCATTATTTTTATAAACAAACACAAGCGCATTTGTTAAATCAATATGATCATATTATAATTTTGAGAACTTTCTCAAAATTATTTTCTATAGCAGCATGTAGAATTGGTTATGCATTAGCATCTAGCGATATTATTACTATGATCAATAATGCACGGCCAACTTTTGATACAAACTCAATTGCATTATTGTTTGCAAATGAGTTGATAAATAATGAAGATTTAATAAGTAAATTAATAAACGATGAGTTACAAGGAAGAGATTACCTTATAAGCTGGTTAAAAGACAATAACTATGAGTATATATATGATGGTGGGAATTTTATAACAATAAAAACCAATCGTGATGCAGAAGCACTCGCATCCCTTTTATTGAATGAGAAAAATATAGCTATAAAAACTTCTAGTTATGATATTTTAAAAGGTTATATTCGGGTTTCTACTGGCGATATTAAATTCATGAAACTTTTTATTGATGCATTATCTGAATTAGATAGCTAGGTTATACATATTATAAGAATAATTAATTAAGGTCTTTTTGAGGAGTTTATAATGAAGTTGGTATGTCATGTTCATACTAAATTTTCTCATGATAGTATGTTGCCTTTTTGGCTTTTATATAGCTGTTGTCTTTACCATGGTATTACCCATATAACAATAACAGAACATAATAATATAGATGGTGCTATTGCCTTTAAAAAATATTGTGAAAAAAAAGGAAATAAAGTATATGTGATTTTAGGTGAAGAGATTATGACAACCCATGGTGAGATAATAGGGTTGTTTTTAAATAACAATATAAAAGCGGGTTTATCACCTAAAGAGACTATTTTTGAAATTAAAAAGCAAGGTGGAATTGTGTATATTCCACATCCATATGATGAGAAAAGATATAAAACTGTATTAGATGAATGTTATATACAAGAATTTAAGGACTCTATTGATTGTATAGAGGTTCATAATGGTAGAAATATTGACATTAAATATGATAGAAAACAGAATGAAATAGCAGATAAGTATAATTTACGAAAGGTAATTGGTGGTGATATACATACATGGATTGAAATAGGTAAAGATTACATAGAATCTGATATAAATCCAGAGACGCCAACCAAATTTATTAAGGCTATAGAGCAGTCTCACTTTATTTGTTCCCCGGTTGTTCCAATAGCTCATAAGTTTACTGTTATTGATAGATTATTATCATTTATTCAACGGAGAGATATTAATGGATTATATAGAACTATCGTTACACGACTTAAAAAAAATAAGCTATGAGTTGGCTAGTATTGTGGATGAAACATATAAACCAGATTTAGTTCTGTTTATTGCAAAGGGTGGATATTTGATTGGTAAACATATAGGGGATAGATTAAATATACCAATTGTTCCCGTATATGCAGAGAGAAAGACTAATTCCATGAAGACAATGATTTCTCCTATACTAAAACTCTTACCTAAACCAATAAAATTATTATTACGAAAATTAGAATTAAAATCTGGTGTTCATAGTACGATTAAGGAAAGAAATATATCATTTCCTGATTCATCTATTATTAATATATTAAGTAAATCAAATCACTTATTAATTGTTGATGACTCTATAGATACGGGTGGATCTATAATTTCTATTCTGAATGAAATTGATAAATTAGGTTTATCATTTATTGATATTAGAGTTGCTGTATTGAATCTTTTTGAAGAAGCAAAAGATAAAGTACCAAAGTGTTACTATTTATTTAATGATTCAATTATAATGACACCTATGTCAAATGATTCAAAAGAACATAGTAAGTTTATTAATTTATATACTGAATATTTTAATGAGAATTGGACAAAAAATGAAAGAATTAACTATAGAAGAGTTAAAAGAAGTTGAATTAAATATTCTAAAGGATGTAGCTAAATTTTGTGAAATAAATAAAATTCAGTATTTTTTATGTGGTGGGACTTTATTAGGTGCTATTAGGCACAAAGGATTTATTCCTTGGGATGATGATATTGATATTGCTATGCCAAGAGCAGATTATGAAAGGTTTTTCAAGCTTTATAATGGAAATAATAGTAGATATAAGGCTGATTCATTAGAAAATAATAATAACTGGCATATGTCATTTGGAAGAGTTGGTGACATAAACACTGTTTTATATGAACACACATTAAAAAATAAATATAAAAAATATCATGCATTTATTGATATTTTTCCTGTAGATGGACTTCCTAATAATACTATTAAGAAAAAATTATTATTATTAACTCAGAAATTTTTAGGTATCATAGGAAACTCATCAGCTTTTTCATATACACCAAGTAAACACTTTTCAGATTCAAAAGAGAATAATATAGAGTTAAAAAATAAAATTAGAACTTACGTAAAATATATTCTTATAACATTGTGTAAAGGACTAAATACGCAAAAGATTTTTTCTCTTGTAAATAGTATATCTAAAAGGTATAAGATCGATACTTCTGATATTATTGGATTGACAGTTTATGTTTGGAACTGGAAATTTGAAATATTGAATAAATCATCAATTCATTCATATGTTGAATTGCCTTTTGAAGATACTTATTTTTTAGGACCAAAAGGTTATGCAGAATATTTAGAGAATACCTTTGGCGACTATATGATACCACCGCCTGAGGAGCGAAGAGTAAGTCATCATAACTTTAATGTTTATTGGAAAGAGTAGTAGATATTTGGGGTTTTGAGGGAATGTTATGAAAAAAGTAATAACATATGGAACATATGATTTATTTCATGAGGGACATTACAATCTTTTAAAAAATGCAAAAGCATTAGGTGACTACCTTATTGTAGGAGTTACATCTGATTATTTTGATAAATCTAGAGGCAAATTTAATGTTCGTGATTCCTTGATGACGCGCATTGATAATGTGCGTGCTACAGGTTTTGCAGATGAAATTGTAGTAGAAGAATATTTTGGCCAAAAAATAGATGATATCAAACGATTTAATGCAGATATATTTACTGTTGGATCTGATTGGGAAGGATATTTCGATTATTTAAATGAGTATTGTAAGGTAGTTTATTTACCAAGAACACAAGGTATTTCTAGTACTCAAATCAGAAATTCCGAGAATGTTAAATTGGGGATTATTGGTAATGAAGTTATTTTAGATAGATTTTTAGATGAATCTAAATTTGTTAGTGGTATTGATATTATAGGTGGGTATACAGAGGCAGATGATGTTGATACTATCTATAAATCACATCAGTTTAATAATTTACATCAATTTAGTTCCTATGAAACATTGTTAGATAAGGTAGATTCGGTATACATTAACATGCCTTTATCTAAACGTGGAACTTATATCGAAAAAGCACTACAAGCTAAAAAACATGTATTAACAGAATTTCCATTTAGTAGTGACCTTGATGAAACATTACGCTTGATGGACTTGGCAAAATCTTCCAATTTAGTATTGATGGAAGGATTGAAAACAGCGTATAGTCCCGCCTTTAATAAGTTAATTGCTCTGGCTCGTAGTGGGAAGATTGGTAAAATCTTTAATGTAGAAGCTAATTTTACACAAGTTTTAGGTGATGATTTGGCTAATCAAGTTAGAATAGCGGGTGGTAGTATTTTATCCTTAGCCTCCTATCCATTGTTGGCCATCTTTAAACTCTTAGGCTTTAATTATAATCGTGTTGATTTTATAAGTCATAAGGTTGATGATATCGATATTTTATCGAAGATTAATTTCCTTTATGATGATGCGATGGCGTCTGCTACAGTGGCTATCAATGCTAAAGCTGAGGGGGATTTAGTTATATCCGGCTCTAAAGGCTATATCTATGTACCAGCGCCTTGGTGGAAAACAGAATATTTTGAATTGCGCTTTGAAGATGTAAATTTGAATCAAAAATACTTCTATAAATTTGAAGGTGAAGGATTACGATATGAAATTGTTGAGTTCTTGAAATGTATTAGAGAGGACTCTGAAAGCTTTTTGATGAGCCGTCAAGATATGATTGAAGAAGTAAAAGTACTTAATAAATTTATATTTAATGATAGTGTTATTACAATTTAGTGGAGTAATATATGAGTCCTAATTTTTATCAAAAGGAAAATACAAAAAAATATGATAAATTAGCTTTAATTTTTATTTTTTGTATTATTTTATTTATAGGTTTTGGTAATGTAGCGCATCCTAGATTTATTAACATTATTGGAACAAACTTTGCTGGAATGCTTTCTTGGTATTTCCTTGTTGGATTAGGTGTATATACATTATTTTTACAATATATAAAAAAGATACCTATAGTAGATAACTCAAAGTATTTTATTTTTAGATATCTGATGATTTATATTAGTGCTATTATTTTATCACTATTTATTGGGATATATACATATCCATATTTTGATACTAATTATTTTGTTAATACAAGTTCAGAATCTTTTGGATTTATTAATAGTGTTTCAAATAAACTTGGATTGGTAGTTAATAATCAGTTGAGCACAATTATTTCTTTTGTTTTTCGTAATCTAAAAAACTCTATATTAACAATTATATATACCTTTGGTGGTTCATATATTATGTATTTATATATAAAGCGTGATTTTGATAAATACTGGAAGTATGTTAATCTAGCTGTGATAATATCGAGTCTTATAGTTATTATAGTGACAATTATAGAAATTTTATATTATTACGGAAACTCATATGCAAAGGATTTATTAGTTACGATTACCCCGTATTTTCATGTGATTAAGATTAGTGATGGATGGTGGCCTCCATTATTATGGGACAAACAACAAATTAGAAGTATTTTTCCAGAACCTTCTCATATTGGTAATTATATGGCTTTTGTAATACCTTTTATATGGGGAAAGTATTTAGCATCTAATTCAAAAAAATATACGATTTTTTATGGATTCTATAGCCTCAGTTTAGCAGTGATTGTTTTTTTATCACAGGCAAGAACTGCTAATGCTGTGTATTTTGTACTTTTGGTACTACTATTATTTTGGTCTATATTTATCCATAGAATATTTATAAAAAAAGTTTTATCTATTATTGCAGTATCTATTATCGCATTATTTATTTCTATTTCTCTTATTAATGGAATGACAGTAGATGTTAATAATAGTCATGTTAATAATTTACATGTAGAAAAATATTTAGATAGTAATTTGAACTCATTAAATAAAAAGGATACACGTAGTAATGGTGCTAGATTTGGTTTAATTAAAGCTAGTCTCCAAGTATCTAAAGATCATATTCTTCTAGGTGTGGGACCTGGATTAAGTACATTATATATGGTTGATGTATTTGAAAATGAAGATAATGATAATGGAGAAATTAATATGTGGATGGATACTGTAAAATCAAAAGGTGTTTTATCTAAAAATATTAATGCAATGAATGATTATTTGACTAGACTTATGGAACAAGGTGTTATTGGTAGTATTATATTTATAATCCCCTTTATTATTGCTTTATATCGATTATTTTCTAATAGACGAAATTTAAATAAAAGTGATCAAATAAAATTCTCCGTAACACTGTTAACTTTATTAGGTTGTTTGATATCTAATATTAATGAGTCTTCTACTGTAGTTTATTGTACTTGGGTAAGTTTAGCCATAGCATATGCTTTTACTTATAAATTTTCTAAGTTAAATATGTAAAAAGAAGGGATTAATAAATCTAAAATGAATTATTTTAGTATTATCATTCCTGTATTTAATAATACAAGTGAAGAAATAGATCGTTGTTTACAAAGCATATTTAATCAAACATATAATCATTATGAGATTATTATAGTTGATGATGGAAGTAATAAAGAGTGTGCAGCATATTTAGATAATTATAAAAGAAATAATATAAGTATATATCATAAAACTAATGAAGGTGTATCTAATGCGCGTAATTATGGTTTAAAATTTAGTCATGGAAACTATATAACATTTGTAGATATAGATGATATAATCTCTAAAACTATGTTAGAGGAAGCTGATAAAATATTATCTGAAAATGATGTAGATATTTTGTATGGTTTGGTTGAATATGTACATGATATTTCATCTATTGAATTAAATAGGGATTTACTTAATAATTTTAAGCTATTATCTTTAGAAGATAAAAAGATGCTTCATACACATATGTATCATTTGGGTATGAAGCAATTTTGGAGAGGTAATTCTTATGTATCTCGTGGTCCAGTTGCTAAAATCTTGAAAAAAAGTGTTATGGACAATAATCTTTTTAATGCTTCTCTCATTTTTGGTGAAGATGAAGAGTGGAATTTTAGAATATTAGAATCTCAGAACTATAATATGGCAATAGCATATAATACTTGGTATTATTATATATTCACACCATCATCTACATTACATAGATTTAGATTAAATTTTATTGAATTATCTGAGCAACGTTTGAAAACAATGCAGTCATTTATCTGGAATACTAATGACCAAGTTGAACTTATGAAAGAAGGCTTTAGTGTAATAAAAGAAATTTTTTATAGATACTACTTTAGTAAAGAAAATAAACAATCTTTCTTTTCTATAAACGAAGACTTTAATCAATTATTACGTCGTGAAATATGGAAATCAATTTTTAGATTTGATCTAGTAAATAAATTTGATATAGCTCTTATGATAAAATATCTTTTATTACAATTGCGGATATTACCTCTAATATTGTATTTGTATAATATTACAAATAAGAAGGTGCGGTAATATGAATCAAACTCTTTCTACACAAAGAAAACTAGGAACATTATTATCATATGCTATGTTGCTTTGTAATACCATTATCAATTTAGCGTATGTCCCAATTTTATTAACTTTTATAGGCATTTCTGAATTTGGCTTATATAGATTATTAGGATCTATAATTGCATATTTTAATGTTTTGGATTTTGGCTTATCTACTACCATTATTAGATTTTTAGTAAAATACAGAGTTGAAAATAATCAGAAATGTATTGATAAATTAATAACCATGTCATTAATCTTATATATGATAATAGGATTAATACTATGTTTGATAGGTTTGGTATTCTACTATTTTATTCCTACTATTTTTAGTGATAGTTTGACTCCAGGTATGATAAATAGTGCTAAAACTATTTTTATACTATTATTAATAAATCTTCTTATGTTGTTTTCATCAAAAGTTTTTGATGCAATAATTATTTCAAAAGAGCGTTTCGTTTTTCATAGGCTTATAAGTTTATTACAAATTATTCTTCAACCATTCGTTATAGTTGCTACTGTATATTTCTATCCAACAGCATTAAGTGTTGTTATAGTACAAACTTTATTTAATTTAGTCTTAGCAATTGTAAAAATCATATATTGTAAATATAAATTGAATACAGTATTTAGATATTATGGTTGGGATAACAGTATTATTATTTCAATTCGTAATTTATCAATTAGTTTATTTGTTGTTTCTGTAGTTGATCAAATTTTTTGGCAAAGTAGTCAGTTATTAATAGGCATGAAAATAAGTGCAGCTGCAGTAGCTGTTTATGCAATAGCTAGTCAAATTTATATTAATTATATGAATATATCTTTAGCTATATCCGGAACATTATTACCAAAAGTTACAACAATGGTAGCTGAGAATTATGATAATGAATCATTTCAAGAGTTATTTTTACGTATAGGTCGACTACAATTTTATTTGCTTTCTTTTATTACAAGTTGTTTCATTATATTCGGTCATGGATTTCTTCACTATTGGGTTGGTGATGAATTTAGTATAGTATATTCAATTACACTATTAATAATTATTCCATTTACAATAGATTTAATACAAAATGTAGGATTAGCAATTATGCAAGCTAGAAATGTTTTCCATATCAGAGCTATGATATATACATTTGTAGGGATATTAAATATTGTTTTGTCGTATTATTGGATTGATTTATATGGTGTTATTGGCGGAGCACTTGCTACAGGTTTATGTATGTTAATAGGTAATGGACTTTTAATGAACATATATTATCAAAAATATTTAAAGTTAGATATTTTTAATTTTTGGAAAAAAATTTTTCCTATCTTATTTGTATGTATATTAACAACTTTTTTTGGCAATATAATCTTGTCTCAAATAGATTTACAGAAATCAATTTATTTATTTATAAGTAGTATTGTTTTTTATTCTTTGATTTATTTTATCATTCAATGGAAACTTAATTTTAATTCTTATGAGAAAGGAATTTTTTACAGTATTGTATCTAAATTTAATAGATAAGTTCTAACGTTTTTCTAATAAACTTATTATTTAAAATATAATATTCAGATTTTATTTAAAATGAACTGCACCCCAAAAATTGGAAATAATTTTTGGAGGTGCAATTTTTTATATCAAAACATTCAAAAGAAGTAAAAGAAAAATAGTGTTTTATTTTACATGATGAATTGTAAAATATATTGCGACAGATAAAAAACTCATATTGGAGATCTCGTGTAAAATGTAAATAACCACAAATACATGACACAGAGGTCTCTAATATGAGCTATATACATCTTACCTTAGAAAAACGAAGTCAAATAGAAGTTTTAAGAAAAGAAGGATACTCTATTCGTAGAATTGCTAGTTTAATTGGTGTCCATCATTCTAGTGTAGCGAGAGAATTAAATCGAGTTGACGGCGAATATTCTGCGATTAAAGCACAGTAGTTAGCAATTAGTAAGTCTGCTAATAAAGGCAGACCAACAAAGTTAATACCTCAATTAGCAGCTTTAATTGAATCCAGGTTACAATAAACTTGGTCTCCAGATAAATAGTTGGTGCTCTAAGCTTTAAGACAATTTACTCTTGGATTCATCTTGGATTTTTTGCTGTAACAGAAAAAGTGCTTCGCCGAAAAGGTAAAAAGCCTGCTACAAAAGAATAGCGTGGACGCTTCAATGTTAAAAGGTCCTTTAAGGAGCGAACTCAAGAAGTTGAAAACCGAAAAATTTTTGGTCATTGGGAATTAGATACAATGGTTTCTTCCAGAGGTCAAAGTAAAGGTTGATTAACTACATTTGTTGAACGTAAAACTCGATTCTATGTAGCAATTAAAATGGATGACCGAACTAAAGATTACATGTTTTTAGCTATTAGTTTGATATACAACACATTAACAAGTAAAGTACTTAAAACCTTTATAGTAGACCGTGGTAAAGAATTTGCATGCTATGAACAGCTTGAAACTGATTGGGGGATACCAATGTATTTTGCTGATGCCTATGCAGCATAGCAACGTGGATCTAATGAAAATAGTAATGGTTTATTTCGAGAGTTTTTCCCTAAGAAAACCGATTTAGCTAAAGTAACACTAGATAAACTAACAGAAGCCCTAATGCTGATTAATAATCGACCTAGAAAATGTCTTGGATTTAAAATACCATTTGACATGTTAAAACATGAGATTAGAAAATTGATTTAATTTTGTCGTATTACTTATTGTAATTCATCACTTATTAAAACTAAGTATTTAAAGTATACTTTATACTTATTTTATTGCTCTATAACTGTAGAATTTTGTATAATTTATTTATGAATGAAAAATTCATGAATGATTTATATAAATGAATTTAATTATATTACATTACATGTTAGTGGAGCATTGGTATGAAAAAATATGTCTTATCTGTAGGGGACAGAAAGCCTGTACATATTGAAATTATGAATGTTGACGATAATGTGCTAGTTAGTGGTGAATTACGTACATATCGACTTGATTATGATATGGAAACGAGTGCGGTTATTTTGCGTTTTTCATTGCAAGAGTCAGATATGATATATTCTTTACAGCTAGGTGAAGCTGAGGATGTACTGGCAACAGACTTTATGACTCCCCAAGAAATATTCTTTACAATCGTAGGATTCTTGGGTGAGGTTATTCATAGTGCGAAATCATTTGGACATACATTAGCTATGAAGTTTGATCATAATGCGTCTCGTGTGTATGTGAAAGATTTGTTACAATCTAATGATAGCTATCGTGTATTTATGGGGACACTAACATATTAATATAAACATATTTCACTTATTTATAGAACTTATAGAAAGAGTTTAATTGAAGACAGTAGTTGTAAGAAGTAAGATTCATTCAACTATTGTCTTTTTTGTTTGACTTTTTATAGAATAGAACAATGAAACATCTCTCGTTAATTTCCTAGATTTTATCGCCATCTTAATGATTATTAATATTTATATGCTATACTGACGATGTTTAGTATGAAAGTACGAATTCCATGGTGTGTAAAAGGTATTTGATAGGGAGTAATCTCAATTTTCATGTGTATAAGTAGAGAGGTAGTATTAATGAAAAAACAATTTGCTGCAATCTTTGCAGCTACAGCAGTTTTAGGTGTAACAACAGCGTTTGCTGCGAATCCATTTTCTGATGTAACGCCAGATTCTTGGGCATATCAAGCGGTGTCTCAATTAGCTGAGGCAGGTATTGTAAATGGCTACCCAGATGGCACTTTCAAAGGCCAAAATAACATTACACGTTACGAAATGGCGCAAATGATCGCAAAAGCTATGGCGAACCAAGATCGTGCAAATGCAGAGCAACAGGCTATGATTAATCGCTTGGCTGATGAATTCTCTAATGAATTGAACAATTTGGGCGTTCGTGTGGCTCGTTTAGAAGACCGCGTAGGTAACGTGAAGGTAACTGGCGATGTACGTCTTCGTTATCTTGGCTCCCAAGAAAAAGATGGTAAATTCGTAAACGATGGTACGAATATGCGTGGTCTAGACTATAGTAAAGGTTCCCAATTCGATGTGCGCGCTCGCTTGCAATTCAATGCAAAGGTTAATAATCGCACCGACGTTGTAGTCCGTACTACAACAGGAAATATGGAACTAGGTGATTCTTTCCAAACATCCTCTTCTGGTTCATCCCTTCGCGATAGACCAACAAATATTCATTTCGACCGTGCTTATGTAAATCATAAATTTGGTGAACGCGTATCTGTGAAAGCAGGTCGTTTTAATCAAATGATCGGCAATGGCTTGATTTATGACGATGGTTTTGACGGTGTTCAATTCAACGCAGGCAATCATAAGCTTAATTTCCAAGCAGCATATGGTTATGGTATTGAAGGCGGTTTTGCTACCGATATGTATGGTCAAAACTCCATCGATAAAAATGGAAACTTTACCATGGTCTATACAGGCTTAAAAGGTCAACTTAACGACCATGTAAACCTTGGTGGTTTCTATACACGTGTAAATAAACGCGTAAATGGAGAAGCTAAAAATATGTACGGTTTCAGCTCTGACTTGAACTTTGATAAAGTTTGGGTTGGTGGCGAATGGGTGAAAGCAGCTAGCGTATCTAATGGTACAGCTTGGTCTGCTGGCCTTGGCTATGGTGATTATAAAATCTCCAAACGCGGTACATGGGATGTAAAAGCGCAATACTTCAACTTTGGCGATAACATTGCTCTTCAATCCTCCCGTTGGGAAGTACCATATGATGCGACAAATCGTTATTATGATCCTAACTTCCATGGTGGTCCAGCTTATGTTACTAGCTACCGTGGTTATAGAGGTTGGTTGGCAACAGCTCACTATGCATTGCAAGACAATGTAGGCGTAACAGGCTACTATGGCTTCAATAATAAAACAAATAAGAGCATCGGTGACAACGATAAACTTCCTAACTACTACCGTGTAGACCTTAACTACCAATTCTAATACATAAGTAAGTAGAAAGTGCCATTTTAATGCGAATTTCACCGTTTTTTGGTATAATAAACAAGTATTCCAACGATAAAACGGAGGTAATTCTAATGCGTAAATTCTTATATATGTTAGCGGCTTTGCTCGTATTGATTGGTATTAATACATATGATGTAGAAGCTCGTACGGATGTATATGCCACAACTTATAACGGTAATAGCTGGTATGTAGACCAAGACTCTGTGAAGAGAGTAGGGGATGTACTCAATTTTACGGTGTACACTACATCTGGCCTTAGCTATAAGGTATCATCTAGCGATAGTAACTATTACAATGCAGATGTATTCTACTATAACAATAAACTCGTTTCAGACAATGGCCAATCCGTCTGGAAATCTCCAGGCATGATGGCGGCTATGCGCGTAGCGCGTAAATAAAAAATAAAGGCAGCGATTCGATCGCTGCCTTTTGGTCTGTATAAGTGTACTATAGTATCGTTTATCCGTATTTGACGATATATAAGATTAACCCTATAATATAAATAGATAGCCAAGCGAGTAGATCCGTCGGGCTCATCTCAAGAGAATAAATAATTGATGAAATGGCCTTTCAGTTACCTAATTATCTAGGGATAACGAAGGGCTATTTGTCTTTTCCAAGACAAATAAGCGCCACGAGTGCACCAAAAGCAATGACTACAGTCATTACCTCTAGGATTAGCATGATTAACTCATAATCACTCATAGACAACCCTCCCTTCATAGACGAAGAGAGGCCCAACCTCGCTTAACTATCCTATATCAATTATAGGGCGAACATATAAGCGAATCAATAAGAATCTATTTATAGAAATATACAAAAATATATATACGTATACGTTAGCAGTAACTATAATTACTGCTTTTTTTACTTGTGATAATTTTATAGTTATGTGGCAAATTTCCCTCATATTTACAAGAATATAATTATTAAATATAATTAAATTATTTAATAATAGTTTATAGTGTGTAAATGAGAGAGGGTTTTTATGAAACGTATGTATAAAGCAAACCTATCTTTAGCGATTGCTCTGACGATTGCTAGCTCTGTGGTGCCTTATGTGATGGCAGAGGGGATGACGATTACTGCTACTAATGGTGGGTCATTCAAGGCTGGCGAAATGACAAACTACATATCTACCATTGAGGCAGATAATGGTAGTACAGTTAGTATTGATAAAGCTGTTGCTAATACTGGCTATAATAACAAGCCTTTCATTAGCAGTAAAGGTGGTAGTATAGTTAGCCTTAAGGAAGGCGTTTATGATGTTCAAAATGTAAGCACTCCTGTTGCAGTGGCTCAAGGTGGCACCGTTAATATTGGTGTAGACGGCAATAAAGGTAATTTTACTGGTAAGGACTTGTCTTTGGTAGGTGATGTTATCGTTAAAAGCGACCCAAATCATGCGTCTGAGATCAATATTGGTATCATTGGCAA
Source organism: Veillonella sp. (assembly GCF_018381775.1). GTDB lineage: Bacteria > Bacillota > Negativicutes > Veillonellales > Veillonellaceae > Veillonella. The sequence goes on along the minus strand of NZ_JAGZRH010000010.1, from coordinate 16,669 downwards.
AGAATCTCTTTGGGATGGTTTAGCCTTTAACTTAGCAGACAAAGACGCAAAGCATCCAAGTCATATCAATGTATTCCTTGGCGACTATGGTTCTTGGGAGCTTTTCTATCAAGGCGGCTTGCATGAAGGAACATTAGATGGTGGTACACAACCTAGCCATGTACATCGACTTGTAGGCTCTAAGAATCGCAACTATGCGAATATGGTAACCCAAAGTGAGCATAATAAGCTATATGTAGATAAGCTTGAAGGGCATGTAAACTTTATTTACGATCCTAATGATGAAGGTGGCGATACTGAGGATCCAAGCTATCAACCACCAACGAAAACCTATAATGGTTTAACTCCAGATTCCTTCTGGGGTGGTGATATTCATATTACAAGTGCGGCTCCTGGTGCAGCAGCTCATGTGTACACTACTCAACGAGGTCTAGACCTGTCCTCTGAGGCCAATGTGAACAAGATTTTAGATAACTTGGCTCACAAGATGTACTATCATAACTATGTTAATGGTGAAAGAAACCTTCAAGGTACAGTAGCCATTGCATCTAATGGTTCTGAATCTGGTCGTTTTAAAGTGCTTACATCTGGTCATGCTAAAGAAGGCGATATTACATGGCAAGCAGATAAAGATGGTCAAGGTAAATACGTATATGGTGAAAATAAACCAGTACCAAAACCTCAACCTAAGCCAATACCAAAACCAGAAGTAAAACCAACGCCAACACCTGAGGTTAAGCCGGCACCAACTCCGACTCCTAAACCAGAGGTAAAACCTACTCCAAAACCAGAGGTTAAGCCAGCACCAAAACCAACTCCTAAACCAGAAGTGAAACCAGCTCCAGTGCCAGAGCGTAATTCTCATATTCATGTTATTATGGGTGATTTTGATACACCTCATATGCGCGGTGCCCGTTCTGCTATTATGAGCAATATTAATGGTTGGAGAACATTGACAGATAATATGTATCGTCCACGCGTATTGCAACAAGGCGAACCAATAGGTATTTGGGCTCGCGTTGGGGGCGGTAAATATAGCTATGACGCAAAAGGTATTGATACAGATACAACATATACACGTATTCAAGGCGGTTATGACGCTAAAACAGGTAGCGGCTGGACTGTAGGTGGTCAAGTATCCTACCTTCGTGGTAACGATGACTATGTATTCAACGGTTCTGGTAAGGAAAAAGCCTTTGCTGTAGGTGCTTACGGTGTGAAAGATCTTGGTAAAGATCAATATATTCACATCGAATCTCAAGTAGGCCGCGTTTCTAATGCTTTCACAGCTCGCAATGAAATTGGTGAAAGCCTTTCTGGCGAAACGAAAGCAAATGCTTATACAATTGGTGCACGATATGGTAAAACTGTGAAATTCCAAAACGGCACGTATATCGAGCCACAAGCACAATTGAGCTACACTCACTTCGGTGGGGATAGCTTTGATGCAGGTCGTATGCATGTCAACGAATCTGGTGTGAGCAGCACAGCAGGTGGCCTTGGCCTTGAAATCGGTAAAACATTCGGCGCAGGTAACATCTATACTCGCGTTGGTGTAAACCATGCCTTCTCTGGCACTGTAAATACAGCGTACACAACTGGCAATACTACAAAATATACAAAACAAGACCTTAAAGGCACTTGGACCGATCTAGCATTCGGTGGTCGCTATGGCTTCAATGCTAATAACAGCATCTTTGCTGATCTTAGCACAGGTCTATCTGGTGACTATAAAGCAGGCTGGTCTGTAAATGCAGGATTTACACATAAATTCTAAGGATCAATTTAATAAATTATTCTTTGTAATATAGCCAATATATAAAGCCTCCTAATAATAAAGTTATTACTCTACTATTAGGAGGCTTTTATAATATATTTCGTATATTTCTATTAATAGATTCTTATTGATTCGCCCATATGTTCTCTATATAATTGACTTAGGATAGTCAGGCGAGGTTGGGCCTCTCTTCGTTAATGAAGGGAGGGTTGTCTATGAGTGATTATGAGTTAATCATGTTAATCCTAGAGGTAATGAGTGTAATTATTGCCTTTGGTGCACTCGTGGCGCTTATTTGTCTTGGAAAAGACAAATAGCCCTTCGTTACCAGTAACTGGATAACTGAAAGGCCATTTCATCATGTTTTTTATCCTTTTGAGATGAGCCCGACGGTTCTACTCGTTTGGCTATCTGTTTATATTATAGGGTTTATATCATATATCGTCAAATACGGATAAACAAGTGTATATTAAACAATTTTATATGGTTATTATTTACTAAGAGGCAGCGAATTAATCGTTGCCTCTTTTTGTATGCTTCCATCTAATAGATACTAATTTTCCAACAGATGACAATTTTTAAATATTTTTAAAATAAATGCGTATAATTCATTTACAATTCACTAAAAATGATGTAATATTTTAAATATATTTTAAAAGTATTAGAAAAAAGTTTCTTTATTATGAGAGTGTATATCTGTCTTTTACCGTATATAAAGGCTAATAAATCAACTCATAGATATATATTCAAGTATGAAGGAGCTTTCACAAATGTGATTGTATTGTAAGTGAAATATTGATTGAGGTATAAGAGGATGAAAGGTAGTAATAAGATTTTATTGTCTGCTGTTATGATGACCTTATTGTCATCTACGATGGCTATGCCTGTTACATGGGCTGCAGCAGGTATTAATTCTGATGGACGTATTTTTGCAACTACTGCTGATAGTAAATTTGAAAGTACAGGTAATACGACTGCGAATGGTGTAGTCGCATCTGATGGTGGTCAAGTTACAATTGGCTCTTTGGACACTCCTGATGCATCTCAATTGCCTAAACGCTATCGTCAACCAGCTTTCATTACAGGCATGCTAAATAACAGTTCCATCCAAGTAGATGGCGGTGTTATGGACGTGACTACTGCGCCATGGAAGTCTCCATATCCAGTGGCATTTGCTTATAATAGTAAAATTAATCTTGGTGTCGATGATGCGGGTACTGTAAAGCACAAAGTATTTAATATGCAAGGCGATGTGCTTGTATCTGATAAAATGATGCCTCCTCATCAAGAACAGCAACCATCTGTGATTAATATTGGCCTAGGCCGCGCACACAATAGTCCTAACCAATTTTCTGGTAAGGCAGTGAACACCTTAGAGGATAAGGGTGGCGAAATCAACATGACCTTTGATGGTGGCATGTGGAGCCATGATTACATGGGTGGCTTGGAATCTTTCAAAATTGATGGTAAAACGGAACGCAGTAGTATTAATAACCTCACAGGTACTCGTACGCGTGAAGGTTTCAGCCGTATTGCGCAAGATTCTCGCAGCGACATTCATGTAAATAAATTGGACGGCCATATCAATGTTATTTATGACATGAGTGATAGCACGGGCTTGAACTTCGCTAAACAAGGCTCCAAGAAAAATGGTCTTGATCCGGCTGATATCGAGGGTGGTAACTTCATCGTGAAATCCGCTGCAGCTGGCTCCGGCGTGCATGGCTATGTAACAGGCGATCATCTTGATACTTCTTCTGAAAGCAATGTAAACAAGATTTTAGATAACTTGGCCCACAAATTCTATTATGAAAACTATGTAAAGGGTGAAAGAAACCTTTCTGGTACAGCATCTATTGCTTCTAAAGGTATTGTGTCTAGCTACAAAAAAGCGTTGACTACAGACCAAAAAGAAGGGGATATTACTTGGAAAGACAGCAATGGTCAAGGGTCCTATGTGGTGCCAGAACCAAAACCTACACCAACTCCTGAGCCTAAACCTATTACACCTGTAACTCCAGATCCTAAACCTGTTACACCGGTAACTCCAGATCCTAAGCCAGTTACACCTGTAACTCCGGATCCTAAACCAGTTACACCTGTAACTCCAGATCCAAAACCTGTTACACCTGTTACACCAGTAACTCCGGATCCTAAGCCAGTTACACCTGTAACTCCAGATCCTAAACCAGTTACACCAGTAACTCCTAATCCTGTTGTTCGTGGTGCTTACGATACACCTCATATGCGTGGTATTCGCTCTGCTGTAGTAGGTAATATCAACGCTTGGCGTACATTAGCTGACGATATGTATCGTCCTCGTGTATTGCAACAAGGTGAACCAACTGGTATTTGGGCTCGCATCGGTGGTGGTAAATACAGCTACGCTGGTAGCGGTATCGATACAGCTACAGATTATACACGCATCCAAGGCGGTTATGATGCTAAAATCAGCCGTGGCTGGACTGTAGGTGGTCAAGTTTCCTACCTTCGTGGTTCTGAAGATTATGTATTCGATGGTTCCGGCAAGGTTAAATCCTTCTCCGTTGGTGCTTATGGTTTGAAAGACCTTGGCAAAAATCAATATGTACATGTAGAAACTCAAGTTGGTCGCGTATCTAATGACTTTACAGCTCGTAATGAAATTGGTGAAGCTATGTCTGGCGATACAAAATCTAATGCGTACAGCATCGGTGTTCGCTACGGTAAAACATTGAAACATGCTAACGGTTTCTATGTAGAACCACAAGCACAATTGAACTTTACACACTTCGGTGGCCGTAACTTCAATGTAGATAATGTATCTGTTAACCAATCTGGTGTAAATAGCACTTCTGGTAAAATCGGCCTTGAATTGGGCAAACAGTTCGGCAATGGCAACCTATATACACGCTTTGCAGCAGGTCATGCTTTCACAGGCAATGTAAAAACTGCATTCTCTAGTGGCAGCGTTGTGAAATTAACAGAACAAGACCTCAAAGGTACTTGGACTGAATTGGCATTCGGCGGCCGTTATGGCTTTAATAGCAACAATAGTGTATTCGCTGACGTTGCTACTGGTTTGTCTGGTGATCTCCAAGCAGACTGGGGCGTAAATGCAGGATTTACGCATAAGTTCTAAGTGTAGATTTATTAAATAATCTTTTTGTACAATAGCTAACATATATAGCCTCCTAATAATAGAGTCATGACTTTATTATTAGGAGGCTTTTATTGTATGGAGCATAGAACTAGCTATATAGCCACTTATGCATTTTTCTTCTAACCTTAAGGAAAAACTATATAGACGAAATACGATATATTGTGTATACTAATGAAATTAGTAAGCATACTAGGATCATGATTGATGCTTACTGTATTAATATATTTACCATGCTTAGTATGGGGATCTCTATGGGGATAACAGTTCCTAAAGAGATAATATCTAGTGTATGATAAATGAAGTAGCTCTGGGGAGGGCGGCTTCTAATGAGGAGAACTTATGAAATTAACAAAATTATTACCAGTTATGGCAATTGCTTCTGTATTTGTTGCTGGCCAAGTACATGCGGCTCAAGATCCTTTGATGATGCCTGAGCAACCTGCGGCTCCTTTGACTGCAGAACAACAAGAAATCTCTCTTGCTGTTCCTAGCGAAGAAGTAAAAGCTGTAGTATCTGAATTTGCAGCATTCCAATTGGGGATGAGCAATGCGTTGATTAAAGACGACAATCGCGTAATGTCTGGTCAACAACGTTATACTAATAACGTGTTGTACTACATGAATGTTCGTCGTGACTGGTACATCACAAGCCATCGTTATAAAAAAGATAGCTATGCTCGCGTAGCATTAGATCGTTTGTACTTAGATTACAAAGAATTCTTTACAAACCATACTAATGTATCTAGCATGAACCAAGCTGAATATGAACGTCAAATTTTAGCTATTCTTGAAAAGAATACTGAAAACATGAATAACGACGAATTGCGTTTTTACATGAATGAAATGGTAATCTACAGCTTGAAACAAGCTATGCGCGATGGTAACAACCGCGTTAAACGCATCCGCTAATCAGCAGACATAATTATTCGCTAAATAGCAGACATAATTGTAAAAGCATATAAAGAGGTAATGGCATTAGCTATTACCTCTTTATTTTTTACAAAGGAGTGTGCAGAAAATCACATAATAGTAGTATCATTAGGTCTATACTATACTCCATGACCGTATAGCAGTTTATATATAGATAACCCTTACGTACTATAGATAAATTTACACACAGGTATCCAAATACATGCAATTACTCCTAGGTACAAAGCAATTACAATCCTTTTGGATACCGTATTCTCTCTCTCTTTTAGCTATATGGTTGTTGTTAAACAAATAGCCCCCGTAGGTTTTCCTACGGGGGCTTGTTTGTTATCTAGCTGACTAGTACTATTTGTCTAATTTAGACATGAGCTGACGTACTGTTTCTTGGAGTTCTCTATTTTGTGTTTCCAACGCTTGTACGCGAGCTTCAAGGTTTTGAGGGTGGCTCATCATGTTAGACTTACCAGGTTTATAGGTAATACCTACATTAGCCATAAGGTGACTATTGAGTGTTACACCTGTAGTGAACAATAGATTATCTCGATGGTAATAACCAACACCGAGGGCAAGGGCATTGGCATTTTTATAATGGCCATAGCCAGCCATGTATTGAATGCGGTTGTCTGGATCGTATCCCATTGGATGCAAAGCAGCTAGTGCAGCGGCGCGAGCATCGCCCTTATTGGATTCCGACTCAACTCGATTTAGATTTTGCTCTACGCGATTGATGGAGTCGTGTAGCTGTGCATTTGTACTTTGATTAAGGGTGTCAATCATTTGATGCACGCCGTATAGTTGGGAACCATTGATAGCATCTGTAGAGGTAGCGCTTACGCGACCTGCCGCTAAATTAGTTATAGTCCGTTCTTTATCTTTAGCGCCTACAGATACGGTAGAAACAGGTGTAGTACCTGCATAATTTACAGTTTTACCATTGTTAAAGGTATAGCTAGATGTGCCTACAACGTCTCCATCTGCAGAGTCATTGCCTAGGATTACTGCATTTTCCAAGGAGGTAGTCACATTGTTACCCATAACGAAGGTGTTGTTTCCAGAAATATGGTTGTAGTTACCAATGCTATAGGAGCCGCTCGCGTCGATAGCACTCTTGCCGTACTCACCTTGACCGAACACACCGGATTCGGTGGCGTTGCTAGTTAAGGTGTTATAAGAACCAATAGCAAGACCCTTATTGGCATTAATATTGGTGTAGTGACCAATACCGAGGGTGAAGTTCCCCTTTACAGAGGATCCAGAACCGATAAGAACAGAATTGGTAGCCTTACTGTTGGCCCCTTGGTAATGACCGAGCCATACATTTTTTTCCCCTTCAGATTTCTCACCTGATTGGGTACCCATGATAATGGACGTCGATAGTTTTGCATTGTTTGCTGCCATTGCACCGGCAATGACATTTAAATCACCCGTGCCTTTTTGGAAGCTTTTACCACCTAAGGTAATATTGCCGCCCCCTTTAGATTGGTTACCGGCGAAGGCACCGATGGCTATATTGTTGCCGTTGGCATTAGCATTGTTTACTACTTGGTGGTTACTAGTTGTGGCACCGGCACCTCTACCGAGCGTAATATTGCCATCATTAGTGAACGTGGTTCCTACAGCTCCTACGTTGCCGTTGTTTTCTACAATGTTTACAGGTGCTACAGGTGCCGCCGATACAATCCCCATAGATAATGCAGAAAACACAATACCTGTTAATACAAAATGTTTCTTACTCATCGCAATACACTCCTTTGCATATTATGACTTCACAAAACTTTCATAAAAACTTACAAATTCATAATAATACATGAAAATCATGTTGTAAATGAATATTTTGCATATTATGGGTCAAAAATATACCATAAATGCATATTTTAGAGAATGTTTATGCAATGGTATAAAAGCTTTTAACTCGAAATGGAAAAGGTTAATCTACATAGAAAAATTTCTTTATAGTTCTGCCTATTTATGGCTCTGATTTCTTGACAGTAGTACCCATTATTCGTTACACTAATATATATTTCATTTATTGTTCATGAATTTTATGTGTAGAGAGTAATAAACGTTGTAGAGAGTCATGAAACGTATTGTATGTATTGCCTTGAGTGCCCTTTTGTGTTGTGTGGGCTCTGCAGAGGCAGAAAAACAACAATTACATACAGGGGCAGACCAGTCTATCCAAAGGGAGCATACCCTTGAGGTGACTACTAGCTCGCGTGAGGACCGTGTAAAGGCTACCGCTGAGCACTTTCATATTACGCCTGCGGCTACGCCAGACCATGTGATCGGTGAAGGTGGACCTCTCGTGATGGATCGACAAGAGACCAAGACAGTGCAGTACAGTGACGTGGATGCAGTAAACCGTGCTATCAATGCTGTGGCTATGTCCAATGTATCCAATGCGATGTATGGTGCCAAAGGTAAACCGTGGATGCGACGCACTACGCTGAGCTTCCAATTCCAAGAGGGATGGAAACCATTGTACTCTATTGAGACTGTTCAGCCCCTAGGTCATTACGATGATACGTCTCGCCATGTATGGTTTACACAGCCGCGTATTTCTCGGGCCTCTGATATTGGGACAACCCTCAACGTAGGTGTTGGGTATCGATGTATCTCGAAGGATGATCGTCGCCTCTATGGTGCGCATCTCTTCTATGACCATCGCTTCTTGCGGCATCACAATCGTCTCAATGCGGGCCTTGAATATATGTCTGGTGAAAGCGAGTTCCGCTTCAACTGGTACGGTTCTGCTTCTGATGAGCGTGTACTCGATGCGAACCTTCATACCTTTGAGCGTGTAGCAAATGGTTATACCCTCGAATATGGTAAGACTTTCAAAAATGCTCGTTGGGCGAGAGTCTATGTAGAAGGGTACCATTGGAATCAAGAACGTCAAGCCGATAAGAATGGTTTGCGCGTTGGTTCTGAGTTGCAGCTCACACCGCGTGTGTCTGTCGATATGGGCTATAATAAACCAGAACATAGCTCTGGTGGAGCATATGGCAAGATTACATTCCGCTTAGCTGGAGCTCCTGTAGCTTGGTATGGTGGTAAGCACAGCGTAGAGGGCTCTATGAGTGTTCGTTCCAAAATGCTAAGTCTTGTAAGACGTCATAATACGATTTGGGTTGAGTAATAATTTTAAATCTCTCTCTCAATAACAAACTTAGATCATACGGCAAGTATCAGAAAACACCTTATCTCCAAATTAAAAGTGGGTAGTTAATATCTATTGATTAACTACCCACTTTTTAGATATTCATGTTACGATGTTCATACAATACTCATGAAAATACTGTGAATTATTTAGATATTATTTGTAAGAGAGCTGGTAATACTCCTATAGGGAAGTATTTTGTAAGGAGAGAAGATAATTATGAAAGCAACTAAAATCTTACTAACTACTATGGTGCTAACTTCTATTGCTACCTCAGCATTCGCATCTAATCCTGTAAATATTATTTCAGGGGATGGTATAAAAGTTGAAGACATTTCTGAAAATTATAGTGAATTTAATCACTTAACATCTATCCCTACGATGTCTCATTTAGATAAACGTGGTGAAACTAAGATTGATGGTAGTGTTATTGAGCTTCATAATACAGCAGTAAATGGTGAAGCTGAGCAATTGACTGCTATCGACGGTAAGCACATCAGTTTTAATAGATCGGGTGACTATAAAACTTCTGTGGATGTAGATGGTATTTCTACATTGCATTATGATCAGGGGATGAGCGCGTATGCTGGTGGTATTGATGTATGGGGTCACGAAAATAATGATGATACTACTGAACTAAGAGAAATGTCATTCTCTGTTAGTAAAGTTGATGTAGGAGGCCAGCAAATTCATGGCGTATCTAACGGTGAAGCTGATACTGATGCAGTAAACGTATCTCAACTTAAACGTTTACAAGATCAAATCACAGCATCTACTAGTGTTACAACTGTAACAGCTGGCGACCACATTAAGGTAACACCAACTGTTATTGGTAATACTCGCGATTACAAAGTATCTCTAGCTGATGATATTGCTAACCAAATTAATAACAATACGACTAACATCACTAATAATACAACTAATATCAATAAAAATGCTGCAGATATCAAGAACATTAAGGGCGACCTTTCCAAGATGGATAAACGTATCGACAAATCTGTAGCAGGTGCGGCAGCATTGGCGGCTTTACATCCACTTGATTTCGATCCAGATGCTAAATGGGACTTTGCTGCAGGTTATGGTCATTACCGTAGTGGTGATGCGGCAGCTATCGGTGCTTTCTACCGTCCTAACGAAGATGTACAGCTTAGCATTGGTTCCACAGTAGGCAGTGATGAAACAGTATTCAATGCTGGTTTATCTGTGAAAGTAGGAGCTCATAGTGGTGTATCTCGTTCTCGTGTAGCAATTGGTAAAGAAGTATTAGCTCTTAAGAAAACAGTAGCTGAACAAAATGCTCAAATTCAAAAATTGACTGCATTGTTGAACGGCGTAGCTGGTACTAAGATGAAAGCTGACCACACAACATTGTTCCCAGATATCCCTACAAACCATTGGGCATATGAAGCGGTAAGTGCTTTATCTCGCCGTGGTTTAGTAGAAGGCTATCCAGATGGCACATTCGGTGGTGACTGTATGTTAACACGTTATGAATTTGCTCAAATCGTATACCGTGCAATTCAAGACGGTGTAACAGTTAATGATCGCCTCGTTACTGAATTCAGCCCAGAAATGGCATTGTTCCGCGTGGACACAGTAGCGAAAAATGCTCAAGGTGAACCAACAATTGAACGCGTTCGTGTAAACAGAAAATAGAATAGGTTATTACATTACTATTGGCTACTACACAGATTGCCTCACTTCTAAATATAATTAAGTAGTAGCTAAATCAAAAAGGGGTTATAGGACAAAAAGCGTAACTGATATAGACGGCACTCTATACCAGTTACGCTTTCTTTTTTTGTGATTAAGTCTATGTGGTTAAGTTTATGTAATTAAGTCTATATGATTAATCTTGGTGTCTAAAATAGCCCAGTTCCACTAAATGTTTAATAGACTCATCGAGGTATTGTTCACTTGGCACAATAAACTTTTCACCATCTGCTTTCGTACGAGTGATGGTTAGCATTTCATTTAAAATCTTAATGAGTTTGTCACGATTTGTTGGCTGCGCCATTTGTTTCATGACATATAATAGACCTTCGTCTACAGTAGGATCCTCTTGGTTAAACATATTGCCTAAGGTCATATATTGTTTACCATTGCCTTCGATGAGGGTAGCCACATATCTAATGAATCGATCAGGGATGTAACTTACATTTTCTACAAATGGTAGTTTTTCATATTTCTCACTATACGCATTGAGATGGCCCAAAATGGTTAGCAAAAATAGCTGTACATATAATGTATCCTTATTGTATTCCTCGTTTGGATGATGTTTAGCCATATAGTCCACAATATCTTGAACATTAAATTGCTGGAACGTGCGCATAAATTGTTTGAGCGTAATGCGTAGCGCATCTGTCCAATTCGGAGGCATGCCTAAGCGGTCTTCAAAAGGCGCTGCAAAGTACAATGTGTCGAGAATATTTTTTTGAACTGTTTCGTCTCGCACAATTTTGTCTTTGTTACATGGTTTCGTTAATAAAGCCATGCGGAACTGTGTATCATAGACAAAGTCGTAATACTGTTCTTTGTCTTTGTGGTTACCGTTGGCAAGGGCTTTAATATTATCTACTACCTTATTATCTAGCCACGTAATAAAAGATTTTTCGATGCTTTTATCACCGATATACACGCACCCTTGCTGCTCGGCGCGCTCGATAAACTCAGACACATACACAGGGTCGTTAAACGTTTCCAAATATTCGTGGCCCACATAATAATCGTTAGCCGCTAAGACGCGATTGATGTTGTCGATTTTGTAACCCGATTGCTTCTGGGAACGCTCGTCCATCTTCATCGTTTCGCCAATCAGCTTTAACACATTTTTAGTATATGCAGTACGTTCTTGCAATGATTGAGATTTAAATTGCTTTTCAGAGTAGAGCATAATATCGCGCATTTGCTCTAATCTCTTCCAACCAGGATACGTATTGTAGGATACATAAGCAATGCCGCGATCAGATAGATTGCGATTACAAATGCTGAGGATTTTATCCTTTACTATGTCGGGTACCCAAGACCAAATGCCGTGAACGATAATGTAATCGAAGGTGCCAAAGTCATCATCGACGTCCATGATATCTTTTTCTAACAAGGTTACATTGGTGAGCCCCATGGATTCGATTAACTCATTGCCGTGTTTGATTTGTACAGATGACAGGTCGATGCCTGTGAAAGTTGCCTCTGGATAGTACAGTGCTTGTGGAATGATATTGCCCCCACAAGAGGAGCCTAGCTCAAGGACACGAGCACCCTTAATTGGCGCTGGATCAAGACCGTAGATGCGTGCCGTTGCAATTAATGAATTAATAGAACAAGTAGCAAAGGCTTTGGATACATAAAGGAAATCATCATACGAGTCCTTTAATGCCTCAATGTCCGCTTGGTCAGTAGACGCTTGATGCGGTGGGGGGCTGATGGATTGGACTACTGTATTGTTTTGTTCCAATCCTTCCTTATATATATCTTTATATGTATCTTTTGGTTGCTTATCCATGGTAATCCCTCGTTGTTAATGTATGGTCTAATTTTACCTCATTATGATTAAGTATATCATAATTTTTATTATATATAGGCTATAAATAGACAGATATTTCATAACTACTTCATATATAAATTGATACATGAAAAAATAGTGAAATAGTCTGTAAAAAACTATAAGACTCTAAAATAGAAATTCTTCGATCATCTATATTTTAAAGATAATATATAAATACATTTTGAAATCGATAAAAATCAATGAGATTAAATCTATTAATCGTTTATTTATAACTTACGTTAATGTGAATATTGAAAAAAACTGTACCGCATAGAGAAAAATAGATTAAGCTTTATAAAATAGGATTAAAACACACAAAAAATGAGTAAAAATTCACCCGTATATTAAATTTTGTTTAACAAAATAAAGGTTATGACAATAAATCTTACGAATTATGATAAAAACATGAAGTAAACTATTTACAACATTTTCGATATATGATATTCTGTTCATGACACAAAATGAAAATTATATGAAAGACACTCAGAAAGCCATTAAGTATGGGATATTTGGTCTTTCAGTCTTTTGTATTTATTGATTATTATTTATAAGGATTGTAATTGTGTCTAGTTTAAGAAAGGGGTTCATAGAAATATGAATAAGATTTTCAAAGTAGTTTGGAGCAAATCTAAAGAATGCTACGTAGTAGTATCTGAAGTTGCTAAAAACAATGGTGGTAAGAAAAAAGTTCTTGCTAGCGTATTAGCTGGTTTGGCTATGGTTGGTGCTGGTGCAGTTGGAACAGGTGTTCAGGCAGCTGATTCGAATTCAGCAACGACAATGAATTCATCTAATCAAATTAATGTTTGGGCTACAACACCTGAAAATAATGCTACAGCTCGTGGATCGGGTTCTGGTACTGCAAATGCTAATGATGTAAGACCATCCCAATATGGTGATGAAATTAGCGTTGCCATTGGTGCAAAAAATGTTGTTAGAAGTACTGATACTGCTAACCAAGGTGGCGGTAGTTCTGTAGCTCTTGGTAATAAAAATACTTTGAAGGGTAACCGTAATGTTGCTGTAGGTACTGGTAATAAAACTTATGGCGAAGATAGTATCGCGGTTGGTAGTAATGTAACAGTTGCTACAGGTCGTGGTATTGCGATTGGTAATGATTTTAACAGTACTACTCATACAATTGCATATGGCTCTTCTGAACCAAGTGAAACTGGTGTCACAGGCAATGCGTTTGCACTTGCAATTGGTAATGGTGCACAAGCTGACGGTCGAGCTAATAATGCTTCCGGTGGTATTGCTATTGGTCAACTAGTTAAAGCTACAAACACTAATACTATTGCAATGGGTGTTCAAGCTACAGCTAGTGGTAAGCAATCTATGGCATTTGGTCAGGCTGCAACTGCATCTGGAGCAGGTTCTATTGCGCTAGGTCAGTCAACAGGAGCAACTGAACATGGTTCTATTGCAATGGGGAATGGTACAAAATCTACTGGTGTGGGTTCCACAGCCGTTGGCCGTACAGCTAAAGCTCAAAGTAATGGTGCTGTAGCATTAGGTTTTAATGCTGAAGCTACTAGTGATGGTGCAATTGCTATCGGTGGTGATGGTAAAGGTACTGCATTTACAGATTCTCCAAATACATATGCTGGTTTAAATGAAAAAACAACTGCAACTGCTAAAAATGCTGTTGCTTTAGGTCACCAAGCTACTGCAAATATTGAAGGCGGTATAGCTCTTGGTTCTGAATCTGTAACAACTACTGCAGCTGGTGTACAAGGTTACAACCCAGCAGATAGCCGTACTAATAAATATAGCACTCAAGCTGGTGCAATTGGTACATCCACATTAGCAGCAGTTTCTATCGGTAAGGGTGCAACTGCAACTACACCTGCAACTGCAACTCGTCAATTGACAGGTCTTGCTGCAGGTACTGCAGATACTGATGCTGTTAACGTAGCTCAATTGAAAAACGTTAACTTGAAATATGCTGCTGATACTGGTAACAGTGATCTATTGTTGAAAGATGGTACATTAACTGTAAATGGTGATAACGACATTATCTCTACTTCTGTAGAATCTAATGGCGCTATCAAAGTTGCAGCTAAAAAAGGTGGTAACATCACTACTAATGATGATGGTAAAGCTGTAGCTCCTACTACAAACGGCATTGCTACAACTGACAATGTAACTCAAGCGATTAACAACTCTGGTTGGAAGGCAAATGCATCTGCTAATGGTGGTACCTTAACTGGCTCTGCTACTGCAACTAAAGTAGTTCCTGGTGATACAGTAACTTTCAGTGCAGGTAAAAACCTCACAGTAGCGCAAACATTAGGCACTAATACTCAACAGTATACATATGCTTTGAGCTCTACGCTTAAAGATATTGAAAGTATTCAAAACGGTACTACTAAAATCACGTTGAACAATGGTGGTGGTACAACTATTTCTGGCGGTAACTTGAGCGTAGATGGTAATAAAATCACTAACGTAGCTCCTGGTACTGATGATACTGACGCAGTTAACTACAGCCAAATTAAAGGTTTAAGAACTGAAGTTAAAGCTGGCACTGGTGTAACTGTAACTCCAAGCAAAGGCACAGATGGTCATGATATCTACACAGTATCTGCTAATGCAACAGGTGGTACAGCTTCTACTGAAAGCGTAGTTAAAAAAGCTGACGCAGCTGGCGATAAAAACATTGCTGATGTTTCTGTTGCAGGCGGTAAAAATGTAAATGATCCTGGTGCTCAATACGAAGTATCCGTTTCTAAAAATGCTGTTAAAGATGCAGCTCGTGAAGCAGTGACAGTAAATAATGGTGGCAATACTGATAATCCTATTACTGTAACACCTACTGATGATGCAACTAACCATAATACTACTTATGCAGTAACATTCGATGGTAATAAAGCAGCTAAACAAATTCCATTGACTTACAAAGCTAATGGCTCTGGTGATAAAACAGTTACATTAGATAAAGGTTTGAACTTCACTAATGGTACAAACACAACAGCAGCAATCGATAATGATGGCGTTGTTAAATTCAACTTGAATGACAATGTAACTCTTACTAATGCTGGTTCCTTGACTGTTGGTGATACTAAAGTTAACAACGATGGTCTTACAATTACTGGTGGCCCATCTGTTACAAAAAATGGCATTGATGCAGGTAGCCAAAAAATTACTAACGTAGCTCCTGGTACTATTAGCAGCACATCTACAGATGCTGTAAATGGTAGCCAATTGTACGCAGTAGATCAAAAATTCAATAATACTGTTAAATTAACTGGTAACGCTGGTGCTACAGATGGTCAAGCATTGAACAAAGCTAATGGTTTAAGCTTTGGTGTAATTGGTGCTGATAATGGTAAATACATCTCCACATCTGCAAATGGCTCTGACGTAACTGTTGATTTATCTACAGATGCGAAAAAATTGTTGAATAACACAGTTGAAGTAAAAGGTACAAATGCTGCAACAGTAACAAGTACTACTGTAGCAACAGCAGATGGTGGCACTAAAACTATCTACACTGTTGATGTTGCTAGCACAGGTGCTGTAGCAAAATCCTCTTGGAACATTAAATCCTCTGCAGATACTGCTAACGGCGGTGCTGAAGCAACTGGCCATGAAGCAGCAGCGAAAAACATTGCTGATACTAATACAGTAGAAATGATTGCTGGTAAAAACTTAACAGTTAAACAAACTAGCGAGACTGATGGTGCTAAAGTTGAATTCGCATTGAATAAAGATCTTAAAGATCTTACAAGCGTAACTACTGAAAAAGTAACTACAAAAGAAATCGGCTTACAAGATGCAGCTGGTAACACTACTACAATCAAGAAAGATGGCGACCGCATTACATACACTAATGACGGTGGTACAACTGTAAACAAAGTAGCTAACCTTAAAGATGAAAAACATATCGCACCAGGTAGCTATGCTGTACAAAATGATGGCAGCGTAACAATGACTTACGTTGATGGCAATGGTGATCCAGTAGCTAACGATGAAGCTAAAATCACTGGCATTGCTAAACAAGATCTTTCCAACATCACTGATGCAGGTAAAAAAGTAATCACTGGTCTTGGCACAGTTGTTAAAGCTGGTGACAATGTAACTGTATCTGAAGCATCTGATGCTACAACAGGC
>NZ_JAGZRH010000009.1:0-102419 GCF_018381775.1 Veillonella sp. | reverse complement strand
AGCAAGGTGATTTTTTTGTATAACTTTCGTTGCCGCACCCGCATAGCGGGTGGTTTAATGATTCGCGACTACGTCGCGAACCAGTCTAAAGACAATAATAAAAGAGGTACCCTCTAGGGTACCTCTTTTACGTATGAGACGACGTTATCATTTGATATTTTAGAATTATTATATGTGACATCATTTCACACTATCATCAACAATTCTTATAATCCTCCTAAAGAAATCATATCCACCATTTATATAATCGCCCATTCCTACTTCCCTATCTTGAAAATATGGTGAAATAGGAAGATAGCCCCACACAATACCTAATCCTCCACATAAATTGCGGCCACCATCTCCACCTTTATAGGAAAACACATCATTATCATATACAATTTCTCTACAATACGGATCGTCACCTATAACAAGGCCAAAAAAGTTTTCTTTTTCTAACGTATACTCTCCATCAGTATCCATCCATTCCATATGCTTTAAATTCATAGAGAAATCTATATTGTTTCCCCATGGAAAGATAGTTCTACACCCCTTGCCAGCTAAATACTCCCACTCTCTTTGTGTAGGCAAAGAATATCTATTATCTTTTATATCCTGTAAAAGTTTCTTAAATGTTGTTTCTTCATAAAGTTTGCCACACCAATTGCTATCGTCTGTTTTATATAAACAAACAGTATTGTGCACCATCACTTCAGAAACACCTTTTTCCTCGGCTTTTTTTATCATGTTTTGCCATTCTTTATTTTGTGTAAGCATATCAGCTGGAATAAGACTCCAGCAGGTCTCACTATACTCTTTTTGTACCAATAATGGATGGATTACAAACTCATCTTCTCGAGTAAAATTATGTTTAAAATACGTTTCTATGTTGGATAGTACCTCTTCATCTTCCAGTGTTTCGCGAATCTTAGTTTGAACATCGTCTTCACTAAAGATTTCCTCTTCATATCCCTCGACAAATGGATAGGCAAGGTCCGCTAAATTTTCATCATTAAAAATATCCTGAAATGGTTTATTTTTAAAATCAAACCCTAACGTAACAGTATCTCCAGGAACAAATACAAATTCTATACCATCATGTGAACGATATACCGACGTATATGTGGATTTTCCAAAGGCAGTAAATTCTTTAAAGCATATCAATTCTAAATTATATATTTTTCCAATCTTATTTAATAATTCCATTCTATCGCTAGTAGATAACAAATCATATTGGGGATTATACAATTTTTTGATGGGAATAGGATTCATTAATTGGATACTCCTTATTTTTATCTAGTACAAATATTCTTTACTATGCATTTACTCTATTTACTTAAGTATTGCCTTAGAGTTTGATTTTCTAATGGTCCTAATTGTAGCGCCTTCCTATTTATAATCGCATTAATAGCTAATGCTTCAAAGGTATCTTTATCAAAATCAGAAAAGTCATTAAAGGAATTAAACACTATAAATTGTTGATTCAATAAGTTAGGTAATACCTTTAAGTCTTTCGTTCTTACTGTATCTAGCTCATTTCGTGCATAAGATTCATATCTCTCATCACCTGAATTATTCTTGCTAAACCGCCCTATATCAAGATTATTAGAATAATAGCTATATATAGCTTTCTGAGAGAAATCAATTTTAGTCAATTTCCCAAATTCAAAATTATAATAAGCATTATTTCTTAAAATATGCTCACTCCCATACCTACCAATAATAGTCCCTGTAGAAAGATCAACTATATCATTATGCTTAACCATATCTTCCTTTCTATATGATACATAGAAAGGTAGCTTTATAGTATATCCAGCGTATGGACCTGTATATCGTTTCTCACTATCATAAAAGATCTCATGCCATATATCTCTATCACTTTCATCAAGACTAGAAATATTAGGATATAACTCATCAAGACTCATATTAAAGTCTGTTTTTTTAGCATCTATTCGAGGAATGAAAGTATTATATTTATTAAGATCTTTATTCCAAGCATCTAATAAACTTACATTTTCATCAAAAATACCAATACCGTCTAACGTTATGTAATAAAGTTTATTATCTACCTCATGAACAGCAACTACATTATCAGCAATCTTATGTTCTTCATCGTCATAAAATAATGCACTATTATAAAATTCAGTTAAATGAATGGAGCTATTTTTAAAATCACTACTACCAGCTAACAATAAAATTACTATTACCATTAAAGTAATATAAATTAATAATATGGCAGCAACAACACACCCAATCCATTTCAATACTCTCTTTGAATTCATAGGCACCCTCTCAAAACAATATCTATATTGATATTACCTAATAGTTTTCTATTTTTGATTTACTACTAAAAAAATACATCACGAAATGCATACATATATACAGCAATAAATATCAATATCGACAATATAGCAATAAGCCCCCGTTTAAAATATACACTATTTTTCTTTTGGAAAAATCCTGTACAGATTGTGAGAAGGCCCATAACAACCCATCCACCCCCATAAGTCATAATGAATTCATAATCTTTATAAATTATAAACCTAAGATCTATTAAAACTATACTTATAATACTGATTATAGTTAGATACTTTGTTAAGTTACCAAAAATTCTATGTTTTTTTATATATTCATAGTCTTCGTCAATGATATGCTTACTTATTTCAAGTTTATAAAGTATTACACCCAACACTATAGATACAATAATGAACTCTATACCTAATATATCTAATTTACGCATTGTCTCTCCAGTCTCTTTTACAATACACTCTTAGTTGGTCTTAATTATAGCATACAGTATACATCCATATTTAAGAAACTACCCTAAAATTAAACGTAAAAAAGGCACCTCTTACGAGGTGCCTCTTTGTTATAGTTTATAGGAGATTTATATTTTATTAATCTAAGTCGTAGAAACCAGATGGTTTATCGCTCAAGTTAATAATGATGTTTTTCATTTGAGTGTAGTGTTCAAGGATAACTTTGTGAGTTTCACGGCCGATACCAGATTGTTTGTAACCACCAAATGGTGCACCTGCTGGGATGGAGTTATATGTATTTACCCACATACGACCTGTTTCGATTGCACGAGCTACGCGGATAGCTCGGTTAAGGTTTTGAGTGAATACACCACCGCCAAGACCGTATAGGCTATCGTTGGCTTGTTCGATCACTTCTTCTTCGCTGTGGAACTTAATTACAACAGCTACAGGGCCGAAGATTTCTTCGCGAGCTACGCGCATATCGTTTGTAGCATCTACGATAAGTGTAGGTCTAATGAAGCAACCTTTACCAAGTTCGCCGTCAGTAACGCGTACACCACCAGCTGCAACGCGAGCACCTTCTTCTTTAGCAAGTTCTACATAGCTAAGTACTTTCTCAACTTGTGCTTCGTAAATCAAGGAGCCTAGTTGTGTAGATTCTTCCCAAGGCAAGCCAACTTTCACTTTATCAAATAAAGCGGAAAGTTCAGCTACGAATTTATCATAAATTGTATCTTGTACGAAGATACGGGAACCTGCGCAACATACTTGACCTTGGTTGAAGAGGATGCCGAGCATTGCCCCATCAAGAGCTTGTTTCCAGTTTGCATCTTCAAAGAAGATATTCGCAGATTTACCACCTAATTCCAATGTAGCAGGAATCAAGCGTTCAGATGCTGCTTTATATACATCAAGACCTACTTCTGTAGAGCCTGTGAAAGCAAGTTTGCTGAAGCCAGGATGATCAAGGATATATTGACCAGATTTAGAGCCTTTACCAGTTACGATATTTACAACGCCTGGAGGCAAGATTTCTTTCAAAATATCGCCTAATACTAAAAGGCTAAGGGATGTATGGCTAGAAGGTTTAATTACAACTGTACAACCTGCTGCAAGAGCTGGTGCCAATTTCCAAGCAGCCATTAGGAATGGGAAGTTCCAAGGCACAACTTGACCTACAACGCCAATCGGTTCACGAACGATGAGGCTCAATGTATTCTCATCAAATACTTGTGCGGAGCCTTCTTCGGAACGAAGCACGCCAGCGAAGTAACGGAAATGGTCAGCGCCAAGTGGAATATCTACATTCAAAGTTTCACGGATTGGTTTACCATTGTCATATGTTTCAACTTGTGCCAAATACTCTTTATGAGCATCGATAGCGTCAGCAATTTTTAACAAGTAATCAGCGCGATCTACTTGAGATACTGTTTTCCAAGTTTTAAAAGCTTCTGTTGCAGCGTCTACCGCTTTATCAACATCGTCTTTCGTAGCCTCTGCACAGATAGCAAGTTGTTCGCCATTAGCAGGGTTATATACATTAAATTCAGCGCCGTCAGATGCAGCTACCCATTCATTATTAATTAAAAGTCCATATCTTTCTTTAAGGTTCAAGCTCATAGCATTACCTCCTATGTAGGAATATAGATTGAGGAAGATTTCCTCTGTGATTTCATCATACTCCTTATATCTAAATATTTCAATCAGATATATCATTTTCGATATATCTGTTCTGCATTATTATACATAGTTTTAAGTTATATAGAAAAACCGCACCCTCTAACACCATAGAGGATGCGGTTTTCTATATGATGACTTTTAGTCAATAATAGTTTTTACTTACGATTGTCATTATTTCTATTATTATTTTGACGACCACCATTGTTACGATTATTATTACGGTTATTGTTACGATCGTTATTTCGACGTTGTCCGTTGTTATTTCTGTTTCGGTTATTATCGTCATTCTTTGGCTTTTCTGGTTGTAATGCTTTTACAGATAAACCGATACGATTACGTTTTACATCAACAGAAATAATTTGAGCTTCAATGATATCGCCTACAGCCAGCACATCAGATGGATGTTGACGGCTATTACATAATTCACTGCGATGCAATAGACCATTAGTTTTAAGACCAAAGTCTACGAATGCACCAAAATCAACTACGTTGTGAACTGTACCTTTTACCACAGTACCAACCTTGATATCTTCAAGGCTTACTACATGTTTTCTAGTAAGCGGTGCTGGCAAATCTTCACGAGGGTCACGACCTGGTTTTGCCAAAGCCCCTAAGATATCTCGTACAGTCGGTACACCTGCATCAAGTTTTGCGGCCATTTTCTCCGCATCAACGAGCGGTAATTTCACTTGTAACGCTTCTAGTTGCGCCTTATCTTGCAAATCTTTTAAGGTAAAACCTAATTCGCCAATAATGCGTTCTGCCAATTCATAGGACTCAGGATGGACAGATGTATTATCTAATGGATTTTTACCGTGTTGCAAGCGAAGGAAACCGGCACATTGCGTAAACGCCGCAGGACCTAAGCGAGGTACTTTCAACAATTCTTTACGGCTTTTAAATACACCATTCTCTTGACGGTATGCAACGATGTTCTTAGCCACCGTACTAGAAATACCTGCAATATGTTGCAAAATAGCTGGAGATGCCGTATTGAGCTCTACCCCAACGTGGTTTACTACAGTTTCAACCACTTGATCTAACGTATGGGTCAATTGTTTTTGATTTACATCATGTTGGTATTGACCTACACCGATAGATTTAGGATCAATCTTAACGGATTCAGCCAATGGATCTTGTACACGCCGTGCAATGGATACGGCACCGCGTATGGTTACGTCTAAATCTGGTAATTCGTCGATAGCCAATTTAGAAGCAGAATATACAGATGCACCAGCTTCATTGGTGATGATGTAGTGACAATCTAATTTCTCCTCTTCAATCATAGTAGATGCAAACTGCTCTGTTTCATAGGATGCAGTACCATTACCAATAGATAAGAGAGTAACCTTGAATTTACGAATTTTATCAGCCAATACCTTTTGCGCTTCTTTGCGAAGCTTTTCACTATTCGTTAAATAGTAGGCACCATAATCTAGCACATTACCTTGTTGATCGATAATAGCCATCTTACAACCTGTACGATACCCAGGGTCAAGACCCATAATAACGTGCCCTGCCAAAGGTGGCTGCAATAATAGGTTCTTAAGGTTTACACCGAATACCTTGATAGCTTGCTCGTCCGCATTTTCCGTCAACTCATTGCGTATATCACGCTCTAGAGCAGGGAAGATTAGACGTTTATACGCATCGGCTACTGCAGCCGCCTTATAGTCTGCGAAGATGGATTTTGGATTTTTCTCTAACTTTTGCACCATGTACGCAACATACGTATCACCTGGTACTGTAAGGGCTAATTTCAAAGCACCTAATTTTTCACTGCGATTAACCGCCAAGATACGGTGAGACGGCATTTGACGAACAGGCTCAGCATATTCTGCGTATTGCAAGAACTGTTGTTGTACCTCTTCATCACCAGTCAACTCAGCTTGAATAAAGCCTTCGTTCCACATCTTTTTACGCAAGTACGCACGGAAGTCTGCACTATCACTGACAATTTCCGCTACGATATCTGACGCACCTTGAATAGCGTCCTCTGGTGTTGGCACCTCTTCCGTTACAAATTCTTTAGCAATCTCAAGGGGATCACCAGAGGTAACTGTATCGTTAAGGATCATTTCCGCCAACGGTTCTAAGCCACGTTCACGGGCAATCATCGCACGGGTACGTTTCTTAGGACGGTACGGTAAATAGAGATCCTCTAACTCTTGAAGCTTTGTTGCGGCCTCTAAGGACTTCATCAACTCGTCGGTCATCTTTTCTTGCTCTGTAATAGATGTAATGATTTCTTGGCGACGTGTTTCCAAATTGCGCAGATATTTAATGCGTTCTTCAATGGTGCGCAATTGCTCATCTTGCAATTCGCCGGTTACTTCTTTACGATAACGCGCAATAAATGGCACCGTATTGCCTTCGTCCAATAATTCTACGGCAGCTTGCACCTGCTTTGGCTTAACATTTAATTCACTGCCAATAATGGCAAACATTCTTTCACTCATTTAGATGCCTTTCTGCGATAGGTTACAAAACGATAAGGATATTTGTTCTTTTCATCCACCACGCCGTCTACTACGGATTCAATGGTGAAAGCCTCTTCTGGAAACTCTGGGAAAAATGCATCCCCTTCAAATTCGTGGTCTACTTCTGTAATGTACATCGTATCCACGTAAGGCAAGAAAGCCTCGTATACTTGAGCACCACCGATAACATAGGCCGCATCAAGAACACGTGCAGCTTCTGCAGCCGCCTCAGGACTATGGAAAATCTTAACCCCTTCTGGCGCATCAAAGCCCTTATCACGAGTAATCACCCAGTGCTCACGATTTGGCAACAGGAACGGCAAACTTTCAAAGGTCTTACGGCCCATAATGATGACATGACCTGTAGTTTTTTCTTTAAAGAATTTCAAATCATTCGGCAAGTGCCAAATCAAGGTATTATCTTTACCGATTACACGATTATGTGCTACGGCTACGATTAATGCTAACATACCGGCCTCTTTCAGTTAATACTATATGGCAACAGTCATACATAGGATTTCATTCAGCTATGGACATGAACTCAGTTCTATACAGCAACAGTCATGGACAACTTACCTAGATGTTCATACCCGTCTAATGTAACGTCCTCTGGTGTGAAGTCATAGAAGTCTTTTACTTCAGGATTCACAATAATTTTTGGAGCTGGCAACGCTTGATCGCGACGCGCTAATTGCTCGCGCAATGCTTCTATATGGTTTTCATAGACATGAGCATTGTTGATAACATGAGTAAATTTGCCAGGTTTAAGACCTGTTACTTGGGCAATCATGCATTGTAATGCTGCATATTGAGCGGTATTAAATGGAACACCAAGGCCCATATCGCCACTGCGTTGGATGAGCATGCAGTTCAAGTAACCATCAGCTACATCCCATAATGTTTCATACGCACATGGTTGCAATGCCATATCATCTAAATCTTCAATATTCCATAAAGTGACAATCATACGACGGCTATCAGGATCTTCCTTGATAGTCTTGATGAGATTATCAAGTTGTTTGTACTTTGCAATTTGGTAACCATAGGCCTTACCAATGGTACCATCTTCACGCATCCACTCATCCCATACGCGCACGTTCATTTCTTGTAATTTGCGTACATCGTTAGATTGCATTTGCCAAATCCATAACAATTCTTTTACTGCCGTTTTGAAAGCTACAAATTTTGTAGTCAAAATTGGGAATTCCTTTTGCAAGTCAAATTGCATAATTTGATGTGGCAATTTATAAGTGGCAACACCGGTACGGTTTTGACCGTATGTGCCATGTTCTAAAATATTTTCAATAATACCGAGGTATTGTGTATCTGCTAGACTCATATGTCCCCCTAAATCTATGTATAATACGTCGAATAATACTAACCTATATCTTACAATATATAGTACTATCATACTAAAAATTACATAGTACTACCATATATACAGTAAAATTTATTATCCCTTATATTCTGCAATGGCCTGTAAAAAACTGAGGCCATATTTTTTCAATTTTGCTTCCCCTACACCCTTAACATTGCCAAACTCACCTAATGTAGTGGGTCGTAAATTGGCTAGGTCAATAAGTACTGTATCGGGAAAGATAAGATATGGTCGAAGCCCTGCCGCTTCGGCTAAGCGCTTACGATGTTGTCGTAAATGTTCAAATAAACCACCCGACCCAGAACTAGATTTTCCTCGTGCTATGGTAGACGTAGACCGACTAGTTCGAGATGGTACAGACACATGTTGTCTGATTTCCTCCACCTCTTTATGCCCAGCGAGGACCTCCTCAGCGCCTGCCGTCAAGGATAGCACAGGATACTTACCTGAAGAACTACGCAAATAACCAGAAGCTACAAATTGTTGGATGAGCCCTTTAATAGATTTCTCGTCTACATTACTTAGTAAACCAAATACAGGGAGTGAATCGTGGCCAGCTCGCATAATACGGTCAGTTCGCTCACCACGCACGATAGAGGTAATCATAGAGGCACCATAGCGCTCATCAGTGCCCATAATGGCACGGAAGATGGCCTTCGCCTCTTTCGTTACATTTACCTTATGGGCGGAACCTTTACAGGAGCTACAATTATCACATGTGGTCCAGACAGTGCTTTCACCAAAATAGTTAAGCATATATTTACGCAAACAATTACTACAGAAACAGTAATCAATCATAGACTGCAATTTACGGAGCTCCACCTCTTGTCGCTCAGGCGTCTCGATAGACTGTTCAATTAAATACTTGTGAACCTGTACATCCTGCCCGCTGTAGAGCAAAATACATTCTGCAGGTGCTCCATCACGCCCTGCACGGCCCGCCTCTTGATAATAGGACTCCATGTTGCGTGGCATTTGGTAATGCAACACATAGCGCACATTACTTTTATCAATGCCCATGCCAAAGGCATTGGTAGCCACCATAACCTGCAATTTATCGTCTGCATAAGCATTTTGCATCTCACGGCGTACTTCATCGCTGAGCCCCCCATGATAATGGCCCACCTTAATGCCTGCACGGGTTAGATTTTCATACACTCGATCTACATCCTTGCGCGTCGCACAATAGATAATACCATTTTCGTTATCATGTTGACGCACGTAATGGACTACATAATCCATGCGCTTTGGTGTACGGATGACAGAGAAGGATAAATTAGGCCGATCAAAGCCCGTTACATACACATTTGCCTTGTCTAATCCTAATAGTTTTTTAATATCATTTTCTACATATTTCGTAGCCGTCGCCGTGAAAGCCCCTACGATAGGACGCTTCGGTAGTGAGTTGAGCCACTCACCGATGAGACGATAGGACGGTCTAAAGTCATGACCCCACTCAGAGATACAATGGGCCTCATCCACAATGACTTGAGCTATAGGCAACGCTCGTAGCACATTACAGAAGAAATTAGAACCTAGTCGCTCCGGCGCAATATATAAGAGTTTAATCTTACCACTACGCACTTCGTACATCGTTTTATTAAACTCCGCTTGCGTAAGGGTACTATTGATGAGCGCCGCTGGTATATTCTGCACTAACAAGCCATCCACCTGATCTTTCATAAGAGAAATCAGTGGTGAAAATACGATAGTAAGCCCCGCCTTACAGAGCGCCGGAATTTGAAAGCAAATAGATTTCCCTGCCCCCGTCGGCATAATGCCAATTACATCTTCATTGCGTAATAAGGAGGCAATGGGAGCCTCTTGAGCCGGTCTAAAGGAGGTATACCCAAAGTAAGTTTCTAACATGCGTAGTGCTTGTTGTTTTGTCACAACTGGTTGTTTTAGATTTTCTTGTTTTCTTGTCCCCTGTTGATCCATGAGTACCTCCTTTCACGTGTCATTTTTCCATTCTATTATTTTATCATATTTCGAGTATTTTCGGTTTATTAGTATATACGATTTATAGGTTAACCGTCAAATACCCAAGATGAAAGTATATGCTTAAACTTCGTATAGAAATCAATAGAATCTCACAAAATTTTTACACTCTAAAGTGCTAATATATGATACAATAAGAATTATTTATAATACTATAGAATGAAAATTTAACCTAAAATTTAACCTAAGGAGGTCTTATATAGGCATGACACAAGACAACTTAATGATTATCATCGCCTTTGCCTTATACCTAGGACTCATGATGTATATCGGGGTCTACTATTACAGGAAATCTAACAGCATTGGTGATTACATTCTCGGTGGCCGACAACTAGGACCATGGATTACAGCACTTAGTGCAGAAGCATCAGATATGAGTGGTTGGATGCTCATGGGTGTGCCTGGCCTAGCGTATACTACGGGGATTTCTGGTGTATGGATTGCCGTAGGTCTCACATTAGGTACATGGGCAAACTGGAAGTTTGTTTCTAGACGCTTGCGTAACCATACTGAGGTTGCTAGTGACAGTTTAACTTTACCGGACTATTTGAAAAATCGTTTCCACGATCAATCTCATTCGGTAGCCGTTATCTCCGCCCTATTTATCTTGATTTTCTTCTTGATTTATACATCATCAGGATTCGTAGCAGGTGGCAAACTGTTCAACACCATCTTTGGTCTTGATTACACCGTATCTCTATTTATTACAGCGGGTATCGTCGTATTCTACACATTCCTCGGTGGCTTCCTCGCCGTATCTTGGACAGATTGTATTCAAGGGGCATTGATGTTCTTCGCTATCTTAGCGGTACCAATTACAGCTGCCATGTTTATGGGTGGTCCTATTGAAACATTCCAACTCATTCAACACGAGTTTCCTCAAGGACTTAGCCTATTCGGTGATCCATCTGATTGGTTCACTTGGATTATTGGCTTGATTTCTTCTCTTGGTTGGGGGCTTGGCTACTTCGGTCAACCTCATATCCTCGTAAGATTCATGGCTATCTCTGATGCTAAAGAGCTTAAGAAATCTACAAACATCGCCATGGTTTGGGTTATCTTATCCCTTATGGCAGCTATTGCAGTTGGCCTCATTGGTCACGTATATATGTTACCAGATAAATTGGTAGGCACTGATGCAGAAACTGTATTCCTTATCATGACAGAGCGTCTCTTTACACCATTTGTAGCAGGTCTCATCTGGTCTGCAGTACTCGCAGCTATCATGAGTACCGCATCTGCACAGTTATTAGTAACAGCCTCTGCCATTTCTAATGACTTCTATGCGAATATCATTCATCCTAAAGCAGGCGATAAGGAGCTTGTACTAGTAAGCCGTATCGTAGTACTTATCGTAGCATTGATTGCCATCTATATGGCAATGGATCCAGATAGCTACATCTTAACAATGGTTGCCTATGCATGGGCAGGCTTTGGTGCTGCCTTTGGTCCAGCTATCTTGTTCTCCTTGTTCTGGAAACGCATGACACGTCATGGCTGTATCGCTGGTATCGTAGTTGGTGGTTTGACAGTACTAATTTGGAAACAATTTGAATTCCTTGGTCTATACGAAATCGTACCAGGCTTCATCTTCTCTTCCATCGCTATCTATGTAGTGAGTATCATGGGTAAATTACCTCCTCGTCCAGTTCTTAAGGACTATCGCGAAGCAGAAAAAATGCATGTTCTATAAATCAGAAATCGGACGTTTAAAATAGCATACATAAAAATAGAGCTAGTTGATTCAACGATCAACTAGCTCTTTTATTATGAGTATTGTGCTAAGCCTTCCTTAATAGCTTCTTTCACTTCTGCTACCAAGGATGCTGGTGAAAGTACTTTCACACTTTGCATATATTGAAGTGCCCAATACTTAAAGGCATCATGATTTACACGTACACGGCATACAACATCATCAGATGTGACGTTGGTGAATTCCACATTGCCATCGAACCAATCTAAAATTTGGTTTACAATAGAACGCTTCGCCTTAAAACTTACGGTAACGGATTCACCACCGAACATGTAAATATGTTCTTTTACATATTGCGATACATTAAAGGTGCGTTGCTGGTTATAGCCCTTTATCTCCCGCAAAGGTTTTCTACGCTCGCTCAGCACCGTAATGTGTGCAATTCGATCGACACGCAATGTAGACATGTCATCATAGTTTTCGTGGTTTCCAACTAGATAATAGTGTCCTCGATTCATAACTAGTTGGAATGGATTGAATACATACTTTCGCTCCTTATTATCTGGACCGAGATTGATATGTAATCGTTTATCCACGTCAGGTTGGCAATAAGCCAAGGAAATTTTTTTCCCCTTTTGTATCGCTTCTTCTATGAGATCAATGTTAAGGAATAAGTCCTGACTTCTATGAAGGTAACCCGTAGCACTTTCAATATCAATACCATGGGGCTTGAAATGAGAGCTACCCAATTTAGCAACACGACTAATTAAATCCTTACGTTGAGATGCGGTAATATGACGAGACGCCAAAATACCGTCAATTAATAATCTCAATTCCGAATCTTCAAAGGTATGAATCATATAAAAATCAGTACGGCGAATAGTACCATCTGCTCCTACGGCAGACTCTTCACATTGAATACCAAAATCACCAGATTCATATAAATCATTTAAATGACGGCCTAAGGTCTTCCGATCGACGGATACCTCGTACCGCTCGGCTAATATACTGCGAATCTCCTCTTGAGATAAAGTATGATTAGCATCCGTTTCACTTTTCAGGATTTCTAGTATATATACTAGAACGGCCTTCTTAGATGCCATAAAAGACTCCTTTTACAAATAATACAATTAAAACAACATTGTAACTAATACAATTTATAATATCATCCACAACACATCGGATGATGTTCACTAAAATACCCATACATAGTATACCACACTTTTCATATATGGTTCATTTATTTCTCATTAATTTTATCGATTTACTATACTTTTTTGGCAATATTAAATAACTAAATGTAATAATTATTAAAAAAGATTAAATTAAATTATATAAAACAAAAACCCATTACTACTTAATACACATAAATGTTATAAGTGTAATGGGTTTTATGTTTATTCTGAAGATTATATGAATCACCAAAATATTATCTTAGAAATTTTAAAAGAATTACGAAAGACCATTGTTTTTCTTACTTCTAATAAAGCCTAATTGCTCCATACGCTTCGTCAATTCATTATAGAATGCTTCCGCCATGGCATTTTGGTGTTTACCAGTTTGGGCCTTATCAGCGCTAAAGAGAGAATCTTTAATCTTCTTAATCATCGTAGACTTGGCTTTAGGCTTATTCAATAATTCCATGAACAATAAATCTTCTTCAGAAATATCACCAATAGCGTCATTGAACATATTTGCACCATAAATATATTCACTACCACCATCAGCAATAGCTTTTACAAAGTTTGTAAAACGAGCTGGTACAAAGGATAAGCCCTCCATATATTCCTGTTTATCAGGGAATGTTTTATAGAATCGAATACCACCGCGTACCATATGTTCAACGATAGCTTTATATAAACTACATACAGCTGGTTCTAAGTCATCTTCAGATGCCTTAGCAGCATCGTGAGCAGCTTTTAAAATGGCAAGGGCTTCGATCATATTGAAAGTGCCACCATCTTTAATGAGCGCTTTGAATGTATCTCGTACAAGCTCATTTTCAAACATTTCTAATGCTTCTTCATCAAAGAGGATTTGGAATACAAAACTATTTACGATAGACCGTACAGGTACTGTATTCACCTTATCAGGATTAGCTACATCATAGCTAATATCCTTTGCAGCACTTTCTTTGCAAATAATAGACTTGCGGAATGTTGTATCAAGCATAAAGTCTAAATATTGTTCTTGATCCGCTTGGCTATTAGGAGCCAATTTTTCAAGTTTATCGGCGATGCTTTCATCATAGGTACGAACCATGGATAATGTTAAATCTGCATCACATACATAGCTAAGATTATGAGCTTTCAAATGATCATTGAATTGATAGAAGTAACATGGATCATTATGAGGTTCTAAATGGTCATGACCTACATAATAATCATCCTTTTGCATAACGGAACGCAAGGCACCTAAGAATTTACTATTACGCTCTTTAAGGTTATCATAATTAAGAATTTGAGCACCTACTAGACTACCTACAGTTTTACCGCGTAATACCTTTTCCTTATGAGTCAACTCATCATAACCACGATTAGCAAATAGCATAAGTTGACGAACTTCTTCCATCGTATGCCAACCTGGGTATGTATTATAGGATACATATGCAATGCCATTATCAGCCAAATGATGGGATATAATATCAAGTAACTTATCCTTCATTTCATCGCTAATCCAAGAGTAAAAACCATGGGCAATAATGTAATCAAAGTTTCCTAAGGATTCATCAAAGTTCAAAATATCCCCTTGCAATAGAGATACATTATCTAACTTGGCATCACTAATAATTTTGTTGCCCTTCTCTACTTGATCTTGGGAAAGCTCAATACCTACAAATGTTGCTTCTGGATTATGCATAGCTTGAGAAATAATATTTCCCCCATACGTAGCACCTAATTCAAGTACACGTGCTGTTTTAGCCGTTGGTGGCTTAAGACCTACAAGTGTACCATATGCTTCCAAATAAGCAGGCGTAGTAAAAGGAAATGGATAGGATTTATAGCCTAATTCTTTATATATTGTTTGTTGCATATCGTCTGTTGCGATCTGTTGATTATCCTTAGCCATAAGCACCTCTATATTTACTATTAAAGTTATCAAATCATATATCAGTACAATATACATAGTAGTATATGCACAACTATTTAATATTATACCAAATTCCTAGTATATTACCTATTGTGAAAGCATTGGTAATTCAGGAACTAGCTATTCAAGAAATGACTTCATTAGTTTAAGGTACAATAAAATAAATTCCACATATAGTTAACTACATTATATACAAAAGAGGCACCCTCGAAAGGGTGCCTCTTATTAGTTCTTAGTCGTTAAATAAGGAATTATTTTACGTCTTCGAAACCTTTTTGTAAGCGAACGTAGCTTAAGCGACGATCTTTAGCGTCTTGTTCAGTTTTAGCGAACAATTCTTCTGCAACGTCTGGAGCTGCTTTAGCCAAGGATGCGTAACGAACTTCACCTTTAAGGAAGTCTTGGAAGTTTTCAGTTGGTTCTTTGGAATCCAAGGAGAATGGATTTTTACCTTCTTCTTTAAGTTGAGGGTTGTATCTGTAAAGATCCCAGTAACCAGCTGCAACTGCTTTACGTTGTTCTTCTTGAGCTTTACCCATACCAGCTTTGATACCATGGTTGATACATGGGCTGTAAGCGATGATCAAGGAAGGACCTGGATATGCTTCAGCTTCTGCAACAGCTTTCATCAATTGGTTTTTATCTGCACCCATAGCTACTTGTGCTACGTATACATAACCATAAGACATAGCCATCATGCCAAGGTCTTTTTTCTTAGTACGTTTACCAGAAGCTGCAAATTGAGCAACTGCTGCGATATTAGTGGATTTGGAAGCTTGACCACCAGTGTTGGAGTATACTTCAGTATCGAATACGAAGATGTTGATGTCTTCGCCAGAAGCTAATACATGGTCAACACCGCCGAAGCCGATATCGTATGCCCAGCCGTCACCACCGAAGATCCAGTGGGAACGTTTGATCAAGAATTGTTTTTTCTCAAGAATTTCTTTCAATTCTGGAGTTGTAGCACCTTCAGCTTCGATAGCTGCTACTAAACGTTCGGAACGTTGACGAGTTGCTGCACCAAGGTTAGCGAATTCGATCCATTGTTCCAAAGCTTCTTTCAATTCGCCTGTAGCAGTTTCTACAGCTTTAGCAGCTAATTCTACTAATTGTTGACGAATTTTCTTAACGCCGATGTACATACCATAACCATACTCAGCATTGTCTTCGAACAAGGAGTTTGCCCAAGAAGGACCTTGACCTTGTTGGTTAGTTGTGTATGGAGATGCAGGCATGGAAGCACCCCAGATGGAGGAACAACCAGTTGCATTGGCAATCATCATGCGGTCGCCGAATAATTGAGTTAACAATTTAGCGTAAGGAGTTTCACCACAACCTGCGCAAGCACCGGAGAACTCGAACAATGGTTGTTCGAATTGGGAACCTTTAACAGTTTCCTTCTTCATAGGGTTTTCTTTTACAGGAAGGTTAACACCGTAGTTCCATGCTTCAGCTTGTTCGATTTCGGAATCGATGGAAGTCATTACGATAGCTTTGCCTTTAGGAGCTGGACAGATATCAACACAGTTACCGCAACCCAAGCAATCTAATGGGGATACTGCGATACGGAATTGAAGGTCTTTAGCGCCCAATGCAGGGATTGTATCGAAATGTTCTGGAGCTGCAGCCACTTCTGCTTCAGTTGCCAAGATTGGACGAATTGTAGCATGTGGACATACGAAGGAACATTGGTTACATTGGATACAGTTTTCTGGTAACCATTTTGGAACGAACAATGCAGGACCGCGTTTTTCGAATTTAGCAGTACCAGCAGGTAATGTACCATCTTCGTAACCAGCGAATGTGGATACAGGAAGATCATAACCAGCTTGTGCATTGATTGGTTGTGCAATGTTTTGAACGAAGGATGGGCAAGATTCGCAACCAGGTTTAACTGCGTGGCCGCCTTCATCAACAGCGTTTTTCCAGTCAGCAGGAACATCTACTTTTACCAAAGCGTTAACGCCTTGATCGATAGCAGCGTTGTTCATGTCAACGATATTTTGACCTTTTTTACCGTAAGAAGTTACTACGGATTCTTTAAGGTATTTAACAGCGTCATCTACAGGGATGATTTCAGTCAATTTGAAGAATGCAGCTTGAGTTACCATGTTGATACGGCCGCCCAAACCGATTTCGGAAGCGATTTTCGCAGCGTTGATGATGTAGAAGTTCAATTCTTTTTCTGCGATTTGACGACGTAATTTAGCAGGTAAATGTTCGTTCAATTCTTCAGGAGACCAAGTACAGTTCAACAAGAATGTACCGCCTTTTTTGATACCGCGGATCAAGTCGTATTCATGTACGTAAGATTGACGGTGACATGCTACGAATTGAGGTTCAGTTACCAAGTATGGCAAGTTGATTGGGTTTTTACCAAAACGAAGGTGAGACATTGTTACGCCACCAGATTTTTTGGAGTCGTAGTCGAAGTATGCTTGAGCATACATATCAGTGTGGTCACCGATGATTTTGATAGCGGATTTGTTCGCACCTACAGTACCGTCAGAACCGAAGCCCCAGAATTTACATTCAGTCAAACCAGGAGTTTCAACTTCTACGCCTTCAGCACGATCTAAGGACAAGAATGTAACATCATCATTGATACCCAATGTGAAGAATTTCTTGCCGTTTTCAGCAGCCAAGTTATCGAATACAGATACGATGTCTGCAGGGATAACGTCTTTGGAGCTCAAACCATAACGACCAGCGATAACTTTTACGTTACGGCCACCGTCGATTACAGCAGCTTGTACGTCCAAGAACAATGGTTCAGCCAAAGCGCCTGGTTCTTTAGTACGGTCAAGAACTGCAATGCGTTCTACTGTTTGAGGAAGAGCTTTCAACAAACGATCTGTTGCGAATGGACGGAACAAGTGAACGTTGATGAAACCAACTTTACGGCCCAATTTGTTTAAGTAGTCAACAGTGGATTGAACTACTTGAGCGGAGGAACCCATAGTTACGATTACGTCAGTTGCATCAGGAGCACCATGGTAGTTGAACAATTGGTAGTTAGTACCAGCCAATTTGTTAACTTCGTTCATGTAATGTTCTACAACGTCAGGAACGTTCAAGTAGAATTTGTTGGATGCTTCGCGATGTTGGAAGTAAACGTCAGGGTTTTCTGCAGTACCACGAGTTACAGGAGCATCTGGGTTCAAAGCATTTTTACGGAAAGCTTTAACAGCGTCCATATCTACTAATGGTTTCAAATCTTCATAGTCCCAGATTTCAATTTTTTGAATTTCATGGGATGTACGGAAACCGTCGAAGAAGTTGATGAATGGTACACGAGTTTTAATAGCTGTCAAGTGAGCTACAGCGGACAAGTCCATTACTTCTTGTACGGAGGATTCAGCAAGCATAGCGCAGCCAGCTGCACGAGCAGCCATTACGTCTTGATGGTCACCGAAGATAGCCAAAGCGTGTGCAGCCAATGCACGAGCAGCTACTTGGAATACACCTGGAAGTAATTCGCCTGCTACTTTGTATAAGTTAGGAAGCATCAATAACAAACCTTGGGAAGATGTGAAAGTTGTTGTTAATGCACCAGCTTGTAAAGAACCGTGAGTTGCGGCAGCAGCACCTGCTTCAGATTGCATTTCTACAACTTGAACAGTGTTGCCGAAGATGTTTTTACGACCAGACGCAGCCCATTCGTCAATGTGTTCTGGCATTGGGGAAGATGGAGTGATTGGGTAAATCGCAGCAACTTCTGTAAAACCATAAGAAACGTGAGCAGCCGCTTGGTTGCCGTCCATAGTTTTAAATTTACGACTCATGTGATTATTGCCTCCTTAAGCATTTAGCAAAAATAGAACACTTGCTTAATCTATCATTATGTTTAGGAATAACAACCATTACAAACTTGCGCACATGAAAAAATAATGCAATAATATATATGTTATATATAATATGGCATTATGTGTGAACATACTTTTGTATTGGGCACAACCATAATTCCTAATATCATAACTTGATATAGCCCTATATGCACATTATAACGTGCTGGGCCCTATCAACGCAACACATACAGTGACTGTCGCTTTGCCAATATTGCTATCCATGCTTTACATAAAGTAATAGCTAATTGCGTTATAGTAATAACTATTCTCATTTAGTATAGGTCACTTCCCATAACCAGATTTTATTTTTAGGGGGTTAATTATGGATTTTCATCATTTGAAATACTTCGTTGAAGTAGCTGATCAAAAAAGCTTTAGTAAAGCTGCGCGGAATTTGCACATCTCCCAATCCGCTATCAGCCGTACTATTAAAGCTTTAGAAGACGAACTTGGTGTTGTTCTCTTCATGCGTAATGCTAAATCTGTAGAACTTACTGATGGGGGTACCATCTTCTTAACCCACGCAAAACGCGTAGTATTCATGTTTGAACATCTAAAAACTGATTTTGAAAACGAGTTTCGTTTGGAGCAAGGTTCCATTAGAATTGGTATTCCACCAATTACCGATGCACCTATCTTCGCTCAGCTTTTAGGGGAGTTCAAAAAAGTATATCCACAAATTGAATTAGAACTTTATGAACAAGGTTCTAAAAAAGTTGAGATTAGTGTTCAAGAAGGCTTGATTGATATTGGTATCATTTGTACGAAACCAAATCCAAAAGAATTTGAGTCCTTCTACCTCACTAGTGATCCGCTTTCCGTTATCGTTCCAATATCTAGCCCTCTTGCGAAAGAAAAAGAGATTCGTTTAGAAATGTTAGCTGACGAGTCTTTCGTATTACACAAAGATGACTTTAATTTGCATGACGAAATCATCAAAGCTTGTAAACATACAGGTTTTCAACCTCATATCGTATTTGAAACAAGCCAACGTGATCTTATGTTGCAAACAGTTAGTGCAGACCTTGCCATCGCATTGTTACCATCTCGTCTCTGCCCTGAGGCAGGTGAAAATACAGAGGTTGGTTCCAAGGTCGTTGTACGTCCACTTGTACCAGAAATTATTCATACACTTTATGTTATTTGGAAAAAAGGTCATTACCTCTCCCACGCTTCTCGCTTGTGGTTAGACTTTGTAAATTCCAAATTACCATTACCTGGATTACAACTCGAGGATCGTCAATAATGAATAAACCATCTGGGCTCGCATCTAAATTGCGGGCCCTTTTGAAAGCTAAAGAAACACCCATGTGGGGCGTTATCATCGTGCTGGTCATTGTTATAATCTTCCAGCAAATACAAATTTCAGAACTACAATGGCGTGTCGATGAAGACCACGATGGTTCTTCCGTTGATAGTGTAGCTGGTCGCCTTTACATCCTAGAAGGGATGGCTAATAAACATAGCGACCAACTGGATGGTATCTTTAAAGACATTCGTCAATTACAAAACGACGGTGCCAAGTACGACTGGGAACTGAAACAACTACAATGGTTGCACCCAGAGCTTAAAGTACAACCGCCAGAAGCTAACCCTTCCCCATTCAAATCGACGGATTTAAACCTCGATATGAACCCTGGGAAAGTACCGGATGTAAAAAAATAAATAAAAGCCAGATACAATACATACTAAAAAGTATTTACATTGTATCTGGCTTTTTGTTATATCTGCCTTAATCCGTTTGAACCACAGTAATAGCTTTTATCTTTTTATCAAGGGGAATGCGCTTATATAAACTGAAATTCTTATTATAGGATTTTTCCCATTCACTCACAACAGAGTAGTGCCTATGATGGAAATTACCTTTATTATCTATATAAAGAAAGAGATCTTTTTGAGCCATAACACCAAAGCCCATCGCGTCCAAAGTGTACCCCTTATGAATACCATCATTTGTATTTAAATAATCTCGTAACTCTGCTTCACGAGATGTATCAACCCAGCCTAATTCCAATACTCTACTAACCAACGTATCTTCAGCAGCCTTATAAGCTTTATTTGCAGCTATAAGTCCCTTATCTGGAAAACCTTGAACATCCTCTTGATATTCAAAGGCTGTCACAACTATAAGTTTTCCCGTTCCATACTGATTCTCATAAGAAATAATCGGATCTGCTACTGTAATAATTTTCTCTACAAATGGATTCCATAAGACAGAATCAATATAATGCTCTTGTGTTTTATACTCTACAATATATTTACTTTCACCTACCGCATCAGTAGTCGATTTGATTTTAATGGTACCCTCGTCATGAGTAAGGATATTAGAATCTACGTAATATGCTGATACATAATAACCGCCTAATATAGGCTTCAATTGACTCTGCAACTTATCTATCGTCTTACGTTGTTCTATATCACTAATATATTTAGCGCGCCCTAAATTCTTAACAGCTGATTCCCATGAATCATAAGGACCTGAAACTTTAACAACGTCACGGTTGTATACTGCAATTTTCTCAAAGGCAGCTCTACCTTCACCAGTCGGATCATGTAATGATAT
Organism: Veillonella sp.; assembly: GCF_018381775.1. Classification (GTDB taxonomy): domain Bacteria; phylum Bacillota; class Negativicutes; order Veillonellales; family Veillonellaceae; genus Veillonella. Next base: position 80,942 of record NZ_JAGZRH010000009.1, on the reverse strand, counting down.
GGCACTTACAGATACACCTATTGTGAAAGTTGTTAATACGGTTGCTAATAATAACGTTCTATACATAGTATCCTCTCTCTATTTACTGTAGATTACATTACTCTTATTATACATAAAACAATATATTTACTAAAAGAAAAAGAGCTATATATTTATTCAATATCCGTCATAGAAAAGAATAAAAAATATAGCTCTTTTAAATTTGTAATTTTAATATTTAACTTAGTCGTCTTTGTGTTCCATAGATTTTGGTAATGTCAAAATCAATAGAGCTGCAAGGAACATGCAGGCCCCCATTACATAGTAACCGTAAGTAAAGCTACCTGTATGACCATTGATGAAACCAAGCATGTAAGGACCTACCCAGCCCCCCATGTTACCAGAGGAGTTAATAAGGCCCATCGCCCCTGCCGCAGCAGCACCAGATAAGAAGGTTGTTGGCATTGTCCACCATACACCCATGCCACCGTAAACGCCTACAGCAGTTAAGCAGATAAAGAATAAACTAATTTCTGGGGATGGACTATGTGGTGTTGCTAAGAAACCAATAGTACCAATGAACAAGGTTGTAGCAACATGCCAACGTTTTTCATTGCGCTTTTCAGAGGAATAACCACAATATACTTGTACAAGTAATGCAGCAGACATGGGAATCGCAATAGACCATGCTACTACGCTAGGTGGCCAACCAGATAAGCTTTTAAGCACTTGAGGCATCCAGAAGCTAAAGCCCCAGAAACCAATAACCCATAAGAAGTAAATTAACGCTAAACGCAATACCTTTGGATCTTTTAAAGCTTGCCATGTCGTATATTTCTTTACAGCTTGCTTTTGTTGCTCTTCTTTTTCAAGTTCAGCCTTGATATACGCTTTTTCTGCATCAGTTACCCAAGATGCATGATCTGGACGTTCTTTCATCCAGAATGCGAAAATGAAAGCAAAGATAACGGCTGGAATGGCTTCAACAATAAAGAGTGTACGCCAACCATGTAAACCAAAGAAGGTTGTATCTAGCAAGATACCTGCCAATGGGCCACCGATGATGTTTGAGAACAATAAAGATGTTAACATCAAGGAGATTGCCTTTGCACGTTCCTTTGGCAAGAACCAATTTGGAATGAGTAACGAATAAATTACAGGATATAAAGAGGCTTCACATAGACCAAGAAGGAATCGATAAATATAAAACTCCAACTCTGTGGTCATCGTTGTCATAAGAATACATACTAGGCCCCAACTAAACATAATACGCGCTACCCAATGCATAGCATTACAGCGAGCAGCGATTAGGGATGCAGGGACTTCAAATAAAACATAGCCTATAAAGAAGATACCGGCGCCCATACCAAATACCTCTGGTGTCAACCATGGTAAATTCTCCTTCATGGTCAAGCCAGCATAGGCAATATTTACACGGTCCAAAAAGGCAATAATAGAAACAATAAATAATGGCAAGACTACGTGTAGCATACGACGCTTCGTAAAGTCTTTAAAATCAATAACCCCACTTTGAGGCTCTGGTGTAGATGAGCTCATATAATTCCTTTCTACTACTTAAGATATTACATACCCTATTATCTTAAGAAAACAAAAGTCCTCTGTCAATGGAATTATATAGAATATAGAGATGCTAAATAGGAATAGTGGAACCTAAATAATGGCATATTAAATAAAAAAAGATATATTCTCTAGGAATGACTATATAAAATAAAAAAGCACTTTATAGTATAAATATATCTCTATCATAAGATAGCAAAATACTATAAAGTGCTTTCATATTAATTTGTACTAACAGGATCATAATCAGCAGGCACAGGAGCAACGATACTCACAAATACAATATCTTCTGTCCCAGTATTTTTTGCACCATGACATTCACCCTTTTTAGATACTATAACTTGCCCCTTTGTAAAAGGCACCTCTGTATCAGGCGTTGGATAAAATACCCCCTTGCCTTGCAATATAACCCATATATCATCAGAGTGATGATGGTAGTGTTTCGGTAAGGTTTGACCAGGTTTAATAACCCATACTGAACCACCTGTGGAATCAGTTTCATAAAATGGTGTCCTAACAGCTTTCTCCAAGCTTTCAACTTTCACAAGTTCCATATCAAAAATACGTTGATCACTCATAATGCTCACACCTTTCATCGATTAACAACTAACGTGTTCCTGATGCATATTCACCCATATTAATATCTATAACAGTTCGAACCGGTTGAATTAAGGAGTCCTCATACTGAACCGCCCATTTGATATCTGGACTCAAATCTCCATTTGCTAACCCTGCAATCGTTTGCCCATCATCAATAGGATTATCGTGCTCAAAGATATAGTACAGTACACTATACGCATGATTTACGATCTCATCGGGGTTCATACCATGAAAATGGTACTGCAAATCAGGGTAGAATAAGGTACTCATACCTAACGTATCAACCATCATGTCATCTGTGCCTTGAATGCTAAAATATCGCACATTTACAGCATAATAAATAAAACGTGTTACCTCTTTATCTGGATGATTTTCAATGGTTTCACGACTTAATAACTTTCGAGCTGGCCCAAAGACAACAGCCTTGCAGGATGGATATAACTCTAATAGTGCATCTACATATTTCACGAGCATATCAGCTCGTTCTTTAGGCTCTAAACCAGACGCTAACATATCGGTAGCAAATACTCTATATTGGCACTCATCTAGCAACTCGTCTACATTTGGACAATCCCACACCTGGCTACGTTCAAAATCATCGAGTACAGGTTTATCGATTTTCTCACAATTCGTCACCATTAAAGTCGGTGGAACATCAGCATCATTATCCTCATAATGAACCTTATAATTCTGAGGCGCAAAACCAGCAGATTCAGTGCCATAACTAAAGCAATCAATAGTTCCTAAATGCTTTGTGAATACCTCTACCATTGTATCTCGATTAGGCATATCACACTGCTCCGGCATTAATAACTCAACGAAAAACAAACCGCCAGGACGAACTGAATTATCTGTTAAATCCTGTTTAAATACTTGGCTCATATGCTCTCTCCTATAGATAAAACGTAATATAAAACACCTCCTTTACCTTATAGTATATCGTATATTCATCTATACTACAATTACTCAAGCAACATTTTATATACATAAAAGACCCTCTCTATGAGTCCAAAGACTATAGAGAGGGTCTTTATATTATCTAATCAGCATGGGATATGAGACAGCAGCGAAACCGTTACGGTTTCTACCGGACTCTCATCACTACTCAATTATAGAGGTTTGCGAACCACGTCGATGATAGAGCCATCGCGGTATTCTACGATTGCGATGATGTCTTCGTCTTTGTCAGATACAGGGATATCTTGTGGTTTACCAACTAAGTCGAATGCTAATTGTTGTAATTCTTCAATTGTGTAGATAGGCAAGTTGCTATCTTTGAAGCGTTCAATCAAATCAGTACGAGCTGGGTTGATTGCGATACCGTATTCAGTAACGAGTACGTCAACGGAGGAGCCTGGTGTAATTACAGTTGCAACTTTGTCACGGATCATTGGCAAGCGGCCGCGGATCAATGGGCAAGTAATAACTGTGCATTTAGCACCTGCTGCTGTATCGGAGTGACCGCCAGAAGCGCCCATCAATACACCGTTGGAGTCAGTCATTACGTTTACGTTGAAATCAAGGTCGATTTCAGTAGCACCAAGGAATACTACGTCTAGGTAGTTTGTAGTGCAGTCAGTCCATGGGTTAGCGTACATGGAAGCGGACATTTCGATGTGTGCAGGGTTTTTATCCAAGGATGCAGCTGCAGTAGTATCGAATGTTTGAGTATCGTAAATAGCACGAATCAAGCCTTCTTCAAGCATACCAGTCAAGATACCAGTAGCACCGCCGATAGCGAAGCCACCTACTTCACCACGTTTGCGAAGTTTTTCAGCAATGAATTTCGCTACAGTCAATGGTGCACCACCAGCGCCCAATTGGAATACGAAACCATCTTTAATAATGCCAGCTTGATCAAGGAATTCACCAGCTAATTCAGCAATTTTGATTTGGATAGGGTTTTTAGTGAAACCTACCGCACCAGAAGCGATACCTTCTGGATCACCAATGCTTTCAACCTCAACAACATAATCTACATCAGTTTGAGGAATTGCATAGTTGTGTACATAGTCAACTAAGTTATCAGTGATGATAACAGTTGTGTCTGCATAGTGGGAATCAACTTTAGCATAGCCAAGAGCACCACATGCGGATTTACCCAAACGACCAGTAGCATTACCGCGAGGGTCAGCTGTAGGAGCGCCCATGAAAGCTACGTCAATATGAACTTCGCCAGATTCGATAGCACGAGCACGACCACCGTGGGAACGAATTACTACAGGGCGTTTTAATACGCCTGGGTTTTGAGTTAAGAATTTACCAAGACGATCGCGCAAGCCAGATGTTTCGATAGCTGTTACAGTACCATCTTGAATCATTTCTACCAAGAATTCATGGCATGGGGACAAGGAAGAAGACGCGATTGTAATGTCTTTAATGCCTTTTGCTTGAACGCGTTCCATAACCATTTTCATTACATAGTCGCCATTGCGCAAGTGATGATGGAAGGACAATGTCATGCCATCTTTTACGCCAGCTTTTTCGATTGCTTCATCGATAGAAGCAAGTACTTTATTTGTACCAACACGGCTCATGTGTACAGGTTTACCTGCGCGATGAGCTTTAGGTTCAATTGCGAATTCACCTTGATATACTTCGCGACCTTCTAGTGCTGGGATATTTGTTGGGATATCGCGACCTACTTTATTTAACATCGTATTCTGCTCCTTCCTCTAATTCAACTTTAATGCCTGCTGCACGTGCTTTATCAACTACGCGTTGTGCACGAACTACGATAGGACCATCGATCATTTTACCATCTACGGAGATTACGCCTTTATTATTGCGCAATGCATCTGCATAGCTGTTCAATACTTTAACAGAATGAGCGATTTCTTTTTCGTCAGGAGTGAATACTTCGTGGATAATTTTGATTTGGCTTGGGTGGATACAAGATTTGCCATCGTAGCCCAAAGCTTTAATGAATTCAACTTCTTCGCGGAAACCTTGAGGGTCTTTCACGTCGGAGAATACAGTATCGATTACGCGGATACCTGCTTCGCGTGCTGCATGAAGGATTGTTTGACGAGCGAACAACAATTCAACAGCTGGTTTATGTTTACCTGTACGAAGGTCAGCACGGTAGTCTTCAGCGCCAAGAGCGATAGCTACTACGCGAGGGCCGTGACAGATTTCACGAACATTGTACAAGCCACGAACGGATTCGATAGCTACGATAATGTTGATTGTACCTTCTGGCCAGCCGTTAGCTTTTTCTACTTCTTCAATTTTCTTCGCTACGATTTCAACTTCAGAAACATCTTCAGTTTTAGGTAAACGAATCATATCAGGTTTAGCTGGAACGATTACATCGAGATCGTCATAGCCATAAGGAGTTTGTGTAGGATGGTTGATACGAACAACTGTTTCTGCACGGAATTTACGGGATTTCAATGCTTCTGCAGTTAAAAGACGAGCTGTATCTTTTTCTGTAATAGGCACGGAATCTTCAATATCGATCATGATGGAGTCAGAGCCGTGAATGTCAGCACTGTTAATCATTTTAGGTGTATTACCTGGTACGAACATCATGGAACGAGACAAGCGTTTTTTAGCAGCCTCTGTTAATGGGTTTGTTTTAACTTCTGGGAATGTTTTATCGTTAGCCATTATGCTTTGCTCCCCCTTTCCAATGCGCCTAATACGCGAGCTTTAATTGTGTAATCCCAAGCATTTTTATCTTGTACGATTACTTTCACGCCATCAAAACCAGCTTCTTTCACTGTGTTCAAGATAACTGATTTAATTTGGTCGCCGTATTGACGGATAACTTTGGATGTTAATTCAATTTCGATACCGCTAGCAATCGGTTCAACCGTTACTAATGCATCATTTTTTTCGTCGAAGCCAGCTTGTGCAGCTTTTACTAATTGTGCCATGTTGCATCCTTTCACTAAAAATATATCAAATGGCAAAGACCAGACCGTCGCGAAGTCTGGCCTAAGCCGTAAAAACAATGATGATTATAAAATTATATGGTGATTAAATCATACCGATGAAAGTCCACCAAGGAATACCTACTACAAAGAGTAGAATCCAACTCAATACCGCTAAGATAGCACCAGCAGTCCACCAATCTTTCAAGTTGTTATAACCTGCAGAGTAGATGATTGGACCAGGGGATGCACCGTAGTGAGTTACGAGACCACCAAATGCATTTGTTGCAAGTAATACAAGACCAAACATAACTGGGTTAACACCGGCTGCCATACCTACCGTTAAGAATACTGGAAGCATAGACGCAATGTATGCAGTACTGGAAGCGAATAAGTAACGAATTACAACGCTAATAGCGGAAAGAATCAATACTACTACGAGTGGAGACACATCAAGTGCCAAGTTTGCTTGCATGTATGCTGCAAGCCAAGCAAAGAATTTAGCTTTTGTCAAAGCAGTGGATAAACCAAGGATAGCACCAAACCAGATGAATGTATTCCAAACAGCTTTAGTTTGAACCATATCATCCCAAGTAATGATACCAGCAAAGAATACAACAGTCATAGCTACTAAAGCTACTGCTGTTGGACTCAAGTCAAAACCGATGGAAGGTAATGCCCAACCGATAAGAGCAAGAATAAATACAACAGCCAAGATTTTTTCAGACATTTTCATAGGTCCTAATTTTGCAAGACCGTCAGCAGCTAATTTTTTATTATCAATTTTTACTGCTTCAGGACGGTCGATCCAGTAACCTACAAGTGGTACGAAAATCAACATTACAAGGCCAGGAAGAGCTAAAGCCAAAGCCCATTCAGCCCAAGTCATGTTTAGACCAGTGATTTTAGTAACAAAGTCCAAAGCCAACACATTAGGAGCCATAGCTGTTAAGAACATGAAGGACGTAATCTTTGTTACGAAGTAACCATTCATCAAGATGAAGGAACCGCCGCGTTTAGCAGTATCACCAGGATAAGAACCGATAGATTCTGCAATGGATAAGTTAATAGGATATACGATACCAGCTGCACGTGCTGTGTTAGAAGGTGTTGCTGGAGATAATACTAAATCAAGGAGTGCTGTTACATAACCAAGACGTAATACAGTAGAACCGAATGCATTAATCAAATGGTAAGCAACGCGATGACCAAGACCAGTTTTACCAAAGGCAACGCTCAAGGAGAAGGCTGCAATGATCATCCATAATGCAGTGGAGCCGTAACCTACCAAGATATCTTTTGCATTGTCTAAGAATAATGCAGAAGCAGATAATACAGCTAATAAAATAATTTGAATTGGGTATGGTTTTAAAATCAAACCTACGATACCTGCAATGTAGAAGCCTAAGAGGCGCCACGCTTCCGCAGAAAGTCCTGCTGGCGGAGTTGTAAACCAGAGGATAATTGGGATTAGCACAATAAGTGCTAGTTTTAAGAATTTTTCCATGTTTCTTCCTTTCTTAAAAACATAGGCATGTAATCATCCTAACACTACCCCAGAAATTCGTGATACGCGACTATCAGCTATTGAACTCTAGGAGTTTTTGTCTACACTCATTATATATGCTTAAAAGAATTATGAATAATAGATTACCTTTATAGGGGTTATAAAAACTTTTATATCTACTATTCATACTTTTTATGCATTTTGAGCATAGAATAGCAGCCCCAAATGAAAAAAATGCATGTATACGTCCCCAAAGGGGGTATACATGCACTTACATGGTCCTGCCTGGCTCTTTCGAGACACCTTTATTATGACTTATTATATCGAAAAAGTCTAATACTGAAATAGCATGAATAGGCAGTTTCAAATTTTTATATAGGTTCTATTTATAAATCTATGCTTTATATTCTCTAAAAATACTATTATCTACTACAGTATGTTTTTTATAGTAATCCCGAACATACTCGATAAAGGTCTTAACTACTACAAGATTTTCTGCATCCTTTGTGTACACCATGTTGGTATCACGGGTAATATACGTACCATCTTTACTACGCAATGGACTTACATAAATATCTCTATCCTTACAAGATCCAAGACCCATATAGGTCAAGATGGACCAGCCGAGCCCGGCGCGCACAAAGTGGCGGCACGTACTCATAGAATTTACATCCATGGCAACACTAGGTGGTTCTTCAAAATGTTCAGCACACCATGTTTCGATGATATTGGCTACGGATGCATCAGTCTGATACTTGATAAACGGTACCTTCTCAAGGGATTCAGGCGGTACTAATTCTTTATAAACCAAACAATACGGTTCCTCTAATAGTAGCTCAGACTTACCAGATACTGCATAACCGCCACGGGCGAATCCTACCATACAGTCCCCGGCATTGAACATCTTCACCACTTGATGACTGAAAGCCGTCTTTACTTGTATATGCACATCTGGATATTGCTCCCGGAAAGATCGTAACAAGGCGGGCAATTCATAGTCTGCAAAGTTGATGGATGACGCAATTTTTAAGGTCCCTTGAATCTTACCAGAAGCGGAGTTCATAGCATTTTCTAAGGCTTCATGATCTTGCATCATTCTTTTACAGTAATCATAGAAAATCTCGCCTTGCGCGGTAAGAGCAATCCCTTCAGCAGTTCGCAACAACAGAGAATGGCCCAAGGCTTTTTCCATATGGCGCAACCGATAGCTTAACGCCGGTTGCGATAAAAATAATTTTTCTGCAGCCCTTGTAATATTGCCTTCATCGACAACGGTTACAAAGGTTTGCCATTCTCTATTATCCATACAATCTCCTTTTATCGCTTATTACCAAAGATGCGCAATAAGGATAAGAATAAGTTAATGAAATCTAAGTATAGGCTCAAAGCACCTGTGATTTCAATGCGATCTAAAATGGTTTCATCCTCCAAGAGCGCTACTTGTGTCACATTGTTTTTAATGCGGTTCACATCGATAGCTGTAAAGATGGAGAATACTACAACCCCTACATAACCTAGAACTAAGCTAACAGTGTCACTAAAGCCACTGAGTACAGCCCAGTTAAAATAACGAGCCCCTATCATCACAAAAGATACGATGATCATACCAAGTAAGGCAGCCATTACATATGGTGTTAGGGATGACAAATTACGTTTCGTCGTAGCCCCTACGATAGCAAAACCAATGAAGAAGGCAAGCGTACCGATTAGCGCAGGAATAACTACTTCAAACACATTATATCGCAAGGATATAAGTGTCAACGTAAGACCATTCAATGCACTATAGAGGAAGAACATTCCTTTCAAGGTCATAACATTAGCCGCATACGCACGCGCACTGAATAGGAATACTACGCCAAGCTCAACTAATAGGATAATATTAAAGTTTTGGTACGCAAAGCGTAGCCAATCAGGATTTGCCAATGCCGCTATACCAACGCCGATAGTCGTAAGTAAGCCTACAACCATCCACAAGAAAGAGCCTTTTAATCGTTGGGATACGATACTTTCAACCTGTGCAACCTCAGCTGCAGTAGGTCCTGTTACATTATATGGATTCATACTATCCCTCCTTATTTAATTATGACTTATAGAGATTATCGAGCATTTGCAATGCCTGCAAATACCTTGCCACGTTCACCGTCGATTGTTACTTCTTGACCTTCTAAAAGTACTTCATGAGCATTTTTAGCGCCTAAGATAACGGGGATACCATAGGTAATGCCCGCAATAGCACTATCAGAGGTATAACCATCTTCAACAGCGATAATGCCACCTGCACGTTTTGCAACAGCCATCAATTCAGGTTCCATAGTACCTACAACGAGGATGTCGCCGTCTTTGAAGCTTTCATAATTACCTTTATGATTAGCCGCAACGAATACATTACCTGTTACGGATTTACGTAAAATACCATTACCAGACAAGAGCACTTGGCCCGCGATGTGAACGCGAATCATGTTTGTAGTACCAGTTGCACCGGATGGCACACCAGCGGTAACAACTACAAGATCACCAGACTCGATAGCACCAGTGCCAAGAGCACCTGTAATAGCTTGTTTTACCATTTCATCAGAGTTGATGATTTCATGGCCTTTGATAGCCTCTACGCCCCAGCACAATTGCATACGACGAATTGTTTCTTCATGAGGTGTAACAGCAATAATTTTACAATCTGGACGATGACGTGCCACACTAAGTGCAGTATGACCAGATTCAGTACATGTCAAAATTGCAGCAGCCCCAAGGTTTTGAGCGATGCGCACACTCGCTAAACATACGGCACTTGTAGTAGTCATGTCATCATCTTGGCGAGCACGGCTCTTGCTGTCGTAAATAGACGCTTTTTCTGTTACCTCTGCAATACGTGTCATAGTCGTAACTGCTTCTACAGGGTAAGCGCCATTTGCCGTTTCACCAGATAACATGATGGCATCTGTGCCGTCCAAAATAGCATTAGCTACGTCACTTGCTTCCGCACGTGTAGGACGTGGATTTTGAATCATAGATTCAAGCATTTGTGTAGCCGTAATAACTGGTTTACCCAAGTTGTTACATTTTTCGATCATCATCTTTTGAAGTACTGGCACCTCTTCTGCAGGAATTTCTACACCGAGGTCACCACGAGCCACCATGAGACCATCTGCTACTTCTAAGATTTCATCGATGTTTTTAACGCCTTCTGCATTTTCAATTTTCGCAATAATCTTGATGTCCTTTTGTTCAGATTCAAGAATACGACGGATGGCTACGATATCTTTACCGCGTTGCATGAAGGATGCTGCTACAAAGTCTACACCTTGTTGACAGCCAAAGCGCAAATCCGCTTCGTCTTGTTCAGATACAGGTGGCAAGCTAAGTGCTACGCCTGGCACTGCTACGCGTTTACGGTTGCCGATTTCACCGCTATTTTGAACTGTGGTAATGATATTATTACCTTCGATGGAATCGATAGTAAGGGTTACAAGGCCATCGGCCAATAAAATTTTATCCCCTACAGATACATCGCCTACAAGACCTTTGTGGTTAACAGAGCTAATCTCTTTTGTGCCTTCCACATCATCTGTAGTCAACGTGAATTGTTGACCTGCTTCGAGGAATACTTTGCCCTCTTTGAATAGACCAAGGCGCACCTCTGGGCCTTTTGTATCGAGCAATAAAGCGATTGGTTTATTTACAATCATCGCCGCATCACGCACCATTTGCATGCGCTCTGCTTGCTCTTCATGAGATCCGTGGGAGAAGTTGAAACGAGCTACATTCATGCCAGCTCGCATCATATCTTCTAAGATACCAAATTTATCCGTTCCCGGACCTACAGTACATACGATTTTTGTTCGTTTCATCTTTCCTCCTATGAAAACCATCCCATTTGGATGTTCATGTATTATATCAATGTTTGTGAAAGCCGTCTGTGCTTCACGCAACATGAGTGATTAAGTAGTGAATATATTTATTATTACCTTAACCCCTATTGCGGTTCTTATGCATATATTATTGCACCTCTACAGAGCCATCCCCTAAGATAGCTTCAATAGCCTTGATGGATTCATCACTAGGATTAAAGCACATGTTCGGTGGCAAGTTAATGCGCTTCCGTTGACGGTGCAAATATAGCGATGTTGGCACAGAGCCTGCGGTGTTCGTTAACAGCCGTTTTAAGGCTTCACTATTTTCTGGCGTGTCATATTGACTATAAATGTGGATGGCCACATGTTTTGCCTGACTATAGTTTACCTTTAACGGCATAATGCGGTCTGCAATAATTTGCACACCCTTTTCATCCGCATCAACGCGGCCTTTTACCTTAACGATCATATCGACCGCAAGGAATTGTTGACTTTGACTAAAGACCTTAGGGAATGCTACGACATTAGCCGCACCAGAATAATCTTCGATACGAAGAATGGACATAACCTCATTCCGTCTCGTCATGCGGTCCGTCTTATTTTCAATCAAACCGCCAAAGGTAATGGTTTGACCGTCATATTGCTCTGGATTTTCTACGAGAGCGCCCAGTTCAAATAGGCCCTCTAGCTCCTTCGCATAGCCTTGCAATGGATGGCCTGTAATGTAAAAGCCTGTATATTCCTTTTCATCCTTTAGTTTATCGTCTTCCGATAAATCCTCCACATTCGGTACAGGAATGAAATCTACGGATTTTTCTATATCTCCAAAGAGACTCATGGTGCCCATAGCGGCATCCTTTTGCTCTTTAGCACCAACGGCTTGAGCACTTTCATACATGTGCAATAATTGATTACGGTTTTCCTTGAAACCATCCATGGCACCGCATCGAATGAGACTTTCAAGAAGTCGTTTATTAACAACCTTGTTGTCCACTCGTTTACAGAAATCTACGATATCTGTATAAAGGCCGTGCTCATTGCGCTCACGAATCAAGCGATCAATGGCATTATCCCCTACGTTCTTGATACCGCCAAGGCCGAAGCGAATAGCATCACCTTGTACGGCAAAGCTACGTTCAGAATAGTTAATATCTGGCCCCAATACCTTAACATTATGCTTCTTGCAGGCATTGATATAGTACGTCAATTTTTGCATATTCTGCATGAAACTAGTCATGGTAGCCGCCATGAATTCAGGGAAATAGTGGGCTTTCAAGTATGCTGTTTGGTACGCGATATACGCATAGGCCGCACTATGTGATTTATTAAAGCCATAGCCAGCAAAGTATACGAGCAAGTCGAATACTTCGTTTGCAATGGACTCTTCTATACCATTATTTATGGAACCTTGAATAAAGGACTCGCGCTGCGCTTTTAGAACAGATTCCTTTTTCTTACCCATGGCGCGGCGCATCAAGTCCGCTTGACCAAGGGAGAACCCGCCCATAGCAGATGCAATCTGCATAACCTGCTCTTGATACAAGATTACACCAAAGGTATCTTTCAAAATCGGCTCCAAAATAGGATGTAAATAGGTAACCTCTTTTTTCCCATGACGGCGGTCGATAAAGTCCGCTACCATGCCAGAGCCCAATGGGCCTGGACGGTACAAGGCTACCAATGGAATTAAGTCTTCAAAATGTTCAGGCTTAAGGTCCATAACAAGCTTGGTGATACCTTCTGATTCGAGCTGGAATACACCAGACGTATCACCTTTTGTGAGGATATCACAAGCCGCTTTATCATCGAGCGGTATTGCATCTAAATCGAGATCAATACCACGGTTCGCCTTGATGAGCTTTAAAGCATCCCCCATAACCGTCAAAGTACGGAGACCCAAGAAGTCCATCTTTAAAAGACCTAATTCCTCGATATTATCCTTGTCGTACTGCGTTACAAAGCCTTCATCATTGGCATTTTGTACTGGTACGTGATCATCGAGAGGGTCCGCAGAAATTACGACGCCCGCTGCATGAGTGGACGAATTTCGCGCTATGCCTTCTAGCTTTTTACCAAAATCAAATAACTCTTTAACATTTGGATCGGCTTCGTATAAAGCCTTTAACTCTTTACCTTGTAGAGCCTTATCTAAGGTAATCCCTAGTTCGTTGGGAATCATCTTAGCAATGCGGTTTACTTCCGCCAGTGGTAAGTCCAGCACACGACCTACGTCACGAATTACCGCACGAGCCGCCTCAGTACCAAAGGTAATAATCTGAGATACTCGCTCCTGTCCGTATTTTCGCGTTACATATTCGATAGCTTGACCACGCTTTTCATAGCAGAAGTCAATATCGATATCGGGCATGCTTACCCGCTCTGGATTTAAGAACCGTTCAAAGAGCAAATCGTATTTTAATGGATCAAGGCCTGTAATACCAAGTAGATAGGCAACTACAGAACCGGCCGCCGAACCACGACCAGGACCTACTAAAATGTCATGCTCACGGGCATAGCGTACATAGTCCCATACGATGAGGAAGTAATCCTCAAAACCCATGGTACCAATTACATCTAACTCGTAGTCTAAACGTTTTTGTAACTCTTCAGAGGTTTCACCATAAAGACGCGGAATTTCTCGCTCACAAACCTTACGTAAATAGGTCTTAGACGTTTCCCCTTCTGGTACATCAAAGTGTGGCAAGTGATGTTCGTCAAAATTGAATTCTACGTTACAGCGGTCTGCAATTTTTAATGTATTTTCCATGGCCCCTGGAATATGTCCAAATAGCTCCGCCATCTCATCCCCAGATTTTAGATAAAACTCATCATTCGGGAATTTTAAGCGGTCTACCTCAGCACGGCGACGGCCTGTAGAAATACATACCTTTATATCTTGTGCGTCTGCATCCTCCTTTAAAACATAGTGAAAGTCATTAGACGCTACGATGCCAAGACCGTATTCCTTACTGAGCTTAATGAGCTCCTCTTGAGCCTTTGCCTCCTCTGGTAGTCCATGATTTTGGATTTCTAAGAAGAAATTATCTTTCCCGTAGGTCTCAATATACCATTCGATGGAACGCTTCGCGGCGTCCATATTATCTTGCAAGATATACTGTGGAATTTCCCCTTGAATACACGCACTGAGGGCAATAATCCCCTTGCTGTATTGGCGCAATAAATCGCGGTCTGCACGAGGACGATATAACATGCCTTCCGTAGACGCTTTAGACACGATTTTTACAAGGTTACGATACCCTTCCATGGTCTCCGCCAACAAGATAAGGTGTTTTAGTCTTTCACGGCTACGACCTTCCGGTTTATCAAGGCGACTATGTTCCGTTACATATACTTCACACCCAATAATCGGTTTAATACCTTGTGCTACACATTCCTTATAAAAATAAATGGCTGCGTACATATTGCCATGATCCGTAATGGCAAGGGCTGGCTGATTTAACTCCTTCGCACGACGTACCATGTCAGGCAAGCGACTGATGCCGTCAAGCAAACTAAACTCTGTATGACTATGTAAATGCACAAATGGCTGCATGGTACACCTCCTTTAAGTGCGATGAGCAAAATACACGTTCAATGACTTCTTACGAGCCTTCCAATCTGGCAAAAACTGTGCCACTAGATTGTGAAAGTTCTTGGAATGGTCTAAATATTTAAAATGAGCAAACTCATGGACCATAACGTACTCAATATACGCCTGTGGCCCCTCTAATAAACGGGTGTTCATCTTGATGAGCTGCTTGGCTGGCGTACAAGAACCCCAACGACTCTTCATACGCTGCTGTTTTATGGTTGGCATAGGCACATCAATACCTTGCTTGTGGTAGCGTTGATACACGACCTTTGCCCAATGAACAAAGACCTTCTCCCCTAAATTACGCCAATAGCTTTGCATTAATTTATGCTTAGCATCAAAGGTCGTACCACGAGGCACTACCATAGTAAGGATTGCTTTTCCGTCAAAGCCAATGTGAGGCTTGCCATCCTGCTCAACTAGGCGCAATGTAACGGGAATGCCGAGAATTGATAAGCTTTCACCATTCACATACTGCAACGCATCGACGCGCTTGGCATTCAATGCATCAATCTTGTAACGAGCCCGCTCAATGAAGGGCATATTCTCGATAACAAACTTGTCCACCCTATAATCCGGCACATAGGCATTCGCCGACACATGGATCACACCATCCTTTGTAATGCGCATGTTCATGTTTTTCACACGCTTGATGGTTAACTCATATTCAATTCTGTCGCCATTATAGGTAATAGACCTAGTTGTTGAAGTATTCATACCTTTTATTTTATCATAAAACACTCATAAAATCGTAAAATTCTAGTAATTTTAATAGAACTACTTAGATTTTAAGCAACACTAATTTTTAGTATTATATAATAAAAAATTCTAGCACTTCATACCTTTAAATATGCGTTTGCACAATATAGTAGTTTTATTTTTATATTATAGCTTCTCTAAAATAAGCTCTACATAAAATAAGCCATATTATGTAATAAAATACATAATATAGCTTATTAGGATACTTGGATTTAATTTAGTTAATTTACTAATTTAAATAAAGATATTTTATTTTGCTTCTACATAATATAGTAAACCATCTGATTTATAGAAATCGATACCAGCCTCAATCTTCTCCTTAGTAGCAGAGACAAAATACACTCTTAGTTTAATACTAATTTTCTTCAAAAGTAACTGTTGACGTTTAGGATTAAATCTATTCTCATGGAAATCAATTAAATCAAAAAGTTCAATAGCATCTTTAAATGACTCAGAATATTTATAGCCTAGATTTTTAATTTTACTTAAAACATTATCCTTAAAAGATAATAGTACCTGAATAAGCTCATCATCAATTTCTCTTAGTAATAATGTAAATCCTAACAGAAATATCATCATATTAAACTCAAAGTTTACTAATGAAACATAATCAATTTCTAAATTCAAGTCAGCATCAGCTATAGATTCAAACAATTTAAAATCAGTAAAACAAGAATAATATTTAGGATCCATCAACAAAGTCTTACAGTCTATATCAATGGTATCTATCGTATCAACTAACACCATACTTGGAAAAACACCTTTAACCCATGCTTCAACATCTTCTAGTCCCATACCACGTAAAACAATTTCTTCTAATTCCGAAGATAAATTATTCTTATCAATAATACTCAACATCTTCATTCGATAGATTAATGATTCTAATGTATCTAAATCAATACAATTATATCTATAAGCCTCTAATGTACCTAGGGCAATTAATAAAAAATAAAACTCAATATTTCGTCTTTCACTAATAGTTATATTCATAATTTCTACCTTTATCGTAATGGAATGTCTAAATTCTTAAGCCCATCAATTTAAGGCTTGCGTCAATTCCATTCTAGACTGCTCAACAGCATCATTAAATAAAAACTTATAGCTTAGTCCACAAATTAGCCATACGCTAAAACAGCCTATAAATATATACCAACCAACAGAATAAATTGTTTTAACTTTCATCCCTCAAAGTCCTTTATACAGCCTATATACTAGTTCTATTGAGTAGAGCAGCTAAAGAATTAAAGATATTCCCAGTTGTCACTTTCAATTAAACGCCGATATCTTATAGGTACATTCTCATAACCATCTATTACCTTTATTCTTCCAATAAAATCATCATATTGTTTTTCATCTATATTAAATTTAAGATTTACAAATATATAGTGATCTAAATATCCATCATAAATAATATATTTTTGTTGAACAGGGTCTACTTGACCAATAAAAATTTGATGATTATTAATTGATTTGTATATATGATAATTATCTGATTCTAAGGAGTTTATCAGTTTATATGACTTTATACCAGATGCTATTCTAATCATTTGTCTATAATCATACAAAACACCTTCATTATTTAACTGAACTAAATAATCAGGCTTTATACCGACCACACTACCTAATTCAGCATGAAAAAACCAGGAATTCACTAGAAAATAGATTCCAATTAAAAACAGAGAAAAAATATTTCCTAATAGGCTAATTATTAGTAATCGTTTTTTCCACATCTGCTAATCAACCTCTACTTTCATTCATTCCAAATAGTTTTCTAACCCCATTTTATGTTCTGGCTTTAAACTCATACTCTTTCGTGCAGTAACTAACTTAATAAACAATTCTTCTATAACGTTCTTATCATCCTGACTAAATTGACTATAATGATCTATAATTATAATTTTATCTTTTAATTGTTTATCATGATTTCGTTCTTTGATTAATTCATTAATACTAAACTCTTTTGATTTACTAAAAACCGTTTCATTAATAAAATTATAATCTAATAAGTTATTAGAATAGTACTTCCATACTATACCAGTTTCTAAATCTATCTTAGTAATGCTTCCAAAATCAACATTATAGAATATATTATTAGAAATTTTATACGTATCAATTTTCGATAATTTAGAACCTGTAGCTAAATTATAAATCCCACGGGTTTCGTAAGAGAAAAAGAATGGAAATCTAATTATATTGCCTTCCTCTATAGGAATTCTTTCCCTAAAGTCAGCATAAAATTTACTTTTCCAAACCTCCTGTTCCGCATCAGAGAAACGACTAAATTCCGGATATACATTAGTAATGTCATCTATTCTGATTTCATTAGGTGGCTCTTTATGTAATATAAATACATGATCGTTGTTTAATTCATTATATACACCAATACCATTTGTAGTTATATAATATATTTTCCCTCGTACTTCATCAAAACCAAGAACATTAGAAGCAATTATATTAGTTGGCTCTTTGTAATATATTATACTTCCCCTTAGATCCAAATAGTGGATAAATGGGTGTATAAAATTTGTAGCAAAGAAAAGCCAAACACCCAAAATAATACTTACTACTATTAAACAAGAAAGACCTATTCTCTCAAGCCATTTTTTTGAATTTTTCCCTATCTGCATGAAAGCTCATCCAATCAATTTCATCAACGAACTTAAAATCATTTATCTACATAAGTTAGCTCCAAAGATACCTCACCACTAGAAGTTAATGTATATAATAAAGGTAAAAACCACGTGAGTCACAACTACATTGATAGACTTAATTAATTTCATCCACTAAATACAATAGTCTCGCCCTATATTAAATTTAATTTGACTCATTAAATTCAGACTATAATAGTCCATTATCCATCAGCAATCCCAACAAAGTAAATATTTCGAAAAATAATAAGATACACAAAATAATCCTTACTACACGTCTCACTATAGGCTTAGCAGGAGCAAAAGATTCTATGCTATCATGATTCCCAATCAACTCAGGAATACAAATAAACGCAATAGTAAGACCTATAGCTTGAATTGCACCGCTAACCTCATAATTTGTATTATATAAATTTAGTAAAGAATCAATGAACTCCATTTATATACTGAATCTCCTTATAGTTTAGATAATACATAATAAATACAAGCTTTAATTATCGGTCTTTTTCTAATTTAACGATGATAGCCTTTGTGTTTATATCATGAGTAATATCAACCCAAATATTATCATCTAAATCATATCCTATAATGTGACTCTTATTTACTTCACGCCAGTTTATCTTTTCTTCTGAAAGTATATTCTTTACCGATTCCAAAGTAACACGTTTATATGTATTTTTAAAAACATAAATTTGCCCGTTTCTACCTGTAGCAAAATGCTCTTCACTTACTTTATACGTCGATATAGCTGCTAACTTTTGCTCATATACTGTTAGTTTTTGTATTTGTCCCGGTCTATTAATATACGCAAGTAAAGTAACAAGTCCCATTATGAAGAATGCCATCAAGATAAAACCAATATAAAATTTAACCCTAAAAGGTGTTCGATCTAATATAGATTTTACACCGCTCCATACTTTCATAATGTCTCCTATAAGACCACTAAATATTCAATTTACTTCTATATTTTAATTATATATTAAACCAACTTATATCACCAACTGATATTTTAATATTGTTATCTTTTATTTATTTTTTGAGAATAAAACGACTTAGTCTATAACTTAAGTATTTAAATGAATATAATAAAAAGCACCATCTACCTGGATCCAACGTATGTATCGTTTCCCCTAAGATAGATGGTGCTTTTGTTTTAAATTGTGTGAGTTAAGGAAAGCCCTCAATATACAAAGTAATATATTAAACTACTTTATATTCCGTCGTGCCGCTAAACTACCAGCACTGCTCGCTAGGCCAGCCCGATTGATATGTGGGTTTCCATGTTTGTACGTTTTTGGCTTACTACTTTTATCTTCTACCTTTGATTTCTCAAATTTAGTAAATAAATTATCTAGCTCGCGCAAGAGCGCACGTTTTTGTGAGTCTTTCAACTCAAATACTTCACCTTTATAGGCGATGTATTTATTTTTGAGTACAGGACTGAGATCATAGATGGGCTCATGTTGTTCTCCATTTACATCTAGCAGCTCATCCAAGGTCAATCCATAATAGCGAGACAGGGCACAGAGTGTATCTAAATCTGGTTCGCGATACCCTGTTTCGTAATTTGAAAGCGCCGCATTACTGATACCTACGGCCTTTGCTACTTCGATTTGGCTTTTGCCCATGCGCACGCGAGCACGCTTTAAGTTCTTATAAAACTGCATGTTCATCACCTACATCGATACATAAACAACTACAAACTATATATTTTATAATAATGTATCACTGATTTTTATAGTAGAGTATCACTCATTTTTATAGTAGTGTATCACTGATTTTTTTGAAAGCTTCATCAGCTACGGCTAATGTGCGTTCGATTTCACTGCTCTTATGACAGATAGATACAAAGTTACTTTCATAAGGGCTTGGCGCATAGTAAATACCATGGCTCAAGTTATGATGGAAGAACATTTTGAATTGTTCTTCGTTGCACGCTGCTGCATCATCAAAGTTCTTAACTGGTTTATCAGTGAAGAAGATTGTGAACATGGAGCCTACCCGTTGTACTACAACAGGCACATTGTATTGAGCTGCCAAGCGTTCAAATCCTTCACAAAGGGCAATAGTTGCATCTTCTACTTGTTTGAAAATAGTTGGATCCCGTTGCAAAATAGAAAGAGTTGCAAGACCAGAGGTAACGGCAATCGGGTTACCGCTTAATGTACCGGCTTGGTAAATAGGACCAGCTGGCGCAATTTGGTTCATAATCTCACGAGAGCCACCAAATACAGCAAGTGGCATGCCACCGCCAACGATTTTACCTAAACATGTAAGGTCAGGTTTGATGTTATAACGTTTTTGTGCACCGCCACTGCTAGCGCGGAAACCACACATAACTTCGTCAAAGATCAACACTGCGCCATGAGCCTTAGTCACTTCGCGCAAGGTTTCAAGGAAGCCTGGTTCTGGAGGCACACAGCCCATATTACCTGCTACAGGTTCTACGATGATAGCCGCAATAGTATCGCCGATCTCGTCGAATAGCTTGCGAACCGCATCAGAGTCATTGTACGGCAAAGTAATTGTATTTTCTGCTACACCTTGTGGAACGCCAGGGCTATCTGGTACACCGAAGGTAGCAAGGCCAGAGCCAGCTTTTACCAAAAGTGCATCGCTATGACCATGGTAACAGCCAACGAATTTCACGATACGATCGCGACCAGTATAGCCACGAGCCACGCGCAAAGCACTCATAGTCGCCTCTGTACCAGAGTTAACGAGGCGGATAACCTCCATAGATGGCATGAAGGCTTGTACCTTTTTAGCCAATTCTGTTTCTAGTAGTGTAGGCGCACCATAACTAGTGCCGCGAGGAATCGCCTCTTGCAAGCTAGCAATAACTTCAGGGTTCGCATGGCCCAAAATCATAGGGCCCCAGCTCAACACATAGTCAATGTATTCGTTGTTGTCGATATCATAAATACGGCTACCGCTAGCGCTGCTAATAAACGGAGGGTTAGAACCTACACTGCGGTAGGAACGAACTGGACTGTTTACGCCGCCTGGCATATAACGTTTAGCCTCTTCAAAGGCCTTTTCAGATTTACCGAGTTGGAACATGGTTTCTCCTTACTTTTGTAACCATTTAGCAATATCTATAGCATGGTACGTAATGATAATTTTAGCACCGGCGCGCTTCATAGAAAGCATTGTTTCCATAACGAGGCGTTCTTCGTCGATAAGACCAGCTGCAGCAGCGGATTTAACCATCGCATATTCGCCAGATACATTGTATACAGCTACAGGTAATTCATAGCGGTCACGTGTTTCACGAACGATATCCAAATAGGACAAGGCTGGTTTAATCATGATAATATCTGCACCTTCAGCGATATCGAGTTCGATTTCTCTGAAAGCTTCCAATCGATTAGCTGGGTCCATTTGATAGGATTTGCGGTCCCCAAATTTAGGTGCAGAGTTAACGGCACCACGGAACGGACCATAGTATGCAGATGCGTATTTTGCAGCATAGCTCATAATAGATACATTAGTATAGCCTGCCGCATCAAGGGCTTCACGGATAGCACCTACACGGCCATCCATCATATCGGATGGAGCCACCATATGAGCACCTGCTTCTGCTTGGCTTACCGCTACTTTACAAAGCAATGGCAATGTTTCATCATTTAAGATTTCATGATCATCAATCATGCCACAATGGCCTGTTGTTGTGTATTGGCACAAGCACACATCAGCTACCACCAATAGGTTTGGCACAGCTGCACGGATGGCTTTGATAGCTTGTTGTACAGGTTGGGACATATCCCATGCAGAGGAACCTTGTTCGTCCTTATATGTAGGAATACCGAAGATTTCTACGCCAAGAATACCAAGATCATATACCTGTTGAGCCATTTTTACAGCTTCATCAACGGATAAGTGGTATTGGCCTGGCAACGTATCGATTTCCTTTTTGATACCTTCACCAGGAACGATAAATAATGGATAAATTAAATCAGTTACGTCGAGTGTCGTTTCCCGTACCAAATCACGCATTTCTGGATTGATACGCAAGCGGCGAGGACGGTATGTTAAATCGTACATGTAATCCTCCTAAATGTCCTTTACAATAGCATTTACCAAGCCATCAGTTGTATATACATCGCTGATAACAGCTGGTTTAAGACCTGCACTCATAGCTGTAGCAGCTGTGATAGGTCCGATGCAAGCAATCTTAGTATTGCCTAATAGTTTCAATGCATCATCGCCCAATAATTGGATTGTATTAGTTACTGTAGAGGAACTTGTAAACGTAATGTAGTCTACAGTACCTGCAGTTAATGCATTGATTAATGCTTCTTGTTGAGATGTATCTTGTGTCGTTTCATATAAACGCAAAATATCTACATCTATATCGTGATGACGCAAAGAGCGCGGAATTACATCTCGAGCTACTTTTGGTTGGATGAGCAATACGGAATCGCCTGCTTTGAGTTCTTCTTCAAGAGCCTCTACAGCAGATTCAGCTTTGTAATCTGTAGGAATAATATCTGGAACGATACCATATTTTTGAAGCTCACGAGCCGTAGCACAGCCGATAGCTGCCACTTTAGAGTTACCTAAAGCACGTGTATCCTTGCCCTCTTTATAAAGAGCATCGAAGAAGTAACGAACCCCTTCACCAGATGTGAATACGATGCATTGGTATTGTTTTGTATTATTGATGATGCGACGATCTTCATCAAACAACTCTAATGGAGATGTCTTAATTGCTGCCGCTTCTACTACATTAGCACCTTGAGCTGCTAATTTTTCGCGGAATGCACTAGCTTGGGAGCGAGCGCGTGTCACAACAACAGTTTTACCAAATAGCGGTTTGTTATCGAACCATTGTAATTTTTCACGAAGGTTAACTACATCGCCTACTACGATAATAGCTGGCGCTTTTAGTTGTGCCTTTTCTACGTCTTCTACTACATGTTCAAGAGTAGATACGAGAACCTCCTGAACTGTTTTTGTACCCCAACGAACAAGCGCTACCGGTGTATTAGCTGGGCGACCGTGAGCCATCAATTTTTCTGCAATGGTAGGCAAATTGCCAACACCCATAACAAAGCAAAGTGTATCAACTGCTGTGGCAAGGCCTTCCCAATGAATGCCAGATACGGCTTTAGTTGGATCTTCATGGCCTGTTACAACCGCAAAGGATGTAGCCATAGCACGTTGTGTTACAGGAATACCAGCATAAGCAGGTGCTGCAATTGGAGAGGTTACACCAGGTACAAATTCAAATGGTACACCAGCTTCACCAAGGGCCATAGCCTCTTCACCACCACGGCCAAATACGAGTGGATCTCCGCCTTTTAAGCGAGCCACGATTTTGCCTTCTTTACCTTTTTGAACTAATAACTCGTTGATTTCCCATTGGTGCATTGTGTGATCTTTACATTGTTTACCAGCGTAGATCAACTCTGCATCTGGGCGAGCCCATTCTAACAAATGAGCATCTGCTAAATAGTCATATACAATTACATCTGCTTTTTCAATGCATTCGCGACCTTTTACAGTGATGAGCTTAACATCGCCAGGGCCTGCACCAATTAGATATACCATACCTGTCATTTTATGATTCCTTCCTCTATGAGAGCATCCACAATATGTTTGCCACCTTCTTCATATAAGGCTTTTGCAAGGTTTTTACCAAGAATTTCAGCTTTTTTCGCTGGGCCAGAAATTTCTCCTTCGTATACCGTTTTACCGTCGAGGGACGCAATCATGGCCTTTAAGGTCAATTGACCTTTATTGATAGTACCATGTACCCCCATCGGCACTTGGCAACCACCATTTAGCTGACGCAAGAAGCTGCGCTCCCCTTCAACGGCATAGCGAGTATCTACGTCGTTAATAGGAGCTAGCATTTCAAGCATTTCCGTATCGTTAGCGCGGCACTCGATAGCGAGAGCGCCTTGACCAACGGCAGGAATCATTTCATCAGCTTTAAACACTTGTGTAATTTGGTCATCTAAGCCCAATCGTTTAAGACCAGCTTGCGCCAAGATAACGCCATCTAGTTTTTCTGTTTCAATCTTGCTTAAACGAGTTTGTACATTACCGCGAATCACCTCGACCTGAAGATCTGGTCTCACATGCAATAATTGCGCTTGACGACGCAAGCTACTTGTACCGACGCGAGCCCCTTCAGGCAATTTATCTAATGTTTTATACACAGGGCTTACAAGTGCATCGTAAGGCACTTCACGGGCTGAAATAGCGCCTAAAGTAAGACCTTCTGGCAACTCTGTAGGCATATCTTTCAAGCTATGTACAGCGATATCGATATCGCCTTTATGCATTGCCTCTTCTAGCTCAGCAGTAAATAAACCTTTACCACCAACTTGAGCTAGTGGTTTTTCTAAGATGCGGTCACCCTTTGTATTAAAGTGAACAAGCTCTACTGTAATGTTTGGGTACAGACGTTGTAACTCTGCACTAATATGTTCAGCCTGCCATAGGGCAAGGGCACTTTTTCGCGTGCCGATTCGAATATGGTCTCTCATGGCATTAGCCTTCTTTCTCAAGATTAAACATATCTTTGAATAAATCCCAGTACAAACCTTCTTCCTCTGTACCAGCGATTTCGTTGAAGTGAATCATCGGTTCACGCAACATCTTGCGGATGATCATGCGACTCATAGAGTCCATAATGCGACGCTCTTTATCAGAAATATCAGGTAATTTCGCTAATGCCCGATGCAATTCACGACGGCGAATGCGTTCTGCTTTTTCAGTAAGCAATGCCATCATAGGGCGCACCGTTAAATAGCTCAATTTATCCAATAATTCTTCAATAGCATCGTGAATGATAGGCTCTGCACGACGAGCTTCCTCTTCGCGCTGTGCCTTATTCTCTTCTACTACACTTTCAAGGGAGTCAATATTGAATAAATAAATACCATCCATATCTGCTACAGCAGGATCGATATCGCGTGGTACCGCAATATCAATCATAACGATTGGCTCACCCTTGCGAAGGGAGGTAATTTTCTTTGCTTCACGTTCAGTAATAATATAGTGCGGCGCCCCTGTAGATGTGATGAGGATATCCGCATCTTTAGCGTAATCTACAAAGTTATCTAGCTTAACAGCTTTACCATTAAATCGCTCTGCTAAAGCCTCTGCCTTCGTAAAGGTTCTATTGGATACAAAAATCGTTTTTACGCCCTTTGCTTGTAAGTGCGTTGCGGTCAACTCACTCATGGTACCAGCACCTAAGATGAGTACCGTCGCTTCAGATAATGGTTTATCTAGGCTGTCCTCAGCAAGATTAACAGCAGTGTAGCTAACAGATACAGGCGTATTAGCAATGCCTGTGTTCGTCCGTACCTTTTTACCAACACTAATAGCGCGTTGGAATAAGATATTAAAAATTGTGCCTGTGCAACCTGCGCTATAAGCCTGAATATAAGCCCCTTTTAATTGGCTCAAAATTTGACCTTCCCCCAACACAAGGGAATCAAGGCTTGCAGACACACGGAATAGATGTTCAATACAATCTCGTTCTTCATAGAAGAAAAAGGCATCTTCATCGATGTGGTCGGCACCTTTTAAATCCTTTAACACAGCCAGCATATATTCTTTAGGGAACTCTACACCTTCTAAGGCCGCATAAATTTCAGTTCTATTGCATGTAGACAAAATAACACATTCTGCTACACAGTCGAATTCATAGAGGCGGTTTAGTGCTGAAGCTACCTCGTCCTTATCAAACGAGAAACGTTCACGTACCTCAACAGCGGCACTTCTATGATTTAGGCCTAATACCACTAATTTCATGGTCAAGTTTCTCCTCTATAGTCGTCCACTCTCCCTTGAGAATGGCCTCAAAAGTTTCTACGGTCAGATGGTCTCGCCAAAATTTCTGTCGAGCCTCTGGAGTAGGAAGTAGTAACTTTACTTCTTCTCTAAATATTTTAAGTCTAGGCATAGCCTTTTGCAACTGACCATAACGATTCATCATATCTTGCCTTACTAGACGATTGATACGAGGGCCTACGTTATTGGCACTGATTGCGATGTGAAGATCACCTAGTTCAAGGGATGAAGGCACAGTAAATCTGCACGCCCTAGGGTCATCACTGCGATTAGTCCAGACGCGGTGTTTTTTCCCCAGCTCATATAACATATCGTTTAATTCACCATTATCTGTGCAGATAAAGAACAAACTGCCCGTTATAATGAGATTTTCATCGTCCATTGTGAAAGCACGGTCGTACCAAGTGATACGCTCATCCTTTGCCCATTGGCAAATCTTATCTGTTACAGTAGGAGCAATCAAGACAATGTTGCACGGCTCATCAATAAAGAGCTGCATTCGTCGCTCTGCGACCTCCCCGCCGCCTACGAATAGGATTGTATCTTCAGTTGTAGGTTGAAATGTTATAGATACCATGGCTGTCCTACTATATATAAAAAAATCGGCTTGATGGTCAAGCCGATTTTCAATTGCCTACATGAATCGTTTCAGATATACGCCGATACGCCCCTTACGAGATGTACCTGTAATGGCTTCTACCTTCATTCGGCCACGACCACGCATAGAGATAATATCCCCTTCTTTAACTTCTTGGGATGCCCCTTTAGCGGGTTGCCAGTTTACTTGCAATAATCCTGCATTAATAGCGCTTACCAATTTGGTACGAGATACGCTAAAACCAGAACTTGCTACCGCATCTAAGCGCAAAGAAGCAACTGTAGTGCGGACCTCTTTAATTTTTTCTTCTTTTGGTGCAATATCTGATAGGTCAATAGCCTCTACAGATACGGAAACCATAGCAATTTTTGTAAAGTTTTGAATCACAAAGTCTGCTACACTTTCATCCACCATAATTTGAGCGCCCCCTTGTTGAACGATGACGTCCCCAAATTTGGAGCGATCAATGCCAAGGCCCATTAATGAGCCAAGCACATCGCGATGGGTAAGCAATCGGAACCGTGGGTCCCAATTTACCTTAAGGGCGCGAATGCCCATGTCCACAGTACCGTTAAAGTCGCTGTCTACAAAGGCAATGCGGATGCGTTCCGCCCCTTCATAGCCACCGTCTGTCTTAACCATAAGCTGTGGGTAATTAGCCTTGATTGCGTCTGCAATAACAAGGCCTGCAGGGCTCGTAAAGTCCGCCACGCGATAGGGGCGACCTTTTACAACCTGCTCAGCCAAGTCAAGCATGCGACGAGCTTCCTCACCACTGCCACTGGCTTCAAAATATCGAATTAATTTACTAGTATCTGCCAAAATTATTTCCCCAATTCATTCGACCGAGCAAGACATGCTACTACGCCGTCTTGGAGAGCACTGCGAAGTCCACCTTTTTCCATAGCACCAATACCGGCAATGGTCGTGCCACCTGGACTTGTTACTTGATCTCGTAGTACTGCTGGATGATTGCCACTTTCAAGAGCCATCTTACCAGCACCGTACATTGTTTGAGCCGCTGCCTTGATTGCCAAGTGACGAGGCAAACCAATGCGAACGCCCGCATCAGCTAAGGCATCGAGGATGACGAACATATAGCCAGGGCCCGCACCAGATAAAGCGCCTAAGCGGTCTAAATCGGCTTCGCTTACCACGGCCACTTCGCCGACAGCCTCAAACAAGGCTTGAACATCACGACCAAGGTCTGTATGTACATCATCCCCTGCAAGAGCCGTCATGCCTGCACCGATAGAAGCCGGTGTATTTGGCATAGCTCTAAACCAGTTAGCTTGCGGAATCGCTGCATCTAGAGTATCTAAGGTGATACCTGCAGCAACGGAAATCATAACAGTCCCATAAGGTACTTCTTTTAACGCCTCTAATACAGATGGTAACACTTGTGGTTTTACAGCCAAGAGAATAGTATTGTACTCATGCACATTAGGCATAGTCGTAAAACCTACTACACCAAGCTCCTCTGTAAGAGCCTTACATTGTTCTTCGCGACGTACTAGAATGTGCGTATCACTTGCTTTCAACACGCCATGCTGTAATGCACCGCGCAATAAAGCGCCCCCCATCGAGCCAACGCCAATACATAAGGTTTTACCTAACATCGTTGTCACCACCGTTTATAGAGAAATTATTTGTTTTCCCAAGCGTATTCGTTTTGCTCAGTTTTGTTACTTTCATTATCAGAATAATCAATGGAAATATTTACAGGTACGCACATGAAAATGTCCTTACCCACCTTTTCCAATTTACCATCCAATGCAAAAGTCGCACCAGATACGAAGTCCACAATACGTGCTGCTTCATGAGGATCTGTATTTTCAAAGTTAATCAATACAGGACGCATGTCGCGTAATTGATGTGTAATATTTTCAGAATCTTCAAATACTTTTGGTTCAATTACAACTACTTTCATAGCTGTTGGACGTTGTGTCATCGTAGATTGGCCTCCTACCTTGCGTGGATGAAATTCAGATGCGCCGGATACTGGAGCTACTGGAGCTACTGGTGTAGGTTCCGCTTCGTATTCCTCTTCATCTTCATAGTCATAATCATCATATTCATAGTCATCATCATTTTTGCCTAAGAATAAGTTTTTTGCTTTGTCTAAATAATCTCCCAATGCCATTTGGATTTCCTCCTAATACATAACGCTACCGATTACTAGGCAACCCGAGCCTTAATAATACACACGTTCCCCAAAAATTGCTGTGCCTACACGAACGATGTTAGCCCCTTCTTCTAAAGCGACTTCAAAGTCGTGAGTCATCCCCATAGATAAATATTGAATCTGCCCTTCTTCAAAGTAGCCCTTCATATCCTCATACAAGGCGTTTGCTACGCGGAAGATTGGACGTGCTTCCTCTGAATCATCGAAAAATGGTGCCATACACATTAAGCCCCGAACACGGACATGAGGTAATGTCTTTGCATAGTCTCGTATTTCTGGAAACTCTTCAACGGTCATGCCTGTTTTAGATGCTTCACGAGCTACATTAACTTGCAATAACACATCTTGCACCTTATCGTGCTTGGCTGCAACCTTTTCGATTTCATCTAATAATTTACGGCTGTCTACAGAATGAATTAAATCAAACATAGGCACCGCTTGACGCACCTTATTGACCTGTAAATGACCAATCAAATGCCATGTCAATTGTGGACCTTTATAGGTAAGCTGTTTTTCTTTAGCCTCTTGTACTCGATTTTCCCCCACATGAGTAACACCGAGACGTGCGACCTCTTCCACCGCTGATACAGGGTGGTTCTTAGTAACAGCTACTAATAATGCTGTATCTACGCGACCAACGCGCGCCATAGCATCTGCCATGCGCTGCTGTATAGCGTGTAGGGATTCTTCAATCATGTGATTCCCCTTCAATCTATATTTAAAAACCATAAAATATATTTGTATAGACTATTCTATTATATAGTATTTATTATTGATTGTACATCATTTAGGTCTTATAAAGCCTATAAATCTATGTATGTATATACTACCGTTCTTGTAGCATACCAAATAAAGCCATGCGACCTGTTTTACCAGATTCCCGACGATAGGAATAACAATCTTTATCTGTTACTGTATCGGTACCGCCAATAGCGATATTTTCTTTAGGCACACCATTCACCATAAGGCCTTCGGCGATAAAGTTCCATAAGTTGATATAGGCTTTATCTAGTTTATCACCTGGATAGTTTACAATATCAGCCACACTACGGTCGGTCATACCACGCCAAGCTATTTCAAAACGTTTCCCTAACTCTACATCGACTTCAAAGGATTCTGGCCCAATGCTAGGCCCAAGATATACATAACAATCTTTGAACTCCGTACCATACGCCTCTTTCATAGCCTCAATGGTAAGTACAGGCAAATGGCCTATCGCCCCGCGCCAGCCTGCATGTACCGTAGCGATAGCGTGATGCTTAGCATCATAAATACCTACAGCTACACAATCAGCAGTAAATAAAAATAGTGGTACATTCGGTAATTTTGTAAATACAGCATCACAATCGGCTATAGCTGTATCCTCTCCAAAGGCACCTGCCCCTATGAGGCCTTCTGTGATTTCCACAGCCTTTAAACCATGTACTTGATTACCACAAGAGATTCGCTCTGGTTCAACACCTAAATATTCAGCAACAATAGCACGGTTTTCACGAACATGCTGCGGCTTATCCCCTACGTGAAAGGCTAAATTTAGTGATTCATAGGGCTCTTGAGATACACCACCATGACGGTACGTATCACCTATTGTAATAGGAAAATGGTCTGCCCAATTAGGAGTTTCATAAGACCAAGTACCATGAGGTCCTTTAACATCTATACGTTTTACAGATTGATTCATAAGTGCCTCCTATTTACATACACCACATCGCTTACAGCCTTGTACACATGGCGGTGTATACGCTTCATCCACAGAACGTTTCCATTCCATTTCAAGATATCCATCGTCCATCCCCATGTCGAGGTGACTCCATGGTAAAAATTCATCAAAGCTGCGTTCACGATAGTTCATCTCGTCCATGTCGAGGCCGGCAGCCTTCATTTCAGACTTAAAGGACTTACTGCCACGATCTGCTGCACATGCCGCAAGAACAGCACCAAGACGGCGATCACCACGAGCTAGTACGCCTTGGATATACGCCTCTTTAGGTGATTCAACGAGCACCTCTATACGACGGTTCTTTTGCAATGCTTTTTTAATATATTGAAGTTTTTTCTCCACCGTTTTTTGATGATCCATAGCCATCCATTGGAATGGTGTAAAAGGCTTTGGAATAAATGGATTGATACTGAGCGTTAAACGACCTTTACAGCCTACCTCTGCCATATGGGCTTGCGTCCTTTCTGCCAGGCCTACGATTGCCTCGATATCTTCGTCTGTTTCCGTTGGAAGGCCAATCATAATATAGAGACGCATATGCTGGATGCCAGACTTAGCAGATAAGGTGGCAGCATTTTGTAAATGCTCTTCGCTAATACCCTTATTAATTACGCGCCGCAATCGTTCACTGCCCGTTTCTGGCGCAATGGTAATCGTCTTTTGCCCACTATCTGCCAAGCCATCTACAACGGCTTGTGTTAAGGAGTCTGCCCGCAAGGATGCGCAAGAATAACGCATATCTTTAGAACGAATATAAGTAACTAACTCATCTACCTCTGGATAATCAGAAATAGCGGCCCCCATAAGGCCTACCTTTTTACCTAATTTCTCTGCTCTATCTACGCCTTCTTTTAATATTTCTAAAGGTCGTACGCGCGGTACACGGAAACAATAGCCGGCCATACAGAATCGACAATGACGACCACAACCACGCGCAACCTCGATGATGTACATAGCGCCAAATTCTGTATAGTTTGTTGCTACTACGGTTTCGCCGCCACTAGTAAGCATTTCAAAGTGGCGTTTAATCGTTGTTGGTGCGCCTTCAGCAATATCATAACCTTTAAATTCGCCGTCGTCGCTGTAAATTGGCACGTACAATGATGGTACATACACCCCAGATATATTCGCTAATTGACGCAAAATAGCATGTCGATCTAGGCCCTCCATTTTGCCATCGCGAATGATATCTAGAACGCGACTAACGATACCTTCCCCTTCTCCGATGATGAAAGCATCGATAAAGTCTGCAAAAGGCTCTGGATTAAAGGTAGCACATGGGCCACCGGCAATGACGATAGGATCAAATTCTGTGCGGTCTTTCCCCATAATAGGTACGCGTCCATGACGTAACATCAACGGAATATGAAAATAGTCCATTTCAAAGGTCACGTCAAAGGCCACCACATCAAATTGATGCATAGGCCGCTGTGTTTCAACACTCATCAATGGCGTCTTAGTCTTATCGTATGCTTCTAATTCCTTTTTCTCAGGCAAGAAGATACGTTCACATACGCTATCATTGCGTAAGTTGATTTCCTCATAAATAATGTGGAGACCAAGATTACTCATGCCTACAAAATATGTATTAGGATAGACGATTGCTACCTTCTGCCCTGCATGCGGGTTAATAGTTACGCGGCTATCTTCATCTTTATAAAGTTCTTGTAATCGATCAATTAAATCTTTACGGTTCACTAATTTCCTTTCTATATAAGCCCACTACGAATAGTGGGCTTAAAAACATTTTATATATCGTTTGTATGTCTATATTTGTATGTCTATAAGAGTAGTATATAATACTTATCTTAACTATACTATAAGACCAAGAAACATTACAATTTAGATTTCAATTTATCCTTTGTATGAGAGGTCTTATCTTTAAGTGTTTTTACAATTTGAGGGCGATGTTTTTTTTCATAAGGGTAAATAACAACTTCCCCATCTTTGTATTCTGCAATGTATACATCCTTAATTTTATAGCCTTGCTTTTCAACTTCTTCTTCTAGCCAATCCTGGCCTTTTTCAATTATATCTAATGTAAAATGGTTAATTTGACCATCATCAATAAGGTCAAATTTAATATTCTCATCACCAAATTGAACTACGCTGAGCTGACCATTTTGCTCCAATACAGCACGCTTAACATCCGTAACATATTGAACACCTGCTGTACGAAGCTTTAACTTAAGCTCCGCCGCTTGAATGCCATAACGCATACATTCTTCTGTTAAGATATGACCATTTTCAATAACAATTACAGGATGTCCATCCAAAATAGTTTTAAAGAATCGGAAATTTCCTTTTAAGAACTTAAGCGTCATTACAAGTATAGTCCATAAAATGAGGACTAACATAAACTGTAAAATACCGATTTGGTCATTGTAAATAATGGCACCGATAATACCACCAAGTACATAGTTTTGTAATTGGTCCAAAGCAGAGGTTGGCGCTAAGTTGCCCTTCCCCATTAAGTTGATTTGTAAGATAATCGCCAAGAGACCGATGGCGAGTTTGGCAAAGACCATTCCATAGACGGCCATAGCTTCTGTCATTTACGCTCCTCCTTATGGTAATACGTCCGCTTTATCATGAATACGCTCTGTTGGGCTCACCTTATACACACGAGTAATTGTATAGGTTGAAAATTCTGGATTAAACTGAACCTCATAATAATCATCACTTACCTTTAAAATCATACCATTGCGAATTTTTAAGGAGTTGACTGCTAATTGCTCACTTGGTACAGAACGATCAGCACTAAAAGAATGTAAAAATTGAGCCATACGAGAAGAGTCTTCAGAATATGTTTTCATTCGATTATACTCTTGATACTCAAGGCCTAAGAAAAATACCACTATCAAAGACAAGATGACCATTAGGTCACGATAACGACTGGTAAAGCCATTTCGCAGAACTTGTATGCCCAAAACGAGTAGTGCTAATAAAACAGCAACAAAGATAATAAAGCCCCATGTTTGGCCCCCTACAGCCAAACTTTCAACATAGGATAATGTGTAGAAATCCATATCGTTCTCCTTTCATAGATTACTTTTTATTATACCATACCTTATGCCAATATTTTCGATATAACAATGTATAGTACCAAGAAATATATTATAAAACGATAAAAAAGCGACCCCCTTAGGAGTCGCTTTGGTATGCTTTATCTTACAAGAGATTACTATATAATACTCTTATTTTAACCAGCTCATCAAGTTGCGAAGTTCTGCACCAACTGGTTCGATTGGATGGTTAGCAGCTGCTTCACGGTGTTCTTTAAGGAATTTTTGACCATTTTTGGAATCAGCCAAGAATTCATCAGCGAATTTACCGGATTGGATATCAGCCAAGATTTGTTCCATCGCTTTTTTAGTATCTGCAGTGATTACGCGAGGACCTGCATGGTAGTCACCGTATTCAGCAGTGTTGGAGATGGAGTGGCGCATTTTTTGGAAGCCACCTTCGTAGATAAGGTCTACGATCAATTTCATTTCATGTAAGCACTCGAAGTAAGCGTTTACAGGTTCATAACCAGCTTCAGTTAATACTTCGAAACCAGTTTTGATCAATTCAGTAACACCGCCACACAATACAGCTTGTTCACCGAAGAGGTCTGTTTCAGTTTCAGATTTGAAGTTAGTTTCCAAGATACCAGAACGGCCACCGCCGATACCAGATGCCCATGCCAATGCAACTTCTTCAGTGTCGCCAGATGGGTCTTTTTCTACAGCGTACAAGCAAGGAACACCGGAGCCTTCTTGGTATGTACGACGAACTAAATGACCAGGGCCTTTAGGAGCTACCATGAATACGTTTACGTCTTCACGAGGAACGATTTTGCCAAAGTGAATGTTGAAACCGTGAGCAAATGCTAAGTATGCGCCTTCTTTTAAGTTAGGAGCAATATCATTTGTATAAACGTCAGCTTGTAATTCGTCTGGAATCAATACCATAACGATGTCAGCGCCTTTAACTGCTTCAGCAGTTTCTTTTACAGTAAGACCAGCTTCTTCAGCAGCTTTCCAGCTAGAAGAACCACCGCGAAGACCGATTGTTACGTCCATACCATTTTCTTTCAAGTTCAATGCATGAGCATGACCTTGGGAACCGTAACCTAAAACTGTAATTTTTTTGCCTTCCAATTTGCTCAAATTACAATCTGCATCATAATAAACTGTAGTACCTAAAATTTTACCTGCCATACTAGACAACCTCCAAAATATATTCAATAGAATATTTAATATATATACTGTACACAATCTCACAAATAAATGCAAGATTTGTAGTGTATATCGTAATTTATCGAATAGTCAAATAGACTAATCTACAACTTAAATTTGTACCCTTTTTGTATTAAGAAAAAATGAATTACCCTAATTTTAGCTCTTATTTAACTATAATCCATGGGCGATTTTTCTCCCATACAACAGATACATCAATACCAAATACGTCGCTGAGAATTTCATCTGTTAAGATGTCCCGCTTCTTGCCTTTATACACAATGAGGCCATCTTTAATAATAGCTACATGTGTAATACTGGGCATAATCTCTTCAATTTGATGAGATACATAAACAAAAGGCTTATGTTCCTCTCGTGCCATATTCTCAACAGTTGCTAAGAATTGCTCGCGAGCAGGCAAATCAAGACCAGAGCAAGGCTCATCTAAAATGAGCAAATCTGGATTAGCCATAATAGCACGTGCTAATAATACGCGGCGCTGTTCACCAGCAGATAGTGTATGAAATCTATGGCCTTCCAAATAGGCCAAACCAAACTCAGACAATAATTGCAGTCCTCGTTCACGTACTTCAGGCTCTACCTGTTGATAAATACCAATACTATTAAAAGCACCAGAAATAACAACATCTTCTACGACTTGTTTATCCAAGGTGGACTGGAATTGTCCAAGCGCCGAACTAACAAAGCCTAATCGGGCCTTGATCTTAGGCCACGCATATTTACCAAATTCATGACCAAATACGCGTAATAGTCCTGTTGTAGGAATTTGGTAAGCTGGAATCATGCTGAGCATTGTCGATTTACCAGCCCCATTGAGACCTAATAAGGCCCAATTTTCCCCTTCTTCAACATGCCAATTAATGCCTTTTAAAATTTCGCGACCTTCACGACGAAACTTGACGTCTTCATAATGGAGTAATTCACTACTCACACAACCATCTCCTAAATCTTTTCTCCACGGCTCATTGCGGTAATGCCAGTTTTGGCAATTTCAAGGACACCATAAGTTTCCATAATTTGAATGAAACCGCGTAATTTTTCTACGCTACCAATTACTTCAATAATCATAGAAGTAGGAGAAATATCGAGCACATTGCCACGATATACATCGGCAATTTGTACAATTTGAGAGCGTGTTGCAGCAGTTGCTTTTACCTTAATAAGCATTAACTCACGGCATACCACATCATGATCTTCAAAAACTTTAACCTTTACCACATCAATGAGCTTGTAAATTTGTTTTTGAATTTGGTCTAAGATGCGATCATCTGCCTCAACGGTGAGGGTAATACGAGCGTAGCCTGGTGTATTTGTAATGCCAGATGTCATCTTTGTAACATTAAAACCACGACGGTTAAAGAGTGCCAATATACGTGCACCAATGCCTGCTGTATTTTTTGCAATTACTAAGACTTGATGTTCTCTCGCCATTATAGCACCCCTTTCTTGCCCATCATACCACTTACGGTACCGCCAGCTGGAATCATCGGCAATACATTATCTTCTCTTGCTACACGGCAATCCAAGATGATACTTTCATCAGATGTAATGAAAGATTTAAATTCTTTATTGAAATCCTCTACATTATCGATACGAGCAGCTTTCAAATCAAAGGCATCTGCCAATTTCAAGAAGTCTGGACTCACTTCCAAATCTACATAGGAGTAGCGGCGATTATTAAAGATTTGTTGCCATTGACGAACCATGCCAAGGTAACCATTGTTGATGATTAGAATTTTAATTGGCAAATTATATTGACGAACCATCATGAGTTCTTCAAAGGTCATTTGGAATCCACCATCACCAACAACAAGGATAACTTGTTTATGAGGTGCCCCCACTTGAGCCCCAATTGCAGCTGGTAAACCATAGCCCATAGTACCTGCACCACCAGATGTAACAATGGTATGAGGTTTTTTATGAGTTAAGAATTGAGCTGCCCACATTTGATGTTGGCCTACGTCAGTTACAATAACTGCATCCTCTTTGGCAATCTTGTTAAGTTCAGATAATACGTATTGTGGATGTAATACACCATCTTTAGATTCAGGAATTACCATAGGATATTCCGCTTGCCATTCACGAATTTGTCCGATCCACGCTTCATGAGTTGTAGGTTCTACAAGCGTATTAAGTTCCGTTAAAACTCTCTTTAAATCACCTACGATTGGTACGTTAATAGTAACGTTTTTATCAATTTCTGCTGGGTCGATATCAATATGAATGATTTTAGCTTTTTTACAGAAGAAATCTGGATGGCCTGTAATGCGGTCGTGGAAACGAATACCTGCAGCAATAACAAGGTCAGCTTCTTCTGTGCAGTTGTTAGCCGCTACAGATCCATGCATACCCACCATACCAAGAGCAAGCTCATGGTTACCTGGGAACCCACCAAGGCCAACTAATGTATTTGTTACAGGAATTTGAGCCTTTTCTGCCAATTCCTTTAACTCATCCATAGCGCCAGATTTCAATACACCGGCACCGGCAATGATGAGCGGACGTTTCGCATTTTTAATAAGCGTAGCCGCTTTCTTAATTTGCCCTTGATGACCTTTATATGTAGGATCATAACCTTCAAGATGGATAGGTACTTCATATAATTTATTGTATTCTGTCATGGATATTTTTTCTGTTTGAATATCCTTAGGAATATCAATAAGAACAGGACCTGGACGACCTGTACTAGCAATAAAATACGCTTCTTTAATGATGCGAGGTAAATCGCGAATATCTTGAACAAGGTAGTTATGTTTTGTAATCGGCATGGTAATACCTTGGATATCTGCTTCTTGGAAAGAATCCTTACCAATAAACGGACGACCAACCTGACCAGTAATGGCCACCATAGGTACAGAATCCATGTAAGCAGTCATAATACCGGTAACAAGATTAGTTGCACCAGGACCGGACGTAGCAAGGCATACGCCTACTTTTCCAGATACGCGTGCATAACCATCTGCTGCATGGGCAGCACCTTGTTCATGACGAACAAAATAATGTTTAATTTCAGGGAAGCTATAAATTTCATCATAAATTGGAATTACTGCGCCACCTGGATAACCGAACATCTCGGTTACACCAAGGCGATGCAATGTTTCAAGGACAATGCGTGCCCCATTGATTGTTTCTGCGCTCATAGGAACCCTTTCGACCAGCTATTCAGATAAAATCTCGCTGGAATTTAACCGTTTAATAATGTAACCATTATTTTTGAAAGTATCAATAATGTGTTGAATGTGTTCTTCACCATTTGTTTCTACAGTCACTTGCAATTCCACTTCATGGAAGCGGTCAAGGTTTTTAAACTGATTATGATCAAGTTTAATAACGTTTGCATCCGCATCTGCAAGCATTTGAGATACAGCAACCAATTGACCTGGTTTATCAGGAAGGTTTACAGAGAAAGTGAAGATACGACCACGCAATACGAGGCCTTTATTGATCATAGAGGAAATCGTAAGTACATCGATATTACCACCACTAACAATGGCTACTGCCTTTTTGCCTTTACAGTCTAATTTTTTTAGACCTGCTAATGGTAAAATACCAGAGTTTTCTGCTACTAATTTATGTTTTTCTACAAGCAACAAAAATGCTTCCATCAATTCATAGTCAGAGACAGTAATAATTTCATCTACATATTTCTTAATATATTCTAATGTAGTTTCGCCGATTTGGCGTACAGCTGTACCATCTGCGATAGTTGCCACCTCACTGAGTGGTACAGGATGATCTGCTTTTAACGCAGCTATTGCACTAGCCGCGCCTTCTGGTTCTACACCGATAATTTTAATGCTAGGATTTTTTAATTTTGCAGCAGCTGCGATACCAGAAACAATACCGCCTCCACCAACAGGAACTAGCAATACATCCGCATCAGGCAATTCCTCAAGAACTTCTAATGCAATTGTACCTTGCCCTTCGATGACATCTTCGTCATCAAAAGGATGGACGAACACATATCCGTGCTCTTGTTGTAATTCCATCGCTTTTTGGTAAGCTTCATCATAAATCTCACCATGTAGAACGACTTCGGCACCATATTGTTTTGTAGCATTAACCTTGATGAGAGGTGTATGCTTTGGCATCACGATTGTCGCTTTAATGCCGAGGCGTTTTGCAGCAAGCGCTACACCTTGCGCATGATTACCGGCAGACGCGGCAATAACGCCGCGCGCCTTTTCTTCTTCTGTTAATTTTGCAATTTTATTATAAGCACCACGAACCTTAAAAGATCCTGTTATTTGCAAGTTTTCTGGCTTGATATATACATCATTGCCACTTTCATCGGAGAACACATCACTGTGAAGAAGTTTTGTTTTTACAGTAATTGTGCTAAGTCTCTCACGAGCCTCCATAAAATCATACAACTTATGCATGTGTACCATCTCCTATTGATAGTATTAAATTAAAGTCTAATATTAGTCTTCCAATACTTCAATAGCACCTTGTGCTGCAGAGGATACGTGAAGAGCGTATTTTTTAAGGTATCCAGTTACATTGGATTTGAATGGTTTCAATGCTGCTTTACGGCGAGCGATTTCATCGTCAGATACAGCCAATTCCAATTTGCCGTTCGGAATGTCGATGTTGATGATATCACCATCTTCAACAATAGCAATTGTGCCACCTGCTGCTGCTTCTGGAGATACGTGACCGATGGATGCACCACGTGTAGCACCTGAGAAACGACCGTCAGTCAACAATGCTACGTCTTTATCAAGACCCATACCAGCGATCATGGATGTTGGTGTCAACATTTCGCGCATGCCAGGACCACCTTTAGGACCTTCGTAACGGATAACTACAACATCACCTTTTACGATTTTACCGCCTGTAATAGCTTCAACAGCTTCTTCTTCGCTGTTAAATACTTTTGCTGGGCCAGAGTGAACGAGCATATCATCATCTACGGCACCTGCTTTTACAACGGAACCGTCTAGAGCAAGGTTACCTTTAAGAACGGCAATACCACCTGTTTCATGAACAGGATTATTCCATGGATGGATAACATCTTCATCCACAACATGAGCTGCCGCTGCAATTTCACCTTGTGTTTTAAGAGCTACAGTTTTGCAATCTGTATGCAAACGACCATTTTCTGCTAAACGTTTCAACACAGCAGATACGCCGCCGGCAGCATACAAGTCTTCGATGAAGTATTTACCAGATGGAGAAAGTTTAGACAATTGAGGTGTGTTTTGTGCAATGCGATCGAAGTCGTCCAAGGACAATGGTACACCTGCTTCATGAGCGATAGCTGGCAAATGAAGTGCTGTATTAGAGGAACCACCCAAAGCCATATCTAGAGCTACTGCATTTTCAAAGGCTTCGCGTGTCATAATGTCTTTAGGACGAAGATTTGCTTTCAATACCTCTACTGCTTGCATACCTGCTAATTTAGCAAGACGTAAACGTTCAGAGTATACTGCTGGAATTGTACCATTGCCAGGAAGGCCCATACCAAGAGCTTCTGTTAAGCAGTTCATTGTATTAGCTGTGTACATGCCAGAGCAAGAACCACATGTAGGACATGCTGTATTTTCGATTTCAGCTAACTCAGCATCACCCATTTCACCAGTTTGATGTTTACCTACTGCTTCGAATACATCAGACAAACCTATTTTTTTGCCATTATGTACGCCTGCAAGCATAGCACCACCAGACACGAATACGGATGGAATGTTTAGACGAGCTGCAGCAATCAACATACCAGGTACTACTTTATCGCAGTTTGGAATGAATACCATAGCATCAAATGGTGTTGCCATAGCTGTTGCTTCGATGGAATCAGCGATGATATTACGAGTTACCAAGGAGTATTTCATACCGATGTGGTTCATCGCCAAGCCGTCACAAATACCAATTGTATTGAACTCGATTGGCACACCACCTGCGTTGCGAATGCCGTCTTTTACGGCTTGTACAATATTTTTCAAGCCCACGTGACCAGGGATAATTTCGTTGAAAGAGTTCGCAATACCAATGACTGGTCTGCCCATTTCTTCATCAACAAAACCAAGAGCTTTTAGCAAAGATCTGTGTGGTGCACGTGCTACGCCTGTTTTTAAATTGTCACTTCTACAACTCATGTTAATCTCCTCACTTTTCTTGAAAGCATCCACTTGGACACTTTTCAACTTAATAAAAAAAGACGATTCTTATGAATCGTCTTAAAAGTTTACAAATGATATTCCTTTTGTTTACAGAATTCCTATATACATAAACGACCTATGCATCCCTTGGAATAAATACACATAAGAAACAAACCGTATAGTCAAATCTTATTGATTGTATATTAAACCATTCGTGGAACTTCTAAGACAAAAACGTG
Source organism: Veillonella sp. (assembly GCF_018381775.1). Lineage (GTDB taxonomy): Bacteria > Bacillota > Negativicutes > Veillonellales > Veillonellaceae > Veillonella. The sequence goes on along the minus strand of NZ_JAGZRH010000009.1, from coordinate 39,654 downwards.
TTAAGTTGTTGTTCATAATTCGAATGTCTTTAATAATCACGACGAGCGCGATAATCAACAAGCTAATGACTAAACCCAACATGTTTCCTCCTAAAGTAATCTGTAATCATAAAATAATAATAACACTTTATATAATGTCGTGCAATAAATATTCTATAGATTTATTATATAAATTTTTAAAGTTTACCATATATAAAAACTATAGCAATAATAAATAATACACTACCTATCTAATACACATAGAAAATAAATCGATAACAAACTAGTAAATAGGTAGAACAAATAGAAAATCCCTCACCGTAGTGAGGGATTTATAAGCATTATAGAATACCGAATAGCCACATGCCAAGGGTACCGCCCCAGAAGTGAATTAAGAAGCTAACCACAGAAATAGCAAAGCCTACGCGCCACCATGTGCCTTGTGGTACATAACCAGCACCGAAGAAGATTGGCGTTACACCAGAACTATAATGTGTTAATGTACAGCCAGGGCTGTTCATCAAACCAAAGAGCAAGATGGTAAATGGAATTGGTGCGCCCATTGCTACCAAGATAGCTGCAAAGGCGGAGAATAACGCTGTAATACGAGCTGTACCACTGGCAAAGAAATATTGAGAGTATACAAAGGTTGCAGAGATAATAAAGGATGCCCAGAACCAATCAATACCTACAAGATGTTGACTTACAAAATCAGCAAATACTGCAACAACACCGAGCTTGCCAAGTAAACCAGCCATACCAACGAGGGTACCCATCCAGATTAGAATATCCCAACCTGTGCGTTCACCAAGAATATCTTCCCAGGTAAGGGATCCTGTTACAACGCATGCAAGCACGCCCATCATAGCAACTACGGTAGGATGTAACTTCGTCCAAATCGCTGTGGACCACAGCAAAATACAAAGTACAAAAATAATAGCTACAGATATTTCAGCCTTTGTAATAGGACCTAGTATATCGAGCTCTTTTTGGGCCATTACTGCTGCTTGAGGTGTCTCCTTAATTTCAGGTGGATAGATTTTATAAATAAACCAAGGCATCAAAATCATGCAAATTACACCAGGGATGACACCTGCTTGGAACCATTCCCACCATGAAATATCATAGCCAAACAATTTTGCACCTAAGGATGTAATCAATAAGTTACCACTACAAGCAGTTAAGAAGATTGTTACAGTAATGGTGTTTATCGTATGAGCCGTTGTCATCAAGTATGCCCCAATACGACGTGCCGTACTACCATTTGGCTCAGAATCAAAGGCTAACGAAATGTTTTGTACAATTGGAAAAATAATACCGCCTCCACGAGCCGTATTAGATGGCGTGGCAGGAGAAATAATAAGATCTGTACAAGCCAATGCATAAGCTAGCTTTAAGGAACTAGTACCAAAGGAGCGAATCAAAGTATACGCGATACGCTTACCAAGGCCAGAATTAATAATGCCTCTAGAAAAGAATACAGCTGCTACGATAAGCCATACATTGGCTTCAGCGTAACCACCTAATGCTTGCACCATGGTAATAGAATTTGTTGCTACCGCAGCAACAATACCAAAGAGTGCCATAATACCTGTTGGCCAAGGTCGTAAAATAAAACCTACAATTGTAGCCGTGAAGATAGCTAATAAATGCCATCCTTCAGGCTTAATCGCCTCCGTGTGAGGCAAGAACCAAATTACAAGTCCTACCAGTACCGTCAGTGCGGCGCGTGTAAAGGTATTCATAGAACCTCCCTATCAAACTACACATATCAATAGTTACTGTTGATTATAAAAAACTATATGGCGGTCATCACACATAACCGCCATATAAATTAGCAACTTTCCAAAAATTCTTTAATCTTTGGATTAGAGCGCAATGTATCCATCTCTTCAGGGGTTAATAATTTTACCTTGTCCCGATCTTGGTTAACTAAGCAAAGGAACCCGATATAATCGCCTTTATTAGCCCGAAATTGATGTATCGTTTTACCTGGAATTTCAATAAAATCACCAGCTTCTACATCATGGATTTCATCGCCTAATAAGACTTGCCCCTTCCCACGGAATATCATAACCATATGTGTATGTTCATGATATTCAAGCGTAGAATACCCACCTGGCAAGCATTCAAAATAGCGGAATTGGCATGGAATATCAAAGGCCCCATCGTATAAAACTTGACGTGTTACATCTTTAAAAGGGCTACCATCTTGTTTATATACCAAGGTATCGACGCCATCCCACTTGAAATTTTTAGCATCAAACTTGCGTATCATTTTATTACCTCTTTATGAAAAAAGGCTGCATCGAAACAGTGTTTCAATACAGCCCTATGGGTTCGATTATTTGAAGAAACGTTTCAATGTTCCTAGTAAACCATGACTATGTTCTTGTACACCATCTGCAACGCTTTCTACTTCAAAGCCTGTACGTTCAATAGCTTTTGTAATAACATCAACAGATGCTTTTGCTGGATCAAAAGAAACAGTCGCTGTTTTCTCTGGCAAATTTACCTCTGCGCTCAAAACGCCAGGTAAACCAAGGGATGCACCTTCAACAGTTTCTTTACAGTTATTGCACATCATACCAGGTACAGTAAATACCTTTGTTACAACGCCATTATCTTCACCGCAACCACAATCTTTACACATAGTGATACCTCCTATTAATCATTAGATTCTTTATGTTTATCGTCGTTTTTAGCCCCTGCTGTTACGTCGATAGTAGTCGCCTTTTTAACGGCTTCTTTCGTTTCATCAACAGCTTTTTTAGGGCCCGAAATAGCATCTTTAAATTCATTGATGCCCTTACCAATAGCTTTACCTACTTCAGGTAATTTACCAGGTCCGAAGATAACTAAAGCGATCACTAATATAACTATTAATTCAGGTGTTCCTATAGATCCCATATGTATCTCCTTTATATTTACTAAAACTTACATCTTTTAGTGTACATCATTATAGGCTGCCTTGTCCACATACCAGGTCACAGCTTCTTGTGAAAGCACAGCACCAGGCAATGTACGACCAATGCGTTTTTCCCACGTTAAATCCTCGTAATCTTCGCGTTGGTATAATACCTTTGTCAATGCAGTTCGCTTGCTTTCACCAGTCACAGTAAACCAGACAGCATCAGATTTTGCTAGGAAAGAAAATGTCATAGAAATGCGTTCCCATACCTTGCCATCTTCAACGGCCACTACATCTTGATCAGCTACACGCAGTGCGTGAGAGCCTGCAAATAATCCTGCCGTATGACCATCCTCGCCTAAATCAAGCAACGCTAAATCAAGACCAGATTTTTTACATGCCTTTAGGACATTGCGAACCTCTTTTTCATATTCTTCAGCCGCTTCATGTACGGTTTTAGAATCCGTATTAATTGGCAAGAAATGAGCAGCCCCCTTTGCCTTGCATAGCAAATGAGGTTTTACGCGATTGAAGTAATTATCCTCATGCGCTTGTGGTAAGAAACGCTCATCAGTCCACAAGAAGAATATCCGTTCCCAATTAAGGCGCTCAATATATTCAGGAGAGTTAAGTAATTCTAACAAACCATTTATAACAGTACCCCCAGTAATACCAACGATGCACGTTTCAGTACGGCTAATTTCATCATTAGTAAAATCAATAAAATCCTCCGCCAATGCTTGGACTACATCACTAGGACCGTCATAACATTTAATTGTATCTTGAGCCATGTAATAATGACCTCCTAAAACTATTATAATAGTACTATTATATACACTTTTGCTTTTTTATAAAAGCAAAAACCGATGTAACTCAATATATAGAGCCACATCGGTTCGAATTATATTAGTAACTGCTTATAAAATACATGATATTTCAAAGAATTACAAGAGAATAATTATTATTTTTGACCAAATTTAGGGCGACGGCGTTCTGTGAAAGCTCGTACACCTTCCTTAAAGTCTTCAGAAAGACCTAAGGAGCATTGATTTTCTACTTCAAACTTCTTGTACTCTTCCCAGCCAGATAAGAAGCTATTCCACATCATTTCTTTCATAACGCGGTAAGATTGTGCAGGACCTTTTGCTAATTTCTCTACAAGACGTCTTGTAGCAGTTTCTAGATCTTCTAATTCACAAACTTTATATACAAAGCCAAGTTCTTTACCTTTTTCAGCAGAAACGGCTTCACCAGTCATAACGATATGCATAGCACGGTTCATACCAATGGAACGAGTTAACAAGAACAAACCACCTGCATCTGGAGCAAGACCTACGTTTACGAAAGCTTGGATAAAGCGTACATTGTTAGCCGCTACAACAAAGTCTGCAGCTAACGCCATGTTGAACGCCGCACCTGCTGCAGCGCCTTGAAGGCTCATGATAACAGGTTTAGGTAAGCGTTTCATAGCCATAGAAATTTGAGCTACGAGCTCAACGATTTCAAATAAAGACTCTGTATCACCATCGTTTACAGCGCGTTCCATTTCTGTTAAATCACCGCCAGCAGAGAATACCTTGCCTTCAGCATTGATGAGCAATGCACGAACACTATCATCATTATGTGCGTTATCTAAAACCTCAAGGATCTCCTTGCACATCTCGATATTAAAACCATTCGCCACTGTAGGGCGATTAAATGTCAACGTACCAATGCCGTTGTCCACTACGTATTGAATTGTATTATAAATCATATGAGTTCTCCTATATGAAAATCTGTTTTCGAAAAAATTCGATTATTATATATCTATTATAGGGGAATTAATTATAGATGTAAACGTAATCTTATAATCACAAAACAATACTATGTACCCTCTATCAACCCACGTTATTATAACAAACCTTTGGTGCGTAAGTATCGCTCAGCAACATCATGAGGTTTCTGTCCTTCCGATTCCACCTCATAGTTCATATATGACATATCCTGATCCGTAATCGTATGTGTCAATTTTAGTAATACCGCTTCTAGCTCAGGATGCTTCTTTAACACATCCATTCTAACGACATTACCACAAAGATACGACGGATATAAATGTTTATCGTCCTCAAGAACAACAATAGACGCATGGCTCAACTGACCGTCAGTAGTAAATATAGGCATAGCATCTACATGTCCGCTTTCAATAGCCTGATATTTCAAACCTATATCCATATCCTTCGTATCTTTAAAGTCCATGCCGTATACTCGCTGTAATCCCGAATACCCATCTTGGCGCCCGAAGAAATCATATTCCCCACCTAAAATCAACTGTGACGAAACCCTCGCTAAGTCTGAATATGTTTTTAAATTATATTTGTTAGCAATATCCTTACGTACAGCCATTCCATATGTATTATTGAAACCATACATACCGACCCATTTAAATTGATATGTATCCTCGTAAGCGCGCTGTAATTCATCAAATAAATTTTCACTATATTGCGTGTCTCGTTTTAGTACTGCATTCCAACCGGTGCCTGTATATTCAGGATAGATATCGAATTGACCGGACTCCATGGCCGGTTGAATATTTGAGGTTCCTCCGCCTACTCCGGCTGTTACTTCAACAGTTAAATCTGTATCTTGTTCAATAAGAAGTTTCAGCATATCGCCCAAAATCAACTGTTCTGTCATCGGTTTTGTAGCTACATGAATTACATTGGATTGTTGCGACGGCCACATAAACACACCAATGCCACCAATTATCACAATTGAGGATACAATACCAATACGTTTAAAAGTACGTTTGCAATGCCCTCTATATAGTATGATTTTCTCAAAAAAGCCCAATACACCATCCATAATCAATGCTAAAAAAGCAATTAGTAAACTGCCGGCTACAGTCATAGTCGTATTATTTGTAGTAATACCTCGATAAATAGCTACACCAAGACCTCCGGCACCAATAAATGATGCTACCCCAGTAAGCGCTATAGTCATAACTAGCATATTTCGTATACCGACCATGATTACTGGAAAGGCTAAAGGCAATTCAATATATCGTAAACGTTGTACACGAGATAACCCCAGTGATATAGCTGCTTCAATCATTTCCTTGTCAATACTGCTTAACCCAGTATATGTATTTCTCACCATCGGCAATAATGCATATATCACAAGAGCAATCACTGCCGTTGCGTTACCAATTCCTGAAAAGGGAATCAAAAATCCCAGCATGGATATGGATGGTATAGTATACAAGAAATTAATAACCATCATGGTCGGATTAACTGCTCGACGATACTCGTTAAGTAAAATACCCGCAACTACTCCTAGAATAATAGCAATTATACTAGAAAGCAAAGCTATGCCAATATGTTCCCATAATAGACCTGAGAAAAAGCTCCAATTCTCCACTAATAAATGATATATATTTTCTATCATACAACCCCCTATACACAGGTAAATATATTATGAAAGAACGACTACCTTTTTACCTGCATTCTTACCAGAATCAACATCACTGAATCCATCATAGAAAATATCACTCAAAGCATCACTGATTTCATTACCTTCAATCTCTTGTTCTCGTCCAAGAGTGGATACACTATAAATACGCTTTCTTTTATCATTACTATCATCATAACAGATAATTATTAGTGTCACCATAATCTAATCAACAAAAAACACCTGCAGACATTGTCTGCAGGTGTAATAACCTGTATTCCAAATATTAACGTTTGGAGAATTGGCTTGCTTTGCGGGCTTTTTTAAGACCGTATTTTTTACGTTCTTTCATACGTGGGTCACGAGTCAAGAAGCCAGCTTTTTTCAAAGATTGACGAAGTTCGCCATCTACGTCCAATAACGCACGGGAGATACCGTGACGAATTGCACCAGCTTGACCGGAAGGACCGCCACCAGCTACAGTTGCGATTACATCGTATTGTTCAACTGTGTTAGTCAAGTTCAAAGGTTGTTTTACGATCAATTCCAAAGTTTGGCGACCGAAATATTCATTAAGTTCACGTTTGTTAACAGTGATTTTACCTGTGCCCGGTACCAGACGAACTCTAGCAACGGAAGATTTTCTACGACCAGTGCCGTAATATTGTGCTACTGCCATTATATGTTCCTCCCTCTAGATTATCGTACGGAAATTTCTAATACTTCTGGTTTTTGAGCTGCATGTGGATGCTCAGGACCAGCGTATACGTTTAATTTACGGTATTGTTGTGCACCCAATTTATTTTTTGGAAGCATACCACGAACTGCCATTTCAACAACACGTTCAGGTTGTTTTTCAAGCATCATGGACAATTTAGTGAAACGGGAACCACCTGGGTAACCAGAGTGACGGAAGTATTCCTTTTGTTCCAATTTTTTACCAGTTACGCGAATTTTTTCTGCGTTTACAACGATCACATGGTCACCAGTGTCTACGTGTGGTGTGAAAGTTGGTTTATTTTTGCCCCGAAGAACTTTTGCAACTTCGGCAGCAAGGCGTCCTAAAGTTTTACCTTCAGCGTCAACAACATACCATTTCCGTTCAATTGTGTTCGGATTGGCCATAAATGTAGTTTTCATGCTGCATATCCTCCTAATAACGTCATAATTCTACCAAAATCAGCTTGTCCTTTGCTTCCGGGGCTAATGGAAACACGACTAAAGCTTACTCAAAATAGTATACAGATTTTGGTGTTCTATGTCAATTGTTTTTTACACTGTTATAGCCCTTTAACAGTGACATGTCATAAAGAAAAAACCACCCAATTCTGAGTGGTTTTCCCATAAGCGCCAAATTATTTGGAGTACAATTCGACGATAAGTGTTTCGTTAACTTCGATAGGAAGTTCTTCACGTTGAGGAAGACGAGTGAATGTAGCTTTGAAGCCTTCCAAGTCTTTTTCAATGTAAGGAAGTTCGAAAGAACGAAGTTCTTGGAAATTAGTTTTGAACATTTCGTTGTCGCGGGAAGCTTCACGAAGTTCAATAACATCACCTGGTTTACAGGAGTAGGATGGAATGTCTACACGACGACCATTTACCAAGATGTGACCATGGTTTACCATTTGACGAGCTTGACGAATGGAGTTACCGAAGCCGATGCGATATACAAGGTTATCAAGACGTTGTTCCAAAAGGATCAACATGTTTTGACCTGTAACACCTTGCATTTTTTTCGCTTTATCATAATAGCGTACGAACTGGCGTTCTAGCAAGTTGTAGTAAGCTTTAACTTTTTGTTTTTCTAATAATTGTGTGCCATACTCAGACATTTTTTTCTGACGTTGGTCTTTTTTGACGCGATTCAAGGCTTTTGCGTGACCGAATACGTTCACACCAAAGCGACGACAAAGTTTGAATCGAGCCTCTCTTCTCGTTGCCATGTGATTATCACCTCATAAGATTAATATAAACTTGTACCTACACATAAAGGTACTCATGTATAATATCATTTTCATTTACTTATGTCAATTAATGATAATTGTGAAACTTATTGAAATAAGTGCATAATAGCGAAATTATATTACACTTTTTTGCGATAATATTGCTCACTATATCGATTGTGCATGCTTCATCATATTTTATAGATTTAGATGAAAAAACAATTATAGTATGCTACAATATTAGTAAGAAAGGTAATAGGTATCATTGGAGTTTTATGTCAATATTGGGGGAATACTATGAAAGAGTTACCTACAATGCAAGAGCTACAAAGTTTTATTACCTATAATAAAACAGGAAGCTTTACATTAGCTGCACAATCTATGAACATTACACAATCAGCTTTCAGCGCTCAAATGAAAAAATTAGAGCGTCTAGTTGGTGTGAAATTAATTTCCCGCTCTACACGAGGTAGCCGTTTGACACCAGAAGGTGAATTATTCCTACCAGAAGCAGAACAAGTTCTCGACACATTGGAACGCGCTATTCAATCGATTCGTTTAGCCAGCAAGGTAGAACGTCCAATCTTAAATATTGGTGTATTGCGTAGTTTAGGGGACATTCGCCTTAACGGATATGTATCTCACTTCTTCCAAAATCACCCTGAGTTCTCTGTCAGCATTTATGACATGGAAGAAGAAGAGTTGATGCTCGACTTACGCGAAAATCGTATCGACATTGCCCTCCTCTACTTACCAAATAACAAGGATATGTCAGCATATGAATCTACAGCCCTTCGCGAGGACGAATTCGTATACTATGCACCAAACATCATCGATAATATGGAAGTTGCTAGCTTGAAAGCAATTCAACAACAACCATTACTTATGTATCCACCTAAGTACTTTATGTATCGCACATTGAAAAATTATGTTGGTAACGGTCAACAAAATCTACACATTAGAGGTAGCCGCTTATCTAACCCATATACAATGATCGACTACTGTCAAAAAAATAAATCAGGCTGCATCGTAGCACGCCAAATTCTAAATTCTTTAAATATCAATGATGGCTACATACCTTTAGAAAAACCATTTAAACTACAAGTGTGCTTCGCATTCAAGAAAAATAACTCTAAATCGGAAACAATGCATACCTTCATGGATTATGTACACAGCGAATCACCAGCTCGTTTATAAGAACGAAACAAACCCCGTACGCATATATGTGTACGGGGTTTTAATTTTATTATATCCTCTATTAATATCTATATTTAACATTTTTATCTTTTAATATCTTTGTCTTTTAACATTCTTTTCTTTACTACTAGTAACGATTCACCTTGGTCATTAAATAATTGCCCTCTCCGCTAACAAGTTGTACAATAGAGAATAGATTTCAATTAATACTGTGAGGTTATTATGCTCTTATCTATTTTCTTTTTTATATTAGCCGGTTTAGCTGAAATCGGTGGCGGCTATTTAGTATGGCTCTATATGCGCGACGATAAAAGCCCTATATATTTACTGGCTGGTGCTTTCATCCTGTTCTTATACGGCATTATCCCTACCTTCCAACCAGAAGCAAGCTTCGGTAAGGTTTATGCAGCCTACGGCGGCGTATTTATTGCCCTTTCTATCCTATGGGGCTGGCTCATCGATGGTTTACGACCAGACACATATGATATCATCGGCGGTCTCGTCTGCCTTGTGGGTGTTTATATCATCATGTACGCGCCGCGTTAATAGCTATTGTATTATATAACAAAAAGCGGTTATCCGAAGATAACCGCTTGCGTTGGTGGACGATGACAGGATCGAACTGCCGACATCCTGCTTGTAAGGCAGGCGCTCTCCCAGCTGAGCTAATCGTCCATGTGGTGACCCGTCCGGGAATCGAACCCGGGATACCGCCGTGAAAGGGCGGTGTCTTAACCGCTTGACCAACGGGCCATATGAAATTGGCTCCTCGAGTAGGACTCGAACCTACGACCGATCGGTTAACAGCCGATTGCTCTACCAACTGAGCTATCGAGGAATATTAATGGAGCGGGAAACGAGATTCGAACTCGCGACCCCCGCCTTGGCAAGGCGGTGCTCTACCGCTGAGCTATTCCCGCATGTGGTGGACGATGACAGGATCGAACTGCCGACATCCTGCTTGTAAGGCAGGCGCTCTCCCAGCTGAGCTAATCGTCCATATGTGGTGACCCGTCCGGGAATCGAACCCGGGATACCGCCGTGAAAGGGCGGTGTCTTAACCGCTTGACCAACGGGCCAGAATGGTGACTCACCCGCGACTCGAACGCGGGACACCCTGATTAAAAGTCAGGTGCTCTGCCAACTGAGCTAGTGAGTCATAAATGGCTCCTCGAGTAGGACTCGAACCTACGACCGATCGGTTAACAGCCGATTGCTCTACCAACTGAGCTATCGAGGAATGTATGGAGCGGGAAACGAGATTCGAACTCGCGACCCCCGCCTTGGCAAGGCGGTGCTCTACCGCTGAGCTATTCCCGCATACAGAACCGATAATTAATATAACATAATCATCAATCTGTCGTCAAGAAGAATTTAAGTCTGTCCTGACTGCCCTATAATAATATCAATTTACACATATAGTGTCAATGGTTTTTCCATGAAAATCTCAGTTAATTTTGCATAATTGAGCATAAAACATATAAAAAGAGGGATTTAATATTCCCTCTTTTATATAGATTACTCTTTATTCTTTTGTCTACCTTTACCGGCACCATCTTCTGCCGCTTTTACTTCAGCTTCAACGAAGGTTTTCATATCATTTAACATATGCATAGATGCATTGATAATAGATAGACCCATGGTCGAACCCAATGCTTCATCAATTTGTAAATTGTAGTGTAAACATGGTTTTATTCCAAGGAATCGGCATTGTTCCTTATGAATTGGTTCCTCATAGGCAGCCGATGGGAATACATAGTCTTTTACCAATGGTTCAATGGTAACAGCAGCCAATACAGCAGCACCTGTTACAGCATTGTCAAAAACGATAGCCATACGATGACTGGCAGCACCTAAAATAAAGCCTGTTAAAAATGCAATATCTAAGCCGCCTGCAATATGAAGCAAATGCAATACCGCATCACGGCGCTCGCTTTCACTCAAAGCAGACCAATCATCAACAGCGATATCAAAGCGATCTACAAAGGAATGAATATGAGCAGCCCGTTGCTCTACCGTAGGTCCACATTCAGTATGAACAAGAATATCATCATAGGCACAGCCCGTAATTGTAGCCGTCGTTACGAGGGAGTCAAGGAACGCCCTCTCCCCTATGTTGCCAATAGCGACCACTTGTAATCCATCAGCATGTAGTTTATCAGCATAGGTAAAGCCAAGCTCTAGAGCTCTCTCTAGTTCATCTTGAGAAATGACAGGTTCTACACCAAAGAAATGAGATCCTTTACGAATGACTTGTTGATCAATATATTCTAGATTACTAGTATCTTGCTCAAGACCTACATTTACAACATGTACGTCTGCATTTAACTTAAATGCCGCCCCCTGCGTAGCCGTTCTACCTTCATTGAAACGCTTGATAGCGGCGTAGCTTTCACTACCATGCTGACTATTTTGAGGACCATCTACCAAGTGGTCCGACGCCACCACAAGTACGCCATATCGCAAATGATTTGGTTGAGGTTCTGCCAGAATGCCTGCAAAACGCTCAGCTATTAACTCTAATGTTGCAAGGCTATAAATAGGTTTTGTTAAATTATCGATACGTAATCGGCATGCTTCCATGGATGGCGCATGTAATGGTTCAATTGTAAAAGTTCTCATGCCTTACCTCCTGTAACAGCCAAATACATATGAACGGCAAGATCTAGCATTCCCATTTGAATGGAGCCACCAGAGGCCTCACCGAGACATAGACCTAAATCAACATAGGCTTCAAGGCCTAAATTTTCTAAAGAGGATTTAGCCGCTTTTTCAGCTGATAAATGAGATGCCATTACATAATCCATCGCCTGTGGAACTAATGTTTTAGCAACCAATGCACAAGCAGATGTATTAAAACCATCAATAATAACAAGTGCATTATTCGCTGCAGCACCTAGAATAACACCTACGATACATGTAAATTCAAAGCCGCCCACAGAGGATAAAATTCCGATTGCATCATCTTTCGGAATATTTTTATATTTTTCTAATACATCATGCACAATGCGTTGCTTTAATTTTAGACGCTCATCAGAAATATTAGTGCCTCGCCCTGTAGCTTCCTCTGCAGTGAGTCCTGCAAACTTGGCAGTCATAAGAGCACTAGCAGTAGTATTGGAAATGCCCATTTCCCCTACTAAGAAAACATTAAAGCCTTCGTCGATTTTCTCTTTTACAAGGCGGATACCTGTTTCAATGCCTTCAATGGCTTGTTCACGTGTCATGGCCGGTTCTTCAACAAAGTTTTTTGTGCCCATACCAAGTTTATGACTACGGAGTCCTGGTACCCAGCTCATATCTGCATCAATGCCCATATCGATGACTTCCATTTGAGCACCACAGTAATTAGCTAACGAATTGGCACCCGCCCCTTTAGGAATTAAGTAGTTTTGTGTCATTCCAATAGTTGTTTCCTTTGGATACGCACTGACACCCATATCAGCAACACCATGATCTGCAGAGGCAATAATCATGCATGGCTTAGGAATTGTAACAGGATCTTGATTGGTAGCTGCCCCATATTGAGCTACCACATTTACAAGTCGACCATATTGCTCTACAGGTGATGCTGTATTCCAACTATCAATTATATGTTGTTCAATCTCATGACTGCGACCTCTAATAGCGTCACAAGTTTCTTGTAACAAACTCATGGTATCTCCTTAACTAAATAATATGTTAAATGTATATTCTTTACGAACCCTAGTATACACATTATACTGCATAAACCGCGTTGCTTCAGCTACATAAATATACATCAAGTTCAAATGAATGTTAATTATTCATTGTTAGTATTCTATGAGTGCTAATCAATGTATAGCCTTAGCTAATAATTATTTATCATTAGCTATTCTTTATTTGTCCTGTTAAATATGGTAATTTACCGCGAATTTCTCTTCCTCGTTCAAGATAGGATTCTAAAGCTTGACCTTCATCTTCTTGTAAAAGTATCTCTTTTACCCGTTTGATTTCGGATTCAATCTGTGAAAGACCTTCAATTACATTGTGTCTATTACCGTAAATGATTTCACGCCACATAGATGGCAAACCACCGGCAACACGTGTACAATCTCTAAAGCCTCCTGCAGATAATTTCATGCGCAACTCGCCTAATTCATCACCACCGGAAACTTGAGTTAAAATAGATGCCAATAAATGTGGCATATGACTCACCATAGCTAAATACGCGTCGTGAGCATAGATATCGACGAATTCAATACGTGATCCTACAGCGCGTCCCATTTCAGCTAGCTCTTGAGCTACTTCTTCACTATATACATCAGAGGCCTTATCCTCTAGTACAATCCAACCCATACCTTTAAATAGGTTTTTATGAGACACTTCATAGCCACCCTTTTCAGAGCCAGCCATAGGATGGACAGACACAAAAATAGTTCCTTTCGGAATGGATCTGTATACAGCTCGTACAAAGTTTTCCTTTGCACTAGACACATCCGTCACCACTTGTCCTGGTCTGAAGAGATGTGCCGTTTCTGTAAATAGTCTTGCATTTGTATCCGGTGGCAATGAAAATACGACAATATCAGAATTATCAATCAATGGTTCTACCTCAGTCCAAGCAGTTTTCACAACACCATCTTGAATAGCCGCATCACAAACCTCTTGGCGACGAGCATAGCCTACCACCTCATAATCGGTATAGGCCTTTAAAGCCTTCGCCAACGAACCACCTAGTAAACCTAAGCCAATAATGCCTACCGTCTTACTCATATAAACCTACTTTCACAAATAATTAGCCTTACACTCTCTAATGTAAGGCTAACTATATCTACAAACTACTAAATATATATTGAAATCGTGTAAATATAAGACTATGCCTCTATGAGACGTCTATTTTTCCACTTCCCACTATACCAGCGATATACAAATAATAAACCTCGTAAAATTTCATCTACCGCCATGGCAATCCATATACCTACGAGGCCCCATCCCCAGTAAATACCAAACAGGTAGGACAATGGTACAGCACATAGCCACATGCCAAAGACACCCACGAGCATCGGCGTCCGAATATCCCCTGCCGCCTGTAAACAGCTAACCATAACAATATTAACGGCGCGTCCTAATTCAAGGAAAATCTCAACCAATAATACATTATGCGCTAATGATAGGATTTCTGGATCCGTAGTAAATATGGATAGTACAATATCACTGGTACTATAAAAGAACGTAGCCAGACCTACACTAATGGCAATGGCTAACAACATAGAATGCCATACGCGATTTGTCACCTCAGCTTGTCGTTTAGCTCCCATCAGGTATCCCACAATAACTTGAGATGCATTTGCTAACGCTATTGTATATACATAGCAAAGCATGGCAATAACCGATACATACACCTTTGTATTAATAACAGCTAGCCCAAAGATGTTGACCATTTTCATAATCGTTGTCTGAGATAACTGATAACTTAAGGTTTCACCACCAGAAGGAACACTGATATGCAATAAAGACTTAATCGTATGCCACGGGAATGGTTTTAAAAATTTGAAGCTCACCTCTAAAGTAAGCAATCTCTTAAATGTATAGCCGATAATTACGAGTCCAACCACCTTAGATAACCATGTAGAAATTGATACCCCTAGTACACCAAGGCTTGGTATGGGACCATGACCAAATATTAATACATAGTTAGTTGTGATATGGATAACATTCATAACTAACGCGATATACATGGTAACACGCGTTAATGAATGGCCTCTAAATACGGCAACCAGCGCATAATACATAGCCTGAATTGGTAATCCTGCAGCCACAATGGTCGTATATATCGACGTATCACTCATTGTTTCGGTAGGTACACCTAACCATGTAAAAATCCATTCATGACAGGTAATAAAGAATACGGCCGCAACAGATGAAAATAAGAAGTTCAACACCAAACTGACCGTACATACCTCTGATAACTTCGACTGATTCCGAGCCCCTAAATATTGAGCTATCAAAATCGTCGTAGCTGTGCTCATTACAATGATGAGCATAATAAATATATTTAGAATTTGATTGGCATTAGCCACAGCTGCTACCGCTTGAGGAGAGTAATGGCTCATCATCACTTGGTCTATATTACCTACTAACAGCTGTAGGAACACTTCGATAAATATAGGCCAACTCAAAGTCCAGATAGATAAGCTAATCCCTTTTTCATAAGACTTCATAGAATCTCCTTCATATTCTAATGCCAAACTTTTTTACACACTAGAAGAAAACGCCCTTAGATTTTTCTTTAGTTTCTTGATCTGCAATAAATGGAATTCTTGTAGTTCTACCTTCTTTTGCAGCTACAATCTTTTTAAATGGGAATTCAAAGATTTCTCTATTCCAAGTATTTACAGCATCATTATACAACGTTCTAGCTGCCGTAATTTCTTTTTGTAAGTAAGAATTTTGTTGCATTGCATCACGAATTGTATCTTGGCTTTGTAATTCAGGATAATTTTCTATAGCTACGTTGAGGGCTCTTGTAGCCTTGTTAAGTTGTGCATTCACATCACTTCTAGATTCTTCAGAGAAATTACCACTTCTATACTTAGCAATGTCTACAAGGATATCCTTATCAACTTCAATAGATTTTTCCACAAGTTTAGCCGCATTAGAAAGAATCACAACACGTTGCTCCATATAGTTATCAATTTCAGATGCAGCATTTTGAATTCTTTGTTCCATCATATTAAACTCTGAGCTAATTTGTTTTAATCGCCACCATGGATAAATCAATACAATGGCGCCAATAATAGATACTAGATACTTGTCTATAACTATGCCTAAAACGATACCGATAACACCAACTGCCATAAGGATCGTTGGAAGAAGTTTTTCAAAGCCACTAGTTTCAACAGGGATTACCTTAGCGATAACATGCACATCTCTGCCTTCAGACATAATTTCCGGATTCATTTCGTCGAGTTGGTTAGCCATTTTGAGTACCTCCAAATTCTTTGTAAATAGTATTTAATAAATCGTCGAGAGACTGA
This sequence comes from Veillonella sp., assembly GCF_018381775.1. Classification (GTDB taxonomy): domain Bacteria; phylum Bacillota; class Negativicutes; order Veillonellales; family Veillonellaceae; genus Veillonella. The sequence goes on along the minus strand of NZ_JAGZRH010000009.1, from coordinate 23,200 downwards.
TTTTGTCGATATAGTTTACCTGCCATAAAGTGATCGTATGCAAAAGACCTATCTCTATTATTTTCAGATTTTTGATACTGATCTAGACCTTTAATATGATTAAAATCCTCTCCAGCAGATTTAATTTCTGAAACCTCTATAAATTCGTGTTTTGTAACAGGAACATACTCGTCCCAGCGGACTGGAACATAATAGGTTCTACCATTACCAGCTCGTACAGGTACTTGATCTACGTGTTCGATGGCCCTATAAGAATAGGCATCTACCTTAATTACCTCAGAGTCACCTTCATTTTTATGGTGGCTAGTCTTAAGAATTGTTTTTACATTATTTCGCTGAGCCGCATCAGGAGGAACAAATAAATTAAGTCCCATTTTATTTGCTAGCATTTCCGTAATGTAATCATTATATTTAAAATTATAAGACTTACTATAAATATAATCATTAGAAGCCATTTGTTGATACACAGGTATTGCTAAAATTGGCAAGAACGAGAAATACATGTGATCAAAGTAACTGCAGTTGTAATTAATGAACTTCTCTTTTATCTTTTGGAATGAAAAATCATAATACTGGGATGGTGATGTATCAAAGTCCCAATTTTGAGAGTTGTCAGCTTTAATCTCATTAATTTTGCATTCTTTGTTAAATACAAAGTCATCTCCGTGTGGGGAGTTTTCAAAAATATCCTTATAGTTGTTTTGTGCTAATGGCGTAAATAGTACGCGGAACTCAACCTCATTGTTACGATCTAATGCATTAAATTGTGCATCGAACTCTTCATTAGCTAGAGCTTGGAAACTTCCACCATTCTCCACTGAGTCCTGACCCATCTTTCTAAGGCTAGCTATTCCTTTAGCTAATCGACTCTTGGCACCACCAAAATTAAAGAATCCTGTTTCCGGCGGTTTTCTATGGAATGTTAAGTTAGGTGCCGCATGATTACCATACACTAAGGACACTCTATTAGCATAATACGGACCTGGTTGTCTTATAACGGCCCGTAGTGTTTCGTTAACATCACGAGTTTTTAGATTACCATTGGAATCAACATACTCTTCTGTATACGTAACATCTAAAGTACCCTCATACGTATAATCATCCATCCAGTGGATTATGCGTTTCATAAAAACAAAGGGATTTCCTAAGATATCACCAGATGCAATATCTAATGTGGAATGATTTACATCACCTTTTTCCAAAAATCCATAATCTTTAACGAGCTGTTCATAACGTTCAATATTAAAGTTTGAATCCAAATGAATAAAGGGAATCGCCTTTTTTAAGAGTTCACTAGTCATTTCACTATGAAATAGATTATTCAAGGGAGCCATCATCTCATAACCTTCTTGGCGCATTTTAGCTAATGTCGCATCTAGGTCATTAAGCTTTTCCTCAAGGCTCTTACAATTAGGCTTAATCCAGTAAAAGTATAAGCCTATACAGAGAGCTAGGACCGCAATGCAAACAATAAGCGATACAATATCTACGCGTTCTTGTGAAAACTGATAAACACCATAAATAATAGCGCCTATACCGATTACAAAATCAACCTTTTTGATAATGCCAAATCGTTTATATGATGTATTCGATTGGTCCCGATTTTCTGATACAGCAGTATACTTATCTATTAATACTTTGTTGTTATCTATATCAATCTTTGATTGATCTACTAATTGTTGAAAGTACTCTTCGGTTACTTGTTGAAATGCGTCCTTTAACTCTTCCCGATAATACTTAAGTGGCTCTAGTAATGATTCATTATATTCATTCGACACGTTACTCATTCCCTCTCCTTAATGAATCGCATAGTAAATGATACTTCTATACGTTTCCATTATGCCTCATATTCTGAAATAATAGCCTCTTATACTTATAAGCTTTCAAATTTTACTTAATTATAAATATCCTAAATTATAAATTAGTATATCAATTAAGAAAACCGCCGTAAAGTAAAAAACCCCTCTTTACTGGACATCCAGTAAAGAGGGGCACAGATCATAAATGATCCAATTTAAATAAGATTATTTAAATTGATTGCAAAGGCTATCAAATAGCGCTTGATCTGGTTTTACTACATCTTCTGTTAATGGACGAGGATGTGGACCACCATTTGCTGCAGCCATAGCTTTTTCAAAGGAAGGTTTAGTTGTATTTTGGTAGATAACACCTGTTACCAAACCATCTGTTTCACCCAATGTTTTAAGTGCTAATGCACGATCTGTTGGGTCATAACCTTCTGGCAATTCTAGCAAATGTTCTTTGAACCAGTCATAGCTGTTGCGTTTGTTGTATGTAACACATGGGCTGAATACGTTGATGAAGGAGAAGCCATCATGGTCCATAGCCTTTTGAATCAACTCTACAAGTTGTGCACGATTAATCATATAACCTTGTGCTACGAATGTAGCACCTGCAGCAATTGCAGTTTCACAAACGGACAATGGAGATTCGAACGCCCCACGAGGAGTTGTTTTTGTAACAAAACCGATATCGGAACGAGGGGATGCTTGACCTTTAGTCAAACCATATACATGGTTATCCATTACAATATATGTCATATTTACATTACGTTTGAAAGCATGGATAGTGTGACCCATACCGATAGCAAACGCATCACCATCACCAGAGCAAGCGATAACTTCTAAGTCTTGGTTAGCAAGTTTAACGCCTTGTGCGTAAGGAAGCGCACGACCATGAGTTGTATGAGCGCCATACGCGTAGAAATAACCACCGATACGGCTAGAGCAACCGATACCGGAAATTACTGCTAATTTTTCTGGTGGAATATTTTTCGCTACTACAGCATCAGTAATCGCTGCTTGAACCCCATAATGGCCACAGCCTGGACACCAGTTAGGACGAATATCGTTTCTGTAATCTTTAGCTGTTGTCATATTATAGGACCTCCTTAATCGCATTTTTCACATAACTTTTTGTGAATGGATTACCATCGTATTTCAAGCAGCTGGAAATTTTAGATTTCTTATGCATGTTGATTTTAAATAAGTTAGTCAATTGACCTGTTGCATTGTGCTCAACGATAACCACTTTTTTCGCAGCATCCATGAATGGTTGTAATTGTTTTGCTGGGAATGGTTTAATCAAGCGCAATTGCAAGTGGTTAACTTTAACGCCTTCTTGATCGAATTCAGCAACTGCTTCTTCGATAGCGCCACGGCTAGAAGCCATACCTACAACGAGAACATCTGCTTCGTCATATTTAGCGTTGTTCAAGAATGGTTCGTAGTTATCAGCTACAGTTTCCAATTTACGGAAACGTTTATCAGTTTGCGCTACGTGCATTGTAGGCGCTTCTGCTGGTTTACCTTCTTCATTATGTTCTAGACCTGTGGAAAGGAATAGACCATTTTTCATACCAGGAATTGTACGTGGAGAAATACCATCTTCAGTCAATTCAAAGCGTTTGAAGTATTTAGGTTGTTCCAATTCAGGAAGATCAGCTTCTTTCATCATTTTACCGCGGTTAATAGGTACACGGTTCAAGTCGAAGGAAGGAACGGATTGTTTATTCAAACCTTGTTGTAAATCAGGCATGAAGATAACTGGGCATTGGTACATTTCTGCCAAGTTGAAAGCTTTTTGAATTTCATAGAAGCATTCTTCGATAGATGTTGGAGAAATAACGATACCAGAGTAATCGCCATGTGCATTATAGCAAGCTGCATCAATATCAGATTGTTCAACCTTTGTAGCCATACCTGTGGATGGACCAGAACGTTGAACGTCGATAACAACCATTGGTAATTCAGCCATGGAAGCCATGGATAAGGATTCAGCCATCAAGGAAAGACCAGGGCCAGAAGTACATGTGAAGCCACGAACACCTGCGTATACGCCACCCATAGCTGTCATACATGCTGCGATTTCGTCCTCTGTTTGAACGATAGTAGCACCCAATTTATCCATATTTTTAATCATATATTCCATTACTTCAGATGCTGGAGTAATAGGATAAGATGCCATGAAACGGGAGCCCGCAGCAATAGCACCTAAAGCACATGCTTCATTACCTAATAAGAACATTTGATCTTTCTTACCAGGAGCTGGCAATGTATCGATTTCCACATCGCCCAATTTTTCCATTACAAGGCTATAACCATCGTCAAAGGCAGCTAAGTTTTTATCCACGATTTCTTGGGATTTTTTCGCAAATTTAGCAGCAATCGCATCTTTAAACATCTTAGTATCGAAACCAAGAAGTGCAACAGACATACCAAGTGCTACGATATTACGCATCAACAAGGAACCTTGTTTCATTGCAGTTTCAGAGATTGGCAAGGACAAGCAATTAACCTTTGTACCTTCAAATTTAGAGAAGTCAGGATTTACTTTGCTGTCACAGATGATGTAACCGCCCTCACGAACTTCAGAACCATGCATATCAACTGTTTCTTGATCAAGAGAAAGCAAGAAGTCTACGCCTTCACCAATAGACATAACTTGTTCTAATGCAACGCGCAATGCGAATGTAGTATGACCACCTTTGATACGAGATGCAAATAAACGTTGGCTATACAAGGAATAACCTTCTTTAGCGAGGATTGTCGCCATGATTTCGCCACAACTCTCGATACCTTCACCTTGTTGGCCGCCCATTTTCCAGATAAAATCTTTACGTTTTTGCAAGAGATTCACCCTCCTTAGGATAAAAATTACACTGCTGACAAGAGTCTACCTTACTATGTTAATGTTTTATAGTACGAACCTGTCCATATCGTCATTGTATCATGTATATATTGGGTTTACAATGTATCATTTCACATAATAATAGGTATAAATTAAGGCATTATAACTAAAACTTATAAGAAAAAAGGATACTACATGCTAAGTAGTATCCTTTTAGTATTAATAGTTATCGTTTTAAATAAATTCTAGAAGAATGCAGTCTATACAAAATTATATAGAATATTTATTCTGTAACACCTCTTGCTGACGTTCTTCCGTAAAGAATATCTCCTCTAAACATAACCCTTGGGCTGGCGCCGTTTTACCTATAACACGACGATCTTTAGCAGCCAAATAGTCCTTAATATCCTCCACCTTGCGTCTTCCAAGGCCTACATCGACGAGGAGCCCTGCAATATTGCGAACCATGTGGTATAAGAACCCATCCCCCACTACAGAAATGGTAACATGAGATCCTTCTGCCTCTACATGAATTCCTATAATTGTTTTTACCGGATCAGCGGGCGTTGAATTCGTCCCTTTTAAGGTAGTAAAGTCATGGGTGCCTAATAATTCATTGCCTGCAGCTTGCATGAGGTCGATATTAAGAGGCTTCTTAACATGCCAATGGTATCGTTTTGTCAAAGGATTAGCAATAAGCTGATTATGAATGGTATATACATACTCTTTACCGTATATATTCCAGCGTGGCTTCCAATCGAGTGGAATTTCCAGGGCTTCAAGAACAACGATATCCTTTGGAATATGTGCAATCATAGCACGAGGAATATTTTCTACTGGTATAGATCCAGATGTTTGGAACGTACATACTTGAAACTTCGCATGTACACCTGCATCTGTTCTAGAAGCTCCATAGATTTGTATGGGTTCATTACAAATTTTAGATAATCCATATTCTAAGCAACCTTGTACGGTTAAGCCCTTATCATCAGGTTGCTTCTGATAGCCTGCCAAATCGGTGCCGTCATAAGCAACTATGATTCGTATATTTCTCATAGATCAAGCCACCATAAAACGATGAGTACAATGGTAATCAAAATAACAGCACCGACGCCAATATAATCAACATAAGTAACTTGTAGTTCCTTCATACGCGTACGGTTTACACCACCTCGATAGCAACGCGCTTCCATAGCAATAGCCAGTTCATCAGCACGTCTAAATGCACTAATGAATAAAGGAACCAACAAAGGTACCATATTTTTTGCCCGTTGAATGATAGACCCTGTTACAAAGTCTGCACCACGAGCAGATTGAGCTTTCATAATACGATCTGTTTCATCCAATAAAGTAGGAATGAAACGCAATGCAATGGTCATCATCATAGCCAATTCATGAGCAGGTACGCCAATACAACGGAATGGGTTTAGCAAATGCTCAATACCATCAGTCAAACGAATTGGTGATGTCGTATAGGTCAATAGGGAGGAGAATAAGATTAAAAAGATTAATCGTGCCGCCATTTGTAGACCCATAGCTAAGCCTTGATCTGTAATATTAATAATGCCCCATTGGAAAAGTGAATTACCTGGGGTCGTAAAGATATGAATCCCCATAGTAAATACAATAATAATCCAAAGAGGTTTAATAGCTGACCACATCAAGCGTAATGGTAATCTTGATAATAGCATCGCAAAGATGGTAAATGCCCCTACCAAGCCATACGCAAGAGGAGAGTTCGCTAAGAAGATGGCTACTACGAATATTGTGGTAGCAATAATCTTTGCGCGAGGATCCATACGATGTAAGAAGGAGTTTCCTGGGAAGTATTGCCCAATGGTAATGTTATTTAACATGGCTACCTCCTTCTAGAATGGCTTGTACTGCATCATCTACAGATAATACACGATTAGACACATCTAGTCCTTGTTCACGCAAATATTCCATGGTTACAGACACTGGTGGTACGTCTACACCTACCGCTTGTAATTCATCGCGATGGTTATTAAAGATATCCATCGGTTCCCCATCGAGAACGATGCGACCTTTATCGAGTACTACTAGGCGAGAGGCCATGCGAGAAATATCCTCCATGTTATGTGATACAAGGATTACAGTAATGCCCTTTTCTTTATGAAGTCGAATGATCTCTTCAAAGATTTCTTCACGACCAAATGGGTCGAGGCCTGCAGATGGCTCATCAAGGACTAGGAAATCTGGATTCATAGCCACTACACCAGCGATGGCAACACGGCGCATTTGTCCACCAGATAGGTGAAATGGAGAGCGCTCCGCGTAGGTGTCGTAATCAAGACCTACAAATTTCATTGCCTCCCGTACCCGTTCATCTACTTCATCAGCACTGAGGCCTAAGTTTTTAGGACCAAAAGCAATATCTTCGGCAATAGTTTCTTCAAATAACTGATGCTCTGGATATTGAAAAACCATGCCTACCTTATGGCGCATCTTTTTAGCTTCCTCTGTAGAAGCACTAATATCTACACCATTAACGGTAACCGTTCCTGTTGTAGGGTGTAATAAGCCATTTAAATGTTGTACAAAGGTAGATTTACCAGAGCCGGTATGACCAATGATGCCTAAAAACTCACCGTTTTCAACAGTAAGAGATACACCGTGAAGGGCTGTCTTTTCAAATGGAGTACCTACACCATAGGTATAAGTAATATTATCTAATACAATCGCCATTAGTGTGTGCCCTCCCCTCTTACTGCATTTACATCTTCATTGGTAGAAGAACTTATAGTGTTAGCCCCTACATTATGCTCACCTAGTAGTTGATCAGCTAATTTAGAATGTTTAAGACCTACAGCTAATTCTTCATTATTGATGATACTTTTACCGATTTCATAACCTTTTTCATTTAATTTAAAAGCAATTTCAGACGCAACCGGAACATCAAGGCCAAGGCCTTTTAAGGTATCTACATGACTAAAGATTTCACGAGGAGTGCCATCATTTAATTTCACACCATTTTTCATAACTACCACACGATCAGCTGTGACAGCTTCCTCCATAAAGTGTGTAATGTACACGATAGTGATACCTTCTTCTTTATTGAGCTTATGAACTGTCTCTAATACCTCACGACGACCTTTGGGATCGAGCATAGCCGTTGGTTCGTCAAGAACGATACAATCAGGTTTCATGGCAAGTACGCCAGCAATAGCAATACGTTGCTTTTGACCACCAGACAACAAATGAGGACCATGCTCTCTATATTCAGTCATATTAACAGCCTCTAATGCTGCATCGACACGTTTTCTAATTTCAGCACTAGGAATTCCAAGATTTTCTGGACCAAAGGCAACATCTTCTTCTACGACAGCTGCCACAATTTGGTTATCCGGATTTTGGAACACCATACCTACATGTTGGCGTATATCCCAAATATGTTCTTCATCACGCGTGTCATAGCCACATACATTGATATACCCTTCACTAGGTTGTAATAACACGTTGAAATGCTTGGCTAGTGTACTTTTACCACTACCATTAGTACCGATAATACAAACAAACTCACCACGCTTGATGGATAAACTCACATCATTTAATGCATGTACATCATTGCCATTTTCATCAGTATAAATATGACTCATATGATTGACCTCAATCATAATGTCTTTTTCATTCATGGATAACCTCATATCTTTCTAGTCAATTTCGTTTCTATGAAAGTAAACCCCTTTGCGGTTAACAATACATATTCAATATTACGATAACTGCTAACATATTACGATATTATACTAATCGATTGTACCATAAAATTGACAATAAAAAAACGGTGCTGCAACATAAGTTACAACACCGTATGAGTTTGATTAAACTAACTCGATAATAGCCAAAGGTGCAGCGTCACCTTTGCGAAGACCAGTTTTGATTACACGAGTGTAACCACCTTGACGGTCTGCATATTTTGGAGCAATTGTATCAAACAATTTTTTTACTACGCTTTCATCCATGAGGTATGCAAGAACTTGGCGACGTGCATGAAGATCACCACGTTTAGCCAAAGTTACCATTTGATCAGCTAAAGAGCGAAGTTCTTTCGCTTTAGCTTCTGTAGTTTCAATACGCTCATATTGGAAGAAAGATGTTAACATGCTACGGAACAACGCTTTACGAGCGGAGCTGTCGCGGCCTAATTTTCTGTACATTCGTCTTCCTCCTTATTCGCCTTTTTGTTTAAGGTGAAAACCACCTGGATGATTGTTGAGTTTTTCCTCAATTTCATCGATGGATTTTTTACCTAAATTGCGAACTTTTCCTAAGTCATCAATGGTTTTGTCTAGCAAATCTGCAATTGTATTAATGCCAGCACGTTTCAAGCAGTTATACGCACGAACAGAGAGTTCCAACTCATCGATGGAAATCTTTGCTGGGCCGTCATCTACAGCCGGTTCTTCATTCTCGGAACCTACTGGATCAACAACGATACCGCCTTCACCTGTGTTTACATCTACAACATCTGCAGAGTGCGCTAATTTAGTGAAGTTCCCTAAATAACCAATCATAATGGCAGCAGATTTTGCTACTGCATCAGCAGCAGTAATGGAACCATCAGTCCAAACTTCTAATGTAAGTTTGTCAAAGTCCATTTCATTGCCTACACGAACATCACTCACTTCGTATTTGGCACGAAGAATTGGAGAGAAGATGGAATCGATTGGAATACAACCGATTACATCTGTATCTTTTTTATTCTTCGTGGAAGGAACGTAACCTTTGCCACGTTCGATTACTACGTCCATTACGAGATGAGCTGTCTCATCCATTGTCGCAATCACTAGTTCAGGATTCAATACTTCTACTTCTGGTGGGAATTGTTCAGCCAAGTCAGCAGCTGTCAATACGCCGTCCTTTTGGAAGTCAAAATGAACTTCCAAAGGTAATTGAACATCTTCTTCAACTTTAATGCACAATTGCTTTAAGTTAAGGATGATATCCGTAACGTCTTCGCGAATACCAGGAATAGTAGAGAACTCATGAAGAACTCCATCAATTTTGATAGAGGTGATAGCTGCCCCATCCAAGGATGAAAGCAAAATTCTGCGTAAGCTATTACCGAGAGTGATACCATAACCACGGTCTAATGGTTCACATACGAACTTACCATAGCGACCGCCTTCGGCGATGTCCACCTTCTCGATTTTAAGTTTCTTTTCTTCGCTCATCAGGAACATCCTCCTATACAACACACGTTCATAGTTTAATTATAGCACCGTATCAAATCGGCCGCTATAAATTATACACGACGGCGTTTTGGAGGGCGACAACCATTGTGAGGAATTGGAGTTACGTCTTTAATGGAAGTAACTTCAAGACCTGCAGCTTGTAAAGCACGGATTGCAGCTTCACGGCCGGATCCAGGACCTTTTACGAATACTTCAACAGTGCGAAGACCATGTTCCATTGCAGCTTTAGCAGCTTGTTCAGCAGCCATTTGAGCAGCGAATGGAGTGGATTTACGGGAACCACGGAAGCCCAAGCCACCAGCGGAAGCCCAAGACAACGCATTACCGTTTGTATCTGTCAAAGTTACGATAGTGTTATTGAATGTAGAACGAATATGAGCCGCACCGGATTCAATATGTTTCTTTTCTTTTCTTTTAGTTCTAACAACTTTTTTAGCCACGCTTTATCCCTCCTTTATCTTATTTCTTTTTACCAGCAATTGCTTTTCTAGGACCTTTGCGAGTACGTGCATTCGTTTTAGTACGTTGACCACGAAGTGGTAAACCCATACGATGACGTTTGCCTCGATAGGAGTTGATTTCAATTAAGCGTTTAATGTTAAGAGCTTCTTCACGACGAAGGTCACCTTCAACTTTGTAATCAGCATCTAACAATTCACGGATTTTCGCTACTTCATCTTCAGAAAGATCACGAACACGTGTGTCAGGATTGATGCCAGTTTTAGCAATGATTTCAGATGCTAAAGTTGGACCAATACCATAAATATAAGTTAAACCAATTTCCACTCGTTTATCACGAGGTAAATCTACACCGGCGATACGTGCCATCTAATCATCCACCTCCTATCAGATTATCCTTGTTTTTGTTTATGTTTTGGATTTTCGCAAATAACCATTACACGGCCTTTGCGTTTAATGATTTTACATTTTTCGCATATCTTTTTAACTGATGGTTGAACCTTCATTAGTACCTCCTTTGTGGACCCTATGCTTATTTGAAGCGATAGGTGATGCGACCACGATTTAAGTCATACGGTGTCAGTTCCATAGTAACTTTATCACCAGGAAGAATACGGATAAAATTCATACGCATTTTACCTGACACATGAGCCAATACGATATGACCATTTTCCAATTCAACTTGGAACATGGCATTCGGTAAAGCCTCAACTACCGTACCTTCCACCTCAATAACGTCTTCTTTTGACATATCTTTTCCTCCGGTTACCTGTTTTATTTAATTAACCGCGGTTCATCACGCATGGTTAATATTTCAGGGCCGTTTTCTGTAACAACCACTGTATGTTCGAAATGAGCAGCAGGTTTACCATCTACGGTAACTGCTGTCCAGTCATCCCCTAATACATGAACACGATAACTACCTAATGTAATCATCGGTTCAATACACAATACCATACCTGGTTTCATTAAAGGTCCTTGGTCAGGACTACCATAGTTTGGTATTTGCGGATCTTCATGCATTTCGCGGCCTAAACCATGACCTACGAAGTCGCGAACGACACCGTAACCATGTTTCTCACAATACGTTTGAACAGCATGACCGATAGCACCGATACGGTTGCCAACTTTCACTTGTTCAATTCCCTTGAACAGACTTTCTTCTGTAACTTTTAACAATTTCATCACATCAGGTTTGACGTGACCGATAGGAATCGTCACAGCCGAATCGCCATGATATCCATCAATAGATGATACAAGATCAATACTGAGGACATCACCATTTTTAAGCTTACGCTTAGCGCTCGGAATACCATGAACAACTTCATCATTGATAGAAGCACAGATTGTAGCAGGGAATCCATAGTACCCTTTACAACTTGGTATACCACCGTGGCTGCGAATATATTCTTCGGCAATTGTATCTAACTCAAGCGTCGTGATGCCAGGTTTAGCCTTTTCTACTAACAAGGACAACGTGTCTGCTGTAAGCTTACTTGCCTTGCGGATACATTCAATTTCATGGGGCGATTTCAAAATAATCATGGATTATTTCTCCAAAGCCTTAATGATGTCAGCAAATACTGCGTCTACATCTTGTAAACCATTAATTTCTTCATATAAACCGCTATTGCGATAGTAGTCGATTAAAGGTTTAGTAGATTCTTCGTACACAGCTAGACGTTTCTGTACTGTTTCAGGGTTATCATCAGCACGATTTTCTAGAACAGCTCGTTCGCTAATACGTTTAACTAATTCCTCGGAAGGAACGTTTAGGTTAAGTACAGCGTCCAAAGAAATTCCTAATTCTTTAAGGATTGCATCCAAGGACACAGCTTGCGCTGTAGTTCTTGGGAATCCATCAAGAATAAATCCAGATTTGCAGTCATCTTTCACCAAGCGATCACGTACGATACCAACAGTTACACTGTCTGGTACCAATTGACCAGCATCGATGTATTTCTTAGCCTCAACTCCAAGAGGTGTTTCGTTCTTAATCGCAGCGCGGAACATATCACCTGTTGAAATTTGGGGAATACCGTATTTTTCAATAAGTCGAGCTGCCTGAGTGCCTTTACCAGCACCAGGAGGTCCCATTAATAGAATATACATATTGTTTCCCTCCTATTTCACAAAGCCTTTATAGTGGCGTGTTACCATGAGCGACTCGATTTGTTGCATTGTATCAAGTGCTACACCTACAACGATGAGAAGAGCCGTACCACCAAAGTATACGCCTTGGACGCCGGTAATGCTACCGAGGAAATTCGGTATAATAGCAACGACAGCTAAGAATACAGCGCCAGCCAAAGTGATTTTGGTCATCACGTTATCCACATAATCAGCAGTTGGTTTACCCGCACGAATACCTGGGATAAAACCACCGTATTTTTTCATATTATCTGCCATATCTGTAATGTTGATAGAGATTGCAGTATAGAAATACGTAAAGATAAAAATCAATATTGCATACAATGCCGTTTGTAACGGCGTACCCCATGTAAAGAGATCAGCTAATTTATGAACATATTCATTGTCAATAAATTGCGCAATCGTCACAGGGAACATCAACACAGATGACGCAAAGATAATTGGGATTACACCTGCCTGATTAACTTTCAACGGCAAGAATGTAGAGTGACCACCGTACATTTTACGACCTACTACGCGTTTAGCGTATTGAATCGGAATACGACGTTGGCCTTGTGTAACTGCAACTACGACAGCAATCATCGCAAGAGCAATTACAGCAAATAAGAATGCTTGGAACATATTGATTGTTCCGTTTTGGATATATTGATAAATAGTTTCTAAACCATCAGGTAATCGAGCTACGATACCAGCAAAGATGATCAAGGAAATACCATTACCTATACCATATGCTGTGATTTGTTCACCAATCCACATCAACAAGCATGTGCCTGCTGTTAAGATGATGGCCACAACGAATACACTAAGGAAATCATTATTTACCAAAGCGTTGTTTGCTCTAAGAGCAAATGCCATGCCTGCGGCTTGTACAAAGCCAAGCACTACGGTGCCATAACGAGTTACCTTCGCTATTTTCTTACGGCCCTCTTCACCATCTTTACTCCATGCTTCGAACTGAGGAACTACAGCTTGAAGCAGTTGCATGATGATGGAAGCATTGATGTAAGGTGTAATACTCATCGCAAAGATAGAGAACTTACTTAGCGCACCACCAGCAAACAAGTCTAATAGACCGAATAGGTTACCAGATGTAAACAAGGATTCAATAACAGATGCATCAACACCTGGAACAGGAATGTGAATACCAGCTCTAAAGATGGCAAACATCATTAATGTGTAAAGAATCTTATTACGTAATTCGGTAATCTTAAAGATGTTCGAGAGGCTATCTAGCACCCTAGATCACCTCTACTTTTCCGCCTGCTGCTGTAATTTTTTCTTCAGCAGATTTAGTGAAGCCATTAGCGATAACAGTTAAGTTTTTAGTTTCCAATGTACCGTTACCTAAAATACGAATGCCATCGCGTACATTTTTCAAAATGCCAGCTTCAATAAGAGCTACTGGATCAACTGTTGCACCGTCTTCAAAACGGTTCAATTGTTCTACGTTAACTTCAGCATATTGTTTAGCAAAAACGTTGTTGAAACCACGTTTTGGTAAACGACGATAAAGAGGCATTTGGCCGCCTTCAAAACCGGAGCGAACGCCACCGCCAGAACGGGAGTTTTGACCTTTTTGACCACGACCAGATGTTTTACCCAAGCCAGAACCTAAACCACGGCCTACACGAGTACGAGTTTTTTTGGAACCAGCAGCTGGTTGTAATTCATGAAGTTTCATTCAGTGCACCTCCTTATCAGTATTAAACTTCTTCAACTTTTACTAAATGTCTAACTTTGTGAAGCATACCTTCGATTTGAGGTGTTACTTCTTTTACAACTTGAGAATTAGTTTTTTTCAAGCCCAAAGCTTTAACTGTCGCGCGTTGATCTTCAGGACGACCGATTAAGCTTCTTGTTAATGTTACTTTAACTTGTGCCATTTCTTGTCTCCTTATTACGCGTTATAAATTTCTTCAACGGTTTTACCACGAAGTTCTGCAACTTCGCTAGCGCGTTTCAAATCTTTCAAACCTTCGATAGTAGCGCGAACCATATTGTTAGGGTTAGAAGAGCCCAAAGATTTAGTTAAGATGTTACGAACACCTACTAATTCCAATACGGCACGAACAGGGCCACCAGCGATAACGCCAGTACCTTCAGCAGCTGGTTTCAAGAATACGCGGCCTGCACCGAATACGCCTGTTACGCTGTGAGGGATTGTACCATTTTTAATTGCTACGTTTACAATATTTTTCTTAGCATCATCAATACCTTTGCGAATTGCTTCTGGTACTTCCGCTGCTTTACCTAAGCCAACGCCTACATAACCGTTGCCATCACCAACAACTACAAGAGCGCTGAAGGAAAAACGACGACCGCCTTTAACTACTTTGGCTACGCGGTTGATGAATACTACTCTTTCTTTAAGATCAAGACTGGTGTAGTCAATTCTCGCCATGTCTATAGTTCCTCCTTCTTAGAATTTTAAGCCTGCTTCACGAGCACCTTCTGCAAGGGCTGCTACGCGGCCGTGGTAAATGTAACCACCACGGTCAAACACTACTGTGTCAATACCTTTAGCGATAGCTTTTTTAGCAACTGCTTCACCAACAGCTTTAGCAGCAGCTACGTTACCACCATAGGATAAGTTCAAATCTTTATCTAAAGAGCTAGCAGCTACCAAAGTTGTACCTGCTACGTCATCGATAACTTGAGCATAGATGTTGCCTAAAGAACGGAATACGTTCAAACGTGGGCAAGTTGCCGTACCAGAGATGTGACGGCGAATACGAAGATGACGTTTTGCTCGAGCGATGTTTCTACTAGATTTACGAGGCAAGATATTCACTCCTTTCATTCATATAGATGATATTACTATTTACCTTTTGCACCAGCTTTACCAGCTTTACGACGAACAACTTCGCCTTCATAGCGGATACCTTTACCTTTGTAAGGTTCTGGTTTTCTCCATTTACGGATATCAGCTGCTACTGCGCCTACAACTTCTTTGTCTGCACCAGAAACAACGATTTTGTTAGGAGCTGGAACTTCAATTGTAATACCAGCTGGAGCTTCCATTTCTACTGGATGAGAGAAGCCAAGTGTAAGAGCTAATTTATTGCCTTGTTTAGCCGCTCTGTAACCAACACCGTTGATTTCAAGAGTTTTTGTGAATCCTTCAGATACGCCTGTTACCATATTAGCAACAAGAGCGCGAGTCAAACCGTGAAGGGAACGATGAGCTTTATTGTCGGAAGGACGAGCTACTGTAATTGTGTTACCTTCAACAGTGATATTCATATCTGGATGCAAATCGCGAGATAATTCACCTTTAGGACCTTTTACGTTCATATGATGGTTATCATATGTAACAGTAACGCCTGCAGGGATCTCGATAGGCATTCTACCGATACGTGACATTATTTCTACCTCCTATTGCTACTATTACCAAACGTATGCGATTACTTCGCCACCAAGACCTTCTTTACGAGCTTGTTTGTCGCTCATAACGCCTTTGGATGTAGAAATAACTGCGATACCCAAACCACCAAGTACACGAGGAAGTTCTTCCTTTTTCGCGTAAACACGTAAACCAGGTTTGGAAATACGTTTAATTCCTGTAATAACTTTTTCGTTATTGGAACCATATTTCAAAGTTACTTTTAAAGTGTTTTCTTCTTTTTCTACGTTCTTTACGAAACCTTCTTGTAAAAGGATGTCAAGAACAGCTGCTTTCATTCTAGATGCAGGAATGTTTACCGTTTCATGAAGTGCAGCATTTGCATTACGGATGCGCGTAAGCATATCCGCGATAGGATCGGTCATTACCATAATCTAAAAACCTCCTCTCGTCTAATATTACCAGCTGGCTTTTTTAACACCAGGAATTTGTCCTTTGTACGCCAATTCACGGAACGCAATACGGCTGATACCGAATTTGCGCATATAGCCGTGAGGACGACCAGTTAAGTTGCAACGGTTGTGTAAGCGTGTTGGGGATGCATTTGCTGGTAATTTGGACAAGCCTTCATAATCACCTGCTGCTTTTAACGCTGCACGTTTAGCTGCATATTTTTCAACGATTTTAGCGCGTTTCTTTTCGCGTTCAATCATAGATTTTTTAGCCATCTATATGTTCCTCCTATTATTTTTCAAAAGGCATACCAAATTGAGTCAACAATTCACGAGCTTCTTCATCTGTTTTAGCAGTTGTTACTACGATGATATCCATACCAGTAACACGTTCTACTTGATCATATTCGATCTCAGGGAAGATGAGCTGTTCTTTAAGACCCAAAGCGTAGTTACCACGGCCATCAAATGCTGTTGCGCTGATACCGCGGAAGTCACGTACACGAGGTAATGCCGCATTGATCAATTTGTCGAGGAATTCATACATGCGTTCGCCACGAAGAGTAACTTTTGTACCCAACGCCATACCTTCACGAACTTTGAAGTTCGCAATGGATTTTTTAGCTTTTGTGATTACAGGTTTTTGACCAGCAATGATAGTCAAATCATTAACTGCTGCTTCCAATGCTTTTGCATTGCCTACTGCATCACCAACGCCGATGTTGATAACGATTTTTTCCAATTTAGGGATTTCCATAACGTTGCCGTATTGGAATTTTTCTTGCAAACTCTTTTTAATTTCAGAGTTGTATTGTTCAAATAAACGAGACATTTATTTAGCTCCTCCTTTCCTGATTATTTAAGTACTGTACCAGATTTAACTGTAGCGCGAACGAATTTACCGTCTTTGCCTTCAACTTTTTTGATACGAGTAGCTGTTTTAGTTTCTGGGTCAACAACCATTACGTTAGAAACATGGATGCCAGCTTCTTTAGTAACGATGCCGCCTTGTGGGTTAGCTTGAGAAGGTTTTGTGTGACGTTTTACAGTGTTAACGCCTTCAACAAATACGCGTTCTTTTTTAGGTTCAGTTGCAATTACTGTACCTTGCTTACCTTTATCTTTACCGGAGATAACAACAACTGTATCGCCTTTTTTGATTTGTAGTTTAGCCATATGCTGCGTTCCTCCTTCTTATAATACTTCTGGAGCCAAGGAAACGATTTTCATGAAGTCTTTTTCACGAAGTTCTCTTGCTACAGGTCCGAAAATACGAGTACCACGAGGGGTTTTATCGTCTTTAATAACTACTGCTGCGTTTTCATCGAAACGGATATAGGAACCGTCTTGACGGCGGATACCTTTTTTAGAACGAACAATAACAGCTTTGACTACGTCGCCTTTCTTGACAACGCCACCGGGTGATGCATCTTTTACAGAAGCAACGATTACGTCACCGATATTGCCGAATTTGCGATAAGAACCGCCCATGACTTGGATACACATAATACGTTTTGCACCAGTGTTGTCGGCAACATTCAAAATTGTTTGTTGCTGGATCATCGTCTATTCCTCCTTACATCACTCTTATTTTTGTCTTTCAAGAATTTCAACAACTCTCCAACATTTATCTTTAGAAAGTGGACGAGTTTCTACAATTTTAACTGTATCGCCAATTTGGCACTCATTATTTTCATCATGAGCTTTGAAGCGTTTAGTGCTAACCATTGGCTTGTTATATAATGCGTGAGGTACTTTACGTTCTACAGCAACAACAACAGTTTTATTCATTTTGTCGCTAACAACTTTACCTACGCGGACTTTACGTACGTTTCTTTCTTCTGCCACGATTTTAAGCCTCCTTTTCAACCTTTAACAAATCTGTTATTATGCGTTTTCAGATTTAAGTTCAACTTCACGTTGTACAGTTTTAATACGAGCGATTGTCTTCTTAACTTCACGAATGCGCATAGGATTTTCTAATTGACCTGTTGCAAGCTGAAAACGGAGGTTAAATAACTCTTCCTTAAGACCGGAAACTTTTTGTTCCATTTCGGCAGCGCTCATATTGCGAATGTCATTAACCTTCATTTACGTCACCACCCAATTCTTTACCCTTAACAACAAATTTGCATTTGATTGGAAGTTTATGGCTTGCAAGACGCATAGCTTCACGAGCTGTAGCTTCTGGCACACCGTCCATTTCAAACATTACACGACCTGGTTTAACTACTGCTACCCAGTATTCAGGAGAACCTTTACCGGAACCCATACGAGTACCAGCTGGTTTAGCTGTGATTGGTTTGTCAGGGAAAATTTTAATCCATACTTTACCACCACGTTTGATATAACGAGTCATAGCAATACGGGCAGCTTCGATTTGACGGTTAGTGATCCAAGATGGTTCGCATGCTACCAAGCCGAACTCACCATGAGACACTGTATTACCGCGCATAGCACGACCTTTCATACGGCCGCGGAATTGCTTACGATGTTTTACGCGCTTTGGAATAAGCATTACTTGCCACCTTCTTCCTTCTTAGCAGGTTGTTTTGCTTCTGGCAAAACTTCACCTTTGTAAATCCATACTTTAACGCCGATACAACCATATGTTGTATGAGCTTCAGCAGTACCGTAGTCGATGTCTGCACGAAGTGTATGCAAAGGAATAGAACCTTCACGGTAGGATTCGCTACGAGCGATTTCAGCGCCGCCAAGACGACCACTTACCATGATTTTGATACCTTTTGCACCTAAGCGCATTGTACGACCTACAGCTTGTTTCATTGCACGACGGAAACCGATACGGCGTTCCAATTGGCTAGCAATGTTTTCTGCAACCAAGATTGCATCCATGTCTGCTTGTTTAATTTCTGCGATATTAACGTCCACTTGTTTGTCAGTGAAACGAGTCATTGCTTTTTTGATATCTTCGATACCAGCACCACCACGACCGATAACCATACCTGGTTTTGCAGTGTGGATAGTCAATTTAATACGTTTATTTGTACGCTCGATTTCAATGCGGGAAATACCAGCAATGAAAAGGGTTTCTTTCAAGAAGTTACGAATTTTTACGTCTTCATGAAGATTAGCAGCGAAATCTTTATCTGCATACCATTTTGCGTCCCAATCTTTTACGATACCGACACGCAAACCGTGTGGATTAACTTTTTGACCCACTCTGTTTCCCTCCTTCTTAAGCTCTTTCTTTAACTACTACTGTTACATGGCTAGTGCGTTTCAAAATTTTGAAAGCTTGACCACGGGAACGAGGATGAATGCGTTTTAATGTAGGGCCTTGATCAACGAAGATCTCGGATACGTAAAGATTGTCAACATTCATATCGAAATTATGTTCAGCGTTTGCGATTGCAGAACGCATAACTTTTTCTACTACATCAGCGCCAACTTTCGGAGTGAACTTCAAGATGGCAAATGCTTCGCCGATGTTTTTACCGCGCACTAAATCTGCAACGATACGGATTTTACGAGGCGCGATTCGGATATGTCTAGCGATTGCTTTTGCTTCCATGTATTATTTCCTCCTATTTTTTGCCTGTAGATTTTTCGTCCTTACCATGACCTTTATAAGTACGTGTAGGAGCGAACTCACCTAATTTATGACCTACCATATCTTCTGTAATGAATACAGGTACATGTTTGCGACCATCATGCACAGCAATTGTGTGGCCTACAAAACTTGGGATAATAGTAGAGGCACGGGACCAGGTTTTTACAACTTTCTTTTCGTTAGTTTCGTTTAAAGCTTCAACTTTCTTAAGCAAATGATCTGCTACGAAAGGGCCTTTTTTAATAGATCTGGACACTATTTTATCTCCTTTCCTTTATCCTATTTTGTACGACGTTTAATGATTAAGCTGTTAGAAGCTTTTTTCTTGTCGCGAGTTTTAACACCATGTGCTGGTTTGCCCCAAGGTGTAACAGGATGTTTACGACCAACAGGAGATTTACCTTCACCACCACCATGTGGATGGTCACAAGGGTTCATTACAACACCACGGTTGCCAGGGCGAACGCCCATCCAACGATGACGACCAGCTTTACCAATTACAAGGTTGCTGTGGTCAGCGTTACCAACAACACCTACTGTTGCACGGCACTCTTGACGAACACGACGCATTTCACCAGATGGTAAACGAAGAATAGCATAGCCATTATCTTTACCCATCAATTGAGCAGATGTACCAGCGGAACGAACGATTTGGCCACCTTTACCGATTTTCAATTCGATATTGTGGATTTGTGTACCGTCTGGAATATTAGCCAATGGTAAGCAGTTACCAGGTTTAATATCGGACTCAGGACCGGAGAATACAACGTCACCAACTTTTAGACCGTTAGGAGCTAAAATGTAGCGTTTTTCACCATCAGCGTAGTTAAGCAAAGCGATACGAGAAGAACGGTTAGGATCATACTCGATTGTTGCTACTTTAGCTGGAATATTATCTTTAGTACGTTTGAAGTCAATAATACGATATTGACGTTTATGACCGCCACCTTGGTGACGAACTGTCATTTTACCAGTATTGTTACGACCACCTTTTTGAGAAATCTTAGCTAGCAAAGATTTTTCTGGTTTGCTTGCTGTGATTTCGTCGAAGGCGGATACTGTCATAAACCGGCGACCAGCGGAGTACGGTTTAAATGATTTAATTGCCATTAGTGGGCCTCCTTACAACTAGACTCTTAGACACCTTCAAAGAATTCAATGGATTCGCCAGCTTTCAAAGTAACGATAGCTTTTTTGTAATCGCTGCGTTTACCTTGTGTACGACCCATGCGTTTAGTTTTGCCTAAAACACGAATAGTAGCTACTTTTTCTACTTTTACATTGAAGATTTTTTCAACTGCTTGACGGATTTGCACTTTATTTGCAGTCAAAGGCACACGGAAAGTGTATTTGCCTTCTTCCATAAGCATAGTGGATTTTTCGGTAATAACCGGGCGGATTAGTACATCATGTAATTGCATTATCCAAGTACCTCCTCGATTTTTGCGACAGCACCTTTAGTAATGAAGAGCTTATCGTAATGAAGAAGATCGAAAATGTTCATACCTTCGCAAGCCAATGCTTTAACACCTTGGATATTGCGAGCGGAACGTTCAACATTTACATCACCTTCAGTGATGAACAATACTTTTGCATCACCAACATTGAAGCTATTGATAATATTCAATACTTCTTTAGTTTTAGGAGCTGCTAATGTGATTTCTTCCAAAACGTATAATTCGCTATTATTCACTTTATCGCTAAGAGCAGATTTAACTGCTAAACGTCTAGCCTTACGAGGCATAGCTTTGTAATAGCTGCGAGGTTGTGGACCAAATGTAGTACCGCCACCAATCCAGATTGGGGAACGGCTGGAACCGGAACGTGCACGACCAGTACCTTTTTGTTTCCAAGGTTTGCGGCCACCGCCACGAACCATACCTCTAGTTTTTGTTGCATGTGTGCCGAGACGTTCGTTAGACAATTGACGAACTACGGCTTGATGCATTACGGCTTCGTTAACTTCAACGCCGAATACTGCATCGTTTAACTGTATTTCACCGACTTTAACGCCGGATTGATTATATGTTGCTACTGTAGGCATTACATAATCCTCCTTTCGACAAATGATTATTTAACAGGTTTAACCGTGTTGCGAACCATAACCAAGCTACCTTTAGCGCCTGGGATACCACCTTTAACCAATAAAAGGTTACGTTCAGCATCAACTTTCACAACGGATAAGCGTTGTACGGTAACTCTGTAACCACCCATTTGTCCAGGGAGTTTTTTACCTTTGTATACCTTACCGCCGCCACCGGAGATCATAGGACCGATGGAACCAGGTTCACGGTGAGATTTAGAACCATGAGTTTCAGGACCACGGGAGAAGTTATGGCGTTTAATTGTGCCAGCAAAACCCTTACCTTTACCTGTACCCACTACGTCCACCAATTCACCTTCTGCGAAGATATCAGCTGCCAGAGTTTGGCCTACTGTGTAGTCAGCTGCATTAGCTACGCAAACTTCGCGAAGATATTTAACTGGAGCTACGCCAGCTTTGTCGAACTGACCTTTTACAGGTTTTGTTAAATGTTTTTCTTTAATGGAACCGTAACCAATTTGTACTGCTTCGTAGCCGTCTGTTTCAACAGTCTTAACGCGCACTACAACACTTGGGGTAGTTTCCACTACTGTTACAGGAACTAATTGGCCTTCAGCTGTGAAGACTTGAGTCATTCCTAATTTTTTACCCAAAATAGCTTTAGACATTATCGCACCTCCTTATAGTTTTATTTCAATAGATACACCAGCTGGTAAATCTAAACGAGTGATAGCATCTACTGTTTTCGAATTTGGTTCAAGAATATCGATTAAGCGTTTATGTGTACGCATTTCGAATTGTTCACGAGAATCTTTGTTTACGTGTACAGAACGAAGAATTGTGAAGATATTCTTTTCTGTTGGCAATGGAATCGGACCAGATACCATAGCGCCATTTCTTTTTGCAGTGTCTACGATCTTAGCAGCGCTTTGATCGAGAGCTTTGTGGTCGTATGCCTTAAGGCGAATACGGATTTTTTGCTGTTTAGCCATTATTAATAATTCCTCCTGTCGTCCATTTCATGAATGGGCTGCTCCATAGAAATTCTCCTCCGCAGAGGCAACCTTCTACTTCATAGTTTAAAAACACAACACTAGAGCGGCATTACTGCCGCTCTGAATGCTGCATGTATTGTGCTCAACGCATCACTACGATGAGCATAAAAGGTTAAATTAACCTTCGATTTCAGTTACAACGCCAGCGCCTACTGTATGACCACCTTCGCGGATCGCGAAACGAAGACCTTCTTCGATAGCGATTGGAGTGATCAATTCGATATCCATTGTTACGTTATCGCCAGGCATACACATTTCT
>NZ_JAGZRH010000032.1:0-1253 GCF_018381775.1 Veillonella sp. | reverse complement strand
ATATAAAATCACCTTTCTTTTGCATATAATGCGGCTTGAACACCTACATTATACTTAAGCAAGGTGATTTTTTTGTATAACTTTCGTTGCCGCACCCGCTTAGCGGGTGGTTTAATGATTCGCGACTACGTCGCGAACCAGTCTAAAGACAATAAATAAAATAGCGACTAGTTGATTATCTTAACTAGTCGCTATTTGTATTGTTGGCCCCAAAATTGGAGTTTTATTACAATGATTTCTTAAAGAATATAGTAGTATGTACCTTCCCAGGTAGTTGTACTCGCTTGTATTCCTTAAAACCAAAGCCTTCATACATTTTGGCAAGCCATGGGTGTTCTGCAGCGGTACCAAGTGTTACCGCTGGTGTTTTATATACATCACGGAGTAGTTCTTCTGCTTCAGCTAGGACTTCTCGAGCATAGCCCTTCCCCTTATGTTCAGGGGCCGTCACAAAGTGCGCAATGTGCGGGTATACATCTGGCGTCGCCTTTGGAATCCAAGGCATGCGGAACGAAATAGAGCATACCAAGAAGCCATCTACGTAGAGGCCATACACAGGATATTTTAAGATCCATGCACGAGACTCTTCTTGGCTAAAGTTGATGGCATCAAAGGATATAGGATAGTTCTTATTCTCTGCGTAGCCTGCAATCAACACCTCGTGATACTCAGCCGCATCATCTACGGTTAATTGTCTAAATTCTTTCATCATGTACCTCATTTAAAGTGCTGCGCTATCTAGAGGCAATTCAGTATCGAGTGTAAGGTAACGGCTCAAGAATTTACGTGTTCGTTCTTCTTTTGGATGTTCGAGAACAACCTTAGGGTCCCCTTGTTCTACGATGACGCCGCCTTCCATGAAGACTACTTGGTCAGCCACTTCTTTCGCAAAGCCAATTTCGTGGGTTACGATAATCATGGTTACCTCTAACTCTTTAGCAATCTTGCGGATAACGGCCAATACTTCCCCTACTAGCTCTGGGTCAAGGGCTGATGTAGGTTCGTCAAAGAGGATAACCTCTGGATCCATCGCAAGGGCACGAGCGATGCCGATACGTTGTTGTTGACCACCAGAAAGTTGTACAGGATAGTAATCATCATAGCCTTCCATGCCTACTTCCTTGAGGAAACGTTGGGCAATTTTACGGGCTTCAGATTTTTTCATTTTCTTAACCGTTACAAGGCCTTCCATGATGTTTTCAATAACAGTCTTGTTAGAGAATAAGTTATAAGACTGGAACACCATGGATGTA
>NZ_JAGZRH010000019.1:0-24290 GCF_018381775.1 Veillonella sp. | reverse complement strand
GCAAGGTGATTTTTTTGTATAACTTTCGTTGCCGCACCCGCATAGCGGGTGGTTTTATGATTCGCGACTACGTCGCGAACCAGTCTAAAGACAATAATAAAAAAGGTGAATGGAATCTCCATTCACCTTTTTAAGTATAAATTTTAATGCTAATCATAAATATTTTAAGAGTTGAATTAGCATATGTCCCGCAAAATCTTGTTCATCTGAATCCAAGCTACGTTCACCAAATACTTTAAATCCGTTCCTAATATAGAACTCTATCAACTTCTCATTATTTTCACACTCTAAATAAATAAATTTACCACCAACTAAAGATTGGACATGGCGTAACATATCTACAGCCATGGTTAATAATTCATTACCAGTGATAAGTTCTTTATATTTATAATTCTTCCCAAGTTGTCCAATAAGTGGAGCCGCGATATGATACTGTTTCAAAACTGCATCATAAGTGCCAAACTTATTAAACCTTCTTTTCATATTCTTACTAATTTCATTTCCCTTTGTTTTTACAACAAAAGATTTACTACCAGATACAGAAAAATATCCAGCAATCTTGTTTTCACCTTGATAAGAGGCCATTACTAGATATGTTTTTGCAATTGCTGATTTAGAAAATTCAACAGCTTTATATTTTAAAAAACTTTCTATATCAGGATTGAGAGGACTCTCAAAGTCATTTAAAATTGTTCTAATCTGTTCCTCAGATTTAACTTGTAAAAGTAAATCTAGATTAACAATTTTAAATCCTATCATATGAAAATCTTATCAATTTCGTCTTTTGTAGCCATGGAATAAGATCTAGAAAACTCAACAGGAACACTTTTTTGCTTTTGCGCACTCTCTAACGCATGTAAAAGCTTACTACAATCTTTTTTGTTCTTAATAGTTACATTCTTTAAAAAACTTTTTGTAGCCATGTATACACCGCCTCCTCCTATTCTTTATCTTTATTATATGGTCAAGCACCTTAATTAGCAATACATTTATAGTAAGAAAAACAAAAGCGAAGTCAACAAGAGACTTCGCTTTTTCTTTGGTGATCCAGGAGGGATTCGAACCCCCGACCCACGGCTTAGAAGGCCGTTGCTCTATCCAACTGAGCTACTGAACCATGTGGATTACCTATATATGTAATTATCTATTATAGTATAAATTATGTAGTATGTATCGTCAACTATGCTCTATTTTAGTTTACCCTAAAAAAGGCAAAAAAAAATGGAGCGGGTGAAGGGAATCGAACCCTCGCGACCAGCTTGGAAGGCTGGGGCTCTACCATTGAGCTACACCCGCAAATAAAAAAATGGTCGGAGCAGCAGGATTCGAACCTGCGACCCCCTGGTCCCAAGCCAGGTGCGCTACCAAACTGCGCTATGCCCCGTCATTAATTACTTGCTAATTATAGCAAACCTGGTAGTTGATGTCAACCACTACTCTTGCTGAGTTTTTTACTCTTTTGAGTATCGCTCTGCAACGAAAATTATTATATCATCGATACAAAATAGTGACAAGTACTTTTTTACAACTTCATTAATTTTTTAAATTTTATTAGTACATATACAAAAACATGCACCCCTTTCGAGGTGCATGTCATTATAGTTTATATTATCTTACTTAGGTTTTAAACAGCTTTTGAGCCATTAAGCAATCAAATGATTAGCTATAAAATTAACCTTCGTAGCTACCGTCTTCTACTACTTTAGGATTCTTAGCGATACCTTGTTTTACAGCAACTTCAGCAACTGCTTTTGCAACAGCTGGAGCTACACGAGGATCGAATACGGATGGCATTACGTTTTCTTCGTTCAATTCACTATCAGGAATCAAGTTAGCCAATGCATCAGCTGCAGCTAATTTCATTTCGTCAGTGATTTGGGATGCGCGAACATCGATAGCACCGCGGAAGATACCAGGGAATACTGCTACGTTGTTGATTTGGTTAGGAGCATCGGAACGACCAGTACCAGCGATGCGAATACCAGCTGCTTTCATATCAGCATATGTTGCTTCTGGGTTAGGGTTAGCCATTGCGAATACGATTGCATCGTCAGCTAAGTTTTCCAAAATTTCTTTTGTGAATACACCTGCTGCAGATACACCAAGAAGAATATCAGCACCTTTAGCATTTTCAGCCAAGTTACCATGTTTTTCTTCAAGTTTAAGCAAGTCGATCAATTCAGCTTGCAAGGAATCAAGACGTTTGTAATCTTTGTGCAATACGCCAGAAGATACTAACAATGTAATATCACGAGCTCCTGCAAGGTATAACAAGCGAGCAATGTTAGCACCAGCTGCACCAGCACCGTTTACAATGATTTTAGCAGTAGCTAAATCTTTTTTAACTAAACGAAGAGCACCTTTAACACCAGCTAAACAAGCGATAGCTGTACCGTGTTGGTCATCATGGAATACAGGAATTTCCAATTCTTCTTTCAAACGGTTTTCGATTTCATAGCATTTAGGAGAAGAAATATCTTCCAAGTTAATGCCAGCAAAGTTTTTTTGCAATAATTTTACAGTGTTGATCAATGTATCAGCATCTTTTGTATCTACAACCAATGGAATGCAGTCTACATCGCCGAATTTTTTGAACAATAAGGATTTACCTTCCATTACAGGCAATGCTGCTGCAGCGCCGATATCGCCAAGACCAAGTACACGAGTACCGTCGGATACAACGGCAACCATGTTGGAACGGCAAGTTAATTCAAAGGATTCTGCTTCATTATCTTTAATACGCAAGCATGGTTCTGCTACACCTGGTGTATAAGCTACAGATAAATCATGAGCGTCTTTTAATTCATATTTTGTTCCTACAGTAAGGAAACCTTTTAATTCACGTTTTTTGTGTACAGCTAATTCACGTACGTCCATAATAATTCTCCTTTGTGGATAAACTCGGACTCTTTTGAGTCGGTAATTAATACCTTTAACTAATTGTATTATACAAAATGATATATAACAATTCAAGTTTTTTCGATATAGTTTTCCGAATATTTTAGAATTAAATTCAATTAATCTAATTTAGTAATAAAAATGATGATTAAATAAAAAGTAGATAAACCATATACGGCTTATCTACTTTGGTACTATATACGTATTATCCGATAGGACACATAGCGTATAGAATATATATTTTATTTATGCTTTTACAGATGGCAAATTACGACCATAGAAAATTTCCATCATTTCTTGTTTTAATTGATGTTTAATTTGTTTGATTTCTCGTTCACTCAATTCAGATTCAGTAATACCAAAGAGATAGTTATCTAAATCAAATTCTTTTAACATCATTTTTGTGTGGAAAATATTTTCTTGATATACGTTCACATCAATCATGTTGTACATGTTGCGAGTTTTTGCGTTGATGTAGTTTTGGATGGAGTTGATACGATGATCAATATAAATTTTCTTACCCGATACATCACGTGTAAAGCCACGAACATGGTAGTCCATTGTAAGGATATCGGAATCAAAGCTTTGAATCAAATAGTTAAGTGCTTTAAGGGGAGAAATCTGACCACATGTAGATACTTCAATATCAGCACGGAACGTACTAACCCCTTTGTGCGGATGGCTTTCAGGATAAGTATGTACAGTAAGGTGAGATTTATCAAGATGCATGACTACATCTTCCTTTTCAATTTCCTCTTCAGAAATCAAAATCGTAACAGACGCACCTTGAGGGTCGTAGTCTTGTTTCGCTACGTTAAGGATGTTAGCACCGATAATGCGGCTTACTTCCGTTAAAATAGCTGTTAAACGATCTGCATTGTATACTTCATCAATGTACTGAATGTATTGCTTTTTCTCTTCTTCCGTACGAGTATAACAAATATCATAAATATTAAAACTCAATGTCTTTGTGAGATTATTAAAACCATATAATTTCATTTTAGGCTTTGCTTTAACTGGTGTATCCATGATATGTCATAACCCTTTCCATGCATAGACTTACTATTTTTCTGAAAGCTTTTTAAACTGTATCAGCATAAGCTTTCACCATATAACTAAACAATTTCTTGTTTATACACAAACTCTACATCAAACTGTCCATTATCGTAGGTAACGATGGCAAATGTACCGCCAGAACGGTCTCGAGCCAACGATATACTGCCGGGATTCACAAATACCGCATCACGGACACGAACCTCACCATGATGATGGCTATGGCCAGATACAATAAGTCGCGCCCCCATATCAGTGCCTAACTCAATCAGTTTTTGTATGCGATTATAATATGATACCTCATGACCATGAGTCATGTAAATATAGGTATCCTCTAGAGGGATCAACTGTTCTCGCGGTTCAAGAGGCTGTACACGGTCATTATTACCTCGCACTGCATATACAGGAATATCAGTATGTTCCTGCATATAGCGCGCATCATCACCGAAATCACCAGCATGAAGCCACATATCGATTTCTTGATCTGCTGTAGCCTCCAAGACAAGATCTATATCATCTAGATACCCATGGGTATCACTTAAAATACCAATTCGTTTCATTTTATAAGTTCTCTAATACTATTATATTACATATTTATATGAACTATACCATATAGTTCGAAAATATTAAAGCTTGTTAATTAATTTGCGTAAAGCACGGCCACGATGACTGATGGTTTCCTTTTCTTCAATGCTAAGTTCTGCCATTGTCTTTTCAAATTCAGGTACATAGAAGTATGGATCATAGCCAAAACCATTGTCCCCTTTTGGCTCATCTTGAACAAGTCCATCACAATAGCCTTCAGCTGTCACTTCACGGCCATCAGGATAGACGAGAGCTAAGGCACATACATAATGACCTGTGCGGTCGCTTTTACCTTGCAGTTCGCGAATTAATTTTTCATTATTAGCTTGATCATCACCATGATGACCTGCATAACGCGCAGAATATACGCCTGGTGCCCCATCGAGAGCATCTACGGTGATGCCAGAATCGTCAGCAAGGCATGGGCGATTGGTAGCCTTTGCATAATAGTGAGCCTTTAACAGAGCATTTTCCATAAAGGTTGTACCTGTTTCCTCTGGTTCCTCAATGGAGATCACATCTTTTACCGGTACACAATCGATAGATAAATGAGAGAAAGCCTCGGAAAACTCGCGGATTTTTCCTTTGTTGCCTGTAGCTAATACGATTTGTTCCATCTTATACCTCCGGAGCTGTAGGATACACTTTACCTACTTTATCTGCTGTTGCGCCAAGTACTTCACGTTGTTTTGCCATGAGCTCATCTGTAGCAGCTTCCGCTAAGTCAAGTAATGCATTTAGCTCATCACGGTTAAAGGTACCGTGTTCGCCAGTACCTTGTACCTCAACCATATCACCAGAGCCGGTGCGCACCACATTCATATCAACGATAGCAGCGCTGTCCTCTTCGTAGCAAAGATCAGTAATAGGGCCGTCAGGACCAATACCTACAGAAATAGCTGCACAGAAATCGGTAATAGGGAATTTGCCAGCTCCGCCAAAGGTAAAGTCCACCGCATCAACGAGGGCTACAAAAGCACCTGTAATAGATGCTGTACGCGTACCACCATCGGCTTGAATAACGTCGCAATCGATAGTAATAGAACGTTCACCTAGCGCTTCAAGGTCTACGACAGCGCGCAATGCACGACCGATAAGGCGTTGAATTTCTACGGTACGGCCTGTTTGTTTCCCCTTTGCAGCCTCACGGCTCACGCGAGTTTGCGTAGAACGTGGCAACAAGGAGTATTCAGCGGTTACCCAACCTTGACCGGATCCTTTGAGCCAGCGTGGCACAGAATCCTCTACAGTAGCTGTGCAGATAACCTTAGTCTTGCCGCACTCAATGAGTACAGAACCTTCTGCATACTCTGTAAAATTCCGTGTTATTTTAATAGGTCGCAATTGACCTGCTGTTCTATTATCGCTGCGCATAGGAACCTCACCATTCTAAATCTAAACATTAGAACGCCCCTTACACAAAGGGGCGTTATCTTTTCTTATTATATCACAATTTAACTATTTTTTATCACTACGAATCAGATTATAGTTACCAATGCTAACACAGTATGGTTCATTACCAGGAGTCACAACTTTGAGAATCTACCACTATACCTCGTATTGTCCATCGCCAAGTGGATCTACCACAACATAACGGCTTGCACCGCCTTCTGCTTTAGCCCGTTTGGCCTCTACAATAGCATCTTGCCGGGTTTCTTCGTCCGCCTGCCAAGGGATAAACATGGCATATACACTCTGTGGCCCATAGGGCCCATATTGTCCTCGTGAAAGCACGCTATGCCATCCAACTTTATCTTCGTACATGCGCACCTTTTCAAGACGTTCCTCTTGTACGCCCGTTTCATCATAGTACACATTATAACGATTCGACCATATATCGCCTACACCGGTGCGTTCCTCTCCGGCCATCTTATGACGATTAGCCCATTGTACCTTCCACTTAGTGATAAGGTCATCAATATAAGCGGTTACATTTTGACTTTGCTTATATTTAACAGGATCAAAGGCAGGTTCTACGACCTTGCTATAATCAAGGCCTGCCATAGATAAAATAATACCTGTATTTACATAAGGTAACGCTTCCTGTACAGAGTAACCACCTTCTAAAACAGCTATATCTGCTTGCAATAAATCTACAAGCTCCGCATAGCCTTTTGCGGTAACTTGCATATTCGCCAACGGATCGCTAAAGTGATTATCTTGTCCTGCTGAATTGATGACGATATCCGGATTAAATTCCTCTAATATAGGTAATACTAATTCGCGCATAACCTTCATCAACCCTTCGTCACCAGTGCCAGGTGGCAATGGAATATCTATATTGCCACCAATAGCTTGAGGTCCACCAAACTCATCCATAAAGCCAGTGCCTGGATATAGCGTGCGTCCATCTTGATGGAAACTAATATATAGAGTATCGGGATCGTGATAGAACACATCTTGAGAGCCATCGCCATGGTGCACATCTGTATCCACCACAGCAACCCGTTTTATACCATATGTTTGGCGCATATGTTGAATCATAACAGCTTCAATATTTATGGTACAGAACCCACGAATACCATGAACCATAGCCATCGCATGATGTCCTGGAGGTCTAACGAGGGCAAAGGCACGGTCTACCTCTCCGCGCATAACCGCATCAGCAGCCACAATAGCACCACCGGCAGATACACGATGTGCTTCCGTTACCCAAGACTCTAAGTCAGGAGCGCCCACATGAACACGCTCTATGGTATCCCAATCAGCTACGATAGGATTGTATTCCCTAATATTTGGTATATCTAATAAACCTTCCTCTACGATTTGATCACGCGTATACAGCAAACGCTCTTGTCGTTCTGGATGGGTTTCAGAAATCTTCCAGTCAAAAGCAGGGAAAAATACTAGCCCTAAACTGTGATGATAGTTAGCTTTATTAGTAGTAGAGCTCGTAGCCTCATCCTGTTTAATATCCATATTTAGAATGCCATGACGCTCACGATAGGATAGACCCTTATTCCACATAGTATTTCACCCCCGCTTCTAGTTGTACTTTCACCGTAATTAAACGTTCCATCGATTGCCAACCCTCGACAACAGGGAAGTCTTCAATGCTAATAACCTCGACCTCTTGCGTTTTATCTAGGCCCAAGCGCAAGGCCTCTTCAATAAGAGCCTCTTTTGCGCGCTCTACTACTTGTTCAACTCGTTTTAAAGTACAGGTTTGCTGCTTAATACCTAACTCAGGAATGACAAGCAAGCGACGTTTTGTATCGACGTGAACGGTAAGTTCAATGGTAGATAGTGCTAATGCTGCACCTATAGCATTTGCTACAGCTGCATTGTCTGGAATAGTAACGGGTAAGTTTAAAAACTCGCCGATACTTGGCCCTAAGTTAGGCGCTGTACCGCCCACTACGACGATTTGAGCTGGCACAAAGACATCGGGATTTACAATATCCTCTACGACATACACAGGTCGTTTATTTTCTGCCTGTACCACCTCATCGATGCCATGCTGAATTGTTTGCAATGCCTTATTTACGATTGATTGAGCAACGTCCGAAGCAGTTACCCCTCCTGCTAATTGTTGGTGAGTCTGAACTGTATCTCCGTTTGTACTAGCATTTAATCTATTAGCCAATACCTCCATAGCTTGTTCAGCTAATCCAACCTTACCATAGCTCGCATAACCTAGTACGATAAGAGCATCCCCCAAGGTAGGTTCATTGCCACCTAAAGCCACTGATGGCCCTACACGTTCAGGTCCTACCGTAATTTCACCGTTTACTATGCGAACTACCGACTCACCGCCGATACCGACGGAGGTAACCGCAAAGGAGCGCACTGCACTTGGGTATTCACGAATGGATACGCCATTCTTCGTCATCAATGGCTTCCCATATTTCCAAAGAGAAATATCTGTAGTAGTACCACCAATATCTAAAGCAATTGTATGTTCATTTCCAATAGCTCCAAGAGCAGATAAGCCTAGCACAGTGGCTGCAGGACCTGTAAAAGCTGTCTCTACAGGTCTACTTACCATATGTTCCATAGGTAAAGAACCACCGTCGGCCTTTAATATATGAAGCGGCGCCTTAATGTTTCGCACGCTTAACGCATCTTCCACATTTTTCTTAAATACTGTAAATACCGGTGTTACAGCGCTATTAAAATAGGCGCTAATAGTACGGCGTGGAAAATTCAAGGAACCACTTAATAAGCTACCATTAGAGATAGTATTATATCTATCTTTCAACGCTTCTGTTATAGATAATTCTTCTTGAGGATTGCGCACCCCAAATTTAGCAGATACGGCGGCTAAATCAGTACCACTGCGAGATTGAACCATTTCGGCTATAGCTTGAACTGCATTTATAGGTGTACGTTCCACCACAATACCTCTATGATCAGTATAGCCTTGAAGATAGATAGGATTCACAGGGAATATATCGTCCACATTTCGGCCAGGTCCCGTTACTACAAACAACAGTAGTAGACAGCGTCACTTGATCAATATTTGTAGTATCACAATGTTGGAGAATTGCATCAAGGGCCTCGCCTATGCCTTGCATTAAATTATCTTTTGTAGTCCGTCTTTTAGCAGATGCTACTACACGATGACCATCGATGATGACTGCATCTGTGAAAGTACCACCTACGTCTAAACCTAGTAACATACGACCTCCTAATTAGTATAAAAAAAGCTGTACCCATCTCTATGTGATGAGTACAGCCTTCTGTTATTTACCAGATACAGATGCGTAATTTTTAATGATAACAATCGGAGTCATTTGGCTATCATTACCAAATGGATTGTCAATCAACAATTGTGCAATTTTATTGCCGTCAATGCCACGGCTTGTACCTAACACAGCGGAACGTTTCAAGTCATTAACGTCAGCTACAACAGCTCCATAACAGCCTGTGCGAGATACGATTTTCTCAGCTACTTTATCTGGATCCTTTGGAC
This sequence comes from Veillonella sp., assembly GCF_018381775.1. GTDB lineage: Bacteria > Bacillota > Negativicutes > Veillonellales > Veillonellaceae > Veillonella. The sequence goes on along the minus strand of NZ_JAGZRH010000019.1, from coordinate 14,839 downwards.
CAAATACAATGTGCTTGTCGAATGGAGGCATTGTACCAGTTACATCATCTGTTAAAGATGCTGCACGAGCAATTGCATAGAATACACCTGGTTTGCGGAAAATCTTAGCAATAGCGCCTAAAATGAAGGCACCCAATACTTTCCATTTACCATCTAGATTCATAGCGGATTGCATGCCATAAATGGATGCCATAGACCCATCTGGATGGATAAAGCGATTAATTAAACGAGCTTGCCAGCAAACATTTAACTCTTCAGGACGTGTAAAACGACCTTGTGTAATAGCCACTACAGATTCAGCTACACATACGATATCTTCAGGTCCAATATTATGACCGCCAAATTCAACGATAGCATCCACGATGTCATCATTATCTGTAAGAATACGTGTTGGCACACATACTAACTCTAATTCTGCCATTGTTATGCCTCCTTATTGAACCAATGCTGCTTGAACTTCTTCAGCAGTCAAACGAATACGTTGTTTATCGATATGATAATCTGTACGACCTACGATTTGGTAGTAAATATCGATGTCCATATAAGGGAAGCCCTTAATATCTTCACGAATATTGCCATTTTTACCTGTTAAGGTAACGAATACACGAATAGTACCACCTTTGCGAGGTTTGATGATAATAGCTTCAAAATAACCATCATGACGAGGACGATTAATGTCCATAGCCCATGCATGTACTTTCACAGCATCAAAATGTTCCTCTGGCAACAATGGACGTGGGAATAAGTCCATAATTGTACCAAGTTGACGTCCTTTGTTCACAAATGGAATATCACAGAACAAGGTAATAGATTCAAAATTACGGTCAGATACTTGGAAGTTTGTTGCACGTTTTGGCAATAAAATAACCTTTTCATTACCTTGTTTCAATACGAACAAACGGAATAATAAATACAAAGCTGCAATAGCTACAATAATAGCTATTACTACACTTAGGATGTTATAAAACCACATAGGGCATCTCCTTTATAATGTAATATGTTCAATGCTGCGACGACTTGTATCAAGGAAGGAGGCGCTCAGCGTATCACCAAGCTCAATATCCTTTGTAAAATACAATGACACAGTACCCGCCGTTTTTTGAGGGTTAAACAAATCTTTACCCTCTAATCTGCGGCGAACAAGTTCACTCGTTTCAAAAGCAGGGTCGATGAATTGAATGCGCCCTGACGTTAGTTCCTCTAGCAAAGGTTGTACAAATGGGAAATGAGTACAGCCCAAAACTACGACCTCAATTTCTCGGGACAATAAAGGCTCTAGATATTCAGTACATACATCGCGTACAAAATAGTCATCTAAATGACCTTGCTCAATGAGGCCTGCCAATTCAGGACATGGTTGCTCCCATACGAGCACTTCATGATCAACTTCAAGGGCTACATGTTTATGAATATGACTATTCACAGTTGCTGCCGTCGCCATGATACCAATTGTCTTGCTTTTGCTTTGACTAATCGCTGTTTTTACGCCTTGTGATACTCCAATAACGGGTACAGACACGCGTTCACGTACTGCATCAAGGGCTACAACGGTAAACGTATTACAAGCAATAACCATCAATTTTACAGGCTGTTTTTCAAGAGCCTCTGCAATATGACAAGCTAAATAAGTAATTTCATCATCACTACGATTCCCCACCGGATTATTCGCATTATCACCAATATAGATGAAGTCTTCGTTAGGGAATTGTTCTTGTAAGACCTTTAAAACAGATAGCCCGCCTACACCGGAGTCAAACACGCCGATAGGCAATTGTTGTACATTACTCATTAGGCATCTCCTCAACAGCTGCTAACATAGGCTGATAAAAAGTATCGTCTAATCGCACAATTTTACCTGTTGATTTTGACATAAATGCATTCTTAGTCTCTCCCGTAGCTAGGAGCGCACCATCACTGGCACGGCGCATACGATAACGGAATATCATTTGTGCACGTGTCATCTTAACCAAATATGTTTCGATGTGAAGTTCATCATCAAAATTTGCTGGTTCTTTATAATTGCAGGATACATTCATGATAGGAAATACAATATCCTCATTCATCATATCCCACAGGGTTACACCGATTTGACGAAGGAATTCAATGCGTGCCATTTCAAACCATCTAAAATGATTACTATGGTGCGCAATACCCATCATATCGGTTTCGTAAAATCGTACATTTACTGAAGCAATATGCATATATTTATCCTTCTTTTTTCATAGAATACAACCTTCATTGTATATCTATTACTTTAGCGTGTCAAATAAATAAAGGCAGTTCAATCGCAACGGATCAAACTGCCTTAATGGTTAAAAGCTAGTTACTGCCACCAAATGGGAAGTATTTTTTTGCCTCTTCTTGATGACGAGTTTTAATGTAACGATTGGCAACCTTGAAGGCAAGACCAAGCACGGCTACATCATCTATCCAACCTAATACAGGAATTGTATCCGGTACAATATCAATAGGTAATACGAGATACCCTAAGGCACCAGCAATGACTGCTTTTACATATTTTGGAGTGTCCTTGTCACGCATACAAAGGAACAAGGTCACTGCTCGTTGTACAAAGGCAAGCTTCTTACCATATCGTCCTAAAAAAGCGGCGAATTTAGATTCGTTAAAATACTTACCATATGTAATAATTTTTAATGGATTCATCTTCATAATCCTTTAGCGCCTATTTGCGCAAACCACCAATTTTATCTTTTGCTGTATTAACAGTGTTTGTAGCAACATCTTTTGCTGTTTCAACAGCATCATTAGCTTTAGTTTTTGCAGTTTCTACTGCAGCTTGTGCAGAAGCTTTAGCTACTTCTACACCACCTTTAGCTAATTCTTTAGCTACATCAATATTTTCTTTAGCAACATCAATTTTCTCTTTTGCCGCATCGGTTACTTTCGCCACAACTTCTGCTGCATTGTCATGAAGTTGATATTTTGTTTCTGTATTCCATTTATCGATAGCAGGTGTTACTTTTTCTTCGTAAACTTGTTTCAAAGTTTCTTTAGCAAGACCTGTTTCATTAGCAATACCAGCCCAAACGTCGCGTTGACCTTGTGTGAAAGGAATGCTAGCGCTTGCATCACGGATGATGTCACCTGCTATAGCTTTACCGCTTTCAAGGAATTCAGCAACCATTGGTTTATAGCGTTCGATATCAGAAGGCATACCATCTTGGATCCAAATGTGAGCAATTTTACCGATAGCATATGTTAAACCAACTGCTACAGGAACGCGAACTGCTTTTAGAGGAACAAGAAGAGAAATAGCCGCTGTACCTACAGCTGTGCTAAGACCACCAACTAGCCCCACTACGGCACCAGATTGTAATTCTACTTCGTAAAGATGTGCAATGCGAGTTACCATATACGTTGCATTGGCGCACAAAGCAACACTGCTGAATTTAGGGGATAATGCCAATGCCGCTGCACGACCTGCACCCCAGAAAATAAATTGTTCAACTTGATAGTCACGGTCTTGAGAACCATCCATAAGTGGCTCAAGTGTTACGCCATTATATTCTGCCATAAGTATTCTCCTTTGTTGTGAACCAACTATAGGTCATATTATTAGTATTATTATACCATTCTATTGCTAGAAGTGAAATGAATTTTTCTAATTATCTATAGATTTAAAAAATAAAATAACTTCCAATATTTTCTATCTTACCAACTAGTGAGACCACCATCGATAGTCCATGCTGCCCCCGTTACAAAGGAAGCTTTATTGCTCAATAAAAATACAATAACCTCTCCAATTTCATGAGGTTGACCAATGCGTCCCAAGGGATAATGTTGGCCCATTTCAGCCTTAGCAGCCTCTGCATCTTGCTGAGCATTTGCAATTTGTTTATCTACTAAAGAGGTATCCACATCACCAGGACAAACACAGTTAACGCGCACATTATGTGGTGCCATTTCAAGGGATAGTGATTTCGTAAAACTCACTACCGCACCTTTTGAAGCACCGTATACAGAGCAAGCCACATTACCTTGTAAGCCTGCATCACTAGCTACCGTTACGATACTGCCCTTTGTAGCGCGCAAATAGGGCAATGCCGCTTGGCACAAGAAAACCGTACCTTTCACATTGGTGCCAAACATTTCATCAAAGGCTGCTTCCTTTACATCTGCCAGAAGCTCTTCTTCATAATAGCCTGCTGCTGTTACGAGAGCAGAAACACCGCCGAATAATTTAACGGTTTCTTTTACAATACGCTGACAATCTTCAATCTTCGATACATCCCCTTGGATGTACTGCACCCTTGAAGAATAGCGGCGCAATTTCATCTTAGCCGTTTGTCCTGATTTTTCATCACGACCGTTAATGACAACACACCAGCCTTCTTTAAGAAGCAATTTTGCCGTAGCAAATCCGATGCCCGATGTGCCACCACTAATCAATGCCACTTGTACATCACTTTTATGAGGCATACCTTGCCCTCCTATAATGTGGAAACATAGTCATAGACTAATTTCAACAACATAACTGTCGTTACCGACAAGAATACAACACGTACCAACGACGAACCCTTAGCAATAGCTAAATGAGATCCTAGGTAAGCACCTATAATTTGGCCTACCCCTGTAGCTAAACCGTACTTAATATTGACGTGCCCTAAACAGAAAAACACGATCAAAGATGCTAAATTACTGGTAAAATTCAATATTTTTGCATTCGCTGAAGCATGCAGAAAATCAAAGCCAGTAAAAATAAAGCCCATAATTAAAAATGTACCTGTACCAGGGCCAATAAAACCATCATAAACACCAATACCAAAAGCAAAGGCCATGCAAATATACAATGCTTTTCCTGCTACTGCTGAGGTACGGTTTATTTCTCCCCAATCCTTTTTAAATACCACAAAAAGTGTGACACAAACGAGTAGGACGATAATAATAGGCTTTACATACAAGGGTGGCAATGATACAACTGCTAAGGTACCAAGCATGGATCCTATAAATGTAAAAGGTAGTAATTTACGAACTAGAGAAAAATCAACCATGTGATTTCTTAAGAATGTAATTGACGCACTGCCAGCTCCAAATATACTAGACAGCTTATTACTGCCTAAGGCCATACTCGGCGGAAGGTTGGTTAATAGCATAGCGGGAACAGAGATTAGGCCCCCACCACCCACAATGGAGTCTACAAAGCCGGCAAAAGCACCTGCTACAGCGAGCAAAACGAGAATTAGGATATCAAATGGTAAACCTGTTACCTCAATAAGCCACTCCATATAAACCTCCTGTAGATAGCACATCAACGGTAGCCAAAAGGCCACCGTTGTCATGCTAGTTTATTTTATTTTGCACCTAGACGATCTAAAGCTAATGTGTATCCATCAGCACCATAGACTAAGCATCGTTTGACACGACTAATAGTAGCCGTGCTCGCACCTGTTTCTTCTACAATTTTTTCGTAGCTATCACCGGCACGTAGCATTTTTGCTACTTGTAAGCGTTGAGACAAAGCTTTCAATTCATTAATCGTACAGATATCTTCAAAGAACGCATAGCACTCCTCAGTATTTTCAAGCGTTAATATAGCGGTGAATAGCTCATCGTTTTGTTCACTTCTCAACTTCTCATTGATACTCATAGGATCCTCCTACTTCTTATTCATCGCTTTAGACCAAGCATCGCCAATCATTTGGACTAATTGTACCAAAATAACCAAGATGATAATGGTAGCAATCATAATATCAGCTTGGAAACGTTGGTAACCATAGCGGATAGCAATATCACCAAGGCCACCGCCACCGATAGCACCAGCCATTGCAGAGTAACTGATGAGGTTAACGATAAGAACCGTTACATTATCGATAATCGTAGGCAATGCTTCAGGTAATAATACTTTCCAAATGATTTGGAGTGGACTTGCACCCATGGATTGGGCCGCTTCAATTACGCCAAAGTTAATATCTTTAATAGATGTTTCTACAAGACGTGCTAAGAATGGAATTGCAGCGATTGTTAAAGGCACACAAGCTGCAGTGGTACCAATAGATGTGCCTGCCACCATACGAGTGAATGGAATGATAGCTACCATCAAAATGATAAATGGTACGGAACGCGTTGCATTGACGATAGCACCTAGCACCTTATTAAGCGCTACATTTTCTAAGATATGACCCTTAGAGGTTACTACCAAAATAACACCGAGAGGGATACCAAGTAACATAGCCATGACCGTAGAAATAATGGTCATTTGCAATGTATCAAGGGTACCAGTTATGAGAAGATTAATGATTTGCTCTGACATAACCGATCACCTCGCTTTCAATTGGTAATGTTTTGATGTAGTCTAAGCCCTCTTGCGCATTTTCTGGGTCACCATTCAAGATAACGATAAGGCGACCAACGCATGTATTTTGGATATAGTCGATGCCACCAAAGAGGATACTTACATCGAGGTTAAAGCGTCGTACGAGACCTGCCACTACAGGTTCATCTGTAGATTGGCCTGTGAATTTAAGACGTACTAATGGAGCTGTACCTGCAATCCATTGATCATGTAATTCCAAATGTTCTAACGCTTCTGGCGGTAAGTTATCACTCACAACAGAGCTGATGAATTCTTTTGTGGTATTTTCACGAGGATGTGTAAATACTTCAACAGTGCTACCTTCCTCGAGGATTACACCGCCTTCGATAACCGCTACACGATCACAAATTTCACGGATTACGTGCATTTCATGAGTGATGAGAACGATAGTAAGGCCCATTTTTTCGTTGATATCTTTCAACAATTTCAAAATGGATTCTGTTGTTTGCGGATCCAGAGCAGATGTAGCTTCATCACAAAGAAGAACCTTTGGATTAGACGCTAAGGCACGAGCGATACCAACACGTTGTTTTTGACCACCAGACAATTGAGATGGATAGTTATTCATACGCTCAGTAAGGCCTACGATATCAAGGATTGGCGTAATGCGTTCCTTGATTTCGGATTTGCTCAAACCTTGTAATTCCAACGGAAATGCCACATTGTCATACACTGTACGAGAGGACAAAAGGTTAAAATGTTGGAAAATCATACCAATATCTTTGCGTGCTTTACGTAAATCGGATTTGCTAAGTGTTGTTAAATCTGTACCATTGACGATAACAGAGCCAGATGTAGGAGCTTCGAGCATGTTGATGCATCGAATTAATGTGGATTTACCGGCCCCAGATTGACCGATAATGCCAAAGATTTCACCTTCTTTAACATCAAGGCTAATATCTTTTAATGCTTCCACACGAGTAGCGCCTTCATAGACTTTACTAATGTGTTGTAATTGAATCAAAATAATGTCCTTTCTTAAGGTAAAAGTTTACCATGTAATGAAAGTAGATTACCTATTAAGGCAAACCTTCTTCCATCAATTTTTCTAGTGCTTCGCGTAGACGAAGTGTAATAGCACCTGGTTTACCACCGGATACTGGATTTCTGTCTAGCTTAGTAATTGGGATGACACCACCAATTGTATCGGTAAAGAATAATTCGTCCGCATCATCTACAAAGGCGCGGTCAAATTCTTTTTCGATGAGAGTAATACCTAGAGATGGTGCTACGCGAGTCAAAATCATTTGGCGCGTAATACCTTTTAAGATATGATTATCTGCTGGATGCGTATACAAGATACCATCTTTGACAGCAAATACATTGGATGTTGCACCTTCTGTACAAACGCCATCACGGAACAACATGGCAGTATAAGCAAATTTCTTCTCCGCTTTAGTTTGTGCCAAAATATTTGGAATCAAATTAGTAGTCTTAACATCTACATGGTCCCAACGCTCATCAGGTAATGCAATCGCTTTTACACCTTCACCCAATTTATTAACTGCATCCATATCCAAATTACGGATAGACATGAGCATTTGTGGTTCTAGTTTGGAACGATCATATGCATGATGGCGTGGCGCTACGCCACGAGAGATTTGCAAATAAATATAGCCCTCTTTGATTTCACTTTGCTCGATTAAAATTTCGTGCAATTCTGTTAAATCATCTGGGGTCATTTTTACGGGAATATCCATTTCACGCATAGATCGATACAAGCGATCTTGATGATAAGACAATGCGAAGCAACGGCCTTTTACGACACGTACCACTTCGTATACAGAGTCACCAAACAAATAACCACGGTCATCAATACTGATAACTTTGGCACCTGGTTCAACAAACTCGCCATTAAAATATGTTAATTCTTGCATAGGAGCACCTCTTTTTCTATATCGTTACTCTATCAAGTAGTAATCATCATGGACTTATTATATCACAATTACTTTCAAATTTTCACACTTTACTTTGTGAAAGATATAACTTAGATATACAAAAATCCGCTAGGATGCCATAGCTAAAAACTATATCCTAGCGGATGTATATTATTAATGTCCCAATATAAATTTACGTAATGGTTTAGGTACATGGTTTAATGTCACGGCAGTCAAATAGGACAGGCCTAGCGCCATCACATACATAGCTAGCACATTAACTACGGTATATAAAAGATTATATTTAGCCATCACGCCAGAGATGATCAACAACCAGAATGGATGTGCTAAATAAATACCGTAGGACTTATCCCCTATTTCTGACCAAGTAGATTCCATAGTCGCATTCATTGGTAAGGTTTGGAATAAGAACAGACTAAATAGTGTTCCCAGTCCAGTATAGAGAACACCCATTGGGCTCATTTGATGAACTGTATAAATTGCTTCTAGAACAGTATAATGCCATACGTCCATGACATAGTAGTAGGATCCGAGCATCAATAAAATAGAACCTACCGCACTAACACCTAACAAGTAGCGATAGCGCCACATGTATTCGCATACCGTTTCATAGCGCTCAGCACATACAGCCCCCAACAGGAATATCCACACATAATGGATAACCCAATAGTTAAGTCTCATGTCAAAAAGATATTTCAACACAGGGTTATTACTGAGATGTTCTGTTACCCAACGGCCAAGCATGTAAGATGATACATAATCGATGCCAACTTGGATGATAAATAGTAATACCATCCAGAATACAGGACGTTTTAAGATGACTTTCACCATAGCTCGCCATAACGGCATCATCACGTAGAACCATAAGAGGATAACCATAAAGTATAAATGATACATAGACGTACCAAATAATAGATTTACAGCCAATGGTCCAGGATGCAAATTACCTAGATTATGCGCCGTTAGTCCCGTGTAGAGCAAATAAAATATGGACCACGTAATATATGGAAATAGCACCACCTGAATACGGCGGTGCATAAATTCCTTATATGAGAATGGTCCCTCTACAGATGTATGGTAGAACAATCCAAATGCAGAGAGGAAGAAAAATGCTGGTACCCCAAAGCGCGATAGAATTTCTAAGACGCTAATGAGTTCTAAATTTACAAAAGGATTTTGTAATGCGTAAGAACCTACATGAATGCCGATAACACCGAGCATACAGAGGCCACGCATATAAGTAATTTCCGGTAAAAATGCTTTTTTCATGTCCATTCCCTATTCATTATTGACCAGGTACAACTGCAGGTGTTGGCACAAGGCGTGGACCTTGAGATGTTGTAGCCGGTTGTTTTACTACTGGAATTACAGATGCTGTAGTTTGAGCAGCTGCTGTCTTTACTGGTTGAGCAGGTTGTGCTGGTGCAGCTTGACCATTAGCCTTAGCTGCTGCTTCTGCCTTAGCCTTAGCTTCTGCCTCAGCTTTAGCTTTCGCTTCTGCTTCACGTTTCAAGCGCAATTCTTTTTCAAGAGGTACTACAGGTTTATCGTAGATTGTAATATCTGTTTCGAATAGACGGCCCCAAGGGAATGTAGCTTTTACTGTACGAGGATCGATTTTAAGATATTTTTCAGCGAAGTCTTGAATCCGTTCGCCTAAGTAGCTTTCAAGACGTTCATTTAACTCGCCAGAATAACGTACATTATCTGTGCGAATAGAGTCTTGCATACGGTAAATATCTTTGCGGATATTTGCTTGGTACGCCCAGTTATCCAAATATTGTTGAGTCAACATCTTGCGGTGACCTTCTGGGCTCATAGTTTTGAGCAATACCCCTTGCGCAATGGCGTAGCCTACTGTATTACTTGCGGTATTCCAACCATTGTACGCACCGATTTTGTATAACATATCGCGTTTGTACATAGCAGCTACTAATGTATTGTCCGCACCATTGTTATAAGCAATATCAGCAACGCTTACGTTTACACCAGAATCAACAGCTTGTTGAATTCGATCTACGAAAGCATTTGTAGAATTAGAAATCATCGGGAAGTTCTCGAAGCTTTCAGATTCACCAGTGCTTGTAGTAAGTGGTGTATTTACTGCTAACAACACAGTTGGTTTACCTTGTGTCACCATAGTGCCACCTACGGCCTCAACGTGTTGCGCAATTGTTTTATCGATAGTTTGGTCTTCGTAACCTGGCAATGTTTTACCGCCACCACCAAGTGGATAAATTACGGAGAATGTTGGTTTTTCTGTACTTTCATCGGTACGAGAACGAGCCATCAACAAGAGCCCAAGTTGGTCGGCACCAGGGAAGCTACCATATTTCTCAGCAGGAATATCCTTAGAGTATTTACTTAAGTAACGACCTTCTAATGCAGATTGGGACAATTGAGATGTATCATCATGGCCCAATGCAAAGTAATCGAATACACCGCTACGAGTTTCGTCGATCAACTCTTTGTTGATTTTCATATTTTTTTGACGGCGGTCAAACCAGTCTTGTAAATATTCTACAGGAACAGAGGCTTGTAAGCTCATCAATTTTTGAGTTTCCTCTTGTGTTAAGGAGCCAGAGTCTAATTTATCTTGCAATGCGGCAATTTGGAAGATAGTAGGACCATATTCTGCATAATAAGCTGGTTCAGTGCCGCCACCACTAGCACGTGGAGAACGCATTACAGTACCAAAGCCATAAATGCGCACGTTTTTATTACGAGCTTTTAAGGATTCAATACGTTTTAAACGGCTTTCCAATGTAGTCAGTGGAATGTTGTGTTTACGAGAGTCTACAAGACCACCATAGATAAGCGTATCTGTACTCAATACCATCACATCAGCACGGCCTGCATTTTGTTCAACCCAAGCCATGATTTGATCTGCTTGACCTTGGTAATTCTTACCAGAAATCAAATTTTGAGGTGGCGTCAATATAGTCATACCTGCTTCGCGAGCTGTATCTACAGTATATTGTAAGCTTACAGGGCGATCATCTTGAGGTACATACAACACGGTTTCCGCATCAATTTTAATAGATGTACCAGTAGCGATAGCTGCAGCCATAAGTGCTACTTTCAACCATTTATTCGTCATAAATCAAATCTCCTTCTGTGTAGCGAGTACTCCCGACTCGCAAAATTAACTGTTTTATAATACTCTCTTTTTCTGACACTTTTATGAAATGTTCATATGCTCAATATTATAATTATATCATTTGACTATTATTTCGCAACCGGCTTGGTTTTTCCTACCTTCGGCAGACTCCAATTATACTTGAGGGCTAGCAGACGGATAACGAGTACTACTGTGAAAGCACCATATACGGCCATACTGTCCCAACTCGATGTGACCATAAGATAATAAACGATGCCACCAATAATACTAGGCAAGGCATATACATCCTCTTTCAAAACAGATGGGATGCGTTGCGCCAACATATCGCGGATAATCCCACCACCAACAGCAGTGATTGTACCGAGCAACACAATAAAGATAGGCAACTCTGGATAGAGTTTAAAACCTGCAGAAGCACCTGTTACGGTAAATGATGCTAACCCTAACGCATCGGCCAACAAGTAACTAGCTCGACTACGAGGCCCCATCGCATGCTTACGATATCGGCTGTTATAAATTAAGAACACGATAACAGTTACCACTAAAACAACAGTAACATACACTATATTTCGCAATGAATTCGGCGGAAAATAGCCGAGCAACACGTCCCGTACAATACCACCACCAATAGCAGTAGCCAATGCAAGGACAGTCATACCAAATATATCCATCTTCCGGGATACCCCAACGAGTGCACCGGATACAGCAAAGGCAATGGTGCCAATCATATCAAATATATACCAAATAATGTCCATAATTCCCCCAAATAATCTATTCGCATAACTGCGTACACTATGATAGACTTTATGTAAGATATTATACATGAAGAGGTATGCCAATGACAAAAGACATTACACCTACAGACATTGAAAATATGGATGAACGCACACGGGACGAATATTTTATGGCCATAGCCATGGAAGAAGCACGCAAAGCTTATGAACTTGGAGAAATCCCTATCGGTGCCATTCTCGTAAAAGATAATACCATCGTGTCACGTCACCATAATCGTCGTGAACTCGATCATGATGCAACAGCTCATGCAGAGGTCCTCGTAATCCGCGAAGCATGCGATGTTCTCAAGCGCTGGCGGTTGACTGGTTGTACCCTGTATGTTACGATAGAGCCGTGTCCGATGTGCGCTGGAGCCATCATCAACAGTCGTATTGATCGTGTTGTATATGGTGCAAGTGATTACAAAGAAGGCGCCGTAGAATCGCTATTCAATGTGCTCTCTCATCCTGGTTTAAATCATGAACCAGAACTAGCATCTGGTGTGCTTGGTGATGAATGCAGCCAAATTATGAAAGACTTCTTTAAAGAGCGCCGTAAAGCACGGAGGAGTACCCAAGAGGCTGAAGGGTCCGCACTCGAAATGCGGTAGGTCGGGCAACCGGCGCGGGGGTTCAAATCCCTCCTCCTCTGCCATTCTTTTAAATGATAATGATAGAGATACAATAGATAAACCTAGATACACATAATACAGCTGTTATCTAGGTTTTCTTATATTATTGAGTGAATTTTGTGTATCAATCATTCTCTATTATATGGTGGTATTTGCCCCATTTATTGCCCCATGATATTTTACAAAATCATATAATCATCTCTTACACCTTGCTATATTAGTAGGGTGTTTTATTTTACACCAATAAAAATACGCCCAATCATCACACATGAAAGGGCGTATAAAAGGCTATGCTATATATTACATAACTTAATATTCAATTTTATTTAGACATTCGCCTAAAGGCTTGTCAAAAATCATAAAACTTCTTAACATTCCATTGAATGTTTTATATTTTTCGTAGTTATCTGAATCTATATAATCAGGAACTGGAACTGGATAAATCTCATATGCTCCCTTAGTAAATACGGCATAAAAATCGAATTTATCATCATATGTATATACTTTTCCGCCAGTATTAATTGCCTCCCAAAATTCGTCTTTCGTCATTAAAATATCCCTTTTCTTTTCTGTTAATGGTTTTATTTAGATTATATATATTGTCAAACACATGTTCAATAAATTTTTCTATTAGTAGGATATTTTATTTTACAGCGCTTTTTTGTAACTATAACTATTTTTGTAGCTATTTGGGTTATAATATAAGAAATACAATTTAAAATAATCTCCTCATAAACTCAAGGGGACACTACTATGAAAAAATATTACCCTTATCTCATCACAGTGAGTCATATGATCAACGACTCCTGTCAAAGTGTGTTACCTGCCCTCTTGCCACTGTTCATTTACACCTATGGACTGAGCTTAGAGCAAGCAGGTTTTCTCATCTTAGCTAATACAGCATTATCATCATTATTACAGCCTTTACTAGGCTATATTTCAGACAAGATCAATCAACCACGGCTCATTGCCTTCGGCGTTTTATTATCTGCATGTAGTACAGGTATGATGGGCTTTGTTACCTCTTATGAAAGCCTCCTCATTTGTGCCACATTAGCGGGCGTTGGCTCTTCCATCTTCCATCCTGAAGGCGCAAAGATTATGAACCGTCTCGGTGGTGGCAAGAAAGGTAAGGCCATGGGCACCTTTGCTATCGGCGGTAGCTCAGGCTTCGCCTTTGGTCCACTCTTTGCAGGTGCCATTGCTTATACAATTGGGCCTCATGGATTGGCGGCTTTCACCGTAGTAGGTATTATTATATTTACTATATTGTTCGTACTAATGCCTCGCATCGTAACTCATGCACGTACTATCGACCAAGCAGTAGCTACTGAAAATCCAACGGTGGCGGCAAAACCGCTGAAGAACTACTGGAAATACTTTGGCATCTTGTTCGTTATCATCTTGAGCCAATCAGTAAACTTCCGCGTTATCAATGCGTTTATTCCGATTTTCTGGACTCGTGAGCTCGGTACAAGCCCAGAACAAGGTAGCTTTGCCTTGACTGTATTCTTTAGTATCGGTATCTTCATGACCTATATTGGCGGTCTATTGGGCGATAAATATGGGCCTATCAAGATTATCAGACTATCCCTATTAGTTTGGTTACCTGCTATGTTCCTATTAACAGAGGTACCAACCTTCTCACCACTCATCATGATGCCTATAGCCTACTTGCTACTACTCATGATTGGTGCTGCTAAAGCAATTAGCTACAGCCCAGTTATCGTACTAGGCCAAACATACCTAGCCAAAAGTATCGGCTTTGCATCGGGTATCACCCTTGGCGTGAGCCAAACCATCGGTGGCGTCATCGCTCCTGTCGTAGGTAACCTAGCAGACACCTACTCCCTACCAGTCGCTATGATGACACTCGTGCCATTCCTCGTAATGGGCCTTGGGGCATCATTACTATTAAAAGATCCTAAAAAATTACAATAAAATAAGTGCTATAAAAGGGGCTGTAAAACAGCCCCTTTTAGTTATTGTCTTTAGACTGGTTCGCGACGTAGTCGCGAATCATTAAACCACCCGCTATGCGGGTGCGGCAACGAAAGTTATACAAAAAAATCACCTTGCTT
>NZ_JAGZRH010000008.1:0-103481 GCF_018381775.1 Veillonella sp. | reverse complement strand
TATCCTATAAATTGGAAAGAATATTCTAAAGTTGATGATACTAATAGTGGTACTTTTATGTATCTTGTAAATAGGATAAGTAAATAAAATTAGGAGATAGATTATGTTTAAACCAATTCGTATAAAGATAAATGAAATAGACCATAGTGCTGCAGAAGCTTTATTACAATCTAATCGTCGTGGAATTATTGCCATGAATGGTGTTGAGGGTTATCCTTATGCTATTCCTATTAATTATTTTTATGATTGTGATAATAAAAAGATTTATTTTCATGGAGCTAAAGCTGGTCATAAAGTAGAGTCATTGAAAACTTCAGATAAGGTATGTTTTACCGTATATGGTAATGAGAGAATTGATGAATCTGAATCCTGGGCGCCGTATGTACAAAGTGTAGTCGTATTTGGAAGATGTCGTTTGCTAGAGGCAGGTTCAGAATCTATAGATCGATTAAAAGAATTTGCTATGAAATATTATCCTAGTGAGCAGCTTGTAGACAAAAATATTGCTCATGCTGGTAGAGCAGTTCAAATGTTTGAAATCACCATTGAACATATGAGTGGTAAACAAGTACAAGAGAAATAATAGATTAGCCCTTCGTTTATACGAAGGGCTTTTACTATACACTCATACTTATAAATGTAATATAATGTAATTAGTGATAATCATTTTAAATATATAGTTCTTAGGAGAGAGTCATGATACAGTTAAAAGATTTAGGTACCTTTGAATCTGTACCTGAAATAGTAATAGATATCGTAAAAGGCAATATCGTAGCTTTAGAAAATGCATTAGCAGAGGGTTGGGATATTAATATACCTATAGAAATTGGTGAGTATAGTGAGCATACACCTTTAGAATTAGCTCTTGTTATGTGTTGCTTGCCAAGTATTCAATGGTTAGTCGATAATGGCGCTGATCTAAATGATGAGGAAAATCCAAGTTTTTTGCTTGCTGTTAGATATGGGAATCAAGCGATTATCGATTACGTCGTAGAACATGGTGCTAATGTTCACGCCTTGAACCGTGTGAAAGTAGATGCCTTTCAAGCTGCCTTATATGGCAAGAAATATAATCACTTACAGATTATTCATGACTTAGGCCATACGGTACAGAAATATGGCGGTAAAGCTTTCAGAAATGCCATTACAGATAGAAATTATGATGTTCTAGATTTCTTTATTCGTAATGGTGTAGATATTAACTACAACAAGCCTGATTCTGTGTATCCCTTTAAGCCAACCCCATTGTGTGTAGCAGCACGGTATGTGGATTTAAAAATGTGTAAGTATTTGGTAGAACATGGCGCTGATGTGACCATCACAGAAAAGGATGGTATGCGTCCCTATAGCATTGCTATTGAAAAGGGCGATATGGAAATGGCAGAGTATTTTAAATCATTAGAGCCTGCTGAGTTCCATGATATACAAAATAAAATGGATCAATTAAAGCCATTTAAACTACCAAAGGCGTTAGTATCGTTTTTAGAGGGAGATACTCTCTATTTTGAATTGCCAGACTCTGATTTTATATCTATAGAGTTCTTCTCACTTACTGATACGATTCTATTTAAATTAGGTCGCCGTAATGTATTACGTTTATCTAAAGAACTAGGTGAGTATAATGATTGGCAAATTGTGTGGGACCCTAAGTCTAAAAAGATTTCTTGTTATGATGTAGAACATCAAGAACTACGAGAGCTTTGTAAATTTGAAGAGTTTATGTCCGATATGGCAGGTCAATTAGAAACCTTGTTTTAGGGGATATCGTAAAGGAGAGGCAATACATATGACACATACATTTGAGAAAACATATACGGATTGGTCCATTGATGTAGGCACCTATAAATATGAAGGTATTACACTGAATGAAGTTGAACAAAATCTGTATGCTATTGAGGACCAAGAGCGAGACTTTGTAGTTATTTCTCCATCAAAGGCAATCTCCATAGATAATAAACTATATAACTTTGTACAGGTTTGTAGTGATCATGATACTGATTTATTACATATAGAGCTTAGTGTAACTAATGATGGTGACCGAGGTGCTATCATATATGGTAAGAATGAGCTGGGCCATCAAGAGGTATTACAGATAATAGAAGATTTTATTGCACATCGTAAGGTTCCTACATTAAATAGTTGGGAAATCGTGTTAGATTTAAGACCGAAGATGGAAAGCTATGTAAAGGGGACAAACGATGACTGATCCTGCAATATATTTTGGATAATGAATTCAAAGATTCACATTACTTTGCCATAGATGGATGATATATTTTCTAAAAATTAAGTTACTACAAATAGTATACGGAGCCCATTATGTTATATTCACCGAATAACCTTTTGTATAAGTATATTCGCTATCGATTTAGACGGATTCAGATAGAATGTAATATGGTATACGATGTAACACCAGAGGAAGAAGATGAGATTTGCCGTGATCTGTTAAAAAAGAGAGCGAAGATATTGATTCCAGTTGGCATAGTATATTGTTTGATCTTTGCTGTAAGTTTCGTTTGGCTATTAGGAACAAGTGAGGAATTAAACCCGCTAATGCAATGGGAGATAAAAGTCTTTGACTATGTCACACCCATTTTAAATAATATCGATTTTAAGTGGTATGCATATTCACTTGACCTATTGAGAGTAGCACTTATTTTAGCGCCTATAGGGATTATAAATGTATCTCCTTATATCATTTTTTCCTATATGGTTGATACCATTTTGATACGACGCAGGGTAAAAGCTTTAATTAAAGAATATTCCACTGATGAGAAACAATTTGATTGAAGTAACATATTTGACTAGGAGCGAGTATTATGAGTAATCTAAAAAACTTTGATTGGAATGGGTTTTGGAACGATGTTGATTATGCATTTGAATCTTATATAGGTAAACCTGTTACGGATAAGGATATTAAGGATGCTGAATCTGAGCTAGGCTATACATTACCTGCAACATATATTGAATTACTTAACAATCATAATGGCGGTGTATTGAATAAGAACTGCTTTATAAATAATAATGGCGACTGTGTATATGTAACAGGCATATATGGCATCGATAGAGATAAAAAATACTCTCTTATAGGTGAGATGGGTAATGAGTTTTGGATTTCTAAATGGGAGTATCCTCCTATCGGTATCGTTGTAGCCGATACGATTTCTGGTGGGCATGATATGATTTTCCTCGATTATCGTGAGTGTGGTCCTACTGGTGAACCTAAGGTAGTACGTGTTGACCAAGAAGGTGATTACTCAATCACTCTGTTAGCAGATAACTTTGGTGACTTTATTAAGAACTTATATATCAGTATTGAAGAGATTACGGATGAAGAATTTCAATCTTTAAGTGATGAGGAAAAGGTTAAGCTCCTTAATGAACAAGAGGACCTAGATGTTGATCGTACTATGGAGCTGTTAACTAACATCGGTATCGATAATTTGTCGCCTATATTACTAAGCACCTTAGGACGTATGTATAACAATAATGGTCGACCAGAAGAGGCTATCGAGTTATTTGATCGTATAGATGAGGCACATCGTGATTGGTCTTGGTATTATCGTTGTGGCTATGCTCATGCGTCTTTAGCATGTGGTGAAAGCTACGAATCTGAACATGTACAGAAAGCTTTACAGTTAATAGAGACGGCCATGAAAATGACAAAAGAAGACCACTTAGATAAACAACTTGGTTGGTGTTGTGAAGTTGTAAAATATCTATTAACTCAAATTAAGCCAAAAGAGTACAAGGCGGATTATCCTGTAATATTTGAAACCATTGAAAATTTCTACGATAAGAAAAATTGTAAAGATACTACAGAACGTAAAGATACTGAAGCTATTAATGAATATGAAGAAGTTAACTATCCTACATATGATGAAGTCCATTGGGTATTTAATAAACATACGTATAGCAGAGAAGAGTTTTCAAAAGAATACAATAAAGTAGTAGAGAAATATGTAAGTGTATATGTTGAAGGAGCAAGGTGCTAAGGACCAAGGTTGTTATAACTACTTAAAAGATATAATGCGTATAGAGGAATTTAGGGATAAGAGTGATAAATTTATTGAAGGTTATACAATTAAGATAACTAGTGAAATATCTTATCTAAAGCCTCCGACAAAAGTAAATTGTACATACGCCGAATTTTCTATTGAGGAGGGTTCCATTAAAACTGGATGTATGAATACGATTTATAGATATTATCTTAATCAACTGATTTATAATTATCATCTAAATCGTTTTTCAAAAATTGTGGAAATAGGATTGTCTACAAACTTGTTCGCTTCATTAATATAACGACGAACCATATTAACACTATGATGACGTGTTTGACGCATAATATTACGTTCTTCCACACCATAAGCTGCAGCAGTTGTTGCAAAGCCATGACGTAAACTATGGGCTCCATACATAGATGGATCAAGACCAATGAGAGAAACATATTTCTTTACAATTTCTGCAATCATCTTATCGGATATAGCCGTTTTACGAAGTGACATATTTTTAGTAAAACCTCTAAATATAGGGCCTTCAGAAATACCAGAAGCACGTAACCATTGTTGTAAGGCCTTCACAGCATCTAAAGGGGAGCCAGGTATATGAGGAATGGCTACCACAGCACCTTGACCTTCTTGGTCCGCTTTTGAGGATGGCACAAAGATTTCAACACCTTGCGGAGAAAACTGTAGATGCTCTACTGTAATAGCTGCAATTTCACTACGACGAAAAGCACCCATAAATCCAATTAAAAGAATGGCCTTATCTCGTAATAGCTGTAATTCAGGTACATCTAGTTTAGTCATACAATCTAGAATATCTTCGATATCTTCTAATAGAACTGGTGTCTTACCTTGTTGGAATGTACCTTTTAAACGTCTAATCCCTCGTAACGCTTGTTTTACGATTGGTGCCATACATGGATTATCCCGATGTCCAGAGGCATTATAATTCTCAGATATAGCGCTAATACGACGAGAGATTGTATTTGCCTTAGCATAATCAGCAAGATCATTAATATAGTTAACTATGGTTTCTGGTGTAGCCGGAAAATAAGATACCTTTTGATAGGTACACCAATCTACGAAATCATCCCAATCCGATTCGTAAGCATCCACAGTATTTTCAGCCTTAGATAGTAATATACTTTGCTTGGCTTTCATAGACAACTTTGTACTATTCAAAAGCGCATCATTATTGCGCAAATAGAAATGTTTTTGTTGTTCCTTAGACTCTGACATAATTCACCCTTACCCCTAAAAATATCAATATAATTGTACCATAGAATAGGTACTTATATGCTATAATTAGAGAATATAATGACTAATTTGGGAGAGTTTATAATACAATGAGTAAAAAACATATAATATTAGGGACTATGCTTGTCCTGCTGAGTACGAGCGGCTGCTCATACATCCCAACAGAAAATACATCGTATGGTGTATTTTACAATGATACAGATCTATCTAATACACCAAAGGGTGAATTACAAGATCGAATACAAGAACTAAATAGTAAAATACCACAACAGACTATATCCATTGATATGGGGAATAATAAAAAACAACAGGCTACGTATCATGATTTAGGTATTCAAGTAGATACTGAGGCTGTAGTAAAAGCTATTTCTACATATGGGTATGAAGATGATTGGTGGACATTACTTTCACATAGATTTAATGCCTTATATTATGGCCAACATTTTAAACCACAATATAAGCTAGACGAGGTAAAAAGCAAAACTTACCTTACAGAACTTGCCAAATCAATTGATACGCCAGGACATGATGCATATCTAACCATTGAGAATGGTCAAGTTGTATTCCATCCTGCTAAAGAAGGTAAACGCATTGATATTGATGCAACCTTACAAAACCTTAAGGATCAATTACAATCTGGAGAAAGCATCACATCTCTATCTATGGTATTTACCACAAAAAATACTATTAAGGTTACTGATTCTGATTTAAAACCATTAAATACCGTTCTAGCATCCTTTAGTACAGATTTTGATCCAAATAATGAAAGCAGAACACATAACATTCAACTCGCATCTGATAAAATCAATGGTACATTGATTAAACCTGGTGCAGTATTCTCCTTTAACGATGTTGTAGGCGAGCGTACTGCTGAGGCTGGCTATGATGATGCACCGGTAATGATTGATGGCAAATTAGTTCCAGGTATTGGTGGTGGCATTTGCCAAGTTAGTTCTACCATCTTTAATACAGCCTTATTATCTGGCATGAATATTGTAGAACGTACACCTCACTTTGAACCTGTTGGATATATTCAAGCTGGTCGTGATGCTACAGTAGCATGGGGCTATTTAGACTTTAAGTTTAGAAATCCATACCAACAATCCATTTATATTCTCAGTGTGATGAATCATGGTACACTAACCATCTATATTATAGGTACTGCTCAAGACAAGCCTAAAAATGTATCTATTTCAGTTGGTGATCGTAGTGAAATACCAAATAAGACAATTACACGCGTAGATCCATCTTTAAAAGAAAAAGAAGTACAAGAGGGGCATGTAGGCTTAACAATGAATACGTATAGAACCATAACATATGGTAACTGGGTTACACAAACTGATTCCTTTGAATCTGTATATGACCCAGTAGATACGATCATAACAATGCCACCTGAAGGTTCAACTAAAAAATCAGATAAAAAGAAACCATAATTAAAGATTTTATTAAATATAGCCTAAACTATTGACCATGAGGTATAAATAGTTTAGGCTATTATTTGGATGTAATTGAGAAACCAATATATACATATTACAAAGTATATGGAAATCCAATACAGAATATTGAGGATATAATCTATTCTCAATCATTCTCAGTAATTATCATTTAGTAAAATAGAAGAGGAAACTATGGACACAATCTTACAATTTGATCACTCCTTGATCTTCTATGTACATGACCATCTTGTATATAGTTTTTTAACACCAATTATGGCATTTATTTCAAAAATTACTGGCAGCGGTGCCTTATGGATTGTCATTGCCTTATTATTGATGTTACAGAAAAAATATCGTGTATTAGGCGTTGCGATAATAATTGCATTAGGATTTGTATTTATCATTGGTGACCAAGGTTTAAAACCACATGTAGCTCGATTAAGGCCATTTGTAGATTTTCCTAATGTAACAGTACCATTAGAGTCTGCATTACCAAAAGCAAATAGTTATTCATTCCCGTCAGGCCATAGTTTTGGTTCATTTGCATCTGCCATGACCATTTACCTAGGCTTGAGTCAAATAGCGCCTCAGAAGCGATATTTGGGAATTATAGCATTACTTGGGTCATTAGTAGTAGCATTTTCTAGAGTATATCTATTTGTACATTATCCAACAGATGTATTAACAGGCTTAGTATTGGGAATCATCGTAGGCTTTATTGCATGGAAGCTTGCAAGAATCGGTTGGAATTGGTGGACTAACCGTCATAATGATGTAGAATACGAACCATACACATTTAAACGTAAATAAGCTTAAATAGCTAAAAAACTATATAATATAAGGGATTGGGCCATATAGGCCCAATTTTCTTTATATAATTACTTCCGATAATATATCGTTATCGGAAGTAATTTTCAAACTAAAGTTTTACTATTATAGATGTATGTGTAGAATTATTATTATTTAATTTTAAATACATATTGAAATTTTTGATATAACGTTGTAAAATAAGCATATAAATTATGTAATTTACTCATATTAACTCTCGCGGAGGTATTATATGTGCTGGTGTGATATCGTAAGTAAAGCTAAAATTGGCAGTTTAAAACATTTAGGTAATGGTATGGAAGGTTCTTTAAGATTTTTAGCAGAAATCATTGTAGGTCTTAGTATCCTTCGTGTATTAGCAAACTGGATTTTTGGTATTTAAACTTGAAAATAATATTGTCATAGAAAAAGACGCTTAAATACTAAGCGTCTTTTTTATATGTTAAGTTTATAAGGATTTCCTCTAAAAATTTTGATTAATCTTAATCTTACTATTGATATGCTTCGCTGCAATCAATATATTCCATAATCAATTGGCAGATTTGACCATCTTTATCAAATGCCCAGTATACAGGGTATAAACCATCACCAAAGCCAGATTGAATCATCGGCACAGTCAATTCGGTTTCAGGAATTGTAAAGTTAATCCAGTCCCCTTTAGAGCGTTGGTATTGAGGATATGCCATAGCATTTAATT
Organism: Veillonella sp.; assembly: GCF_018381775.1. Classification (GTDB taxonomy): domain Bacteria; phylum Bacillota; class Negativicutes; order Veillonellales; family Veillonellaceae; genus Veillonella. Next base: position 95,262 of record NZ_JAGZRH010000008.1, on the reverse strand, counting down.
GGAATAAATCGCTATAGTAATCATCGTAAATGTTCTTATCCGGATAGTTAGTATGCCATTGATCGTAAAACTTTCTGTAGGTCTCAATAGTTTCAGCATCAACTACTGTAGCAAGACCAGAATCTACAGGGAATCCAATGTAGCTTTCACCATCATCAAGATCTGTTAAATCTTCTGTACCTTTTAATGCTAATTCATAATTCACAGGCTCATTACCACTAAAAACAACGCGGCTTGCTACATAACGGTATTCATTAGGTTCCATTTCAATAATTTTTGTTTCCAACAAGTACGTACCTGGTTCTACCGTTCTAATATATGTATCCGGTTTATTAGGTAGTGTCACCAAAGGATCACAGCATGTAATATGGCCTGTTGGGAATGTTACAGTCCACATAGGTAATGTATGCAATGGAAATCCTTTTAACTCTTTACGGTTAAATAAATCATGATATGGTACGGTAGGTTTTAATTTACCTTCAGAACCTAAACGATTAAACGCTTGAATCCATTCACTTGTTAATTTAGATTGATCCATGTTACTCCTCTGCTTCGTGTTTACAATGTACATACTCGCCTTCTAACACTTCGTAGGCTGCGGTTTTGCGAATAATTTGTTTAACTAATGTATCTAACTTTGAACCATTTGTATAGTCTGCAGGTGCATAATAACGTATACGGTGATGACGCATCATCTTATACACCTTATCTTTATCCTTCTTAACAGGATCATAAACACCTATAGAATGACCACCATTAGCATTAACCAAGCTCATGCAAGGAATATCTGTATCACTATCCCCAATATATATCATATTACGGAATGGGACACGTTGATCTTCAGGCTTAACATAATCATTAACACCTGTGTCATTGATATCTAAAATTCCTTTTTGAATACGGAATAAAAACTGTGTTTTATTTGTATAGTTAATGGCTTGTGCAGGCCATACTGCTACGCCTTTGTCGTCGAACATGAATGCACTGGCATAGATTTTGGTGAAAGCTCCCTCTTTCGCCATTTCAGTACCTTCTATCATCTCTTTTAAACCAGAAGATATGATGTAATGTTCAATGCGTACACCGTGTTCTAAACCATATTCACGAATACGTTCAAACCAAGTGCGAACACCTTCATATAGTTCCACTTGATTGCCATATTCCATAAGCTTTTCTCGAGTTACATAAAAACGGCCCACTGCTTCTTGAATCATCTTGTACATATAAGCCAAATTATTATCCATATCATTTTTCTTAGCCAGTTGATTAGATTCTTGCCAGAACTGTTTGATTTGCTCTTCATCATAGCCAACAGATTGGATAAAGCCTTGTGCCTGCATATCATCAGGTGTTAAGGTCTTATCAAAATCATAACACATAGCTAGTACTGGCATAGACGATTCAGATGATTGTAATGATGCTTTACTGTCAGTCTTATAGGTGATCATACTCCACCTCCTTGTAATAATACATAAACAATTAAAAGTAGTTTAACTCTCTTATATTCTTGAGGTGACCCAACCCCTTTTGTCTATATTTTACACGATACGTCAACGCTATAGGCGTAAAAGCAGGTCATAATTCTCCTTAAAATAAAGAATCTTGTGTGTAATTTGTATCTACAATCCAGCTTTTTTCCGCACTTTCTTTAATAATTGCTGTTTTTGAAAGTTTTCCAATAAGTAAGCTAGAGTTCGGATCATGTAATAAGCAATTTTGGCGAACTGCAGCCTGATTTGTATTGGCATAACAATAGCGACAAAAATGGCTACAAGTATCATAGGCACCTATATCACCATGTAAATAACAATTACACTCTAGTCTAGCTGGTGTACGTTTCGGTGCTTTTAATTTTACGTTCCAAGCACGTTCATAACAGTCTAGCGTAAAACAGCCCTCTGTATTAACACCTAATTCTTTGAAAATGTCCCCTTCTCCACAGGTTTTAAGTATCATATGATGAGAATGAGCTATAGATACTAACTCTTTAATAATCTTTGTTTGAATATCTAAACTCGGTCTATAACCTTCGGGAAAGTTCTGAGCTACCTTCTCAAAAATATCTAAGAAACTTACAACTACCGTATCTGTATATCCTTCGAGGGCTTTAGCCATTTTATAAAAGCTTTCAAAATGAAAATCAACTGTATAGTTGTGGGTTAAAATAATAGGATCATAACGCCACACCATGGACTGAGGATTACGTTTTGTAGATATGTGTTTAAATCCGTCTATTACTAAATCCACTTGTGGTACATTAGTCTCTATATCTGCTCCATATGGAGTTATAGTCATATGCCAATACTGTCTATAATCATTTATTTCATGTAAGAGCGGAATGAAAGGCAACGGATTCTTTGTACAAAACGCAATACCATCTACAACCTCATGATTGATAGGATATCGTGTTATCTGCATTGGATTATAGGGATTGCGTACATCTACAAATCCTTGGCGGACGCGATTAATTAACCATTGCCCATAAAAGGCAGGAATATCCGTACGTTGTCCCGTCTGCAAAATCATTGTCCTGCCCTTTCATAAAACAAAAATATAGATGTATTATATCATATTCAATATTAATTATTTATGTAGTAAGTGTGATATTTATAGTATGGTACATTCTCATTTTATGGTACTATTAAGTGTATTAAAAATGAGGAGAACAAAAAGATGAACGATATATTTGAAAAGAATCATCCTATGAAGGATGACAAAGAGTTTATTACCGCTTATTGGAGCGATCGAGCACGTGATTTTGGGTCATTGCGAGCTAAAGAATTAGAAAGCCCTAAACTTAAATTATGGAGAGATGAACTAACGAGTCATATCTTTGATTCTGATCGCTCTTTACGTATTTTAGACATTGGTTGTGGTGCAGGCTTCTTTAGTATTATCCTCTCTCAACTAGGACATACAGTACACGGCATCGATATTACGCCTAATATGATAGACGAAGCAAATCAACTGGCAGAATCCCTTGATTGTGATGCTACCTTCTCCGTCATGGATGCTGAAAATCTCAGCTTTGACTCCAATACCTTTGATATCGTTGTAGCCCGCAATGTAACATGGAACTTACCACATCCAGATAAAGCCTATGCTGAATGGTTACGCATCATTCGTCCAGGCGGTTTAATCCTCAATTATGATGCGGAACATGCTCGCAATCACCATGACTTACCACAATCTGTTCATCATGCCCATGAGCATGTAAGCAATGACTTAAAAGAGCGGTGCCATACGATTTATCATATGCTTGAAATTTCATCCTTTACACGCCCTCAATGGGATAAAGAAGTGCTCACAAAATTAGGTGCTAGCTCCGTCACTATTGACTCCACAGTAGGTCCTCGTATTTACAACGAAGAAGATGAATTTTATATTCCTGTACCAATGTTCTTGGTGAAAGTAATAAAATAGCATTCAAAGTAAAACATTACAAAATAAACCCACTCCATGTGATATGTACCCCTTTTATTAGGTATCTAATAAAGGAATATATCATACTATGAGTGGGTTTTATTTTATTTATTATTTCTTATTGTCTTTAATGATAGAGTCATCAAAGTTATAGGTTGTTATAAACTTTGTTTTAGGATTTGCTGCATTGCCAATCTCTTCTAAATATTTATTAGAAGCTACTTGAAGATCTTTCTTATACGCATCGGCTAATGTTTGTAAATTGTTCGTTTCGTTTACTCGTTTAAAGGTTTGATCCATAAATTTAATAGTATCTGTTTTTGAATCATAAATAAGAGCAGTATTTGGTATGCCAGTAATATCCATCTTAATTGTATTAGAATTTGAGCTATCTGCATTACCTACTATATCGTTAGCACTCATTACAAGTGTAAGTGCCGTAATATAATTTAGACGAGTTTCCTTTATATCCCCTACCATTTGAGTAGATTCAATAACAGGTCTCTTTTCAGGCGTCGTATATTGATAGTTATAAGCTTTCATATCTGCTGTATAAATCGTCTTACTATCATTTCGAGCTGTAAGATTCATCGTAAAAATAGGCGTGTCAACAGCACTCACTACATTTTGAACGGTATAGCCTGAGTAAGCAATCCATTCCCCTTCAGGTCCTTTAGGCTGAGAAGACGCACTATTACTACTACAACCAGCTAATATCAACAAACTAACTAAGGCGATACAAAGTGAAAGGTATTGAAGTATTCTTTTTAGCATAGCAGTACCTCGCATACAAACTTATATTATATAAATACAAACCTAACTAGTACTAAACTAGACAAGAAAAAGCTAATCAATTACAGCTATAGTTTTTTTAATATATTAGTTACTGAAATACTCTTGAGCCTTAGTGATTTCTGCACGAAGTTTTTCTTCATCAATAGTAAGCAATTCTTTGTCTTTCATAAGAACTTTGCCACCTACAATTGTAGTATTTACATCAGAACTGTTAGCAGAGTATACAAGTGCCGCTAAATCGTTGTAACGAGGCATCCAGTGCATACCAGATACGTCATATAGCACGATATCTGCACGATAGCCTTTCGCTAATACACCAAGATCAGTATAACCAAGGGCTTTTGCGCCTTCTACAGTGCCCATATGCCAAGCTGCTTGTGCAGGAATGGCTTTAGGATCGTAGAGACGTGCTTTATGTAGAGTAGCAGCAAGGCGTACTTCTTCGAGCATATCCGCGTTATTATTAGATGCGGAACCATCCGTACCAAGACCAACGGTTATACCTTTACCGATCATTTCAGGCACAGGTGCAATACCACTTGCTAATTTTAGGTTAGATTGCGGATTATGTGCTACTGCTACATTATTTTCAGCCATAATTGACATATCTTCATCTGTAACATGAACACAGTGTGCAGCTAATGTAGTATTCCAGAATAAACCTAGGTCATGCATATGAGCGATTGGAGTTTTACCTGTAGCTTTCATTACATTCTCCACTTCCCCTTTAGTTTCGGACAAGTGCATGTGAATGCCACAGTTTAATTCATGAGATAAGGAGATAACCTTCTCCATATAAGCATCTGGACAAGTATATGGCGCATGTGGTCCTAATAATACCTTGATGCGGTCATTATCAAAGCCATTCCATGTGCGGAATAAATCAGCATTCTCAACTAATGCTTGATCTGCTGTTGGGGATACACCTGCTAAGCCACGAGATAGTACGGCGCGAATACCCGTTTCTTTTACTACCTCAGCAGTAGTATTCATAAAGAAATACATATCGCTAAAGGTTGTTGTACCAGAACGCAACATTTCAGCGATGCCAAGTTGTGTACCATACCGTACATATTCATCGTTAAGCTTTGCCTCAGTAGGCCAAATAGCCGTTTCTAGCCAGTCCATGAGCTCAAGATCGTCTGCATAGTTTCTAAATAAACCCATTGCAATGTGCGTATGTGTATTAATAAGACCTGGAGCAGCCAATTGGCCTTTCCCATCTAATACATCCTTAGCAGACTCTTTAGCCTTTTCTACTTCACTATTCTTTACAATAGCAGTAATAAAGCCATTTTCAATTTCAATGGCATGATTCTTGAGAACGCCCTCATTAGTTAAGACGTCTATATTGGTAATCAATAAATCAGACATAAGCTTCCTCATAGGTATAACCGAGCTGAAATAGCTCGGTTATATTTGGTTAATTAATTTACTTTTGTAAGGTAATCGATTTGATCTTGTGTTAAGGAATCTAAATCGTAACCCATGGAATTTAATTTAAGTTTTGCAATTTCCGCATCTAATTCATGAGGCAATACATATACCTCAGGGTCCATATCTTTACCATTATGCAAAATATGTTCTGCTGCAAGCGCTTGCATAGCAAAGGATAAATCCATAATTTCTGCAGGGTGACCATCACCAGCTGCAAGGTTAACAAGGCGACCTTCAGCCAATACATAGAGTTTACGACCATCTGCCATAGTATAGCCTTCGATGTTTTGACGAACACGTTCATGACTTACTGCAAGTTCTGTAAGATCAGCTACATTAACTTCACAATCAAAGTGACCAGCATTACATAAGATAGCTTTATCTTTCATTACTTCATAATGTTCTTTTACAATAACATCTTTACAACCTGTTACAGTACAGAAAATATCCCCTACTTTAGCAGCTTCAATCATAGGCAATACTTTGAAACCATCGAATACAGCTTCAATAGCTTTGATTGGATCTACTTCAGTTACATATACATGAGCACCAAGGCCTTTTGCACGCATAGCAACGCCTTTACCACACCAACCATAACCAGCAACAACCACGTTTTTACCTGTTACTGTTAAGTTTGTAGTACGCATAATACCATCCCAAACGGATTGACCTGTACCATAACGATTATCAAAAAGATATTTACAGTAGGAATCGTTTACTGCAATCATAGGGAATGTCAATTGTTTAGCATTCTCTAATGCATATAGACGATGTACACCTGTTGTAGTTTCTTCACTACCGCCTAACAAACGTTCTTTTGCATCTTGGCGTGTTGTGTGCAACAAGTTTACCAAGTCCCCACCATCATCGATAATAATGTGTGGTTTATGATCAAGAGCCTTGTTAAGGAAGTTGAAATATTCTTCCTCAGTACAATCATACCAAGCATATACAGTTAGACCCATATCAACGAGACCAGCCGCAACATCGTCTTGCGTAGATAATGGATTGGAACCAGTTACAATAACATCAGCGCCACCGCGTTTTAATACAGTAGCTAAATATGCTGTTTTTGCTTCCAAGTGAACACTTACGACAATAGTTTGACCTTTGAAAGTTTGTTCTGCTTCAAAACGATCGCCCAATGTATTCAATGTAGGCATAAAGTTAGAAACCCAATCAATTTTTTTACGGCCTTCTGCAGCTAAATTAATATCTTTAATTAAAGATTGCATAATAACTCCTTTTACTAATATGAGTTGATATAGTTAAAATAAAGATTTGATAATAAACCCAATTGGATTTGTTTGTTATTTAGATTCTACAATTTGACGTAGCTTATCAATAGACTCTTCATAATTTGGTTTTAAAACACCTTCTTCAGTAATGATAGCAGTCACTAGTTCATGTGGTGTAACATCAAAGGCTGGATTTAGTACATCAATACCATTAGGTGCTGTTTGAACACCATGTAACGATGTTACTTCATAATCATCGCGCATCTCAATAGGAATATCGCTACCATTTTCTAAGGTAAAGTCAAATGTACTATACGGTGCCGCCACATAGAATGGAATGTTATGGAATTTAGCTAACACAGCCACACCATAAGTACCAATTTTATTTGCTACATCACCTTTAGTAGTGATGCGGTCTGCGCCAACGATAACTGCATCAATAAGGCCATGTTGCATGGCATAAGCAGCCATATTGTCTGTTTCCAATGTTACCGGAATACCATCTTCATGTAGCTCAAATGCAGTAAGACGAGCACCTTGTAATAATGGTCGTGTTTCATCCGCATAAACTCGTTCTAATTGACCATTTTCATGAAGCTTACGGACAACACCAAGTGCTGTACCTAGACCACCTGTAGCTAATGCACCAGCATTACAATGGGTTAGAATACGAATATTCTTTTGACCTTCAAATAAAGTTGCCCCTGCTTCTGCCATACGACGATTCAAAGATACGTCTTCTTCATGAATAATAATGGCTTCCTTCGTAATGAGGTCTACCACATCACTCATAGAGGACATGCTTTCAACTTGATCTTTTACTAAAGAAATCACCCGATCTACGGCCCAAGCTAAGTTGATTGCAGTAGGCCGAGTTTCTTTTAAAGTCTCGCTAAATTCATATAAGCTTGTAAGTTGTTCACTAAACGGAGCCTCTAAACGGCCTGCTTCCATAGCAGCTAAAATGAGACCATAACTAGCAGCTACACCAATGGCAGGTGCCCCACGAACGCGAAGCATTTTAATAGCCTCAGCCACTTGACGCCAATCCGTGCAATGAACATAAGTAATTTCAGTAGGTAATTTAGTTTGATCTAATAGCACCAGCGTATCTTTACGCCATTCAATATTAATCATACATTCTCCTTCGATGAACTATTGCGTATCGTTATGAACGGATTATAGTTTAAAGCCACCATATTCATGCATGCGATTATGCGCATCATAACGAGCATCTACATCGATTACATCAATAGCACCTAAAATGAGAGCTTTTAGCTGAGCTGCCATATCGCCCATCATTTCTACCACTTCACTATGTGTTAGAGCAGATTCAGAGATACCTGCAGCATAGTTAGTAATCATAGAAATCGTAGCATATGCCATTTCAGCTTCATTAGCTAAATTTACTTCAGGTACATTTGTCATGCCTACTGTATCCCCACCAAGCATGTGGAACATTTTAATTTCCGCTGGTGTTTCAAAGCGCGGGCCTTCTGTACATACATAGGTACCGCCATTGTGAACAGACAGACCTTGTTCGGTACCAACCTTTTGAAGAATATCACGTAGTTCTGGACAATAAGGATTTGTTACGTCCAGATGTGCTACAGGTCGGTCACCACCTTCATAGAATGTAGTGATGCGGTTTTTAGTAAAATCTAAGAATTGGTCAGTCAAAACAAAATGACCAGGCTTAAAGTTTTCATTTAAAGAACCTACAGCAGTCGTAGAGATAATAAATGTAACGCCTAATTTTTTGAGACCCCAAATATTAGCACGATAGTTAATTTTGTGTGGAGGAATTGTATGATCTTTGCCGTGACGAGCAACAAAGATTACAGTTTTTCCATGGTATGTACCTTGTACATAATCTATTTCACCATATGGTGTCATTAAGGATTCTTCATGAATATTTTCAAAGATGGACGGATCATAAACACCAGTACCACCAATTATGCCAATTGCACTCATTGTGACCTCCTATTATTAATAACTCTTATCTTTTATTTTCTCATAGAATACAAAAACAGGCTATAGGAAAAACCATATAGCCTGTAATTTTTATAAAGGTTATTTAATTCTTAATAGTAATTATTGTAAAGGACCTTTTGGTTCGAACATATCTTGTAGTTCTTCACGACTAAAATGATACTTTTCATTACAGTAATGGCATACAAGTTCTGTTACTTCATCTTCCAAAATAGCCTGTTTATCTTCTTCTCTTAATGTCATAAGTACGGCACCAAAGCGATCCCGTCCACAACGACATTGGAAGTGAATTGGTTCATTATATACTTCATTCACAGTCAAGCCATCAAGAACGCTTTCCATTAGGCCCTTACCATCTGGATGAGCTTTTAAATATTCTGTAATAGGACCAAGTTCGTTAATATTCTTTTCTACTTGTGCTAATGCTTCGTCTGTAGCATCTGGTAAAGCTTGTACGATAAAGCCACCAGCTACAACTGTATGATAATCTGGGTCTACCAATACACCTAAGCTAATAGTAGAAGGTACTTGTTCAGAAGCATATAAATAGTAAGCCAAATCCTCTGCTACTTCACCACTTTGAATTGGACTTGTAGAAGTATAATCTTGTGCTAGTTGAGTAAAACGAGTAACTTGTACTTCACCATTATGTCCAACAGCAGCACCTACATCAAGCTTACCAGCTCGTTTTAAAGGTACATCTACATGGGGCTCATCCACATAGCCACGAACCGTATTATCTGCAAAAGCATCTACATGCACAACGCCTAGAGGGCCATCACCTTTAATACGCAAACTTACATTTTCATGATTTTTAAAATCACCAGCTAATAATATAGCCCCCGTCATAGCGCGACCTAAAGCAGCCGTTGCGACAGGCCATAAATCATGACGTACCCGAGCCGTTTCAACAGTATCCGTTGTTACCGCTAAAGACATACGTACCCCTTCTCGGGTAGTAAAACGTTTTATATAATCCATTCTATCATTCCTTATTAGTAATTAAAGTTTAAAACGCACTTATAAGTGCTTATATAGTATATCATGTCATAGAATTACATTTCAAATTATAGAGAATATATGTTCGTCTAGATTCCTTTCAATGTAAAAGAACATATTTTCGATATTATAAAAACACCCAGTACCATAGGATACTGAGTGTTTTTAATAGTCTTCTTAGAATTGATCGATAAGATTAACCATTTCGATAGCGCCCATAGCACAATCGTAACCCTTATTGCCAGCCTTAGTACCAGCACGTTCAATCGCTTGTTCAATATTTTCAGTAGTTACTACACCGAACATAACAGGAATACCAGTTTCCAAGGAAACATGAGCAATACCTTTAGCTACTTCATTACATACATAGTCATAATGAGTTGTAGCACCACGAATAACAGCCCCAACGCAGATAACCGCATCGAAGCGACCAGATGAAGCAGCTTTTTTAGCGATCAATGGAATTTCATAAGCACCTGGAACCCAGATAACAGTGATATCCTCTTCTTTTACATCGTGACGCAATAAGCAATCTTCAGCGCCACCAATTAATTTGGACGTAATGAACTCATTAAAACGAGAACCGATAATAGCAAATTTTTTACCACTACCTAATAAATTACCTTCTTGAACCTTCATTATGTTGACCTCCTATATTCCTATAAAGGAAATTCTTATGTGTCGAGCAAGTTGTTAAATAGAACTAAATGATTAGTCTTCTAACATATGACCCATTTTTTCTTCTTTTGTCTTTAAGTACCCTGCATTAAATTTATTGGCTGCAATAATGAGCGGTACACGGTTAGTTACATCAATCCCCCAATGTTCTAAGCCATGACGTTTTTCTGGATTGTTTGTCAACAATCGAATACTCTTAATACCTAAGAAACGAATAATTTGAGCTGCTAAGGAATATTCGCGCATATCTGCAGGGAAACCTAATTGTTCATTAGCCTCTACAGTATCTAAACCTTGCTCTTGTAAAGCATAGGCTTTAATTTTATTTGTTAAACCAATGCCACGGCCTTCTTGGCGCATATATACTACAACGCCTTTGCCTTCTTTTTCGATGGCACGTAACGCATGATCTAATTGCTCACCACAATCACAACGTTTAGAACCGAATACATCGCCTGTTAAACATTCAGAGTGAATACGTACAAGAACATCGTCACAGTTTTGTACATCACCTTTAACGATAGCTAAATGTTCTTTATGATCTAAATCATTTTTAAATACAAAAATATTAAAGTCACCAAATTTAGTAGGTAGTTTAGAACAAGCACCGAGTTCTACCATATCTTCATGTTGTTTACGATACTCAATAAGTTCTGCTACAGATGCAATTTTAAGATTATGTTCTTTAGCAAATTGTAATAGATCTGGCAAACGAGCCATATCGCCATCGTCTTTTGTGATTTCACAAATAACAGCAGCCTCTTGCAAGCCTGCTAAGCGACAAAGGTCGATAGATGCTTCTGTATGGCCTTGGCGAACTAATACGCCACCCTCTTTATATACTAGAGGGAATACGTGACCAGGACGACGGAAGTCTTCTGGTTTAGCATTAGGATCTAATAATTTTTGAATTGTATAAGCACGTTCTGCTGGAGATACGCCTGTTGTAGTATCTACATGGTCAACAGTAACGGTGAAAGCAGTTTCATGGTTATCTGTATTTTTGGCAACCATTGCAGGAATGCCAAGTTTTTCTAAGGCTTCACGACGCATAGGTGTACATACGATACCACGTGCGTATTTAACCATAAAGTTAATATTTTCTTGTGTAGCAAACTCTGCAGCGATGATAAGATCGCCTTCGTTTTCACGGCTTTCATCATCAACGATAATAACAGGTTTACCAGCTTTAAGGTCTTCTAAGACCTCTTCAATTGAATGTAATTGTTCGCTCATAGGAACGCTCCTTACTTTTATATAAATCCATTCTCTACTAAGAGGGATTGCATAGATTTCTTAGGTTTTTCTTCGGTAGGTTCACTGCCGAGATTCATAAAATGACGAATATATCGACCAGCGATATCCGTTTCTAAATTAACCTCTGTACCAATATGGGCAGAGCCTAAAATAGTTTCGCCCAACGTATGAGGAATGATAGATACGGAAAAACTGCTGTCCGTTCGTCGCATGATGGTGAGGCTAATACCATCGATGGTAATAGAGCCCTTATAGATGACGTAATCCATTACGGATTTAGGGGCCTCTACGGTAAAGATAATAGCATTATCCGTTTGTTCGCGATCAATGATGCGGCCCGTCCCATCTACGTGACCTGCCACAATGTGACCACCAAATCTACCGTTGGCGAGCATAGCACGCTCTAAGTTGACTAGTTGATGAACTTTCAAATTTGTGAACGTAGTCATCTTGATTGACTCAGGCATAACATCAGCTGTAAATACGCCATTACCAATCGTTGTAGCCGTTAAACATACACCGTTAACAGCTACGGAGTCACCTATTTTTAAATCACTAAATATTTTATTCCCCCGAATTGTTATGGCTAAGGATTTAGGACCCTTTTTAATGCTCTCTACACGGCCGATTTCTTCAACGATTCCCGTGAACATAAGCGCCCCTCCTTCCTTGACGATACGCTTCGATACGAATGTTATTATCTAATACTTTAGTTTTTGTAAAAGTTAACTGTGGAGAAGATTCTAAACTTTCAAAGCCACGACCACCTACAGCAGGTGTAGCCTCTGTTCCACCGATTATTGTATTACCAATATAAGTAACTACCTTATCAAAGTTCAATGTTTCTACAAATGAACTTATAATGGCAGAGCCACCTTCAACTAATAATGAAGTATAACCAAAATCGCCCAACTTCGTAAGAATATCATCAATAGATAGTTTTTTAATATCTATTACGATATCTGTACTTTTACTTTTACGAGTAGATACTGATTCAACAACAGTAACAAGAGCCCCTACTTGTTCTAGTGCCTGTATCCGTTCATTAGGACAACCTTTCGATACAAATATATGTACCTTGCGAGTATCTACTTCAAATATATGACTTGTGGTAGGTGTTCTACCTAGACTATCTAAGATGATTACATCAGGCTGATGAACATGAATCGTTTCATCAAGTATGCTTGTATCTAATAAAGCCTCTGATAATTCAGTGTCAGTTAAACGACAGTTTAATTGAGGATTATCGGCCAAAATTGTACCGATACCAACGAGCATGGCATCATGAGTAGCACGCAGTATATGTCCATCTCGGCGGGAGGACTCATTCGTAATCCATTGGGATTGGCCGGTAAAAGTGGCAATCTTACCATCAAGGGACATAGCACTTTTAATAGTTACAAAAGGTTTACCTGTCTGTATATATGTAAAGAAATGCTCATTTAGTTCAGCACATTCCTCACTACATACGGGGCAAACAACCTCTATGCCTGCTTCACGGAGTAAATCCATACCCTTTCCCGATACTAGTGGATTAGGATCTGTACTACCTACAACGACCTTAGCTATGCCAGCCTCGATAATACGCAGCGCACAAGGTGGAGTTTTACCATAATGAGAGCATGGCTCTAAGGTTACATATAAAGTAGCTCCTTTAGCATTATTACCAGCTTGGTTTAAGGCATGAACCTCAGCATGAGCTGTACCAGCCTTATGATGATAACCTTCACCGATTATTGTATTGTCTTTCACCACTACGGCACCAACCAAAGGATTTGGCGAAGTGTAACCTGTGGCTAATTTTGCCAGTGCAATGGCGCGTTTCATATATGCTACGTCATCCACCATATCACCTCAATAAAAAAAGGACTATATACATAGTCCTTGGGTAATCATAAATACGCACGTCAAATGTGCTTCGTCTTTTCTCATCCAGACTGTACTGTCGGTATCGGAATTACACCGATTCATACCTAAAAGGTTCGCGGACTATACCGCCGGTAAGGAATTTCACCTATCCCCAAAGACTCATCTATTTTGTTTATGAATTAATAGTAACACTTTTATTAACGTTATGCAACAATAAGAGTTTTATATTGAGAAACACTATTAAAAAACAAAGAAGAATTAAAATATATATTATTATAGTTCAATATATAATAGATTAAAAATTTATTAATGATAACAATATAAACATATATAAATTATGTATACATAAAATAGTAACATTTATCACATAATTACACTACAAAGAGGTCTAATATAATAATATATAGTTTTATAACAATACTTAATTGATATTATTTATTAAATAAAGGTGATAATATGGCAAAAAAACGAATTTCTGATGTACTTATAGAAGTCTTAGCCAATGCAGGTATCGAACGCATTTATGGTATCACTGGCGATAGTTTAAATTCTGTAAACGACAGTTTACGTCGCAATGGTAAGATTGCTTTTGAACATGTTAGACATGAAGAAACAGCAGCCTTTGCTGCAGGTGCAGAAGCAGCTTTAACTCATAAATTGACTGTATGTGCTGGTAGTTCTGGTCCTGGTAATTTACACTTGATCAATGGTTTATTCGATTGTCATCGCAATCGTGTTCCAGTATTGGCTATTGCGTCTCATATTCCACAATCCGAAGTAGGACTAAATTACTTCCAAGAAACACATCCAGAAAACTTATTCAAAGAATGTTCTTGTTTCTGTGAGCTTGTATCTCACCCTAAACAAATGCCAGAAATTCTTTTCCGTGCTATGAATGCAGCAGTTGGTAATCAAGATGTTGCTGTTATCGTCCTTCCTGGCGATGTAGCAGTAATGGAAACAGAAATTGATGAATTACCAGTATGGCACCACCCTCGCTTACCTCATATCGTTCCACAACGGGAAGATATCGAAGAAATGGCTGCTCATTTAGAAAAAGGTGAACGCATTACCCTCTTCTGTGGTGCAGGTTGTGAAGGTGCACATGATGAGGTCGTAGAATTAGCAAAACGCTTACAAGCTCCTGTAGTACATGCCTTCAGAGGTAAAGAATGGGTTGAATGGGATAACCCATATGATGTAGGTATGACAGGCCTATTAGGCTATACATCTGGTTATCGTGCTATTGAGCACTGCGATACACTCATTATGCTTGGTACAGACTTCCCTTACCGTCCATTCTATCCGGAAAATGCAAAAGTAATTCAAGTTGATAGAGATCCTAGTGCATTAGGTCGTCGTGTTCCTCTTACACAAGGTATTATTGGTACTGTAAAAGATACATTGAAAGAATTATTACCTCTCGTAGGCCAACGCGGTGATACTGAATTTATCGACACTGTACGTAAAGCGTATACTAAATTTAGAGGCGATCTAGATAGCTATGCAGTAGCTGAACCAGATGGTGTAGCAATTCATCCACAATATTTTGTTAATCGTTTGAATAAGCTAGCAAGTGAAGATGCTATCTTTACCTTTGATGTAGGTACTCCAGTAATTTGGACTGCTCGTCACTTAAAAACAAATGGTAAACGCCGCATCTTAGGTTCCTATAACCATGGCTCCATGGCTAATGCTATGATGCATGCTATTGGAGCTCAAAATGCATGTCCAAACCGTCAAGTCATTTCCCTCTCAGGTGATGGTGGTTTCACAATGATGATGGGCGAAATGTTAACATTAAAACAACTTAACTTGCCAGTTAAAATCTTTGTATTCAACAACGAGGAACTTAGCTTCATCGCTATGGAAATGAAAGCTTCTGGCTACCTAGACTATGCTACAGACTTTGTAAATCCAGACTTTGGAAAACTTGCAGAAGCGGCTGGTATTAAAGGTGTGAGCATTCAAAATTCTAGTGAAGTAGACGAAAAAATTATGGAGGCTCTTAACCATAATGGTCCTGTTATCGTCAATGTTCACGTAGATAAACAAGAACTTGCTATGCCTCCAAAAATTGCTTACCAACAAGCAAAAGGCTTCAG
This sequence comes from Veillonella sp., assembly GCF_018381775.1. Taxonomy (GTDB): domain Bacteria; phylum Bacillota; class Negativicutes; order Veillonellales; family Veillonellaceae; genus Veillonella. The sequence goes on along the minus strand of NZ_JAGZRH010000008.1, from coordinate 79,469 downwards.
TAAATACTTGATTAATGCAATCCTTGATGGCCGTGGTACAGAACTTAAAGAAATGGCCAAAACAAATTGGATGAAATATAAATCTCTATACTAAAATCTGCCAAATATTCAAACTCTGTCAAAATAAATAAACTGCAAAACTTTCAAAAAGAGGTGTCATCAAATGATGACACCTCTTTTTCTTAATTTAATCATATACTGTTATAAAACCTTCAGTCCATCCCCTTAAATTAAGAGTGACAGGAGCTATTCCTAGACACTCTATGCCATGTACTTTAAATATATCCCAGGTTTTATACCACTCTATTGCTTTCTCTGCATATTTTAAAGTACTAAATAAACCTATGTATCCTGAACATGTATAATAATCATCTATATCATAATCATACCAAACACCATAAATTTTGTTGTTTATGATTTTATAACTAACATCATCACCTATATGCGCACAATCATTTAAATAATGAGTTGTTATCGAAAATGAATCATCAGCCAAATCAGAAAAACCTATCAAATTTTTTGACTCAGTTAATGCCATTTCTGCTAATGATAATTTAGAAAAAAAGCCTAGGCAAAAATACTCTGTATAAGGTAACTCATTATTCCTTTTATAGTGAGCTACAGCTTCATATATTGGAACTCTCATAATCAACCAACTCGTTACAAAATAAAAACAATATAAATATGACACTCTAATAATTTCTATCTATAATAATCGTCCTCGTAATCGTCTTTATACCGTATTGCATCCACCTCTGATGGGGATAGCACATTCCCCTCTTCATCAACATATTCCCTAAATTCATTAAAGTATACACCTGGAATATCTGATTCTTCTAACTCAGGTACATCCTCGGGCTCAATATCCCAAAATTCAATCTCTATAGGTTGATTTTGTCGTTCCTTAGTAATATTAGATTCAGTTCCATTATCTTCTGATTTCATTTGCGGTCCTTTAGTAAGATCACTATCTGATGAATTAATTCCTAGAAATTTCAATAATCCACTTATCATTACACAACACCCCCTTGTACCAATGACATATCAATTGTATTGTAACAAAATATAGAAAAATAAGCACTATATCCACTTTTAGGTATAGTGCTTATTTTGTATTTAAGTTTTATCTTATATTTTATTATGCTCCAAAGAGTGACATTTGTTCGTCTTCAGGTAGTTCACCACAGCATTTGAGTTCTTTCATTAGATCAATGATGGTGTTAGATACTTTACAACGACGTTGCAAGTCTTTTAAAGATGTAAACGGACGTTCTTCTCGTTCAGCTACGATAGCATCTGCTACTGTTTCACCTAAAGAGTCAATAGCCAAGAATGGCGGCAATAAAGCACCATCTTTAATGCTAAAGCGTCTAGCTTCGGAGTGTTGAATATCTACATTAACAAAACGATAGCCCCGTTGGTACATTTCCATAGATACTTCTAAGGCACTCATAAGATCCTTATCTTTAGGACTGGCACTACGATCAAGAGCCTTAATACGATTGAACTCAGTCATTTGCGTTTTAAGGTCTCCTGTCATGATGCGCAAATCAAAGGCCTTGGCACGAATGGAGAAGTAGGCAGCATAGAATGCCAATGGATGGTACACTTTAAACCAGGCTATACGGAACGCCATCATAACATAGGCTACCGCATGGGCCCGTGGGAATAGATAGGAAATCTTCTTACAAGATTCAATAAACCATTCAGGAATATTGTTTTCCCGCATTTCTGCTTCAAACTCAGTCGTCGCTTGACCTTGTTTATTCCGTTTTTCAATCCCTTTCCCTTTACGTACGTTTTCCATTACGAAGAAGCTATGCTTTCTATCCATACCGCGATGGATTAAGAAGTTCATTACGTCGTCACGGGTAGAAATGGCTTCGTTCAATTTACAAGTACCATTTTTAATGAGGTCTTGCGCATTGTCGAGCCATACGTTTGTACCATGAGAGAAACCAGAGATACGAACTAAGTCAGAGAATGTTTGAGGACGAGAGTCTTCCAGCATGCCCCGTACGAACTTCGTACCACATTCTGGAACGGCCAAACTAGCAACTTGGTCACCTTGTAATTGCTCAGGTGTTAAACCAATACCCTCTGTAGAAGAGAATAAGCTCAATGTCTTTGGATCATCAAATGGGATTGTCTTAGCATCTATACCTGTCAAATCCTCTAGCATACGAATAATTGTCGGATCATCATGGCCCAGAATATCGAGCTTAGTCATACGGCCTTCGATGGAGTGATAGTCAAAGTGTGTTGTTAATACACCACTTTCCTTCTTATTCGCAGGATGTTGTATAGGTGTAAAGTGATGCACATCCATATCGCGAGGACATACCATGATACCGCCAGGATGTTGGCCAGTAGTATTCTTAACATTGGTAAAGCCTTTTGCCAAATGTTCAAAGAAACCACTACGAGCTTGAATATCTCGAATTTCGGCGTATTTTTTAACATAACCAAAAGCAGTTTTATCAGCTATTGTACCGATGGTACCAGCTTTAAATACATTGTCACGTCCAAATAGTTCTTCCGTATATTTGTGAGCCTTTGCTTGGTAGTCACCGGAGAAGTTTAGGTCGATATCTGGAACCTTATCACCTTCGAAACCAAGGAAGATAGCAAACGGAATATCATGGCCATTAGTTTGTAGCGCATGACCGCACTCAGGACAGTCCTTACGAGGCAAGTCAAAGCCACCTGCATATTCGCCCTTTTCAAAGAATTCAGAATGCTTACAATTAGGGCATACATAATGTGGCGGTAATGGATTTACTTCTGTAATTTCAGACATGGTTGCTGCAAAGGAAGAACCTACAGAACCACGGGAACCTACAAGATAACCATCATCAAGTGATTTTTTTACTAGCTTATGAGCAATGTAATACAATACGCCGTAACCATTGGAGATAATACAGTCTAGTTCATAATCAAGTCGCTCTTGTACTACGCGAGGCAATGGATCACCATAAATGGCTTTCGCATTTCTATAACACATTTCTGTGAAAGCTTCATCGGCACCTTCAATCTTTGGAGAATATGTGCCATCTGGAACTGGTTTAATATCTTCAATGCTATCATTGATGGCACGCGTATTAGTAACAACTATTTCATAGGCCTTTTCTTCACTTAAGTAAGGGAAAGATGCAAGCATTTCATCGGTGGTACGTAAATGCAAATCTGGTTGTTCATCTGCATCTGGATAACCACAGGCAGTCAACATAATTTCACGGTAAATCTTTTCTTCTGGTGTTAAATAATGAACGTCACACGTTGCACAAACAGGCTTATTTAATGCTTCCCCTAATTCGATAACTGTTTTATTCATATCGATAAGGGCTTGCTCATCTGGCATAAGGCCTTTACGAACCAAGAACATATTATTTGTATGTGGCTGAATTTCTAGATAGTCATAGAAGGATGCAACCTCTAATAGCTCTTCTTTTGTAGCGCCGCGAACAATGGATTGCATAAGTTCACCAGCTTCACAAGCAGAACCGATAATAATGCCTTCACGATGTTCTTCAATAACAGAACGAGGCAAACGAGGACGTACCTTATAGTGTTCAAGGTGAGAAATAGATATCATCTTGTACAGATTGCGCAAACCTACCATATTTTTAGCTAATAAGATAATATGATAACGTTTATCTTTTTCTTTTTTCTTCTTCTTATCTACTACAGGCTCTTCATCACGAGCTACCGTTTCATCTTCAATGAGATAACCTTCTACACCGTAGATAACCTTAACGCCCAACTCTTTACCAAGAGCTTGAGCTTCTGGAAAGGCTTGTACAACGCCGTGATCTGTAATAGCTACCGCAGGATGACCCCATTTTTTTACTGTTTTAAATAGGTCTTTAACAGATACAAGTGCATCCTTATCGCTCATCTTAGTATGTAAGTGAAGCTCTACACGGGAGTCTGGACGGTTTTCAGTGCGCTCCACGCTATTAGTTTCCATAGCTTCAATGCTTCGAATAGATAAGATATAATCCTTATCAAATCGATCATCAAAGCTGACGCTACCTTGTACGCGAACGCGTTGTAAACCTTTTAACTGTTTAAGTAGCGCATCCCCTTCTTCAGGACTGTTCGTAAACTTGATGAATTTAATACTATTCGTATCATCGACGATGCTACCGTTAACGATACTTTTACCAGTCTTAGTATCACGTTTATCTAGACCAACAAATACACCTTCGAAAATTACACTAGGCGTATCTAATGTGCCCATAATTTTAGAAGTGACCCCCTCAATTTTAGGGCCTAAAATCATCCCCTCATCAGTAGGTGCATCCTTCGGTGCACGACGAGGATATTTACTATCCCCTTCGTTACCTTTAGATGTGGATTTGGTAGTGCTTTTAGGCGCAACACCTTTACTTGTTTTAGGTGCGCTACTAACAGACGCGACAGTATCATTACCACTAGACGCTGCTGCTGTTTGACTTGGTCGAGAAACAACGACTGGACTATTGTTAAAATAGCCAAGCTCTACAGCATCTACAAATGGTGCAAAATCATCTTCAAAATCGTCAAATTCATCTTCTTGATCATAACCAGCAAAGGATTTACCTCTAGGTGATTGGTTTCTAGCCTCTTCTGCTTCCCGTTGCGCCTCTGCGGCTTCAATCCATTCACCTGCACCACAGCCACCACCATAATAATAGGTATCTAAGCCTTCCCCTGTTTCAGTATCTACCTTCCAGGCGAAACAACAAGCTGTATCTGTATTCGTTGGAATATTATCAAAAGAAATATTTTTTTCCTTATACCATGCAGATAATCTTTCACGCAAACTAAGCAATGTAGAAAACGCAGAATCTGCAGCTTGTATCGTCACATGTTGGCTATGACAGTTTACATAGAAGGATGATTTCTTATTCTGTTTTGGTACAACACGATAACGTACTTTCATTTTTATCCTTTATACCCACAATAGGTAATACATAAATCTCTAAATCGCCAAATATCGCCCTTACTGCTACGACTATCTAAAATAATCTCATAGAGCCCTTTTAATAAAGCTCGCAAGGCCTTAACTGAAATTCTAGGACTTGCTTCGTAAGCCAACTTAATCGGATATGGTTTAAATGACGAATCATGATCCTTACATAAGTTTTGTATGGCTTGAACAGACATTCCCGATTGGCGGCATTCGCTAACCAGTAGCTGCAAACGTAACTGCCCCTCAATATAGCTCATAGCACGATCTAATTCTTTATAGCCGAACATAAACGGAAATAATTCAAGCAATGTATCAATATCTCGTTTTAACAGAGCCTCTTTAAAGGTGAAAATGTTTTTAGCCCCATAATCGCTACCATTTTCTTCGAGAAACTCTTTAGTAATGACTTTATCACCTGTAATTTGTAGAAAATACCGGTCAAATTCGGTTCTCATAAAAGAAACCGGTACATCTTGCCACAAATCGATGAGATGAGCTACATATTCCTGTGCATCAGGTGTCATTTTAAAACCATTAGAAGTGCAATACTGACGTATCCACATCACAAGGTCTGCCCCTTCAAGGCGCTTACATTGATGATTGGGAATTTTATCTAAAATCGCTTTATTCTGCTTGATGCGTTTATCAATCATATCATGATAAATCAAAAGGATGGGATTATTCCCATTATATTCCATAATGAGTTCATATAATGGAACCCAAGCATCGCTATTTTTACCGCTTTTACGAATAATAGGTAAATTCACTAAACAAAATACCTTTTGATCGCCAAAGAGCGAATCTTCACATAGCTTTTCACTTATTTTCTGTGGCCCAGCTTCATCATCTAATACAGTTACTGGAAGGTCAGGATAGGCACTTAAAAATTTACGTTTTTCTTCTTCAATTAATTGTGGCTCATCGCCATAAATGAGTTGAATATGTGCCATAGTTCCTCCTTTCACAGATAGATATCTTTAATGTAACTGTACCCCATTATATACATGTGTTTTGATGATGGGTCCACATCGCGTAAAGCCCCATGTGGACTGCCAAATAGAACTATATTATGCGGCAGTAATCTGCCAATTTCATTCATTGAACTAGATCGACTCGTAATAAATAATGTATTAGTCTTATCTTTTAATTTTAGATTTTTTTCTCCTCTTTGTCCATTATATACATCGATTTCTTTCATACTATTTTTATATATTGTTTTTGCAGATCCGTTACTATGAAAGTAGTCTATCTTTACAACTTTTGGATTCACACCATATGCCCTTATAGCTTGATTGATAAGCCTTTCATTAGGCGTCGTTTTAATATGGTCTGGCGCATCAATTAATAGATGAGCCCCTTCATGATTAGGTTCTATGCAAAGCAATACATTGCATTGCTTCATTGGAATATAATGAACTAATATTTCCTTATGGTGATGCGTAACATAATAGGAAGCACCAAAGGTCAAAATCATTAAAGATAATGATATTACTATATGTACAGTATATCTTTTTCTATGCGTCAAAAAGTACGTAAATAAAGCTAATATCACATAATATATATAAGCACAATAAGGATGCATCATCCCTAGCCAAAGTAAACTGCCACTACGACCTAACACATGATTTAAATATAAGGATATACGTAATAGTACATCTATCAATGACCATAGAAATGATATCGGCAATACATAGCTAATAACAGTACTTATAAAAATTAAAACGATAGATAAATCTAATAAAGGTGCCACTATACAAGCTGCTAACAAACTAGCAATACTAATATAATGAAAGTAATATAGCTGTAGAGGCAAGATGAGCAACTGTGCTGATACACATAATACAAGAGGTGTTTTAATCCATTTAGGTAACCATTGAATACGTTCATATAATACTTTTCCCCATATGAGCAAACCATAGGTTGCACCAAACGATAGCTGAAAGCTTACATCAAATATAGAAAAAGGATCATATACTAAACATAGTATGGCACATATGCATAATGCTTGCTTAGCTTGATATAATCGACCTTTTATGTAAGCCATACACATGAGTATGCTCATTATCGTTGCCCGTACAACAGGAGCATCACCACCAACGACACCACAATACATACAGGCCACTAAAATTCCCATAATCAAACTGGTTCGTTTTCTTAATTTAATAAGTCGTCCCAGTCCATATACCAATGCTAACAAGAGAGCAATATGTGAACCTGATATGGATAAAATATGGATAAGTCCTGTGTAGGAAAAATCCTTCATTGTATCTTCCCCTAGCTCACTATAATGGCCACCTAAAGCTAATGATTGTGCTAATACATGTTGTGGACCCTCTAGATAATTAGAAATAGTTTTATCTATAGACTCTCGTATTAATCCACAAATAAATAAGAGTTTCCTATATAGTTCTTCAGAATAGGTTTCTTTAAAGTGAAATGCTTGTAAATCTTTATGACTCGCAACTCTATATACACCATCATAGATACGTCCTCGAGTATTGGAACTCATATATCGGCCACGAAGATTAATACGACCTTCCTCTTCGATAAGAAATAAGGACTTTGGGGTACCTTCTACAACTGCGTATTCCCCTAGTCGTATGGGATGTTTGGTGGTAGATGCCTTTGAGTATATCTGTAAACGGCCCTTAGCATTAATATAATCATTTTTGGCAGTATCTTTATAAGGATGTAAGCTATGGATTTCAATAGTATATTTGTAATACTCCTGTCCGTTCAAATTTACTCTTTCAGGAGCAATTACAACCGTACCAAGATATTCTCCTTCTTGGTGCAAATAATATGATGTATAGCTATTAAAATGTATAATCCGTAAATTTGTTTGGTAATAAGATAAACCAACTAAAACAAAGACTAAGACCATTAACTTGCTAAGTGAATGCCATCTATTAGACGATTGTAATGCTTTGAAAATACATACAACTATAATAGCTAACCCAATAGCAAAGATGTATCGCATCTGATTAAGTAATGGATAATACTGACCATAGCCTAATATTGTACCCATAATTATAGAACCCAATATAGTATGTGCCCATTGGCTATGCGTTATAGATTGTTTCTTGTTGACCAAATCTAAAGAATTTAAACATGAGTCAACATACTGAAAATTTTTATATCTACTTATTGATTTAGATTGTAATTTTGTCTTTAATTTTCTTAAATACGCCATCACCAATGCCCTTCACCCCCTTGATGCCTTCAACAGATGTAAAGAGACCCTTTTGTGAACGATACTCTTCAATTCTCTTTGCCATAGCAGGCCCAATGCCGGGCAACGCATCTAGTTCTTTAGCAGTGGCGGTATTAATATTTATTTTATTACCACGCAATAACGCTTCAGGATTTCCGTGAAAGTTAAAAACTACGTGGATATGATCTCCTCCAGTCACAGATTTAGCCATATTAATAGACTCTACATCTGCATACGGTAACAGTCCTCCTGCTAGCTTAATCACATCTCCTACTGTTGCAGAGCTATCAAGCTCATATAGACCAGGTGAAACTACGGCACCCGTAATATAAGCAATCGGTTTATTAGATATTTCTGCTACATTTGATATAGAAGAATTTCCATCTACTCCCCCTTCAACAAGGACAGAATCGCTTTCATCTGTTATAATAGGCCATAGGAAATAAATTCCTACTAAAACACATAGGATTAATATAATTATCATATACGGCTTCAATTTATATTTCATAGTGCACCTCCTACTGAAGGATTTCCCTATGAAAAATAAAACTCCTACCCATGACTCTATTAGTCACACTAGCAGGAGTTTAACAATTGATGTCGAATAAAAGGAGAATTTATGAATCAAGATACATTAAAAAAATATGCCCATACATTACTAAAGTACGGCGTAAATTTACAACAAGACCAAACATTAGTTATTTCTGTTGATGTAGAAAATAAAGATTTTGCAGTAATCGTTACTGAAGAAGCCTATGAACTAGGTGCAAAAGAGGTAGTTCTTAACTGGAGATGTTCCCCTATCGCTCGTCAACGCTTATTACATGCTAACGAGTCTGTTTTAGAAAAACCGGCTAACTGGATTCCTGAATTCTACAAACAATACATCGATGATAAGGCAGCATTTTTATCATTAATCAGTGCTAACCCTAAAGCATTGGAAGGTATCCCAACAGATCGTATTTCCTTACAATCTCGTAACTTAAATAAAGCATTATCCTTCTATCATACAGCTATCATGAACTCATCTGTTACATGGTGTGTTGCATCTGTACCGACCGTTCTATGGGCAAATTTACTTGGCTATGAAGGTAGTGACGAAGAAAAAATCGATCAATTGTGGGCTACATTATTAAAACTTTGCCGCATTGAAGGTGTTGAACCGAAAGATACATATCGTCATCACATGGCAAAATTGCGTCATCGCTGTGAAGCATTGAATAAATTAGACTTAAAATCATTGCGTTACACTTGTGAAAACGGCACCGACCTTTTATTAGAATTGCCAGAAGGCCATATCTGGCTAGGTGGTGAAGAATCCTCTAAAGATGGTACTATTTTCAATGCTAATATTCCTACAGAGGAAGTTTTCTCTGCTCCTCAATATAATGGTGTAAATGGCGTTGTGCACAGCACAAAACCATTAATTTACCATGGCAATACAATTTCTGATTTCTCCTTCACCTTTAAAGAAGGTAAAATCGTAGAATACACTGCCAAAGAAGGTTATGAAGTTCTAAAAGAATTAGTAGAAACTGATGAAGGCTCCCACTACCTTGGTGAAGTAGCATTAGTGGATCACTTTAGCCCAATTAGCCAATCCAACCAAATCTTCTACGAAACATTATTTGATGAAAATGCGTCCTGCCATTTAGCGATTGGCGCATCCTATCCTACATGCCTTAAAAATAGTGATGGTTTATCTGAAGAGGAATTAAAGGAACGCGGTCTTAACCACTCCTTAACACATATGGACTTTATGATTGGTCATGAACACATGAATATTAAGGGATATACTCGTGATGGTCAAGCTGTTGATATTATGATTGACGGTCGTTTACAAGTATAATTTAGGTATATAATCTGATATAGTAAAAATACAGAAAAAGCTCTTATCCATTATTAATAGATAAGAGCTTTTCTTGTAATAATATTGTTTTATACTTTATCATACGGTAATATGTAAAGTCCGTCCCGTAGGTTTATATTCGATAATTTCTACACCTGCTGTTTTTAGCATTCGTTTAGATGCCTTAACCTCTTTTGTATCTTTGTAAAGATCATCTCGGTAGATAACAGCCTTAATACCACTTTGAATGATGGCTTTAGCACATTCATTACAAGGGAATAATGTGACATAAATCTTAGAGCCCTCTAGGGAACCTCCACGATAATTTAGGATTGCATTGAGTTCGCTATGTACAGTATAGAAATATTTATTATCGTCTGCTGTATCGCGTTCCCACGTGAAATCATCATCACTACAGTTTAAAGGCATACCATTGTAACCGATAGATAAAATTTTATTATCATTGCTTACGATGCAGGCACCTACTTGTGTATTAGGATCTTTAGAACGTTGTGCCGCTAAAATGGCAACGCCCATGAAGTATTCATCCCAAGAAATATAATCGCTACGTTTTGCCATAATTACCTCACTATAAAATAAGCCCCCTTCTACCTATGTAGTTGGGGGCTTACTGTATTAAACGAATAGAATATCGTTATTTAACAACGATATTGACAAGTTTACCTGGTACGTAAATAACTTTTACAATATTTTTACCTTCTGTAAACTCTTGAACACGACTAGATTCTTTAGCCAATGTTTCTAATTCTTCTTTCGTAATATTTACGGAAACAGTAAGTTTATCACGAACTTTACCATTTACTTGTAATACTACTTCTACTTCATCTACTACAAGAGCAGATTCTTCGTATACAGGCCAGTTTTCAGTGTGGATAGATGTAGTTTCACCCAATTCATGCCACAATTCTTCTGTCATATGAGGAACGAATGGTGCTAAAAGAAGTAATAAAGAATGAGTCAATTCATTAGCCAAAGTGCTATTAATTGTTTCAGCTTTATCCTTATGAGCATACATAGCATTTACAAGTTCCATGATGGCAGAAATGGCTGTATTGAAGTTAAAGTTGTTATCGAGGTCTTCTGTTACCTTTTTGATAACACGGTGCAATTCGCGACGCAAAGCGAATTCGTCTTTTGTAAGTTCACCAGTTACATTTTTCTTACCTTCTTCGTTGTATGCATCAACGATACGCCATACACGACCTAAGAAACGATAAGAGCCTTCAACACCTTGGTCAGACCAATCGAGGTCACGATCTACAGGAGCCGCAAAGAGAATGAACAAACGGGCAGTGTCTGCGCCATAAGTATTGATAATTTCTTCAGGAGAAACTACATTACCTTTGGATTTAGACATCTTGCTGCCTTCTTTAAGAACCATACCTTGTGTTAACAAACCACGGAATGGTTCGTTAGCTTCGATAAGGCCTAAATCATGAATAACTTTCACAAAGAATCGAGAGTATAACAAGTGCAAGATCGCATGTTCAATACCACCGATATATTGGTCAACGTTCATCCAGTAATTAGCAATTTTTTTATCGAATGGAGCTTGGTCATTTTTAGCATCTGTATAGCGCAAGAAGTACCAAGAGGAATCGATAAATGTGTCCATTGTATCTGTCTCACGACGTGCAGGACCACCACATTTAGGACATGTAGTATTTAAGAAGCTTTCAGATGTAGCCAATGGAGATACGGCACCAGATTCAAATTTAACATCCTCTGGCAAGCGTACTGGCAATTCTTCTTCAGGAACGAGTTGTTCACCACATTTTTCACAATATACGACAGGAATTGGCACGCCCCAGTAACGTTGACGAGAAATCAACCAGTCACGAAGACGGAAGTTTACCTTACCTTCACCAATACCGCGTTCATTAAGAGCAGCTGTAATATTTTTACGAGCCTCTTCAGATGTTTGGCCGTTATAATCATCAGAGTTAACTAGAATGCCATCTTCATGGTACCATTCTTGCCATTTTTCAAGGCTATATTCTTCGCCTTCCCGAGCTACAACTTGTTTAATTGGCAAATCGTATTTATGAGCAAATTCCCAGTCACGTTCATCATGTGCAGGGGAACCCATTACAGCGCCTGTACCGTAGTCTACTAATACATAGTTTGCAATCCAAACTGGAACTTGTTCACCAGACATAGGGTTTACTGCATAGGAACCAGTAAACATACCTTCTTTTGGTGCATCTGTAGATGTACGGTCGATATCGCTCATATTGCGCATACGCGTAATGAAAGCTTCTAGTTCAGCTTTATTAGGAGCATTTTCAATAAGGCGTTCTACATATGGATGTTCAGGAGCCAATACTACATAGCTTACGCCGTAAATTGTATCAACACGTGTAGTATACACAGATACGCGTTCATTAATGGATGGTACTTCAAAGGAGAATTCTGTACCTTCAGAGCGACCAATCCAGTTCTTTTGCATCAATTTAACACGTTGTGGCCAGTGATCAAGAGTGTCTAAATCAGTTAACAAGCGATCAGCATATTCTGTAATACGCAAGAACCATTGAGACAAATCTTTTTTCTCAACTGGGTTATCACAGCGCCAACAAGCACCATCAATAACTTGTTCGTTTGCCAATACAGTATGGCATGTTTCACACCAGTTTACTTTAGCTTCTTTTTTATATGCTAAGCCTTTTTTATAGAACTGTTGGAAGAACCATTGCGTCCATTTGTAATAATCTTCTTTGCAAGTTGCTACTTCGCGGTCCCAGTCGTAGGACAAACCAAGTGCTTTTTGTTGCAATTTCATGTTCTCGATGTTGTCCAATGTCCATGTTTTAGGTGCAATGCCATGTTTGATAGCCGCATTTTCTGCAGGCATACCAAAGGAGTCCCAGCCCATTGGATGCAACACGTTGAAGCCCTTCATTTTTTTGAAACGAGCTACTACGTCACCGATGGAATAGTTACGCACGTGACCCATGTGTAAGTTACCAGATGGGTACGGGAACATTTCTAATACATAATATTTTTCTTTAGATTCATCATATTCTGTTTTAAAAGTATGGTTATCGTCCCAGTACTTTTGCCACTTTTTCTCAATATCTTGGGCTACATATTTTTCATTCATGTAGGGGCCTCCTCATATAGTCAACCTCATTAGTTGCCGTTTTATAATCAATATTTTTATTTTACTACTTCAAGTAAAAGCAGTCAAACACTAGCGTTTTACTACTTGTATAGATTTTGTTAATTCATTTTCAGTAGTTGTATTTTGAACAGAACCGTGATTCTTGTTAGAAGCTTTTCTCTCCTTTACCTCTTGTGCATCACGTTCCTTTTGCGCTTTAGCCTCTTCCTCTAAACGCTTTTTCTCTGCTTTAGCTTCTTCGGCTTGGCGTTTTTTCTCAGCTTTTGCTTGTTCAGCTTCTTCTTTAGCTTTGCGTTTAGCTAATTCTTTTTCCTCTTTAGCCTTGCGTTTCGCTTCTGCCTTAGCGGCTTTTGCCTTTTCTTTTTCCTCTAGGCGTAATTTATATTGTTCTAGCTTAGTTAATGGTTTTGTTTCTTCTACTACAGGTTCAGGAGTAACTACAGTAGCGGATTTTGGAATACCACGTCCTAAGTCTTTTTCTTGAATCATAGCAATAGTGGATTCGTCTTCAAAGCCTTTACGCCATGCAGCAAAACCACCAAGTTGTAACTCTTTTACGAGATCTAGCTTCAAACCTAAAGATGTATTATCTTCAAACCAAATACGATCAGAACCAGATCCAGTGGGGATAGATAAATAATATAATTTTAATCTATCATCCCATGTCATTTTATCCTTGTAGTTTGCAAAATAATTGCCCGTATTTTTCATAGCCAATGTTTCGCCTTTAGCATAGCCATTTGTATCATGCCATAAGCGCATATAGAATGGCACACCTAGTACTAGTTTTTGGGATGGCACTTCAGAAAGCATTTTTTCTGTATGATTGCGAACCCATGGATAACTTGCTACAGGACCTGCTGTCGTACTCTTAGCCCATGTTTCGTCATACGCCATGAGAACTACATAGTCTACGGAATTAGCAAAGGCACTGCGGTTATATACTAAGGACCATTCTGGGCTATCAGAATAACCAGTTACATCAATGGATGTTTTAATATTGTATTGATGTAAATGGTTAGATAAATACGCTACAAACGCTGTTAAACGATCACGGTCGGCATAATCAATATTTTCAAAGTCAAAGTTATACCCATCAAAGCCGTAAATATAAGCATATTGCACGAGGTTATGAGCATATTTTTTCCATACAGATTGATCTGCTAAGATACCACTTGTAAAGCCAGGGTCGAATCGATTCGTAATCAAAGGCCATACGTGGTAACCTTTACTCTTATAATCGTTAACATAATCAATACTTACATTAGGACTTGCTTCGAGGCCAAGGCTATGCAATTTAAACCAGCTTGGAGAAATGATATTATCACCGCTAGCATTAAGTTTTGCTTGATACGGAGTTCCCTGTGTTGGCCATGGATCAAACGCCCAAGACAATGGTGTTTGCATTGTATACGGAGCTTTTACCGTAGAAGCTTGTGGTGCAGGACCTAATGTTAATTGACCATTGACCTTTGTATAGCTCACACCAAGCATAGCTGGATCAGACTCAATATCGACATAGGTCATGCCATTTTTGCTAGTTGTGGGCAATTTTACAGGTTCCCCAACAGCAGCAGGATTTAAAACAATAGCATTTCCTTGTAACTCTGTTTGAGGTACATACACTGTATAGGATGTTTTATATTGATTAGCTTCGTAATGACGCGTTGTATTTGCTAAGAATTGGTCAATGGGAACCAATACCTCAGCTTGTACTGCAGTACTAGATAATGCAGACATTACCAAAGCTGTTAAAGATTTTAAAATAGTAGATTTACGAATCATGAACTCTCCTAACTCTAGCCCCATAAGGGGATACAATTTTAATCTCTATATTATACCATATTATATAGAATTCATCTCAGTTGTTGCATGAAGGGTACATGTAATTTATAATTTACCTTATACAATACAAGTTATTACAAAAGGAGTTTTATATGCATCAATATCTATTTTTTATAGGGGACTTCCCTATAAGAGCCTATGGTGCCATGTTAGCCTTAGCTATCATCTGTGGTGCCTCTGTTGCCTATTTTTTATTAAAAAAAGACGGACGAGGTTGGCATGAACATATCATCGACTTTTCCATTACTGTTGCCGTAGCAGGTCTCATTGGTGCCAGATTATGGGATGTGTTCTTCTTTGATTGGCAGTACTATGGCAATCATTTACTAGAAATCCCCTTTGTATGGCAAGGTGGCATGGCCATTCAAGGCGGTGTCGTTCTTGGCACCATTGCAGGCTATTGGTACTTACGTAAAAATAATATCGACTTTTGGGCTTTTGCCGATTTATTTGCACCAGCATTGATTTTGGCACAATCTGTAGGCCGTATGGCAAATCTCTTAAATGGCGATGCCTTTGGTCATCCTACGGGCGGTAATTTTGGCATTCTCTACCCTGAAAGCACGTTAGCACATCGCACCTACGGCAATCAACCATTATGGCCAGCCGAAATCTGGGAAGGTCAAATCGATGTTCTTATCTTTGTAGCCCTCCTATTATTTAGCTCCTTTAAACATGCTAAAGGTCAAGTATTCGTGCTTTATGCGATTCTCTATTCTACGGCTAGATTCTTCCTTGAATTTTTGCGCGGTGACTATGTAAACTTAACACTAGGCTTAAAATCTGCTCAAATGACTAGCTTGATTGTCATCATCATTGGTATCTGTGTATTTATCTATCTAGGCTATCTAGAAAAGAAAAATCAAAAATTAATTGTTGCTACAGAGCCTACAGTTAAAACTAAAAAACGTAAATAAAACAGTAAATAATAAAAAATCCTTCATTCCTAGGTATGTGAATGAAGGATTTTTTATGTAAGTCATAATTTACGATTGACCTAACAAGCTAAATCAATACGTAAATAACTTATCTTATAAATTTTCTTTACCTTTTAATGCATCCAGTTCTTCTAATGCTCGATTAGCAATGAGTGCATTTTTCTCTTTTTTCTTACGTACTTTTTGAGGCCATGGATCCATGATGCCAAAGTTGACATTCATCGGTTGGAAGTTAGACCCTTCGTAGTTAGAAATATAGTGGCTAAGGGAGCCGATTGCCGTAGTTTTAGGGAAATCAATAAATGAGCGTTCCTCTAAATAACGTTCTACTTGAAGACCTACCATAAGACCACTAGCAGCAGATTCTAAATACCCTTCTACGCCTGTCATTTGACCAGCGAAGAATAGACGTGGTTCTTTTTGAAGTTGGAATGCATGGTTTAACAACTCAGGAGAGTTAATATATGTATTGCGATGCATAACGCCATAACGAACGAATTCAGCACTTTCTAGACCTGGAATCATACCAAATACACGCTTTTGTTCGCCCCATTTTAAATGAGTTTGGAAGCCTACCAAGTTAAACATGGTGCCTTCTTTATTCTCTTTACGCAATTGTACTACTGCATAAGATTCCTCATTAGTCCGTTTATCTACTAAACCAACTGGTTTAAGTGGGCCATAACGCAATGTGTCTTCCCCACGGCTGGCCATGATTTCTACAGGCATGCAACCTTCAAAATAGATTTCCTTTTCAAAATCCTTTGGTTGCACAGCTTCAGCTGTAGTGAGTTCATGCCAGAATTCTTTATATTCCTCTTCTGTCATAGGACAGTTAAGGTAATCTGCATCGCCCTTGTCGTAGCGAGATGCGGCAAATACTTTGTCGTAATTTAAAGATTCTGCCGTAACAATAGGAGCTGCTGCATCGTAGAAATAAAAGCCTGTTTCACCTGTTAAGGCTTTAATCTTATCTCCTAATGCTTCAGACGTAAGTGGACCAGAAGCGAAGATAACAGTGCCTTCAGCAGGTATGTCAGTTACCTCTTCATTGTGAACTGTAATATTAGGATGTCCCTTTACCTTCTCAGTCACCATTTCACTAAACAAATGACGATCAACGGCCAAGGCACCACCGGCAGGTACAGCAGTCGCATCAGCACATTCCATAATCAGGGAACCTAAACGACGCATTTCTTCTTTTAAAAGACCTACCGCATTTTCAATATTGCCAGCTCGCAAGGAGTTACTACATACGAGCTCTGCAAATTGATCTGTTTGATGCGCAGGAGAACTCTTCACGGGGCGCATTTCATATAAGTCTACATGAATGCCACAATTAGCGAGTTGCCAAGCCGCCTCAGAACCTGCTAGGCCCGCACCAATAACAATAACATTTTTATTATTCAACAGTTGTTTCCTCTTTTTTAGCTTTGCTAGACTTTTTAGATTCTTTAGATTCTTTTACAGTTTCTTCACTAGCTTCGCTTTTTTTCTTTCTTGTTTTCTTTGGTGGTCTAGTTGGACATGTTTCATTGGAACAGAACTTTTTAGTTGTACCATTTTTATATGTCTTTTCAACCATAATAGAACCACATGTTTCACAGAAATCATGGGTTGGTTTATCCCATAATGTAAAGTCACATTGTGGATATCGATTACAGCCGTAGAATAGACGACCACGGCGAGACTTACGCTCTACGATTTCCCCTTCCTTACATTTAGGGCAAGTTACACCAGTCCCTACCGTAATAGGTTTAGTATTTTTACATTCTGGGAAGTTAGAACATGCAAGGAACTTACCATAGCGACCAAATTTATATACCATAGGGCTATGACAGAGTTCGCACGTTTCATCACTTTCCATAGATGCAATTTCAATGCGATCTACATCGCTCGCATCTTCTAGCTCTTTAGCGAATACTTCATAGAAATCAGACAATACCTTTAGATATGTATCCTTACCGGATGCAATAGCGTCAAGCTCTTCTTCAAGGTCTCGTGTAAAGCCAGTATTGATGATTTTTTCAAAGTACGCTATCAAGAAGTCTACCACTACAAAGCCTAACTCTGTAGGAACAAATTGTTTATTTGTATTTTCTACATAGTTACGGCTAACGATAGTATCTAAAATTGGCGCATACGTACTAGGACGACCAATACCGAGTTCTTCAAGCGTTTTAATAAGGCTTGCCTCAGAGTAACGTGGAGGTGGTTGCGTGAAATGTTGTTCAGGCAATACCTCTACTGTATGGGCTGCATCATTCTTTTTAAGGGCAGGCAATTGAGGAACATCCTCTTTTTTCGCATCTTCATAAACAGCACTAAAACCTGGGAAGATTACGCGGGAGCCTGTCGCTTTAAATGTGTAATCATTTTGAACGGTCAATTCAATAGTTGTAGATTCGTTTTGTTGTGGTGCCATTTGACTCGCCATAAAACGATTCCAAATCAATGTGTATAATTTAAGCTCATCACGACTCAAGAAGGGCTCTACCATTTTAGGTGTTAACTCTAAAGATGTAGGGCGAATTGCTTCATGGGCATCTTGAGCAGAACCTTTTGCACCATACATATTAGGTTTAGAAGGATAATAATCGTCACCATAGTTACGAATAATATAGTCCTTAGCCATGACCTGCATCTCTTTAGAGATACGCGTAGAGTCTGTACGCATGTACGTAATTAAACCTACGTGGCCATAAGAACCGATTTCAAGACCTTCGTAAAGATGTTGAGCAATCATCATGGTACGCTTCGCACCAAAGTTCAATTTACGCACACCATCTTGTTGCAACGTAGATGTTGTAAATGGTGGTGCCGCTTTACGAGAACGCTTGCGCTTTTCAATATTTGTCACTACTGCATCGGCTCCGCCAATAGCATCTACTACGGCTTGCGCTTCACTTTCAGTAGTAATATCGATTTTTTCACCTTTAATATGAGTCAATTCTGCTGTGAAAGCCTCTTTTTTAGGCGTTTCAAAATTGCCTTCAATAGTCCAGTATTCTTGTGGCACGAAAGCTTGAATTTCTCGCTCTCTTTCACAGATAAGTCGAACTGCAACGGATTGCACACGACCTGCACTGAGGCCTTTACAAACCTTTTTCCATAATAAAGGACTCAATTTATAGCCTACGATACGGTCCAATACACGGCGTGCTTGTTGGGCATCAACCATGTTCATATCGATAGTACGTGGAGATTCTAAGGCCTCTGCTACGGCATTTTTAGTAATCTCATTGAACGTAATACGACATGTAGACGTTGGATCTACATTTAATATGTACGCTAAATGCCAAGAAATAGCTTCCCCTTCGCGGTCAGGGTCAGTTGCGAGCAATACGGCGCTGCTTTCATCGGCGTAGGAAACGAGTTCATCAATAACCTTTTTACGAGTTACCAAATTGCTATAACGGGGCGTGAAATCATGTTCGATATCGATGCCCATTTGAGACTTTGGCAAATCTCGTAAGTGGCCCATACTCGCCTTTACAACATAGTTAGGACCTAAGAATTTTTCAATTGTTTTAGATTTAGCAGGAGACTCTACGATAACCAATACTTTTCCATCAGGATTATAAACGCGTGGTTCCCGTTGCTCTGGTGGCACGGACGTTTGTAGTACAGATTTATCTCGTACGATTCCCATGGGAGTAAGGGCTTCTTTAGCAACCTTACGCTTTATCGTAGTACTCTCTTTCTTAGTACTTTTCTTTTTAGTTTCTTTACTAGTACTAGCTACTTTTGGCTCGCCAATAACGATTGATCGTTTAATGGACAAGTATATCACTCCTAGTCATATTAATATAGCCTCTCGGCGGTTGATGTTCTATAGCCCCTTCCATTTCTAACTCTAGTAATAAGGGCTGCAGTTGTTGTAATGGAATAGAGGTCGCTTTCAAAATATCACTAACCGTGATACAACGATCATGAGGTATTTCGCTCAAGATTAGACTCCTATCCAAATTAAAGCTTAACATAGAGGGCCCTTGTGTATCAACACCCTGACCATGATTCAACATTTGATTACTATCTTTTACGCCCATTGTATCTCCTTTATTTGATGGTGAAAGTTTTTCTTTAGTACTAAACATATCTCGCAAGGTTAAATGATATTGTTCCACAATATCCTCATATCCAGTTAATACATAAGCACCATTGCGCATAAGAAACTTATTACCATCCGCTGTATGATCCAATAAATTACAAGGCACTACAAATACATCTCGACCTTCACTAACAGCCATATCTGCTGTAATTAAAGAGCCACTACTAGCCTTAGCCTCTACTACGATTACACCTCGACTTAGGCCACTAATAATACGGTTTCGCGCAGGAAAATGTTTAGCTGATGGCGGTGTACCTGGAGGATATTCAGATAGGAGTAACCCATTATTAGCCAGAACTCTATCAAATAATTTGGAATTTTCCCTAGGATATACAATATCTAATCCACATCCCATAACAATAATACCGTAACCCTGACTTGCTAGTAAGCCTTCATGACCATGCGAATCAATACCACGAGCACCGCCACTCACAATTATAGTACTGTATTTACCCAATTCTTTCCCTAACATTCTCGCCACATTCCGCCCATACAAAGAACAACGCCGTGCACCTACAAGAGCAATGCGATTTAAGCGTTTATCTAATAGAGCTCTATTACCGCGCATAAACAATATAGCTGGTGGATTATAGATATGATTCAAAATAGATGGAAAATCTTTATCTAAAAAGGTAGTAAAATCCATCTTATATTCGTCTATTTTATGAATTATATAATCTAACTTTTCATCCTTAGCCGATGATGCTATAGCACGTTTATCAGCAGTAGGAATATGTGTATAAGGCTTTAAATTTTCAACCTTCTTAACGGCTTGCCATGCATCATAGGGCGACCCAAAATCCTCTATGAACCGCCGTACATGTGTGGCTCCCACATTATATAAACTTTGCAAGCCAGCAATATAAATAGTATCATCGTATCTAGTCATCTTTACACCTATTTACCTGTTCTAAACAACATAGCCTCGGAAATGTGATGAGGCTCCACTTGTGGATTTCCCTCAAGGTCCGCTATCGTACGGGCCACCTTTAATATGCGATCAAAGGCACGTCCACTTAAATGAAAGTGGTCAAATATATTGCCTAATACACTCCACGCCTTATCCGTAATATTACATAGCTCACCTATGGCCTTATGAGGTACCGCCCCATTACAGTTAAACTCTAAGTTTTCATAACGTTTCTGTTGCAACGCAGTTGCCAGAATAACTTGTTGTCTCATGCTTTCACTTGTCATAGTAGACGTCGAATGATCTAATAATTGTTCTAGTGTAGGCCTTTCAACGGGAATATGTAAGTCAATGCGGTCCATAATAGGCCCTGACAACCGTTGCTGATAGTTTTTGACCATCGTTTCAGAACATATGCATTCTCTATGAGGATCATGATAATAACCACAGGGACAGGGATTGGCGGCCAATATACAAATAAAATTAGCTGGATACATATAATTGCCTTGAGACCTATTGATAGTAATTGTTCGAGACTCTAAGGGCTGCCTTAAGGCATCAATAACTTGGCGCTGAAACTCTGGTGCTTCATCCATAAATAAAACACCTCCATGAGCAAGGGTTACCTCCCCAGGGCGTCCTTGTATACCTCCGCCCACCATACTCGCTAAAGTGGCCGTATGATGTGGATGCCTAAAAGGCCTAGTTTTAACGAGTCCCTTATCACCGAGTAAACCGATCACATCTTGGATGCGACTGACCTCAACCATTTCATTCCAAGTCATGGGTGGCAATATGGTCGGTAATCGTTCGGCCATCATCGTTTTACCACCACCGGGCGGACCTATCATAATACAATGATGATGTCCTGCAGCGCTAATGAGCATGGCCCGTTTACCAAGCTCTTGACCTTGTACATCGCCAAAATCTACATCATACGTAGTATTATGATCTTTATTATCCATCGTATCTGTTAATATCTCATCTTGATTTTTCCCTATTTTTACCTTTTTGGCAGTTGAAATAGATTTAGATTTAACCTGGTCTTCTAAGACGGTAATAATATTTTGTAATGAAGACTCGCCATATATAGTAAGATTAGGAATAGCTTTTAGATTATATCCATTTTCTACGCTTGTATATATAGTGGAGTAATCAGCTTCTAACCCTGCTAACGACATCGCCAAGGTTCCAAAGGTCGGTAGCAGTGAACCATCTAAGGCTAGCTCACCCATAAATAGACATCTATTCAATAAAGCTGAAATTTTCGCTTTACGCCCCTTTATCTGCCCTGATGCAATGAGAACCCCTAAAGCAATCGCTAAATCGAGTCCTGCGCTACTTTTACGAATTGTAGCAGGTGCTAGATTGACTACGATACGCCTCATAGGGAAGTCATAGCCACTATTTTTGATAGCTGCCCGTACACGTTCGCGAGCTTCCTTAACGGATTGATTAGGTAGACCTACGATATCAAAGACAGGCAAGCCTTGAGATATGTCTACCTCTACTGTAATAATGCAACCATCTATGCCATGTAAGGTGGCTCCATAAAGTTTTGCATACATAGGTAACCTCTCTAAAAGCACTGCGGCAAATAATGAATGGAACTTTGAAAGTCTTCATGCAAGTACACTTCGATTACATCAAAGGATAACTCTTTCCAACGCCGTCTTTTCTGATGTAGATCATACAAAAATAACATGGCTGCCCGTTTAATATGCTTTTGTTTCTTCTTTGTTACTGCCTCTCGAGCCAATCCATGCTGCATTCCACGACGAGCTTTAATTTCAATAAAGTGATACACTAAATCACGTTTAGCAATAATATCGATTTCACCTAATCTAGTTCGATAATTTGTATCTACTACAGTAAGACCTATTTTTTCAATATATTTAATGGCTACCCGTTCACCCCATTTCCCAAGTTCCTTGGAATCGAGTTCATTGAATGCTTTACCCGTACTAATCGTTTTCATATATACCTCCTATTTACGTGTAGTAACTACAATAACTTATAGAATAGTTATCACTCAATCTAGATCTAAACTTTCAACAGGTAACACTTACTTGTAGCGTAGAGTATGGAGACTATAAAAGTAAATACAAAAGAGGTTCCTAATAGTCACATCGGTGACCAATAGGAACCTCTTTACGGTTATGAACTATATGCAATTTATAATGATACAACTACTACAATTAATACAAATATTAAACTTAACTTAATAGTCGAATCATAGAATAAATTTATTACGAATTACTCTGGCTTAACCCAGCGAACGATAGATTTAATAGGTTCAAAGCTCTTGCGATGTAGTGGTGTTACCCCTTGTTGTTCAACAGCTTCTTTATGTAACTCCGTATAATAGCCTTTATGAATACCAAATCCGTAACCAGGGTATTCATCATCAAGGCTCTTCATATATCGATCTCGCGTAACCTTTGCAATGATAGATGCAGCCGCAATATTAGCGCTTTTACTATCGCCCTTAATTATGGACTCTACAGGAATCGTCAAATCAGGCAATTTCATAGCATCAGCCACTACGGCTTCAGCGGGTACGCTGAGAGTTCGAATCGCCTCATACATAGCTTGGCGTGTTGCTTCGTAGATATTGAGCTCATCAATCTTTTCTGGACCGTAGGAAATACAGCTTACTGCTACAGCCTCTTTCATAATGATATCGTAGAGGGCCTCACGCTTTTCTTCTGTTAGCTTTTTAGAGTCATTAAGACCTGGAATTAAAGTCATAGGCGGCAAGATAACGGCCGCTACCGTTACAGGTCCTGCAATAGGGCCACGACCTACCTCATCGACACCAGCTACATGATACATACCCTGATCGTAGAACATGCCTTCATAGTCATACATGCTCATGAGACGTTGCTGCTCTTTTAACTCTTTTTCTTGACGTTTAATGTAAGAAATCGCTAATTTTTGAACGGAACTTCGAGTATCCTCTTGAGCCAATGGCAAAATCTCTAAGGCTTGTTCAGTTTCAAAGATCGCCTTAATGTCTGCAACCTTTAATTTAGAAAAAACATCCTTATCCATTTTGTGTGTCCTCACCGTTTTCAGGATAGTATGGTTCTTCATCAACTTTATCGAGAGTAATTGTACCTAATTTAGTATTGCGGTAGTCTTGCAAGATAATACGACGTGCTTTATCAAAGTCTACTACGCCACCACTAACGAGACAACCACGACGACGACCGATGCTTTCAAGAATCGTATCCACATCTGTCATCTCTTCTTCTTTTAATTTATAACGTTCTACCAAAATATTTGGTGTATTCGTCAATAAATGATTTAATAGCTGTTTCATTACATGCTCTAAGTCGTACACATCATCAGAAACAGCACCAGTCATAGCAAGGCGAGCCGCTGCGCGTTGATCCTCTAATTTAGGCCATAATACGCCTGGTGTATCAAGTAGTTCAAGGTTTTTACCGATCTTAACCCATTGTTGACCACGTGTATGACCAGCTTTGTTAGCTGTACGCGTAGCTGCAGAGCCAGCTAAGGAGTTAATCAATGTAGATTTACCCACATTAGGAATACCTAAAATGATAGTACGTACAGAACGACTACGAATGCCTTTAGCTACCCAGCGATCGATGATAGGCTTGCTTAAACGCTCTACCGTAGATATTAACTTCTTATTACCCTTACCAGACTTAGAATCGATAGCCAATACTGTGATACCTTGTTTAGTAAAGAATTCGGTCCATTCCTTTGTGGCTTTAGGATCTGCTAAATCTACTTTATTTAACAATACGATATGAGGTTTTTGACCAACGAGTTCAGTGATTACAGGGTTCGCACTAGAGCGAGGAATACGCGCATCTAGTAACTCAATAACTACATCTACCTTTTTTATATACTCCGTAATCATACGTGTGGCTTTCGCCATATGCCCAGGGAACCAATGTACGATAGGTGAATCTGCCATAGTATCTCCTTTCATATCTAAATTTTAGCAAAAATAAAAGGCTGCCAACGGCAGCCTTTTATGAACATTAGCGTTTTTCGCGAATACGAGCAGCTTTACCAGTAAGGTTACGTAAGTAGTACAATTTAGCACGACGAACAACACCACGGCGCATAACTTCGATTTTAGCTAAGCGTGGGCTGTGAAGTGGGAATGTACGTTCTACACCTACACCGGATGCAATACGACGAACTGTGAAAGTTTCACGTACGCCACCGTTTTGACGTTTAATTACCAAACCTTCGAATACTTGGATACGTTCACGAGAACCTTCCACTACTTTTACGTGTACGCGAACTGTGTCACCAGCGCGGAAAGTAGGGATGTCTGTACGAAGTTGTTCTTGTTCAAGTACGTTAATAATGTTCATTGTTTCCTCCTGTTTGCAGACATTCAATACCTACACCTTATAGGCAGCGGACTGTCTCAAATTAACAGCAATATAGTATCATAAATCACGTACTGTTCGCAAGTATTTTCTATATAATTTTAAGAAACTAATTATTTACTTAAGATTGGGCGCTTTAACTTACCCAACAAGCGGTATAAATCATCTTTTTCATCATCAGAAAAATCAGAAAATAGTACATTAAGAAATTGGTCATATGAATGTAATAATGACTTACCTAATCGTTTCCCCTCTTCAGTGAGCCCTACTACGGAAATTCGTTTATCCATATAATCTATGTGCTTTGTGACATACCCTAATTCAATAAGAATATCGGTCTGCTCTGATACTGTAGCAGGACGAATATTAAGAGCATCTACTAATTGTTTTTGAGATGCCCCTTCAGATCGCATATATAATTCTATAATTATTTTATCACGAGACTTTTCTTTACCGTTTGGCACCTTACATAAGGCTTTATATAATTCATCATGATTCATGACAGTTATCTCCTCATACAACTTTGTATATTATAAGATATTCGCCATAGTCTCAAAAAATCCTGCATAAAATTTGTATATTCTTCGTAAAAGCAAAAAGAGGTACCAAATGGTACCTCTTCTTTCATATATTTCTGTAAAAATTTAATGTATCTAATACAAAATATATTATTTTAATGCACTAATATCGCCGATAATAGCCATTACACTATAAGCTAAACGAACAAGTTGTAACCGGTTCGATTTAATAGCTTCATCTTTGTCCATAACCATTACATCTTCAAAGAATTTGTTGATGGATGGAACTAAAGTAGCAGGAACAGCTACAACAGCAGTGTAATCATTTGCTTCCCCTGCAGCAAGGCTAGCTTCGGAAGCTTTAGAAGCAGCTTCGAACAATGCTTTTTCAGCATCTTCTTTCAACAGGTCGCTATTAACACCTGTATATTCCACATCTTTTACGAGATTGTACATACGAGTATAAGCTTGAACAAGCTCAACGTTTTCATCAATGCGGTTTGCTAACAATGCATTTACAAGACCTTCAGCATCAGCAACGGACAATTCATTGTTGGACAACAACAAGTCGATTACATGATGAGGAACTTCGCGATCAAGGAAGATATTTTTCAAACGAAGTGTGAAGAACTCTTCTACTTGGCCAAGTAATTCGTCTTGTTTTTCAGCTGGTACATTAAGCAATTCCATTGATGCTTTGAAAATTGGACGCAAGCTGATGTTCCACTCACTACCAAGTAAGATGTTCAAAATACCAATAGTTTGACGACGCAATGCATATGGATCTTGAGAACCTGTAGGGATTAAACCACGGCTGAAAGTAGCAACGATGTTATCTACTTTATCGATGATGGACAATACTTTACCTGCTTCAGTTTGAGGCAATACATCGCCTGCAAAACGTGGTAAATATTGTTCGAAAATAGCTTCTGCTACTTCTTCAGATTCACCATCAAGTAAAGCGTATTCTTTACCCATTACGCCTTGTAATTCAGTGAACTCTGTAACCATACCAGTCGTAAGGTCAGTTTTAGCAAGCTCTGTAGCGCGTTCCAATACAACAGCTGCATCTTCGTGCAGGCCACATTCTTCACCAAATACACGACCCAATTTAAGCAAGCGTTCAGTTTTATCTGCTAAGTTACCAAGACCTTCTTGGAATACGATTTTAGTCAAACCATCTTGACGGTCGATAAGAGGTTTCTTGCGGTCTTCATTGAAGAAGAATTTAGCATCATCAAGGCGAGCGCGCAATACGCGTTCATTACCAGCTTGAACTACTTCGATGGAATGATCGGAGCCGTTACGAACTGTTAAGAACATTGGCAATAATTTACTGTCTTGGTCAACCAATGGGAAGTAACGTTGATGGTCTTTCATAGGTGTAATGATAGCTGCATCTGGAAGTGCTAAGTAAGACTCTTCAAAACCGCCACATAATGCTGTAGGCCATTCAACAAGATAGTTGATTTCTTCTAATAAATCATCATCCCAAACGATAGATGCATTTTTAGAAGCTGCAATATCATGTAATTGTTTGGAGATCAATTCACGACGTGCGTCTTGATCAACCATAACGAAGTTTTCTTTTAATGTGTCTACATAGGATGCTGCATTTTTGATAGTAATTTCGTCAGCACCTAAGAAGCGATGACCACGTGTTACATTACCAGATTTTACAGTAGCAAATTCTACAGGAATTACTTCTTCATCAAGTAATGCTACAAGCCAACGTACAGGACGTACGAATTTAGCATCTAAATTGCCCCAATGCATGGATTTAGGGAAGTTAAGGCCTGTAATCAATTGTGGCAACATGTCTGTGACAATATCTTTTGCAGGTACGCCTGCCGTTTTAGTTTCAGCATAAATATAGCCGTCTTCTACAATGAGATCAGCTACATCAAGACCTTTACCACGAGCAAAGCCGATAGCTGCTTTTGTTGCATTGCCGTCAGCATCGTATGCGATAGATGCAGATGGACCTTTGTGACGTTCGCTGATTTCAGCAGATGTGTCAGCAAGACCTTTCACGATAAGAGCCAGACGACGTGGTGTACCGTATGTTGCGATGCTTTCAAAAGGAAGATGGGCATCATTTAATTTTGTTTCAGCCAATTGTTTCAATTGACCTAAGATATTTGGCATAAAGCCGGCAGGAATTTCTTCTGCACCGATTTCAAATAATAAATCCTTTGCCATCTTATTTATCTCCTTTCAAAAGTGGGAAACCTAATTCTTCGCGTTTAGCAAGGTATTGTTGTGCACAAATACGAGCTAATGCACGTACGCGGCCGATGAAAGCAGTACGTTCGCTGATAGAAATAGCGCCACGGGAATCAAGCAAGTTGAATGTGTGGGAACATTTCAATACATAGTCGTAAGCTGGTAATACATAACCGGCTTCGCAAACGCGTTTTGCTTCTGCTTCGTACATATCAAATAATTTGAAAAGCATATCTGTATCTGCTAATTCAAAGTTATATACGGATTGTTCAACTTCGTTGGCATGCCAAACGTCACCATATGTAACGTTTTCATTCCATTTAAGATCATATACGTTTTCTACGCCTTGAATGTACATAGCCAAACGTTCTAAACCGTATGTAATTTCTACGGAAACTGGTTTACAGTCGATGGAACCAACTTGTTGGAAATATGTGAACTGAGTTACTTCCATGCCGTCGAGCCATACTTCCCAACCAAGGCCCCAAGCGCCCAATGTTGGAGATTCCCAGTTATCCTCTACGAAACGGATATCGTGATCTTCAGCGTGAATACCAAGTGTTGCCAAGGATTGTAAGTACAATTCTTGGATGTTATCTGGAGATGGTTTCACGATAACTTGGAATTGATGATGTTGGAACAAACGGTTAGGGTTATCACCATAACGACCGTCTGCTGGACGACGAGAAGGCTCTACATAACATACCGCCCATGGTTCAGGACCAATAGCATGCAAGAATGTAGCAGGATTCATTGTACCTGCGCCTTTTTCGATGTCATATGGATTTTGAACGATACAACCTTGATCGCTCCAGAATTTTTGTAGATTTAAAATAATCTCTTGAAATGTCATTGCTGCCTCCACTTTACACAACCGACATAAAATCAACCATTTCGTTACAAACAAAAAAGTCCCTGTAACGAAAAACGTTACAGGGACGAGTATACCCGCGGTTCCACCCTATTTGGCTTGCGCCCTCTTTTTTCTATGTTGGCCTTTACTAACAGATACCTGCGTTCCTGCCAATGCTCTACAGCGCCTTCAACCAAATGTGAGCTTACACCATCCTCACTCGCTAGAGAGGTTTACTACTCTGCTTCATCGCATATATTATACACAATATTGTAGCAATACAGAGGGATTAATGTCAAATCCACTAAACAAAATAATTATTATAAAATTTCTAATTTATTTTCTTTGAGCATTTTTATTTAAATAGATTTATAAAGCCAATCATTTTTATCAAATCTCTTAGGTTGTTTATTTGTTATTTCATCTATAATTAATTGTTCATCTTCTGTAAAATCATCAATAGAGGAATAAATATATAGTTTATCACCATATACTTTTTGGAGGCTATATATACTGCTATCATCAATACTGTAAGCACCATCTATATGGGTAAAACCTTTATAATTCGGTAAAATCTTAATACTACCGTTAGGTAGAGTATTAATAATTAAAATTCCATAATCTCCATATGTATAAATATAAGGGTATTCAGCGGCAAAACCTTTAATATCTCGATTTAATCCTATTTTATATTTTTGATCAACAATAGAGTTTATAAACCACTGATACCTAAAAGAATAACTAATAATACCTAAAATTGATATTAATACTATAAAAGTAAGTACATAAAATAAATATTTTTTGCTCATTTTATAATCTTTCTCTAACAGATTTTCCACTAACTGAAAATGGAATATCATGAAACGTTTAAGACAATGAAAGCAAGTCTAAATATATATCCCATAAATATACTCCATAAATATAAATATTAAAGCGAATACTAATACAGCTAAGACAAATAATGCTAAGAAAGTACGAGTCAGAATCCATCCTCTTTTTTCATACTCCGTTAGTGTTCCAGCTTTATTTTTACGCCATAAGATATAAGTACCTACCATACCTATTCCAAGCATAAATAGTGCATTAAAGTCCTCAATGAATTTAGGTAACCCAAAATACGATTCTATTAAAATACTGATTAAGAAATAGTTGCCAATTAGTGTTAAAATTGTAACCTTCCGTGTACCACAAGATTTAATCATATAATAATTAAAACCTAAAAGTAAAAATATATTTACTATTTGTTTTTCCATTCGTCTGCTTTCTAAGAAGATATTACAACCATAAAATAAAAGTTTAATTTAATAACATTATTAAATTAATGAAATATAATCCATAAGATAAACATGATTCCAACTATGTATATATAATTTTCATTACGACCATCTTTATATGTACTAGATTCCTTTTTCTGGATATTTCTAATGAAATCTTTAAAAAAATGAATTACTAGGACTGCACCTAATGGATAAAAATAAGCATATCCAAAATTAAAGAACATATAGAATATTAAAAAAACAATTCCAGCCACTATACTTACTAAATTTGTAAATTTATATAAATGTGGGTATCGCATATTATTTACCCATTCTTGCTGCTTACGAGTTAAATTCCGTTGTAATACATTTTTATAATACGCACGAAGATCCCAAACCAAAATAAATAATACTACTCCAAAAGTATAATCAAACTTATTTATCATTTAGCAGACTTATCTCCTAACTAGCTTTAAATAACTCTTTTATAAAATAACAGTCATGTTAAATCATATTAAAATATAGAATATTCTATTCAAATAAATGGACAACGCCCTAACTATATAATGACTTTAGTATTTTATAAATAGATATGATCATAGAAATGCATAATATCCATATGGGAACATTATTTGAATACATCCATATAAAAGTGATAATAGAACCTATAACCCAAAATCCCAAAAATAACCAACCATAAATACTCTTTTTCGCAATAGGTATACCAACTAATTTATTGTGAAATCCTAAAATAAATAATATACATACAGTTAATCTCGAATTATACTGATTTATCCCTCTTCTATATATACGCTTAACAATACGACGACCACGAATTAATGGTGTTAATAGCACTCCACCCATAAGTAATATAGGGATAATAAACCTATAGTCTACATTCGGTGCAGTCGCCTCAATGGCATTACCTGTTATAGTAATTGCTAAAAAAATTGTTCCAATTATTCTAAACCTTATTAAATTTAATAACTTAACAATTTTTACATTCATATATGATTATCCAATTTCTTTAATTATAAAAGTCATACTAATGTCCTCATCATACAATCAATCTTATTATATTTTTAATATACACAATATATAAATACACTAATAACCCATGTTTGATTAATATAAAGTTAGATTGAGAATAAAATAGCCATTAAAAATAACAATATAGTAAATAGAGAAAATAAATAATAAGTCCATTTATTATCACTATTTTTAAAAATTAGTGAAAACAGGTATGTACTAAATGATAACAATAAAAACTCAATTAAGTACTTAAATTCTTTATTTATGGTATCTAAGAACTTTAAATCTGTAAAAAGCACAAATAAAAATATACCAAAACTAATCAGTCTATATTTTTCATTTATGTCCTTATTAGATCTTCGGATATATTGAATTACACTATAGGCAAATGCTAAAAACAAGGATATAGTAGCAAAATAATATATTAATTTCATTGATTCTATTACACCTCATTTTTACTTCTTCATCTGTTGTAATATTTTTTTAAAGGCTTACAGCTCAAAAACTAGTTTTAATAAAGCAAAAATAATAAGCCAGCATACAATAGTAAGGCCATAAGATCTATATTTTAACTTACGACCTTTAATACAGTCATATATTATTTTTTCCATAATAGAGAATAATAGAATCAAAAAGATCAAATAAAATGCTAGCTGTATCATTTAACCAAATCTCAAATTTTGAATTAATACTATTTATATATTTAAAATTGCCTTCAATATACCAAAGAATATTAACCAACAAACAAAAAATGCTCCATAGAAATCATAATGGATTTCGGCACCGGTCATATAATCATACCCCATACTGTATATAAGAGAAATTAAGTTAAATAATGCAAATGCATAGAAAAATAATTTTTTCATAATATTCACTTCAATAGTTCCCAGAGTAGAAAAACTATTCCAATAATACTAAAAGAAACAACTATAATAATAAACAAAGAATTATTTATATCAAAATATATTTTAGATATCCCTTCCAATGTTCCTTTTTTATAACGATAATAAAATATATATTCACCAGCTAAAATAAGAAGTAATGTGCATAATATATTGATTTTTTCAATACCATTAATATGCTCATACATAGAATAAAGATTTAATCCTCCCCATATATTACTAAATAAAAAAACAATGATAAATTTTTTGAGATTATTACGTTGATTTTTAATTAACATATAGTTAGATAGTAGTAAACCAATAACTATATACAGTGTCGCATCTGAATGGAATAAATTGCTATACATAAAGGTATACTTTCTATTAGTTAACAATTAGTAACTTTTTCAAAAACTGTTTAATAAAATTTTAAACCACCTACCAAAGATAATCAATGTATCTTCGATAGGTGGTTTATTTTATTCACCCTTAGCAATACGATCTAAGAGTTCAATATAGCTTTCTTTGTTTAATGCTGGTGTAAAGTTGTCTAATACATCCTCAGCACCTGCAGCATCATCGTATAGTAAGTCTACGATGGTCATAGCCAAGGCTTGTGCTGTTTTAATATACGCTACATCAGGTACAGAGACTTCATATTCTGCACTGTGTAGTACCCCACTAATGCAACCAACCCATGGATGGATGACTGGCATCAAGTGAGATACGTCCCCCATGTCTGTACTAGCTGTAATATGTGGACCTTGGTATACATTGGCTTCACCAAAGATAGGATTTGAATTTTCACGTAATAGAGCATTCATACGTTCATCATTACGCATCGGTAAATAGCCTGGTAGGTCATTGATAACGCATGTGGCGCCTACTGCATCGCCACCGGCTTTTAATGCTCTGTTAACACGATGATTGCCATCTACAATAGCTTGAATATTAGAAGCACGCACATAGCTTTCAACTTGAACATAATCAGGCACACAGTTTACCAATGTACCGCCTTGATTAATGATTGGATGGAATCTAAAATAGTCGCTTTCTTTGAAAGTTTCACGAATGGAGTTAACCCCCATAACACCCATTAAAGCAGCATTAAGAGCATTGATCCCTTCATGAGGTGCTTGAGCGGCATGAGCTACCTTGCCGTGATACTCAATTAACTTAGATACAAAACCATTAGAGGTACTGCCTAGCCCCATTTCACCAGCTGGAGTTTTGGCAGTCTCCACATGCATTTGCATAGCCATATCGATATCGTCAAAAGCACCTTCATAGATGAGTTGTTGCTTGCCGCGCATATATTTCAGTTTTCCTTGTTCACGCAATTTATTGCGGTAATCAATTTCAATCATTTCCTCTGCAGGGACAGCAAATAGTACAACATCGCCTGCCAATTCGTCCATCACTGCTTGTAGGCCTATAGCTACGGCAAACATATTAGTAATTTGTACATTATGACCACAGCAATGAGCAGCCCCTGTTAAATCATCGGCACGAGGATGGCGAGGGCAAAGAATGGCGTCTAATTCCCCAAACATGGCAACTGTATATTTACTATCTCGGCCTTTCATTCTACCTTTTACACCTGTTAATGCATGCCCTGTAGTATAAGAAATGCCAATTTCATCAAACATAGCTTGAACCTTTTTAGAGGTTTTTACCTCTTTAAAACCCAACTCAGGTTCAGCCATAATAGATTCAGCCAATTCTCGTAAACGCGGTTGTGCATCAACAATAGCTTTACAAACACGTTGTTTTACTTCTTCCTTTGTCATACGGCTCATACTATCTCCTTTATAAAATCGACCGTATAAAATACGGTCGATCATGTCATCATGATGAATAGATATCTTCTAAAATATAAATCTATAATTATATCTTAACATAATTTAGACATCTAACATTATGATTTAGTATTAAATTAAACCTTCTAAATGAAGTACTAATTGGGCTAATGCTGTTGCACAGATGAAAGTACCTGCTGTTACAGCTAGTGCAACAGGAATAATGCGCCAAGATAAGCGACGAAATGCACCAAGGTCTTTCCCTAAGGATAAACCTGCATAAGCAAGTACTGGTGTTGTAGTGGCAAGGAACGTAACTTGGCTAGTTTTAGCTATAATCCATTCTTGTCCAGGCATTCCTGGTAAGGATGCAACAACGCCAACTAAAGACACCCAGAATACCATAGGTAATTTATTAGCATATGGCAAGTAAGAAATTATAGCACCAATAGTAGCAAGGCCTGCTAAAATAGCAACGCCGATTAAGCTGTCCCCAAATAGATGTTTACCATCCATTACGTTACCTACTGCAGTAATGATAGCAGCAATACAGATAACGATAACAAATTGTGTAATTTTTTCGCTTTTACTCATGACGTGCTGCCTCCTCTGCTAAATCTTGTTCACGTGTACGACCAGTAAAGAAGTTGTAAGCTTTTTCCATAACTGGTAAGGAAATAAATAGACCAAAGTATACGCCTAATACTGTAGTCAACAAGTTTGCAGCCCCAGCAAGAGCCATAATTTGTTGTTCGTAATCTGGATATACTGCAATGATTGGAGCCGTAGCGGCAGCCATCATACTAGCACTACCTACACCAGCGCCCATAGCTAATGCCAATGGATGGAACCATCCAGATTGTGCCAACATACCAGCCAATACGGAGGACCACATAGCACCGATAAGAACGCCACAGATGTACATGCCCATAACACCACGGCCCTCAGGAGAGCTAAAGCCAAATTTGTCGATAATAATCGCTACGTTCGGCTCACGGTCTACAGAGTAACAAGCACCAACTGCTTCTCGACGCATACCAACTAATAATGCCACAGGTAAACCGAATACAATAGTACCAAAGAAATGACCAAGCTCTTGTAATAACAATGCCCAGCCAGCACTTGTAAGAATCCCAAGATTTGGACCGATACCTAAACCTACTTTTACCATCAAGATCATAACGGCAATACCGATATAATCTGCAGATTTTTCCATCTGTTTAATCGTAAGAATTTTAAACTTAGGAATAGAAATTAATAAACCTAGAACCAATGTATACAATAATGGCAATAATACAACAGGACCTAGTTTTTTTATACCTATAAATTCAGCGACTACGGTTAGCACGAGCGCTAGAAAATGTATTTTGAGATTTCCCAAAAGCTGCATAATGACCTCCTATAAAAACATATTATATAACATTGTTATATTATAAATAATTGTTATTAAAAGTGTCAAATACAGATGCACATATGTCTATCAGTATTATATTTTTTCATATGTGTCTTGAGATACAGAAAATATATACTAGTTATGCTTACTGGAAAATGATATCACCATTCAACATCTCATAACATATAAAAAAGCAGTTTGATTTCTCAAACTGCCTTTTACTATCATTAAATTATGGAATTTAAAAACTTAACGCTTTGTAATGGTTTACCAATTTCTTGCTCGCAGTATGCAAATAGTAATTTTTCAAGTTCCTTCCATATTGTTTTGGGAAGTTCTATAGGCGTGTCTTCGCCCCACTGATATCCGAGAATTTGTGGTAATCCAGCTTTTACAGAACGAGAAATACTAAGATTTGTTGTTTCTTTCAACTGTATCCAGAATGGCTCAATACCATCATGATGTGAAAAAGCATTAGCACTAGGCACAACCCCTGCAAGGGATAGTAATTGCCATCCTAGCATTATCGTTCCTAGCTGTACATTGCGGCGTCGTATTTGCTTGGAATAGTTTACAACGGTATCAAACACCTTGCGATCTACATCATACATAGCAAATAGCTCTTGAATAAGCTCGCTTGCAACGGCAGCATAAGCGATGTTATCTAGATTTACGTCTAACGATTCTACCACATAGGAACCATCGATTTGTGTAACATTTACGTATTCTCCATCAGGTACGACTGTAATATACATAGCGCTAAAAGGACGTAGATATGAACTGTTGCGCATAGTCATCATTCGCTTATGTGGTATTGATGCTCTAATAATCCCCAAACTAGGGGTAATAAACGTAAACACTGAGTATAACTTATACTTTTTTCGACTGATTACGATGGCCGGTGTATTGAAGCCACCATTAAGCTTCTTCATTTTCTTCTTCCGTTGGTTCCTCTTCAGGTAAAGGTGTTACTTTAATACGGGATACGCGATAGCCTTGCATTTGTGTTACTTCAAAGGTATATCCCAATGCATCCACAGTATCACCAACGATTGGTGTCCGTTCTAAGAGACCAAATACATAGCCCCCAATTGTATCAGAATCGGAATCGTCGATTTCAACGTCCATCATTTCTTCTACTTCGTCTACGAGGACCTTACCATCAAATTCGAAGGATCCATCTGCATAAGCAATCTTAGCTGGTAAGTGTGGTTCATGTTCGTCTTGAATATCCCCAACGAGCTCTTCGATAATATCTTCAAGACCTACAAGACCAACCATACCACCGTATTCATCTACAACAATAGCTTGATAGATACGACGAGTTCTCATGTATTGTAGCAGTGTAGATAACTTCATTACCTCTGGCACAGTTAAGATATCTCGTTTTACATTACGCAAATCCTTACGCGCTTGGTTAGGACGTTCCATGAGGTCCTTAATATGAACTAGACCAATGATATGATCCTTATCCTCCACACATAGAGGGTAACGTGTATGAGCTTTAGAGCGAATAAATTTCATCGCTTCATCGTAACCGTCTTCAACGAAAATACAGTCCACATCTTGACGCGGTACCATAACCTCTTTAGCTCTACGATCTACAAAGTTAAATACATTGTCAATCAACTCTGATTCCACTTGGTCTAGTTGACCTTCTTCATGGCTTCGAGAGATCATCATACGGATTTCTTCTTCAGAGTACACAAGGTCTAGCTCTGTTAAATATTTTGTTTTGTAAAAGTCCAAAATAACAGTGGAGATTTTGCTAGCAATCCAAATGAACGGATATACCAAACGACCAGCAGCTACTACGATACGGCTATAGGTATTTACATACTTTGTTGGAAACGATAAGCCCAATGCTTTAGGTACGATTTCACCAAAGATTAAAACAATTAAGCTAATTAATAACAATAAAAGTATATCTAGTACGAAGTGCATCCATGTACTATGCACATTAAATACTGCTACAAGTTGATCTACGATGTTATCAAATACATAGGTACCTGTACCAGCAAGAGCCAAAATAAAGAATAAAATCAAAAACTGCGTCGTATTTAAAAAATACTCAGGGTTTTGATAGAGTTTTAATAAAAACTCTCTATCCTTCTCTAAAAGGATATCCATATCCTCAACATGCTCTTTACGAAGACGAGCAAAGGAGAACTTTGCGACCACAAAAAAGTTAATTAAAAATATACATACAAGACCAAACCCTATGGGTAACAGGCCATCTACACTATCCATCTTAATTCCTTTCATACAATAGGGAAAACAAGTTAGTTTTTATTATAGCAAAAATTATTTTCTATAACCAAGTTCAGATAACATGCCGGATTTATTGCGCCAATCCTTTTTAACCTTAACCCAAAGGTCTAAGTACACCTTTGTAGCCAATAGTTTTTGAATATCTACACGGGCTTCAGCACCGAGTTGTTTCAACAAGGCACCTTTCTTACCGATAATAATGCCCTTTTGGGAATCTCGTTCACAGTAAATAGTAGCACGGATATAGGTTGTACCATCATCACGTGTTTTCATTTCATCTACGTCTACAGCGATAGCATGAGGGATTTCATCACGTGTAGCCAATAGGATTTTTTCACGAACAATATCAGAAATGATAAGACGTTCTGGTTGGTCTGTAATCATATCCTCTGGGAAGTATTGTGGACCTTCCGGTAATGTTTCTTCTAATACATTTAGAACTTCATTTAGGTTCTCTTTATCCTTTGCAGAAATAGGAATAACCCCTGCAAATGGATATGCATCTTGATAAGACACGATAGCTTCTAAAAGCTCCTCTTTTTTGAGGGTATCAATCTTGTTAACAACTAAGAAAACAGGCACTTTTACACGTTTTAATTGCTCTATAATAAAGTTATCACCAGGGCCGCGTTTTTCATTGCCTGCTACTACAAATAAAACAGCTTCCGTTTCTTTCAAGGACTCAATGGCAGCATCTACCATGAATTCACCTAATTTATGTTTTGGCTTATGTACACCTGGTGTATCCATGAAAACGATTTGTTTTGCTTCATCTGTATATACACAGATAATACGGTTACGCGTTGTTTGAGCCTTATCGGATACGATAGCGATTTTGTCGCCAATAAGGGCATTAATTAATGTAGATTTACCAACATTAGGGCGTCCTACAACGGCAACAAAGCCAGATTTAAAATGTTCGTTCTTATTCATTATATGGTGCATCCTCCCGCACATAACCGAGATTACCTAAGATAAATTCTTCTTCAGTACGCATCTCTTTTTTATCTTCATCGTTCATATGGTCATAGCCTAAGATATGTAAGCAACTGTGAGTCGTTAAATATGCTAATTCTCGTTCAAAGCTATGTCCATATTCGATAGCTTGTTCACGAGTGCGCTCTAAAGAAATAATCATATCACCAAGTAAATGATGTTCCTCTTCACTGCCTTCGTAGTCATCCCCTTCATTAAGGGCAAAGGACAATACATCAGTAGGTCTATCGATGCCGCGATATTCCTTATTGAGCTCGTGAATCTTAGCATTATCGCAGAGTAAAATACTCATTTCATCTTCTTCAAGACCATATACGCGACTCACTTCATCACAGACCTTGCGTATAACAACCTCAATATTGGAATCCTCTTGAATTCCTTCATCATAGCTAATATGTATATACATGCTTATCCTTTCGCTACATATTCTTTAGATGCTGCGTTAGTTTCCGCAGTCTCACCAGCTAATTTACGTTCATGATACTGATCGTAAGCTTTTACAATACGTCCTACTAAATCGTGACGAACAACGTCTTGATCGCTAAAGTAAACCATATTAATACCAGGTACATGACGCAATACCTTTTCAGCCTCGCCGAGACCAGACACAACACGTGGTGGCAAGTCAATTTGTGTCTTATCACCGTTGACTACCATTTTAGAGTTGTTACCTAAACGTGTTAAGAACATCTTCATCTGCTCAGCCGTCGTATTTTGAGCTTCGTCTAGAATAACGAAGGCATTTTCTAAGGTACGACCACGCATATATGCTAATGGTGCTACCTCGATAGTACCACGTTCCATAAAGCGTTGTACTTGCTCGATGCCAAACATTTCATGTAATGCATCATAAAGAGGTCGCAAATAAGGATCTACCTTGTCTTGTAATTCACCAGGTAGGAAGCCTAATCGTTCACCAGCCTCTACAGCAGGACGAGTCAAAATGATTTTATCTACATTGCGGTTTTTTAAATAGAATGCGGCTAACGCTACGGCTAGGAATGTTTTACCTGTACCGGCAGGGCCTATACCAAAGGTAATGGTATTTTTACGAATGCTATCTACATAGTATTTCTGACCTTCCGTTTTAGGCGTAATATTTTT
Source organism: Veillonella sp. (assembly GCF_018381775.1). GTDB lineage: Bacteria > Bacillota > Negativicutes > Veillonellales > Veillonellaceae > Veillonella. The sequence goes on along the minus strand of NZ_JAGZRH010000008.1, from coordinate 39,792 downwards.
ACCGCGCATATTAACGGATAAAGTATCTTCAAACATAGTATGTACAGCATCAGCTTTACCGTTCGCTACGAGTTTTGCCGCAATACGAACTTGGGACTCAGTGATGGTACTGCCTTCACGATATAAAAATACCAGTTCCTCCAACGTACGATATAGGGCCTCTACTTGCTTTTCATCGCCCTTGATAACCACAGTATCCCCGCGTGCCACTACATCGACAGAGATGACTTCAAGCATCATATGCAAATATCGATTATGTTGACCTAGTATGGATTGTGCTAGGTCATATGTAGGAAATGTAAATACTTGTTCGCTCATACAACCTCCTAATCTATAAACTTACGAACGGCTTTGCCGTTTAAATAATCACAAAGATCACCTTGATGAGCATCTAGTTCGTCTAATTTATCATCAATTAAATCTTGAACTCGCCACCACCCCATGGACCAGTTCGTAAATAACGTATTATCTTCAGGTGCTCGTCCTACAAGACGTTGTAGGACAATGTCAGGATGCAAGTGACGAACAAAATTCACAACCCGATCAGCATATTCTTCAGCACTAATTAAGGTAAATTGCCCCTCTTGGTACCACTTAGCCATCAGTGTATTTTTCACAATGTATAAAGCATGTAGTTTAACTTGATCTACGCCAAGGGCTGACAAAATACGGGCCCCTTCGATGGTATCCTGCATTGTATCCCAAGGTAAATTGACAATCATATGAGTTGTGACATTAAATCCGTATCTCTTAATGCGCAATACAGCATCAATAAACTGTGCTAAATCATGGCCACGATTAATCTTCTCAAGGGTATCATAATTGACCGTTTGCAATCCTAATTCAATATAAATATCCTTATGAAAGCGATCTCTAATGTCAGCTAATATGTCTAAGTATTCATCGGCAATGCAATCTGGTCTTGTAGCAATAGCAATGCCTACCGCTTCGTTGATACAGCCTTGTTCCATATAGCTTTTAAAGTCAGCAAGTCCCAAATAGGTATTACTAAAGTTTTGATAATAGGGTATAAATTTTTTCGCCTTGTACTTAGGACCAATGTGAGCAATGTTTTCCTCTAATTGCATACGCACTGTCATCCAAGCAGGACGATTTTCATAGCCCGCACCAATTTCTCCGCAGAAGGTGCAGCCCCCTACGCCAGCTGAACCGTCTCTATTAGGACAAGTCAGAGGCAACGCCACAGGCAATTTATAAACCTTTTCCCCATAGGCTTCTTTATAATATTTAGATACCATGCGGTATCGTTTTGGTCTCGTTGTATCGGTCATAACACTCCTATTTAACTAACCAATCATCGCTTGTTATGTAATATCTCAACTATCAAAAATTAGATAAATTATTTTTATGTTACTAACAAGCCTCTATTTCAGGACGTATAAATGGTTTTACCTCTTTATTAACGTCGATAATTACTGTAAATGGTGTATTAGGTACATTCTCTATGCCTAATACATGTGCCGTATCTTCAGACATTGGCATTTCTACATATTGTTGGCGAATTTTACGCCATTCTTTAAATGTATAGTTTGGAATATACTGAGATGCAATCTCTTCGTTGCGCCAGAATGATTCCCCTTCTTGTAAAAGTTCCTTTGTCTGTTTCGGCAAGCCAACGGCTTCGCTCCGTACCTTACCTCGATAGCTAACAAGTGTATCGTACTGTAATAGTTCGGCTGCAACCTTATCGCCTTTAGACAAGAAGAAATTATACAAGAACTCAATTTGGTCGATATCTTTCAAATTAACCTTATTATTTCCAGCATCGAGCCAAGCCTGTGTCATTTCACAGAAATAGGTGAAAGCATCTTTTTTAGGCTCCACTTTAGAAGGATCATACTTTTTCATAGGTGGTACATGATTTGTTACTGTATCCTCACCAGTTATTGATGTATCAGTATGTTCCTTTATGAGCTTGCTACCAATATAGCCAAAGACAGTTCTAAAGCGCTCACTATTATAGAAGCGTTCAAATACATCTTCAAAATGCTTTAAGAAGCGTACATCTTTATAAGGTAATACATGGGTACTCAAAACCTCGTAAGGTGCTAAAGGATCACTAATATATTGGTATTCCTCCATGCGGCGTACACCAGAGCCTTTTAGTAATTTTAAGAAACCTATTTGTAGCGCATGAGGTTGTAAGCTGAAAAGATCATTAAAGGATAAACCAAATCGCGCTTTATTTTCATGAGGTAAACCTACAATTAGATCCATATGCACATGGGTACGACCGGCCTCAATAATAGGACGGATAGCTTTTTGAATGTACGGCCAATCGTTATATCGGTTAATAGCATCTAAAGTTTTCTTATGTGTACTTTGTACGCCCACTTCGATTTGAATACGGCCTGGTGGTGTTTCACAAAGAATATTGGTTTCCCACTCCGTCATGAGCTCAGGTTCCATTTCTAAATGGAAGTTCGTCTCTGTATTGGCATCTCGCATAAATTCCATCAACGGACGATGGTGATGTGGTGCACAGTTAAATGTTCTATCTACAAACTTAACTTGCTTTACCTTATGGTCGATAAACCATTGTAATTCTTTAAAAGTTCGCTCTTGTGGGAAGAATCGCACTGTATTCTTATTGCCAGATAAGCAATACTGACAAGAGAACGGACAACCACGAGAGGACTCATAGTAGATAATTTTATGTTCTAAATCAATCATATCCTCTTCTACATATGGGAATGGAATAGTGCTAAGATCTTTAACCTCTACGGCCTCAGTGGATCCCATAAGTAGACCTGTAATATGGCGGCCCCGTACACCAGGGATTTCTTCTTCTAATCCATCCTTACCATTTTGTAATGCACTAATGAGTTGGTAGAAAGCTTCTTCCCCTTCACCTTGTACAACATAGTCTACAGCATGGCAACGATTTAGAATTTCATCGGCAGTGAAAGATACCTCCGGACCGCCTAAGATAATTTTAATATCTGGTCGAACGGCTTTCACCATGTCCACCACATGTAAGGTCATTTCAATGTTCCAGATATAGCAAGCAAAGCCCAATACATCTATATTGCACTCTGTAATATCGCTAAGAATATGTAAAACAGGCATATTAATAGTATATTCTACTATATCGTATGCCTGTCCGTGAGCCTGCCCGTAGGCTTTGAGATACCGCAAAGCCAGGGAGGAATGTATAAATTTTGAGTTTAATGTGGATAAAACTACGTTCATAGGTCCCCTTTAAATCATCGAATGGCTCAGCCACCGTCTAGTCATAATATATATATTATACCATTAAAAGAGCCCAAAGATAAAGGAAACAATAGCACCCACTAAAATGACAACCCCTATTACAGAGAGGATAATGCCACCGAAGAATACAACAGCTGCTAAAACAACAGCTAATATGATAATCAAAATGATGCGACTAAGCCAGCTTGTACTATTAAAGCTATACACCTTAACATGTGGCCCATATTGATTGTACTCTTCACCGCGTTGATACTCTTCGTTCACATTACTAGGTGCAGAGTCTACATGAACAGAATCGCCTACCTCTTCAATGGTTACACCGTCAAACTCACGGCGTTCGTCATCAGATAATACCCGTGTATTAGGTTCTGCAGCACGTGTATTACTACTGTAGCTATCACTACGCTCACTACTTCTATATGTATTTTGATTGTTATTTATATTGTGTTGATCATTCATTGTTAAGTCCTTTATATGACCAAAATAATAATTAATTTTATACAACTTATTATACCATACTTTAATATAAAAAATGCAAATAAATATCCCCTACAGATATAAGTTCATATATCTATAGGGGATATTTTTATTTGTATTGCTTATACGACTTTAGGCTAACGCACAAATTAGTCTTTCAAGTATTTTTGAAGTAATTCATTTACCATACCAGGATTAGCACGGCCTTTAGATTCTTTCATAACTTGACCTACTAAGAAGCCAATAGCCTTACCATTGCCACCTTTGAAATCTGCCACTGGTTGTGGATTATTAGCAATAACTTGTTTAACGATTTCTTCGATAGCACCAGTATCTGTGATTTGAACAAGACCTTCTTCTTTTACGATAGTATCAGCATCCTTGCCGGATTCCCACATAGATACGATAACTTTTTTCGCAATTTTACCGGAAATTGTACCTTTATCGATAAGGGCAATCATACCAGCCAAGTTTTCTGGGCTTACTTTAGATTCAGCGAATGTTAAACCACTTTCATTAATCATCTTGGACAAGTCACCAAGCATCCAATTAGCCACAGTCTTAGCATCTGCACCTGCTTTTACAGTAGCATCTAAGAAATCTGCAGTTTTACGAGATACAGTAAGGATTGTCGCATCTTCACGAGACAAACCATATTCAGATACAAAGCGTTCAATCTTAGCATCTTGCAATTCAGGTAACACACGGCGTACTTCTTCAATTTTTTCGTCCGTAATTACAATTGGTACCAAGTCTGGTTCAGGGAAGTAACGGTAATCGTTTTCTTCATCTTTCTTACGCATACCAATAGTAATGCCTTGAGCATCATCCCAAGTACGTGTTTCTTGATCTACTTTACCGCCAGCTTCGATCAACTTAGCTTGACGCAAGGCTTCATATTCAACAACCTTTTGAATAGCTGTTAAGGAGTTAACGTTCTTTGTTTCTGTACGTGTACCAAACTCTTTAGTACCGCGCAAACGTACGGATACGTTACAGTCACCACGCAAGGAGCCTTCTTCCATACGACCGTCAGATACTTCTAAGTATTGCAAGATGGAACGTAGTTTTTCAACATATGCTCTTGCTTCTGCACCGGAGCGAATATCTGGTTCAGATACGATTTCAAGAAGAGGAACACCTGTACGGTTGTAGTCAACGTTAGAAGATTTAGAATCGGAAATAGTGTTACCACTGTGAACAAGTTTACCTGCATCTTCTTCCATGTGAATACGCGTAATACCAATGCGTTTAGTTTCACCATTTACTTCAATATCCAAATGACCATTTAAGCAAATTGGCAAATCATATTGAGATGTTTGATAGTTTTTAGGCAAATCAGGATAGTAGTAATTTTTGCGGTCAAATTTATTAAAGTTTAGAATTTCACAGTTCAATGCTAAACCAACTTTGATAGCAAATTCTACTACTTGTTTATTTAACACAGGCATAGCACCAGGCAAGCCAAGGCATACTGGGCATACATGTGTATTTTGATCGCCGCCGAATTCAGTGGTACAACCACAGAAGATTTTAGACTTAGTCTTAAGCTCTGTATGAACCTCTAAACCAACGACTGTTTCGTATTTACTACTCATAGAGAAACCTCCCCAGTTGGTGCTACTAATTGACAGTCCGGACGTGCTTGTTCAAATGTGAAAGCAGCACGTAATAATGTTTCTTCACCCATAGCAGGGCCAAGTAATTGTAAGCCAATTGGTAAATTACTGCTACTCATACCTGCTGGGATGCTAATACCTGGAATACCTGCAAGATTTGCTGGTACTGTACAGATATCTTCTAAGTACATTGCCAATGGATCATTTGCTTTTTCACCAAATTTGTAGGATGTATTAGGTGCAGTTGGTGTTAAAATCAAATCCACCTTGGAGAATGCTTCGTCAAATTCGTTTTTAATGAGGCGACGTACTTTCAATGCTTTCAAATAATAAGCATCATAGTAACCAGCACTCAATACATAGGTACCTAACAAGATACGGCGTTGCACTTCAGGACCAAAGCCTTCTGTACGAGTTTTAGTAGACATATCTACTAAGTTATCTGCAGGTACCCGCATACCATAGCTTACACCGTCATAACGAGCTAAGTTAGAGCTAGCTTCTGCCAATGCGATGATGTAATATGCAGACAACGCATATTTAGAATTAGGCAAGGAAACCTCAACGATTTCAGCACCTAATTTTTTATATGTTTCGATAGCCTCTTCCATAGCTTTTCGAACTTCGCTATTAAGACCATCACCAAAGAATTCTTTTGGTACACCAATTTTTAGATTTTTTACATCATTTACAAGGGCAGTAGTGTAATCTACACGAGCACCTGGAATGGATGTGGAATCTTTAGCATCGTGGCCAGAAATAGCATTTAATACTAAAGCAGCATCAGTTACATCTCGAGTAACAGGGCCAATTTGATCCAAAGAAGATGCGAAAGCAATTAAACCATAACGAGATACATTACCGTAAGTTGGCTTAAAACCTACAACACCACAGAAGGATGCTGGTTGACGAATAGACCCACCTGTATCAGAGCCAAGAGCCCAGATTGCAGAGCCACTAGATACAGCAGCTGCACTACCACCAGAAGAACCGCCTGGTACACAGTCAATATTCCAAGGATTAGTTGTTTTTGCTAATGCAGAGTTCTCTGTAGAACCACCCATAGCAAATTCGTCCATGTTAAGTTTACCAAGACTAATATAATGATTGTCTTGTAAACGTTCAATAACAGATGCATTGTATGGAGGCACAAAGTTTTCCAACATTTTAGATGCACATGTTGCAGGTTCATCTTTAATACAAATATTATCTTTAATGGCACCAGGAATACCTGCCAATGGGGAAATAGCTTCACCTTTAGCAATTGCTTCATCTACAAGCTTAGCTGTAGCCAAAGCACGATCATGAGAATCGGATAAGTACGCATGTACAGTCGGTTCCACTTTCGCTTTATGAGCAATAACAGCATTCGTCAATTCAACAGCGCTGATTTCTTTATTCACTAGTTTCTTGTGTAATTCATGAATTGTTGCCACAGCGAAACCTCCTATTCTTGTACAACGCGAGGTACTTTAAAGTACCCATCCTCTGCTTCTGGAGCATTGGACAAAGCTAAATCATGATCTAAGGATGGTTTAGTTTCATCCTCTCTAAATACATTGTTCAATGGTACTGCATGAGCCATTGGTTCTACATCATTAAGTTCTAATGCATCTAGTTCAGCAACATAAGTCAAGATGTCGGACAACTCTTTTTCTACATGTGCCATATGTTCTTCCTTAACTTCCAAGCGTGAAAGTAAGGCGATTTTTTTAATTTCCTCTTGGCTGATTTTCATCGAGACACATCCTTTCATAATTATTTATTATAAAGCAAATAATATATATTTTCAAAATATTGTAGAATGTATGTCTATTGGATTTCTCCAAGGTCCTTAAGTAGTTCTACGAATTCTTCTTCATTCATAACGCGAATACCCAATTCATTTGCTTTAGTAAGCTTACTACCACTGTCTTCGCCAGCAATAACAAGGGTTGTTTTCTTAGATACGGAACCTGTCACCTTAGCCCCATGAGCTTCAAGAATCTTACCCGCTTCACTGCGGCCCATAATTTCAAGCTTACCTGTGAGAACGACGATTTCGCCTTCCATTTGGTTGCCTGCTGCTTCAACAACATCTACAGTCATCTTAAGTCCTGCCGCTGTTAAACCTTCAATGATTTCTACATGAGCAGGATCTTGACGATATTCAACAATACTATCCGCCATTGTAGGACCAATCTCTTCTACTGCAACGAGTTCTTCCTTAGTAATAGTCATGAATCGTTCCATAGATTTCACAACACTTGCAATTGTTCCGGCTGCTTTAGATCCAATTAGTCGAATACCAAGACCATATAGTACACGGTCTAATCCGCGAGCTTTAGAATCTCCGATAGCTTTTACCAAATTCTCAGCAGATTTCTTACCCATTCGGTCCATTGTAACTAGTTGGTCCACCGTTAAATGATATAAATCAACAACATTGGTGATTAATTTGTTATTAATTAGGTTTTCTACAATGCTAGGTCCGAGACCATCGATATTCATAGCATCGCGAGAGGCAAAGTGAATGATTTGCTCTTTCTCAATAGCAGGACAATGTTTATTCGTACAACGTACAGCGGCTTCCCCTTCACGTCGGACTGCAGGAGATTCGCATACAGGACATGTATTAGGAATGGTGAAAGGCACTTCAGAACCAGTACGTTTTTCTGGAACTACGCGAATAACTTCTGGAATGATTTCTGCGGCCTTGTGAATGATGACATGGTCACCAATACGGATGTCCTTTTCATTGATAAAGTCTTGATTGTGTAATGTTACACGACTCACATTTGTACCAGATACGAATACAGATTCCAATTCACCAGTTGGAGTAAGAACCCCCGTACGCCCCACATTGATAGTAATATCCTTAAGAATAGTCTCTACCTCTTCTGGCGGATATTTGTAAGCTGTGGCCCACTTAGGATCCTTCGCAGTACTGCCAAGTACCTCTTGGTCATCGAAACTATTAACCTTAATTACCATACCGTCCGTATCGTATGGCAAGTCATGACGTTTTTCATCCCAATAATTTATAGTTTCAATAACTTCATCAATGGTTTGACACACGCGATAGTGAGGATTTACAGAGAACTTAAAGTTTTCTAAGCTTTTAAGTAATTCCTCTTGGCTATGAATATTAGCCCCCACTTCAGAACCGATTGCATAGGCAAAGAACGCTAAATTACGACTTGCTGTAATAGCAGGATCTTGTTGACGCAAGGAGCCAGCTGCTGCATTACGAGGATTTACAAAGGTAGGCAAGCCCTCTTCATCACGTTCTTCATTTATACGTTTAAATTCACTATGAGGCATATACGCTTCACCGCGAACCTCGATAAATTCTGGCGCATTCTCTAGGTATAAAGGAATGGATTTAATAGTACGTACATTGGCAGTTACATCCTCACCAACACGACCATCACCTCGCGTTACGGCACGTACAAACATGCCATTTTCATAATGCAAATTGACCGCCAATCCATCAATTTTTAACTCTACTACATACGCAGATGGCTTATGTCCTAATTCCTTTTCTACGCGACTAGCAAATGCTCGAACTTCATCAGCATTGAATACATTGGAAAGACTCAACATAGGGCGTCCATGAACGACCTTTTCAAAGGAGCCTTCCACCTTCATGCCTACACGTTGTGTTGGAGAAGATGGCACAATATATTCAGGATGAGCTGTTTCTAAATCCACAAGCTCACGATATTTTTTATCATATTCAAAGTCACTCATCGTAGGAGCATCTTTTACGTAGTATAAATACTGTGCATGAGTAAGCTCTTGTTGCAACTCTTTAATTCTATCTTTCGGATTCATATTATATCCCTTTTACTGTGCAGTAACACTCTATACTATTCCATACAAACAAGGTAAAGAGGTTAACTGCGATACACAAGTTTTATCCCTTTTTAACAGGTGCAAATTTAGCCATAACCACACGTACACCTTGGGTTGGGAATTCAATAGTTAATTTCATACCAGCCCCTTCACCAGCAACATTGATAACCTTACCATTGCCCCACTTACTATGAATAGCAGTATCGCCAACCTTCCAATCGGCAATTACTTCATTGCGAACGATAGGCTTCGTAACTGGTCGACTTGTAACACTCATATGTTGCGGCACATGACGCTTAATATCATCAGGTACTTTACGCTTAGCACGCAAACCATCTACCAACTCTTCTGGAATTTCATCGATAAAACGAGATGGTAAATAGCTGCTAGTGCGTCCAAATACGGTACGCGTAGTGGCATTAGAAATATATAATTCCTTTTCAGCACGAGTAATACCTACATAAGCAAGGCGGCGTTCCTCTTCAATTTCCTCAGGGTTCATCAAGGTGCGACTATGAGGGAATAAACCTTCCTCCAAGCCACCTAAGAATACAATAGGGAATTCCAAACCTTTCGCAGCATGTAATGTCATCAATGTAACTTTAGACTCTTCTTGCTCGAAAGAATCAACATCATTTACGAGTGCTACTTGTTCCAAGAAGTCTTCCACTGTACCAGTTGGATTTGTATCTTGGAAGTCTTTAGCTACAGATAAAAGTTCACCGATATTCTCAGCGCGAGCCTGATCTTGTGGATCTGTACTTTCTTCTAATTGTGCTAAGTAACCGGTTCTATCGAGAATAGATTCTAAGATATCAAGCACAGTTTTATCTTCCATTTCAGCTACAAGAGTAAAGATAAGGATACCAAATTCTTCTAACTTTTCCTTTGTCTTACCTTTAATCGTATCTACTAGATGCAACTGTGTTAATGTCATAAACAAGGACGTGCCATTTGCACGAGCATAATCTTGTAGTTTTGCCACTGTAGTAGCACCAATACTACGCTTAGGTACATTGATGATGCGCAATAAACTTAAATCATCGAAAGGATTATATAACACACGTAGATATGCCAAAACGTCCTTAATTTCTTTGCGATCGTAGAACTTTGTGCCCCCTACCATTGTATAAGGCAATGCTCTCTTAATCAGTGCTTCTTCAAGTACACGAGATTGAGCATTTGTACGGTACAAAATAGCCATATCACCATAAGGTACACCATGAATATCGTGCTTTTTAGCGATGGTATCGCCGATGAAAGCAGCTTCTTCATGTTCAGACTGAGCCGTAAAATGTTGAATTTTAGCCCCTTCTGTCTTATCTGTCCATAAATTTTTCTTAGGCCGACCTTCGTTATTTTCAATTACTGCATTGGCTGCATCAAGAATAATCTTTGTAGAACGGTAATTTTGTTCCAACTTGATAGATGTGCAGTTTGGATAATCCTTTTCAAAGTCCAAGATATTTTGAATATCTGCGCCACGCCATGCGTAAATACTTTGGTCAGCATCACCTACTACGGCGATATTCTTCCAATATGAAGCCAATAGTTTAGCCAATAAATATTGCGCATGGTTCGTATCTTGATATTCGTCGATCATAACATAACGAAAACGCTTGCTATATTTATCTAATACAGCCTCATTAGACTGCAATAATTTAACGGCTACCAATAAAAGATCATCAAAATCTAGAGCATTATTCTTACGCAATTCCCGTTCATAATACTCGTATACATCAGCAACCTTTTGTTGGTAAAAGTCTCTTGCCTGCTTTCTAAAATCAGAAGCGAAGAGCAATTTATTCTTTGCATCTGAAATAGCTGCTATCATAGCACCAACAGGATAGTATTTATCATCCAAGTTTAGTGCTTTCAATGCTGCCTTAATAACAGCTTGCGAGTCAGATGTATCGTAGATTGTAAAATTACTGTTATAACCTAAGAAGTTATCTAATTCAAAACGCAAGAATTTCGCACAGAAGCTATGAAAAGTGCTGAGCCAAATACGATTGGCTACATCACCTACTAAACCTTCTACACGGCTTTTCATCTCCTTAGCCGCTTTATTGGTAAAAGTAATGGCTAAAATTTCATAAGGATTAACACCTTGAGCCAATAAATGTGCAATACGAACGGTTAACACCTTTGTTTTACCAGATCCAGCACCAGCTAAAATCAATAAAGGGCCTTCCGTATGTTGAACGGCTTGTTGTTGCTCTTTATTTAAACCTGTTAGTAATGAATTCATCGGAACACCCCTATCGCCCTTACATATACTATAATTTGATAATCATATAAATAGAGAAGAAGAACGTTGCAAGCAACGTTCTTTTCCCTTTGTATACTACTATACTATTTCATAGCACCAAGAATTGGTGGTACGATTTGTTTTTTACGAGACATAGTATTTGGCAAGAATACGCCATTGTCTTTAACTTCTTTTTCAAATGCTTTTGTTACTACTGCTTCCACATCACCACTGAATAACAACGTAGTGCTTTCATCAAGAATATTTGTAACCATGATGTAAGATGCATCATAGTTATTAGCGCTCCGAAGAGCTTCTAATGCAGCTACAAGTTCAGCTTGTTTAGCCAATACATCTGTTGTATCCATAACAGAAATTTGACCGATAGAAATTGTTTTACCTGCTTCGGAGAATTCTTTCATATCTGTACGAACGATATCATCATTAGTCAAATCAGAAATATCTGCGCCAGCTTTTAACATATCAAGGCCATAGGACTCGATATCTACACCAGCGATTTCAGCCAATTTGTGAGCCATATCTTTATCTGTTTCAGTACATGTTGGAGAACGGAATAAAACAGTATCAGAAATGATAGCAGATAACATCAATCCTGCAATACCTTTAGGGATTTCTTGATTATTTTCCATATACAATTTAGTGATGATTGTATTGGAGCAACCTACTGGTTCTAAGCGCATGAATACAGGACCATCAGTTTCAAAATCACCAATGCGGTGATGATCCACAACACCACACATATTCATGGATTTATAACCATCAATGATTTGCTTAGATTCATTGTGGTCAGTTAGGTATAAGTTGCCACCTTCTGGAGCAAACTCTTCCCAGTTTTTAACGATTTGTGGATGTTCAAAACCAAAATGGTTCAAAATGTATGTTGTTTCTTTGTTTGCTTCACCTGCACATACTGGAGTAGCTGGTGTGCCCATTTGTGTTAAGAAATTAGCAAAGGAAATAGCAGAACAAATAGAATCTGTATCAGGGCTTTTATGACCTGCTACATATGTTTTTACATCACTCATAATATACCTCTTTTATATAAATTTCACACTTAATATCGACTTACGTCAATCCGATTTTTAACTATATTATTATATCATAAATTATATAAAAAAACACGCCACTACTAAGTAGTGACGTGTTTTTGTCATTCTACAAAATTATCTAATGTAAATGATTAGTCGTGATTTTTTTTGCGGTTTGTAAACAAACCAGGTCCAAGTTTTTCAATGATGATGAACAGCATTGGAATGATAAAGATACCAAACAATGTTGCTGTTGTCATCCCTGCTACTACAGTAATACCCATGGATGTACGAGCACCAGAACCAGCACCAGTAGATACTGCCAATGGCAATACACCAAGGATAAACGCAAAGGATGTCATCAAGATTGGACGCAAACGAATTTTTGCAGCCTCGATAGCGGCATCAACGACGTTCATACCACGTTCGTCAACACGAATCTTAGCATACTCGATGATCAAAATCGCATTTTTTGCGGCCAAACCAACAAGTGTTAAGAGACCAATCTGCATGTAAATATCATTAGCTAAGGAATATCTACCAGTAAAGTTCAACAAGAATGGCACTAAAGAAGCACCAATCATACCAGATGGTACGGAGAACAATACAGCAAATGGAACCTTCCAAGATTCATATAAGGCAGCCAAGATTAAGAATACAAAGACTAGGCCTAAACCAAGAATCATCATAGTTTGAGAACCAGCTTTCAACTCTTCACGAGATTGACCAGCCCAGTCATAGGTATAACCAGCAGGCAATGTTTTAGCTGCTGCCTCTTTTAATGCGTTAATAGCATCACCGGAGGAGTAACCACGTGCTTGGGAACCGCCGATTTGTACAGCCATCGCATTATCAAAACGAGTAATACTAGATGGTGTACCTGTTTGTTCCTTCGTAATATAGTTAGAAACTGGAACCATAAGGCCCTTGCTATTACGAACAGCTAACATATTAAGCTGATCCGCATTTTGACGATAAGCGTCTTCAGCTTGAACTACTACTTTGTAGTTTTTACCGTATGTAGTAAAGTCATTGACTTGAATACTACCGTAGAAACCTTGTAATGTAGTGAAAATATCAGCTAATGCCACACCATCTTGAGCCGCTTTTTCACGGTTCACATCAAATTGTAAGGATGGTGTAGATGTATCAAATGTAGTGTAAATGGATTGAATAGCTGGACTCTTACGAGCTTCTGCAATAAACTCATTGGCACGTTCAGCCATAACTTGTGGGCTGTCACCAGCTTTGTTAATGAGGTACATACTAAAGCCACCAGTAGTACCAAGGCCTGGGATAGATGGTGGATTCAAAGCAACTACAGTTGCTTCTGGTACACCTTGAGCTGCAAAGCCAAAGGTTTGACCAATCATTGCATTAATAGATGTAGCTTGTGTTGTACGATACTTCCAATCGGACATTGTGGCAAAGATTACACCAGCACTTGATTTTTGACCGCCACCTAAGAGGTCAAAGCCAGCTACAGTAAATACTTCTTGGAACAATTGTTCATCCTTAGGTTTTTCAGGATCATTTTTACCTTCTAAGAAGGAAGCAATTTTCTCAAGTGTTGCCATCGTACGCTCAGATGTAGCCCCTGGCGGCTCATTAACAGCAATCATATAATAACCGCTATCCTCTGCAGGTACAAAGGATGTTGGTAAGAAGTGAAATACTAAACCAGTACCACCTGCAAAGATTAACAATGCAATAACAGTTAAGCTCAAACGATGGCTTAAACGAGCCAATTGGATACCATACCAATTGCTAAAACGTTCTAAAGCCGCATTGAATTTGTTTAACTGACGATGTACCCAATCTTCACGCTCTTTAGGCGTATGCGGTTTTAACATCGTAGCACATAACGCTGGTGTTAACACAAGAGCGATAATTGCAGAGATAACAACAGACACAGCAATTGTTAATGCAAATTGTTTATATAAGATACCTGTCATACCACCCATGAATGCAACTGGTACGAATACTGCAACCAATACGAAAGCGATACCAATTACAGGACCTTGTACATTTTCCATCGCTTTAATAGCCGCCTCTTTCGGAGGTAAGCCATTATATTTTAATTCATATTCTACAGCCTCTACTACAACGATAGCATCGTCAACAACGAGGCCGATGGCCAATACCATGGCAAATAATGTCAACGTATTGATGGAGAAATCAAGTAATACGAAAGCACCAAATGTACCTAATAAGGATACAGGAACTGCAATCATAGGAATAATCGTAGATCTCCACGATTGTAGGAACACATATACTACGATAAGAACGAGTAACAATGCTTCTACAAAGGTATGCTCTACCTCATTGATAGATGCACTTACGAATTTAGTATTATCTACAACCACGTTATATTGCATATCTGGTGGGAAGGATTTAGATTGTTCATCTAGTACCTTCTTAACATTTGCAATAGTTTCTAATGCATTGGCATCATTTTGTAAGGAAATAGCAAAGCCTGCTACCTCTTTATGAGCGGACTTAGCAATAAAGTCATATCCTTTAGCACCAATTTGAATGCGAGCAACATCTTTAAGATGCAATACTTTACCATTAGAACTTTTAATAACAATATTACCAAATTGTTCAGGTGTCACAAGACGACCATCAACTTTAATAGGATATTGGAATGCTTGTTCCCCATTAGTAGGATTTTGGCCTACCGTACCTGCCGCAGCCTGTAAGTTTTGCCCCTTAATAGCTGCAGTCACTTCAGAAATAGTAACACCGAGGTTTTGCATTTTTGCAGGATCTAACCAAATGCGCATAGCATAGTCGGAACCGAACTCTTGTACAGAACCAACACCCTTAATGGCTTTAATAGCATCCATCATATAGTTGGTAGCATAGTTCTTTAAGAATGTAGAATCATAAGTACCATCAGGTGAGCTCAAGGAGAATACCATTGCCATATCACCAGATGATTTAGTAGTTGTAACACCAACTGCTTGTACCTCTGCAGGCAATTGTGCAAGTGCTGCTTGAACACGGTTTTGAGTATTAACCG
Source organism: Veillonella sp. (assembly GCF_018381775.1). Classification (GTDB taxonomy): domain Bacteria; phylum Bacillota; class Negativicutes; order Veillonellales; family Veillonellaceae; genus Veillonella. Next base: position 24,300 of record NZ_JAGZRH010000008.1, on the reverse strand, counting down.
TATCCATATCGGCATCTGTGCCTTGATTGAACTGAACAGTCAAAGAGTAGCTACCATTACTTGAGCTACTAGATGTCATATAGTCCATATCTTGTACGCCTACGATTTGTGTTTCAATAACACTGGCTACCGTATCATTAACAACTTGAGCCGTTGCACCAGTATAGGCAGTGTTTACACGAACTGTAGGTGGAGAAATTTGTGGATATCGAGCTACCGGGAGGTTCATCATGGAAATGAGACCTACCAAGGTAATAACAATGGCTATTACAATGGCAAAGATAGGTCGATTAATAAAGAATTTCGACACGATCTAGCCCCCTTCTATTTTGTAGCTTTCAACTGATCTTTTGAAAGTAATTTAGCATTTACTTTCACACCATTCTTAACCTTAGTTAAGCCATCTACGATAATTGTATCGCCTGCTGCTAAACCAGATTTAATGATAGTTTCACCACCAGTAGTGCCACCAATTTCAACAGTTTTTTGCTCTACAACACCATCAGCATTCACAACATAGACGAAGTTTTTATCCATAATTTGAAGAATCGCACGACTTGGTACAAGGATAGCATTTTTAAGTTTTTCGCCTGGAGAAATAACTGTTGCATACATATTTGGCAACAATAAATGATCAGGATTTGGGAAAGATGCTTTCAACACAAGCTTACCTGTTGATTGATCAAGACTTTTTGCTGCTTGAACAATAGAACCAGGTTGATTATACGTTTCGCCATCAGCAAGTTTTAATTGAATATTTGGACTATTGGAATCATCGCCAGTTGGATTTTTCATGAAGTCAAGATATTCTTGCTCTGTCATACTAAATTCAACAAAGATAGGATCGATAGAATCAATGGTTACTAATGTTGTAGAACCTGCTTGTACAAATGTACCCATATCGATATCATCCATACGTAATGTACCAGAATATGGTGCATATACCATTGTATCGCCATAGTTATCTTGAGCAATTTTTACGGATGCTTGGTATGCTTCATAAGCTGCCTTAGCTTGTTCTACAGTGCTGCGTTGTGTATCTACACGTTGTTGCGCAATAGCATCTTGTTGAGCCAATGTTTCATAACGATTGAGGTCTACTTCAGCATTTTTATAGTTTGCATTAGCTTGAGCAGCTTGTGCTTCAGCATTGGCAAGAGCAGCTTCGTATTGACGAGAGTCGATGCGATATAATGGCTGTCCAGCTACAACTTGCTCCCCGCCTTTAACAAATTTTTCCACCACATAACCAGTCACACGAGCATGTACAGCTACAGAGTTTTCTGCAACTACAGTACCAGCATAGGTTTGATTTACCTGTGCATCACTTGCAGTAATTTTGTATGCATTGACACTCACGTCGCCTGCTTGCTGTTGATTACTGCCACAACCAGCAACAATTACAGCGGATACAACGAGAGCCGCTAACATACGGGAATAACGGAACTTCATTATCTGTACTCCTTTACACGAAACTAATCATCTATGTGTCATAATTACATAAATATCTATATATATTTTACAGGATTCTATAGACAAAGTCAATTTTTTCGATACCCCTCTACCTTTATAAAACATAGATAAAATCTATATAAATTCATATTCATTGTGCAATCAAAGCGATAAAAATTATTGACATTTATTATTTAATGTGAACACAGATAGTTTTTAGAATTGTAAAAATATAAATCACAAGTTTGATTTAACAACTTTCATTATATATATTATAACCACTATCATTCACTAAAATTGCTTCATTATTGTTTATCGGCACTAATGCTATCTTATCTTGATAAGTATCTAATGTTTTCTGAGCAGTTTCTTCAAATGGATACTCTCCTATATGCGGCAGAACATAATGATCAAATACATTTAACCCTGCATAATCATCTAATTCAGAGGCTATACTTTTATCATCCATTATCTGATTATATTCAATATTTTCAGACATAATAATCGCTCCAGCAGACTCTCCAATATACAATAAGCCTTCTTTGATTCTCTTGAAAAGTACGTCTACTAGATTTTTCTTTTTTAACTCTTGTAGTAAATAAAAAGTATTCCCACCAGATATACAAATGCATTCTGTCTTTAAAAACCTATCCTTTAAATAATCTTCATCAAATTTAGAAATATCAATAATTTCTAATTCATACCCTAAAGATTTTAACATCTCAATTCCTTCATCAATAAATCCTGTATAGGGCTCGACATTTCCAGCCGTAGGAATAAAAATTATTTTATTAGAAACCATTTTTGAAAGATACTTTTTGGTTATACTTTTTGTTCCTGCCAAATAGGACGCGAGTAAAATCTCCATGACTTATCACCTTTGCAATTCGCTATATAAATTAATATTATATTTAATCTTATATATAAAAAAACTACCTAAGAATCCACCTAGGTAGTTTTTAAAACCACTAAATCGACTACTCTATATCTATTATAGCCGAAAAGTTACATATTTATTTGTAAGCATAGACTATTTTGATAAAAGTATGCTTATTATTTGGTGGAGATGAGGGGAGTCGAACCCCTGTCCAGAAGTGTTGCCATATAGACTTCTCCGAGCACAGTCTATGATTTAGATCTCAGGTTGCTACCGCTCACAGACAAGCTACACAACCCCAGTTCATATTGTCTCGCCTAATTCATATGAACAACTGAATTAAGCCAGCCTACGGTTTGACGTCCATTCACACTTGGTAGGCACAAGTATGAGGGACGTAGCTTATGCAGCTAATGCAAAATTTTCTTCTGCGTTTAAATATTTTCCCACCGTTTAACGGCCTCATGGAACGCCGACTCGCTATCTATACCACACGCACCCCTGTCGAAACCTTTACATCCCCGTGCGTCGGTCTCATAATTATAAGCCTATTTAATATTACTGTCAATTATATGAACCCTTTACAACTCAGATATATCCACTATTGTTAGACTACTCCACTTATCTAATATAGTCTACGTAACCAGTCAAATTTCGGATTCTTTTAATTCTCTCTTTATTAGATATATTATGTACCATCATAAGTCCAATTGTTTCATAGCATTTTGCAGTGATTGGCACACATAATCTATTTGTTCTTTATTATGCGCAGCCGTAACAGTGAGTCGAATTCTACTTTCACCAATAGGAACTGTAGGTGGTCGAATAGCAGTCCCAATAATTCCAGACTCATAAAGATATTGAGACACTGCTAATGTATCTTCATTACTACCTATAAGAATCGGAAAAATCGGTGTTTCATTGGTAGCATTAATTCCCATGGAAATCAATTGGTCTGCCATATAATTTACATTTTCATGTAAACGCTGTAAAACGGATACATCTGATTCAAGAACATGTAGTGCAGCTAAGGCAGCCCCTATATCAGCAGGAGATAATGCGGTAGAGAATATAAAACTGCGGCTCGTATTAACGAGATAATCTATGATAGTGCTATTGGCAGCGACATAGCCACCAACAGAGCCTAAAGATTTACTCAATGTACCAAGTTGTATGTCTACTTCTTTTTCAAGTCCAAAATAGGCCGCTGTACCATGACCATTACCAATAGTTCCAGTTGCATGGGCATCATCTACCATGAGCAGTGCATTATATTCACGGCTCAGTTCATATAGCTTATCTAATGGTGCAATATCCCCATCCATACTAAATACGCCATCTGTAACTATAAGCTTTCGAGTATTTCGATCCACCTGTTTTAACAGATACTTTAATTCGTCTATATCACAGTGGCTATATGTTTTTACAGTACCTCGACTTAATCTACAGCCATCAATAATACTAGCATGATTAAGAGCATCACTAAAAATAATAGTATTCTTATCTGCTACGGCAGAAATAGTTCCTACATTGGCCATATAACCAGTATTAAATACAAGGGCTTTTTCAGTATTCTTAAATTTAGCTAATGACCTTTCAAGCTCTGTAAATAATGGAAACGTACCAGATACAAGGCGCGATCCACCAGATCCTGTTCCATATTGTTGAGCCCCTTTTAGAGCCCCTTCTATTACACGAGGTTCAAAAGTTAAGCCCAAATAATTATTTGAAGCCATCATTAAATATTCTTTATCATCTCGTTTTACTCGCACTGCATCAATAGGACAGTATTCTCTTAAGGTTCGTAAATTATGGTTCTCTATCTTAGAGTCCAATTGTTCTTTAAAAAATTTATACATTCTATCTCCGTTGAACAAGTACTGGAGCACGCTCCAAATACTCAATTACACTTTTACTATCTATATCAGACCGTACAAAGAAAACACGGCCCCCTATATTTGAGCCCAATTCTTTCATATTAGGAATTCGATGGTATACACCATTACAAGCAACATAACCTACTGTATAGTCTGGATCATCAGACCAACATAATTCGCCAACAATACCATCTGCTGATTGAACCTTTGAAGCTAATACTAAAGCCTCTCTCATATGTTCATTATCACCTAATGCATGAGAGTCAAAGGAGTCCATATGACTAACACGTACTCCGCGGTCACCTGTATCTAAGCGCTCGCCAGTAATGGCATCCACTAACATAGCGCCGCGCATAGATTTATCTAAACTTTTTAACAAAAATATAGCTTTAAGAACAGCTGCCTTACTAATATTAGGACCTTGTAAAAGCTCAGTCGCCAATTGATGGGATTCAGAAATGCTACTAGTTTTATGTTCCTCTACCTTTAGACAATCAATATATGTAATCTTCTCCGGTGGGATTAAATCTACAGTAATATTGATAAAATCAGCTGTTCCTTTACTGTGATGCAGTGCGCGATCAGCTAACGATTGAGCTATAGCCCCTACTTCTTCTAATTTTACGATACGCTCTGCCCCAGAAATATGGTGGCCCCCTTTTTCATGGGGACCACCTTGAGCAGCACGCATGCGTACACTATATAATTCATTCATTATGATACCTTACCTTTTATAATATTGTTTTGATGTGCATGGCTGTGAATTTTACGGAATACTTTTACAAATACTGGAGCCATAATGACTGTAAAAATCATGCCAGGCACTGCCAAGGCAACCATAGGTAATGCAGCCTTACCGATATATACAGACAAGGTCAATCGCGCTAATGCAGATGCAATCGGTCCGGAAATCATAATACCTATCATATGATTATGGCACATCCAAAGAATTAGCCCTACGATAAGTCTAAATTGCATAGCAATCATAACATTCAAAATAGTTTGTGTACCTAGTGCTAAACCGATTAAACTAGATAGACATCCGCTAATAATATATTTCTTAAATCCGAATACGGCACATATGGCTACCGCCAATGGAGCTGACAGTTGAAACTCTATACCTGGAATGACATTAGGTATTTTAATAGCACCTAATACAGTAATCATAGCCGTTAAAATAGCAACCTCTGTAATGTACCGAATGTTCTGATTCATGATGTTTCTCCTCTACTTAGAAAATGTCAACCACAAACACAACTCTTTGTTTACATTATAATTTCAATATACATATTTATCAACTAAAAATACAAGATTAGTTGACAAATATCACAAAAAAAGACCGAGCCAAATGACTCGATCTTTTTATCTTAATATTTTTGTTGCTCTTTGAGACGCTTTGCAATATCTCGCTTAGCATCGCGTTCTGCCATATCTTGACGCTTATCATATAACTTTTTACCAGTTACAAGGCCAACGGTAACCTTTACATAACCATGGCTAAAATGGAAATTAAGCGGCACTAAAGAGAATCCTTTCTCCTTAACTTGAGCATGCAATTTATTGATTTCAGATTTATGCATCAACAATTTACGGGTCCGTTCAGGTTCATGATTAAAACGATTGCCCTGTTCGTATGGGCTGATATGAACACCATACAACAAAAGCTCGCCTTTATCAATGCGACAAAAGCTATCCTTTAAGTTCAGTTTACCTTGACGTATCGATTTAATTTCAGTACCTGTCAAAGCAATGCCTGCTTCATAGGTTTCATGAATATTAAAATCATGACGGGCCTTACGATTATCAGCAATAAGAGATGGACTAGATTGTTTTGCCATATGTACCTCTATCGTTTACGTTTACTTTTAGATTTCTTAGATTGACTGCGCTTAGTCATTTTATTAGACTTCTTACGACTTGATTTGCCTTTACTAGATTTTTTACTGAAAGCATCGTACCTAGAATGACTAGATTTATTACTATCACGTCGTGAAGATTTTTTACTGGATTTTCCTGAAGATTTACGACCTTTACGACTACCATAGCCATCGCGACTACTTGCATAGTCAGAACCATTTTGCAATTGTTCTTGTATAGCCATTAGGTTATTGACTTCACCAAGTACAAAGTCGATCTGTTTCTTTTCTACATCGGCTTTTACTAAAGTAACAGTTACCTTTTCACCTAAGTGATAGGTTTTACCTGTTCTTTTGCCTACAAGCACAAAATGTTCTTCATCAAAGAAATAGTAATCATCATTCATCATGCTCATATGCACAAGGCCATCGATACCGTTTTCTAATTCTACAAACATACCAAAGGATGTAATGCTAGAAATAGTTCCTTCAAAGACTTCCCCTACAAATGGAACCATGTATTGAGTCTTTTTAAGATCTACTGTATCTCGTTCAGCCTCAGTAGCTACTTGCTCCTGTATAGAAGAATGTTCAACAGCTCCAGCTAAGAATGCTTCCTCTACATCCCGTTTAGAATAACCATTTTTCCAATGCATATCAGCTTTTAAAAGGCGATGAACCATTAAGTCTGGATATCGTCTAATAGGAGATGTAAAATGCGTATAACATGCAGATGCTAAGCCAAAGTGTCCCACATTATTAATACTATATTTAGCTTGTTGCATAGAACGCAAGGTCATAATTTGAGCTACTTGCTCAATATCTTGACCCTTTACTACATCTAAGATTTTTTGGAAATCTCTTGGTGTTACACCATCAGCACTAAGAACGAGATTTTGCCCCAAGTAATTTAATACCTTTTGGAATAAATCTAACTTTTCTTCACTTGGGTTCTCGTGAATACGATATACCGATGTACGATGCGTATTCTTTAAGTGTGTAGCCACTGTTTCATTGGCAATGAGCATACATTCTTCGATAAGTCGTTCTGCCATGGTACGATCTCGTTTTACAATACGTAACGGTGTACCATCATGATCGAGTAATACTTTATATTCAGGAAAATCAAAATCTAAAGCACCTCTACGACGACGCATTCGATTCAAAATCTTAGAAATTTCTGCCAAATCATGCAGCATAGGCATAAAGTCTTGTAAGTCATGAGGAATAATATTTTCCTCTAATGCTTTATAGACCTCTTTATAGCTACAACGACGTCCTACATGGATAATAGATGGACGAATGCGATAATTTACAACCTTACCATCTTTATCTATTTCCATCATACACGTCATAGCATAACGGTCTTCATGAGCATTTAAACTACAAATGCCATTAGATAGGACCTCAGGTAACATCGGTACTACACGATCTACTAAATACACAGATGTACCGCGTTTATAGGCCTCATTATCAATAGCCTGTCCGGATACTACATAATGACTCACATCTGCAATATGTACACCTAACTCATAATTACCATTTGGTAATTTTCGGCCACTCACAGCATCGTCTAAATCTTTTGCATCTTCCCCATCGATAGTGACCATTTGTAAGTCACGAAGATTCCAACGGGCAGGGTCATCATGAATAAAGGTAACAATTTTCTTGCTCGCTTTGATAACATCATCGGGGAAATTAAATGGAATCTTATGATTAGCCATGATGCAGTTAATATCAAGACCTACATCGCCCTTATAACCAAGAATTTCAGTAATAATACCTTCTGGCTTTTTATCGCCTTCAGGCCATTTAGTAATTTTCACTAATACCTTTGCGCCACTACGAGCATCTAATGTATTTTTTAAATCTACAAAGATATCAGTCCCTATTCGCTCATCATCAGGAATAACAAAGCCAAAGTGTTGTTGTCGGTCATAAGTACCCACTATGGTTTCATTAGCTCGTTCAATAACATCAACGATAATGCCTTCTCGTTTATGCTTTGTATAATTAGAAGGTATGACGCGAACGCGAACCTTGTCATTATGCATAGCAGTACCTTTATTTTGTTCTGCTACATATATATCTTCATCTTCAGGCATAATAACAAAGCCAAAAGACTTACGATAGCCCTTATAAATACCTTCATATTCTTCATGTTGTTGCTCTGCATATTGATATACATCAGGTCGCGAAGATGTTAATACCCCTTCTCGAGCAAGCATTTTTGCAGAACGAATAAACATCTCAAGATCTTTACCACCACGGATATGGTTATCCATGGCCGCATCTTCAATATGATATGCATGTGGTTGTATAGATTTATAAAAGTCTAATACTTTCTTCTTCAAATTTTCACCTCCTCATTTGATAAAAAGAAAAAGCCTGCAAAGCAGGCTTTCATCATTAGAATTGATTAATCATTGCCCCTAACACTAAGCTCAACACAGCAAAGATAATCCCCAATATAATCGTACATTTAGATAAGAAAGCGTCTAAACCGCGTTGCTTACCACCAAAAGAAGAGTCTGCCGCACCAGATACAGCACCGCCCATGCCTGCGTTTTTGCTATTCTGTGCAACAACTACTACGATTAATAAAATAGATACGATTACTTCTACAATCATTAAAAAATTTGTCACGACTGTCATCCTTCCTGTGTGGCTCTTGGAGAATCCAAAATCCGATGTTCTAAATACTTCTCTAATTTACGTTTAACCCTTTGCAACGCATTGTCTATAGATTTGACACTGCGATCAGTGACCTCAGCCATTTCTTGGTAAGAACGTCCGTCTAGATATCCTTCCAAGACCTCCCACTCGAGTTCACTTAAAATATGACCAATATTGCGCTCAATATCATCCAATTCCTCTTGGCTGATAATAAGGTCCTCAGGATTGGTAACCTTTGCTGAAGATAGCATCTCGATCAATGTACGCTCTGATTCCTCTGTATAAACTGGCTTATTTAAAGATACATAGGAATTTAAAGGCGCATGTTTTTGTCTAGTCGCCGACTTAATAGCCGTAATAATCTGTCTAGTTATACAAAGCTCCGCAAAAGCTCTAAAGGACGCTAATTTATCATGTTTAAAATCCCGCGTAGCCTTATAAAGACCAATCATCCCTTCTTGAATGATGTCTTCACGATCTGCGCCTACTAAAAAGTAAGAACGCGCCTTTGCACGAACAAAGTTTTTATATTTATTAACAATATAATCGATTGCAAACTCATTTTGCTCTTCTTGAGCTATGACCACAACTTGCTCATCGGTCATTTCTTTGAAATTGTAATCGGGCTTGCGTGTATGAATTGTGTTCATATGCTCCTCCTTACAATTGAGCAGAAAAACCAATATATTCATTATACTGGAACTATATGTGATTTTCAACTATCAATGGCCACGCCGTAATTTCTCTAGCTTTTCAGCTACTTCAGGAGATAATAACCCTCCTACTTCATTACGTCGCAAGCTAAATTGATCTCGTCTATGTTCATGAGCGTATTGTAGTCGTTCCTCTTCCTTAGCTATGCGAATCATATTTTGTAATTCTCGAGCTGGAATGCGCAAGCCTCCAGATCCAAGAATTTGATTTTGTTCAGCTCCATCAGAGGTTACAACATATACATTGGTGTATTTACCTTTTCGCAAAAACACCTCTCGCTCAATAAAGGAATCCGCCGTTTCCCCATCTTCAGTATACACTTCGAGGAATCCACTCGTAATAGCCTCTACAGAGCCGCCAGATTTTGTATATTTACCATCAAATACAAGGATAACTTCATAACCCTTGAATTTTCCGTAATTCAACAATCTATCTCGAAGCTCCATACGGGCATGTTCTAATGATTCATGAGCGAGTTTCTTTAGATGAGTCCAGGCGAATATCACATTATATCCATCTACAATTAAAATATCTTTTAGCATAATTATTTCGCTTGGCGCTGACGCACAGCTTCATACATAAGAACAGCAGCAGCCACAGATGCATTCAAAGAATTTAAATTTCCATACATAGGAATGGTAACGAGGAAATCACATGCGTCTTTCACAACGCGGCTAATGCCCTTTCCTTCGTTACCAATGACGATAACAGTAGGAATTGTCATATCCGCCTCATATAAAGTGCGATCCCCTTCCATATGAGCGCCCATAACCCAAAAGCCTTGTTTTTGGAGTTGTTTAATGGTTTGAGCTACATTTCCAACCTGTACTAGTGGAATTTGTTCAATAGCACCGGCTGATGTTTTAGCCACTGTCGCATTAATAGGAGCATTATGACGCTTAGGAATGAGTACGGCCGTAGCCCCTACACATTCCGCAGTACGGATGATAGCGCCCATGTTATGTGGATCTTCAACACCATCTGTTAGGATAAGCAAAGGTACCTTATGATTCGTCTCTTGTAGCACTTCACCTAGTTCTTTAAATTGAACAGCAGAAACAAGGGCAATAACACCTTGGTGGGGTACCTCTAAATCATATTTATTCATTTGTTTAATAGGTGTTGGACGCACTTCAATGCCTTGAGATTTAGCAAGGCCAACAATATCAGCTAGACCAGTTTTAACCTTATCTTCACTGACCATAATGCGTTGAATAGAACGGCCACTTTTAAGGGCCTCTTTTACCGCATTGCGACCAACAATATAATTATCCATACTACATACCTCGTAGAGTTATTGAAAAGGCTTGCTTCATAACATCTTGTAATCGCTCATCTTGACGCGTTTCATAAAGAAATCCAAGTACGGCTTCAAAAGCTGTACTACTACGATACTCTTGAACAGAACTACTTTTAGGCACATTTACATTACTATTTCTAGCACGTCGTGCAATAGCTTGTTCTTGTTCTGTGAAAGTATCCTCTATTTCAAGCAATACCTTCGCTTGTGACTTAGCACAAATAAACTCAGTAACAATGGTGTGCAACACTTGTACCTTAGATATATTCATTTGTACTACTCGCTCACGAACATACATGGAATATACTGCATCGCCAATATAGGCAAGCATAACTGCATCTGCACTGAGGCACTCCTCTATAGTTCGTTTACGCAAACGAAGCGGCTCTTGTTCAAGAGCCGTCAACTTTTTTATTGCTTCATTCTTTAAGAATTGAAATTGTTTAAACTTCACGTTTTTTCCACCGTGCACCTTGAGGGGAATCCTCAATGGTAATACCGATTTCAGCCAAACGATCGCGGATACAATCAGCTAATGCCCATTGTTTTTGATCGCGACATGCTTGACGTACAGACAAGATAACTTGCATTAATTCTTCATATTCAGCAGCGTTAGCACCTGTGTTGCCTTCCCATGCTTTTTCAAGAATACCAATTACTTCTGTCATGAACTTAAAGATACGTTTTACTTCAGCAATAGCTTCTTGGCAAACAACACCTTCACGACCTGTTACAGCTTGATAGTAAATATTGATCTCTTTAGCAAGACCGAACATGCTAGATGTAGCTAACGCAGTATTGAAGTCATCGCTCATTGCTGCTTCGAATTCTTCTTCATACTCTTTAGCTTTTTCTAATAAGTGTTGCGCTTCATCACATGGACCTGGTTCACATTTTTCAAGATACAATAGATTTTCAATAGCAGTGCTTAAACGTTCTAAGGATTTATTTGCTTCCTCTAAACGTTCATCAGAGAAATCTAATGGACTACGATAATGTGTGCTCAACAAGAAGTAGCGCAATGCGTCTGGGCTATATTGTTCCAAAATATCTTTTACCAAGAAGAAGTTATTCAAGGATTTAGACATTTTTTCAGAATTAATGGTAATGAAACCATTGTGTAACCAATAGCGTACAGATGGATGTTGACCAGAACAACCTTCAGATTGGGCAATTTCGTTTTCATGATGAGGGAAGATCAAATCACTACCACCACCATGGAAGTCAAATTCTGTACCTAAATATTTTTGGCTCATAGCAGAACATTCAATATGCCAGCCTGGACGACCATTTCCCCAAGGGCTTTCCCAATATGGTTCACCTGGTTTTGCTGCTTTCCATAATGCAAAATCCATAGGGTTTTTCTTACGGCCATCAACTTCGATACGAGCACCTGCTTCCATATCATCTAATGTACGGCCAGATAACTCACCATAATGTTCAAATTTATCAACGCTATAATATACATCGCCATCGAGTTCATAAGCATAGCCTTTTTCAATCAATGTAGAAATCATAGCGATAATGTCTTCGATATGTGTAGAAACACGAGGATAAATATCAGCACGTTGTACACCAAGTGCATCCATTACTTCAAAATAGCTATCGATATAACGGTTTGCAATAGTATCCCAAGATACACCTTCACCATTAGATGTATTGATGATCTTATCATCTACATCAGTAAAGTTTTGTACATATGTTACTTTATAGCCTACATGTTTCATGTAGCGACGAATTACGTCCCATGTTACGAATGGACGTGCATTGCCAATATGAGGATGGTTATATGGTGTAACACCACATACGTACATCTTTGCCTCACCTGGTGTTACAGGATTAAACACCTCTTTTTGGCGCGTCATAGTATTATAAACTGTAATTTCTCTCATCGTTACCGATGCCTCCATGTTCGTAAAATAAAAAAGACCCCTCATCTCATACAGAGACGATGGTCCGCGGTTCCACTCTGTTAGGCACCAATATAGTACCCACTCATCGCATAACGGCGCGTCACCGGACAAACCTACCTATAATCGGAGTGTCAGCTCGTGAATGCATTTCGTCTACCTATCCTTGAACCCTCCCACCATCGGTTCTCGCTAAAAAGTTAGTTGTAGAGTACTTCTTTCAGTCTTAGCTATTAGTAATCATCTATATTCAGATATGTAAATATTGTATCAATTATCCTATAGAATGTCAATGAGAACAAGAAAATCCTCACCTTTCAACATATCCTGCTAGCCTATGATACATGCGTATTTCGACTATATAATTTGAAAGATGAGGACGAAGTATTACCTATTAAGCATTTTCTAATTTTTCTTGATCATCATGTTTACGGCAAATACCTGCAAAGATAGAGCCTGTAAAGTTATGGATGATAGAGAACACTGCACCCGCTACTGCTGCTTGAGGTGTAAAGTGTTTAAGCGCTAAAGATACGGATAACGCAGAGTTTTGCATTGCCACTTCAATTTGCATGGCACGACGGGAAGAAATATCGATACTAAGGGCCTTACAAATGAAGTAGGTTACTACGTAACCACTCACATTTTGTACCAAGCAAGCTACGAAGATAATGAAACCAGTTTCAGCAATTTGTTTTTGGTTTACTGCAGTTACAGCTGCTAAAATAAGCAATACTGCAATAGCCGCAATTGTAGGACAAACATCTTTAATAGGTTCAATCTTAGAACCGATGAAGTAATTCAATACGATACCTAAGATGATTGGTACCAATACGATTTTTACGATGGAAATAAACATCGGCATAAATTGAATTTCAATGGAAGATGTAGCACCTGCATAGAGTACAACGAATAAAGGTGTTAATACTGGAGCCAATAATGTAGAAACAGTCGTTGCAGATACAGATAAAGGAACATTACCATTAGCAAGGAATGTCATAACATTAGAAGCTGTACCACCAGGACATGCACCTAACAGGATGAAGCCGATACCAATTTCCGGAGGGAAATTGAAAATAATGGCTACCAAGAAACCTGCCAATGGCATCCATAAGAATTGAATAACAGATACAAGAATAACCTTCATTGGTTGCTTAAATACATCAAGGAAAACTTGAGCCGTTAATGTTAACCCCATGGCAAACATAACAAATTGAAGCATGTACGCAATGTACGGCGTCATCCAAGAAAATACAGTTGGTAATAAATACGCTAACACTGCCATCAATAGCACGATCCATGAAAGATAGCTATTGAATAAGTGATTAAGAGAACGAATAATACTCATAAAAGCACTCACTTTCATAATAAATAAAAATAAAAGACGCCGACTATTATAGCATTTCTATAGAATAATCTCAATATACATAAAAAAGCTCTCATAACCTCAGCTATGAGAGCTTTTAAATTAGCCTCTATTACTATTTTGTTAAAGCGCTAACATTGTCTAAGCGATGTAAGCATTTTTCTTTACCAAGCAATGTAACAATATTATTCAAATCTGGACCATGCATTTGACCTGTTAAAGCCACGCGGATTGGCATGAATACGAATTTACCTTTCAAAGCAGTTTCTTTCATAACAGCTTTAATCGTTGCTTTTACAACGTCAGGTGTAATTTCATCAAGTTCTGCCAATGCATTACGGAATGCACCAAGAACTGTTGGTGCTGTTTCTTCATTCAATACAGCACGCAATTCCTCTTCATGACCTTCTTCAAGGAATACTGTTTCGCCCATGAACATGCCTACATGATCCTTAATTTGCGCTCCATAGCTAATATGATCGCGGAATGTAGAGCATAACAATGTCAACCAATCAATATCCGCTTGATTTAAACTATCTGGAGCCAAACCAACCTCTTTTAAATGAGGCAAGCAAAGATGGAATAACTCTTCATCGCTCAAGTTTTTCATGTAGTGGAAGTTAATATGATTCAATTTATCAATGTCGAATACGGCAGGGTTCTTAGCTACACGGTCCATGGAGAAGGCTTGAATCAATTCATCTTGTGTAAAGAACTCTTCTTCCCCTTCTGGAGCCCAACCTAGAAGCGCTAAGAAGTTTACAAGTGCTTCTGGCAAGTAGCCTAATTGTTTGTATTGTTCAACAGAAGTAGCACCATGACGTTTGGACATTTTCTTGTAATCTTTACCAAGAATCAAGGAAATGTGGCCAAACTTAGGTACTTCCCAACCTAAAGCTTCATAAATAGCCATTTGACGTGGTGTATTGGATAAATGTTCCTCTGCACGAATAACGTGAGTAATGCCCATCATATGATCGTCCATTACTACCGCAAAGTTATATACAGGAATACCGTCGGATTTAACGATAACGAAGTCACCTACACCGTTGGATTCAAAGGATACATGGCCACGTACCATATCGTCGAAAGCATATGTTTTATTCAAAGGAACGCGTAAACGAATTGTTGGTTTACGACCTTCTGCAATATATTTAGCCTTAGTTTCTTCGTCTAAGTGTTGGCAATGACCGTTATATTTAGGTGTTTCGCCACGATCCATTTGTTCTTGACGAACAGCATCTAACTCTTCTGGTGTACAATAGCACTCATATGCTTTGCCTTCGTCCAACAAACGTTGTGTTACTTCTTTATATAAATCAAGACGTTCTGTTTGACGGTAAGGGCCATTATCGCCACCTACGTCAATACCTTCATCCCAGTTCATGCCAAGCCATTGTAAGGAAGCTTTGATATTCTCTTCACTTTCACGGGTGGAACGAGCCAGATCTGTATCTTCAATGCGCAATACAAATGTGCCTTTTTCCTTACGTGCTAATAGCCAGTTAAACAAAGCAGAACGAGCACCACCAATGTGGAATGGACCCGTAGGGCTTGGAGCAAAACGAACTTTCATGGAACTCATGATTATACCTCTCCTTCATATACAGAAACGACAGCTTGTGCAGCAATGCCTTCACGGCGCCCAATAGCACCTAGCATTTCATTCGTTGTCGCTTTAATACTAATACGTTCTAATGGTATTTCCAAAACAGATTGTAAATTCGCCTTCATCGCATCGATGTGCGGCTTCAATTTAGGTGTCTCTGAAATAACCATAATATCTATATTATAGGCTTGTAACCCACGTTCTTTCAATAAGGAATTAACCTTTTCTAGTAAAAGCATACTAGAAATCCCTTTATATTGGTCATCTTCAGGCGGGAAATAATATCCAATATCTCGTAAACCTGCAGCACCTAGCATGGCATCCATCAATGCATGAATGAGAACATCCGCATCGGAATGACCATCAGGACCGAGTTCAGATTCGATATGAACACCGCCAAGAATACAAGGGCGACCTGCTTTTAATTGATGAATATCATAACCAAATCCAACGCGCATACGTGTATCCTCAATTCCTAAATATCGTTTAGCTACTGCAATATCATTCGGTGTTGTTACCTTTATATTACAATAGTCTCCTTCAACTATATGTACAGGCTTTCCTACATACTCAACTAGTGATACATCATCAGTACCAAGATATTTTGTTTCATATGCCGCTTGATGAGCTTCTACAAATAATTCTTTTTGAAAGCCTTGAGGTGTTTGAATTTGGTATAGCTCACTGCGCTGTAATGTTTCTAGAACATTATGGTCCATATCAACTCGTTTAATGGTATCTGTAGCTGGAACACCTACCGTAGCAGCACCATAGGTATTAGCCGCGTCAGCAACATTATTAAACATTTCTGTAGAAGCTAATGGTCGCGCCCCATCATGAACAAGAACTATATTGGTATCTTCTGATACAGCCTTGAGACCGCATGCTACAGAATCTTGCCGTTCTTTTCCACCAAGTACGATGTGAACCGGAACAGTTAAATCCAACTCTTGAATATGTTTTGTCATATATTCTTGTTCACCATCGGCTACAACAAGAATAATCTCATTCAAACCTTCAACCTTTGCTACATTTTGTAGTGTACGTTGAATGATTGAAAATCGGCCTAAAGGGATAAATATCTTATTTTCTTTATATCCCATGCGGCGCCCAGCACCAGCGGCGAGAACAATACAACTAATTACCTTGTCCATTTTGTCCTCCATCTACACGAGCAAAGATCATGCGACCTGCACTCGTTTGTAATATGGATGTAACCATAACCTCTACAGTTTGGCCCACATAAGGTTTACCATCTTCCACAACAATCATTGTACCATCGTCAAGATACGCAACACCTTGATGTACTTCCTTACCTTCTTTCATAATTTGCACGCGAATCCATTCACCTGCAATGAGGGCTGGTTTAAGTACATTAGCGAGCTCATTAAGATTGAGTACTTCAATACCTTGTACACGAGCAACCTTATTTAAGTTGAAATCATTAGTCATCAACTTCCATTGCTTGTCTAAAGCGAGGCGCATCAATTTAGAATCAACTTCTGTAAGATCATCGTAATCATCTTCCACTACTTCAATAGCTACCTTATTGGCATCTTGCATCTCTTTCAAAATATCGAGACCACGACGACCACGATTGCGTTTTGTAGCATCAGCAGAATCAGAAATAATTTGTAACTCATTCAATACAAAGAGCGGTACCATTAGAGGTCCTTCAATGAAGCCTGTATTACATAGCTCCTTAATACGTCCATCAATAATAACGGATGTATCTAATAGTTTTGGAGTACTCGTCGTTTTATCAGATTTATGAGTGGAGAACATTTTAAAACGACTAGTCTTTTTATTACTATCTCCGCCCCATTGTTGTACATAATTATTGTACATTTCAGGGCCCTTGCGAGCCATGATTTTAAGGCCACTATATCCAAAGATAGCACTTAAAATAATAGGAATGTAAGGTCCTATAATAGGTACTTGATTGAATGCAACACCAATTAAATTTGCAATAATAAGACCGAATAATAAACCGATGGTGCCTGCAATCAATTCTTGATTTGGAATATGAGTGAGAATACGTTCTAATCGTTTAGCAATCACTAAACCTTGTTTTAAAATGAATGAAGAAATTAAATAACCAATAATAACGCCAATTAAAGTACCAAGAATTAATACTGAAATACGTGCAATGGTCAATGACATATCCCCAAAGGACTCGAATTGAGAGACCAAATATGGGTCGATAATAGGTGCTAAGCTATCCATTCCAACATAGGCTGCTGTACCCACAAGAATGGCTATTACATAGCGCAATATCCGATAAATCATCAAATCACCTCCTAATTAAGAAAATACCAGTTGCATTGCTTCTTGAATAGATTTAACGCCTCTAATCTTGATAGAACTATCATTATCCTTAATCTGCTTATAATTGCCTTCAGGAATAATAAACTTTTTAAAGCCTAATTTTTTAGCTTCATTAATACGCTGTTCAATACGTGGAATGCTACGAACATTACCAGTTAAGCCAACCTCGCCTAAGATGACCATATCCGTAGGAACGATGCGATTTTTTAAATTAGATACAATGGCAACAGCCATGGACAAGTCACAAGCTGGTTCGTTCACCTTGAGACCACCAATAACGTTAACGTACACGTCCTTATTACCTAATGTGAAACCACAACGTTTTTCTAGTACTGCTAATAGTACAATTAAACGATTTAAATCATACCCTATGGCAGTGCGTCGTGGCATGCCAAAAGCAGTTGTAACAACAAGGCTTTGTACCTCTACAAGAATAGGACGAACCCCTTCAAGGTAAATCATAACGGCACTACCACTTTCCTCATCCGACCGTTCTGCCAACAACGAAGCGGACGGGTTAGAAAGCTCTTGTAGACCTTCCTCAACCATGGCAAAGATACCGGTTTCAGATGTGGATCCAAAACGATTCTTAATAGAGCGCAAAATACGGAATTGGTAAGACCGTTCACCTTCAAAATAAAGTACCACATCCACCATATGTTCTAACATACGTGGGCCAGCAATATTGCCTTCCTTAGTTACGTGTCCAATGATTACTGTTGGAATATTGCGTTCTTTACAGAATCGAAGAAGTCGAGATGTACATTCTCGCACTTGGCTTACACTGCCTGGAGCAGCATCAATATCACCGGTATACATGGTTTGTATAGAGTCAATAACAAGTAAAGATGGCGTCATTGCATCAGCTTGCTCTAAAATATGATCTAAATCTGTATCGGCAATCACTTGTAAACGTTCACTATTAATATGAAGTCGTTCTGCTCGAAGTTTAAGTTGTAACTGAGACTCTTCACCAGATGCATAAAGAACTGTACCAACAGTATCGGCTACCTTTTGGGAAACCTGTAGTAATAATGTAGATTTACCGATGCCTGGATCGCCACCTAATAGCATTAATGCACCAGGTACTATACCTCCACCTAATACACGATCAATTTCACCAAAGGTTGTAGATACACGCGCAATGGAGGAAATTTCAATATCCGGTAAAGCAGTTGGTTTTGTTGTTTGGTTTCCCACACCTCGTGAAGGTGTGCGGCTATGTTTAGTTTCTTTAATAATCTCTTCAACTAATGTATTCCATTCGCCACACTGTGGACAACGGCCCATCCACTTAGATGACTCAGCCCCACAATTTTGACAGAAGAATACTGATTTTGCTTTTGCCATAATACCTCAAAATTTTTATATAAGATAAAAAAGGTCATGAATGATAACCATTCATGACCTTTTATGCATAATTTTACTACATGGTTAACTATCACTATTCTATAGTATACCATTTAAGCCATATAATTTATATGAAAGGTAGTCATTAACTATATATTTTTGTATTTATATTAAACCGTTACAACAATATCGTTATCCTTTGCATCTGCTTTAATTGTTTTACCTGCTATCGCCTCTCCTTTCAAAATAAGATCGGATACAGAGTCTTCAATTAAACGTTGAATAGCACGTTTTAAAGGACGAGCACCCATAGTAAAATCTGAACCTTCTTTAACAAGTAATTTCATAGCCTCAGGTGTAATTTCTAAGTGCAAATCACGTTCTCCAAGACGTTTTGTTACATCACTCATCAAAATAGTCACAATTTTTGTTAAGTCCTCTTCAGTTAACGGATGGAATACAATCATCTCATCAATACGATTCAAAAACTCTGGTCTGAAATGACGTTTTACAGCATCCATAACAGACTTTTTAGCCTCTTTAAAATCAATATTTTTAGCATTAGGTTCAGCTTTTTTCGGTGCTAAGAAGCCTAGTTCTGTAGAGTTCTTATGTAATGCTTTAGCTCCTAAATTACTAGTCATAATGATAACCGTATTTCTAAAGTCTACAGTTCTACCTTGACTATCTGTAAGTCGGCCATCATCAAGTACTTGTAATAGGATGTTAAAGAAATCTGCATGAGCCTTTTCTACTTCATCCAGCAAAATAACGCTATATGGTTTACGACGAACTGCATCAGTGAGTTGACCGCCCTCTTCATATCCTACATATCCAGGAGGGGCCCCAACTAGACGAGAAACAGTATGCTTTTCCATATATTCAGACATATCAAGTCGAATCATTGCAGATTCATCGCCGAACAAGGAGGATGCAAGTGCTCTTGCTAATTCAGTTTTACCAACCCCTGTTGGTCCAAGGAATAGGAATGAACCAATAGGACGTTTTGGATCCTTTAACCCAGCTCTTGCACGGCGCACAGCTTTCGCTACAGCTGTAACAGCATCATCTTGACCGATAACGCGTTTATGTAGCTCATCTTCTAAATGAAGCAAGGTTTCAGATTCTTCTTCTGCAATTTTAGCCACCGGAATCCCAGTCCACTGAGCTACTACTGCAGCAATATCTTCCTCTGTAACAATGAGTTTTTGATCACTTTCCTCTTTAGCTACAGCTTTTTTATCATCAATCTCTTTAACGAGAGCTTGCTCTTCATCACGAAGCTTAGCTGCCTTTTCAAAATCTTGAGATGTAACAGCAGCTTCCTTTTCCTTCTTTACCACATTGAGTCGGTCTTCTAAAGCTTTAACATCTGGCGCTGCAGAAAAGACTTTCATACGTACCTTAGAGGCAGCTTCATCAACCACATCAATAGCCTTATCAGGCAAAAATCGATCTGTAATATATCGACTAGATAAGGTAACAGCAGCTTTTAATGCTTCATCTGTAATTTTAGCCTTATGGAAAGCCTCATAGCGATCTCGCAAGCCCATCAAGATTTCAAGAGCATCCTCTTCATTAGGTTCCCCTACTTGAACAGGTTGGAAACGACGCTCTAAGGCAGCATCTTTTTCAATATGCTTTTTATATTCATCTAGAGTTGTCGCACCAATCACTTGGAATTCACCGCGTGCTAAAGCTGGTTTTAAAATGTTCGCTGCATCCATTGCACCTTCAGTAGCGCCTGCGCCGACCAATGTATGAATTTCATCAATGAAGATAATCATATCATCATGTTGTTGTACTTCATCGATTGCTTTTTTCAAGCGTTCTTCAAATTCACCACGGTATTTTGCACCAGCTAGCATGGAGCTAATGCTAAGAGAAATAATGCGTTTGTTGCGCAAAATTTCTGGCACATTACCGTTGACGATACGTTGCGCCAAGCCTTCAGCAATAGCCGTCTTACCTACACCAGGTTCACCAATGAGAACGGGATTATTTTTAGTTCTACGACTAAGTATTTGAATAACTCGTTGAATTTCAGTATCGCGACCAATAACAGGATCAATTTTACCTTGTTTTGCAGACTCATTTAAGTCTGTAGCGAAATCAGTTAATTCACCTAAGTCGCCATTGTTATTCGCTCCTTCTTGACCACTATGATTACCATTAGTACTAGAGCCAAGAATATGACGAATCGCTTCAACTATATCGTCGGTACGAATATTCATAGCCCGTAAAATCCCAACTGCAACACCACCGCCGTCGCTGAGTAAACCAAGTAGAATATGCTCAGTACCAACGTAATTATGATTCATGCGATTAGCTACTTGAACAGCTAACTCAAGTACATGCTTAACGCGAGGTGTCATATATATGGAGGTTGCTTTTTTATTGCCGCGACCAACTTGTTCTTCTACAGCTTCAAAAATATCTTCTGTAACAATACCAAGCTCTTCTAAGGCCTTAGCGGCAACACCATTTTTAACCTTTGTAAGTCCGATGAGTACATGTTCAGTGCCTACATAGTCATGCCCTAGTTCTAGCGCTGCTTCTTGAGCAAAGGAAAGGACACGCTGTGCATCGTCTGTAAATCGTTGCATCATACTATCACCTCATCTATCTATGTAAATTGTAATTATTTCTCTTCAAATATATGTAAACAATAGTAGACTATACCGTTGGAATAGCTATTAATGTGAAAGCTTTTGACGGATTACTTTTGCCCGATAGCTATCACGCTCGATATCTGTTAGATTATCATTTCCTGCATACTTTGAAAGAAAATTAGGTCTAGTTATAGCAATCAGCTCATTAAAGGAATCCTTGCCCCATTGAGGTAAAATATTTAAGTCAACGCCTAACTGGATATCACTAAGCTTTGTTAAAGCCTCTTTACCATTTACACGGCGTGCATTCTGTAGAACTCCATAGGAGCGCCATAACACATCTTCTAAACCTTCTTTATCATTATGTAATAATAACTGACGAGATTTTCGCTCTTCTGCAATAATCCCTTCTACAATCTTTGTTAATTGTTCTATTGTATCTTCTTCACTAGTACCCATGGTACGTTGGTTAGAAATTTGATATATATTTCCTAATGCTTCTGAACCTTCACCATATAATCCACGCACAGAGTAGCCCAACTGAATGATACTACGAATGAGGCGTGTAATTTTTCCAGATATAGTCAAGGCTGGTAAATGTAACATTACAGATGCTCGTAAACCTGTACCGACATTAGTTGGACAAGCCGTTAAATAACCAAATCGTTCATCAAAGGCATATGGATATTTTGCTTCAATAGCCTTGTCGATTTTTAATACACGTTCATAAGCTACTTCTAATCTCAATCCAGAAACCATAGATTGAATTCGCAAATGATCTTCTTCATTTACCATAATCACAATTGATGCATCGTCAGAAACCACTAAGTTGCGGTACGGTAGTTTTTCCTCTAAAGCAGGGCTCATTAAATGTTTTTCCACTAATATAGCCCGATCACGTTCACTTAATTGCTCTAGGTTAATATTGGAATATTGATGTCCATCTACGTCTTTTAGGGGTTTAAGCAAACTTCTAGAAAAAGAATTTACTTTTTCTAATGACGACATATCATTTCGATTTGTAAAAAGCACACCATCAAAGTTTCTTGCTAATCGAATCCGACTAGATATGACAATATGATCCGTTGCGTCCGTATCGAGTTGTAGCCATGAACTTAAAGGAGAGTCTAATATAGTATCTAACATAATAAGAACCTCCTATTCTTTATTGCCACCAATGATGGCTTCCAATTCTTTTATTTTATCTCTTAAGATAGCTGCATCTTCAAATTTCTCTGCTTGAATTGCCATCTCTAATTGATTGCGCAATTGTTTAACTTCATACTTAGCTTTAAACACATTATTACCATGACTAGGAACTGACCCTTCATATTCAGAACTACCTTGTAAACGTTGTAATAACGGTTTTATTTCACTAGCAAAGGTTTCATAGCATGTATCACAACCAAACTTGCCTACCCGATTAAACTCATCATAAGTAATACCACATTGAGGACACCGTTTAGATTGATGAGATTTTAATAAATTATCAGGATAGACCATATTTTTAAAGAAATCATTGGTAAAAAAGCTATCATCCCACATATCATTCATAAAGGAACTATAGGGAGATAATTTTCCCTCTTGTTGTAGTGCTGTAGCACAAGTATTGCACAAATGTTGTTCCGTTTTCTGATTATTTACAATATTTGTCATATGGATAGTAGCTTCATTTTTATGGCAATGATCACATATCACTGATCATCACTCCTTCCGTAGTGTATCCACCATTGTTGCGTATAGCTCACGAATTGCATTATTTCGATGTTCAATATCCGTATTTTCAATCAATGTAGCAAAAGAATTATGCATCAATTGAGCCTCACGACGAGTAATTTTTTCTGCTTGTAGTAATTGAAATAATGATTGGTCTACATCTTTTATATCAATTAAACGATCTACTGTATTTTGACCTTCATAAATACGATAGGTTGTTACAGCTGGTAGAGAATCAGAACTTTCTGGATTTAATTTTGTGATTCGAATATATCCACCTAATCCACGTCTTGATTCCACATCAAACCCACGCTCATTGGAAAATCGCGTACTTAAAACATAACTAATTTGCGAAGGTGCACAATCTAACTCATCAGCTAATTCGTTACGCTTTAAAATTAATTTCTCTTGTTCTTCACGCATACGATCCAATATAAACTTTTCTATTTTATCAGCTATCATACTCATAAAAAACACCTCTTTAACATTTTATTTAATATATATTTTGACTATTTGCTTTTTACATATATCTATTATATTTGACTTTTTGACTTTAGTCAATCAGAACCACCCGTAAAACGGGTGGTTTGCTCACGGGCTATAAGCCCGTAGTACTAGGCCAGCGTCTAAAGGCGCTGGCTTTCACTACGTTCAAGC
>NZ_JAGZRH010000031.1:0-1329 GCF_018381775.1 Veillonella sp. | reverse complement strand
ACCATTATCTCCAATCATAAGAAAATTCGGCAAATATTCTTTTACTTCATAGTCAATATTCCTTTGTTGGATATCCTCGGCTTCCAAAAGGGTTATCTCGTCTCCAAATAATCCATTGCTTAGTTCTAAAAATTGAAGATATGAAGGATATAAAATATGCCACTCTGGAGGTAACATTTTTATAGCTTGGCTAGTAGCAGGATTATTTAAAGTATATAAGGCTTCTAATTCATGTCTATTCATTTTAAAGTGCTCCTAGTTCTCTGAAATACTTATAACTTTGACTTAGTGCTCGTTTAATTTGCATGGGGGATCAATCTGCCATGGGAATCCATGTCATAGGTTCTATAACCTCCAGGTCTTCTTGCTTGAGCTACTTTACAGTTGATAATTAAATTTAGAAAATTATGTCTAATACTCTATTTTTTAAAATAAATTCTTTTTTTAAATGTTCTAAAATATTATCTAACTCTTCCTTGCTTAAAATTTGGTTGGTCTTAGTAAATTTTGCTGTTTTCGCATATAGGGAAAAGTGAAACTCATTATTTGGAAAGAACATTTCTCCTTCAAATGAAATTTCATGTCCATTTAAAGAAACAATTAACATACCTCTTGAAATTTTTTCAATTACGAAATCATCCATAGTAATTACCTTTGAAATATAACAGTTGAAATCTTTGTTTTAGGATCTATTATTACTATTTTTGTTATATTAGGATTGTTCATCAAAGCAGTAATTCTCTATTTTCCCATATTTCAAAATCTTCTTCAAATTTTACTTGCAAAATAGCAGGAATAATGATTTTGAAAGGTTCATATATCTTATTGACAAATAAACTACTAATTAAGTCAGTAAGTGCTTCTCTACTCTTAGAATTATTAAAAGAAAATTTCTTTTGAAGAATAGAAATCTTCTTTTTCTGATTTTTTGTAAAACAAAATTCAGCAATTTTATTAAAATCTATATTCATACTTTTAAGGTCTCCATATATTGGTTAGATTTTCTTGAATTTTACTCGAACACCATCAGACAAGTACGATAATGCTGCTTTTATAGATGAAACCGCTCATCCTTTTTCAGACGACCCCAGGCAGTGTATTTGCCGAACCACAAGAGGCTGCCGTGGATGTCGATCATCTCTCTTGGGATGCCGAACGGGTCGCAAGCGTAGCGACGGTTAAGTACGGTACAAAAAAGGTCGTCTGAAAATATCGAATCTTACTTTTTGGTTTTTTTCTTAGGATTTAATTCTTCTTTACGTTGCTTATAAAATTGCCAATATTTTTTGTCTTCCATAGAGAAAGGTGTGTAACGTAGCTCATTATAAG
>NZ_JAGZRH010000018.1:0-18165 GCF_018381775.1 Veillonella sp. | reverse complement strand
CAAAAAACTTACACTGTAAATGCTGTAACTCCAGCAGTTTACACTAAAGCTGATGGCACTAAAGTAGTTAAACGTCCAGATGGTACTTACACAACAAACATTGATGGTTCTGCTGGTAATGATGTTCCTGCAAGTGACGTTATCGTATCCTTCCAAGATGCAGCTGGTAACACAACTGGTGGCAACTCCATCGTAAATAACGTTGGTTCTGCTATCGACAAAACTGGTACATCCACTGGTGATACATTCTTAACTAACCTTAATAATGCTGCTACAGATAATCCATTTGCTGCAGTTAACGTAAGAGATCTTAAATCTACTGCAGATGCATTGAAATCTTCCGAATTGCACATCGCTCCTACAGCAGTTAAAACTGGTAGCACTGAAGCTAAAGGTGGCGTAGCAAATGGTGCTGAAAACGTATACAAATACGATGCAGTAACTAAGAAAGTTACATTGACTTACAACGATGGTAACGGTAAAGCTGTTACTGATACAAAAGCAGTTATTGACTTCTCCGATTTGAATGTTCCGGCAGGTGGCAATAACTACGGTTTCAAAGCTAATGCAACTGCAAATGGTGGTACAGTAGCTAATGATGCTGCTACTCCTGCAGTAGAAACAGCTGTTGAAAACGGCGGTACTGTTAACTTTGCAGCAGGCAAAAACTTGACTGTAAAACAAGATATTGATGCTACTAATAAAACTCATACATATACATACAGCTTAGACAAAGATTTAACTAACTTGGATAAAGTTGTAGTAAATGGTAAAGATGGCGTAGCTGGTAAAGATGGTGTAACTATCGTTGGTCCTCAAGGTGCTACTGGCGCTACTGGTATTCCAGGTACAAATGGTATCGATGGTAAAGTTGGTATCACTGGTAAAGACGGTAAAGACGCTGTATCCATTGCTGGTAAAGATGGCGTTGGTACAATCGGCTTAACAGGTCCTCAAGGCCCTGCTGGTACAAACGGCAAATCTGTAGATATCTCTACTGAAAATGGTACAAAAACATTAGTTAAACCAGAAGCAAACAACAATGATCAATCTCAACGTATCGTATACGTACCGAAAGATGCTAATGGTAATCCATTAAAAGATACTGATGGTAATGACATTAAACGTGAAGTAGCAACTATGGATGATGGCTTACGCTTCACTGGCAATAATACGTCCACTGAAAACAAACAAAAACTTGGTTCCTTAGTTAAAGTTGAAGGTGAAGGCGTTACAGAAGCACAAGCTAATAGCTTCCAATCTGCAGCTGGTAATATCGCAGTTGTAGCTGATGGTGCTGACAAATTAACAGTTAAGTTAAATAAAGACCTTAAAGATCTTACAAGCGTAACTACTGATAAAGTAACTACAAAAGAAATCGGCTTGAAAGATGCAGCTGGTAATACTACTACAATCAAGAAAGATGGCGACCGCATTACATACACTAATGACGGTGGTACTACTAATAAAACAGTAGCAACTCTTGATGACGAAATGCATATCAAAGACACTACATACACTGTAGATGGTAACAAAAAAGTAACTATGACATATGTAGATGGCAATGGTAATCCTGTAGCTGGTAAAACAGCAGTTATCGACTTGTCTGGCTTGCCTGTAGGCGATAAAGATACAGATATGCGTATCAAAGAAGGTAACTACACTGCTACAAATGGTTCCGTAACATTGAACACTGTTGATAAAGATGGTAACCCAGTAACTGGTAAAGACGTAGTTATTAAAGGTATCAACACTAATAACTACCAAGCTGGCGACAACGTTACTTTCACAAACAATGGTACTGATGCAAACGGCAACCCAATTGTAAAAATTAATGCTGAAGTATCTACTGAACAAGTAGTAGCAAAAGCTGGTAACGATAACTTGGCAACTGTAGCACCTGCAACTGGTTCTACACAAGGTGGTAAAAACGCTACATACGAAGTAAATGTAGATAAAACAAACCTTGAAAATAAAGCTGAAATTTCTTACAAAGCTAATGGTGGTACAGCTCAAAAAACTACATTGGCTAACGGCTTCAACTTCACATCCGATGACAATTCTGTAGCTATTACTACAGGTGCTAATGGTAAAGTTAACTTCAAAGTTGATACTACTGGTATCCAAGGTAAAGCATTCAACCTTGATGTAAACAAAGAAGGTACTGGTAAAGTAGAGAATGCTCAAACTGCAGCGGCTACTCCTTCCGTAGAAAAAGGTACTAAATTCGTAGCTGGTAACAACTTGTCCATCCGTCACGATGGTATCAATGGCGATGCTAACTACGATCACCAAGTAACATATGCGTTGAATAGCGACCTTAAAGGTATTACTTCCATTACTAACAATGGTGGTGCTACTATGAATTTCGGCCCTAACGAAATTTCCATGACTGGTGGTAACCTTAACATGGGTGGTAGCAAAATCACTAATGTTAAGAATGGTACAGACAAATCTGACGTTGCAACTGTAGGTCAATTGACTAAAGTTACATCTAACGATAATTCTGTAGCAATCAACAAATCTACTGATGCTGATGGCGCTCCAGTTTATGATCTTTCCGTACAAGGCGGCGGTCATGATCCACGCGTTGATCAATTGGGTGAAGAAATCGGTCGTGTAGGTGCACAAGGTGCAGCTCTTGCAGCATTGAAACCTATCCAATACGATCCATTAGAACCAACTCAAATCATGGCTGGTTATGGTAACTACCGTGGTAACTCCGCTATTGCAATGGGCGTTGCTCATTACAAAAACGAGTCCACAATGATGCATGCTGGCGTATCCTGGGCTGGTGGTTCCCGTCACATGATGGCGAACGCTGGTGTAACTTGGAAAGTTGGCAACCGTGATAGCGAAGCTGCTGTAGCAGATCGTTACCGCAAAGGCCCTATCAGCTCTGCTTATGCAATGCAACAAGAAATGGCGTCCGTTAAAGCACAAAACGCTGGATTAAAAACAGAAGTATCTGATTTGAAAGCTGAAAACGAACAAATGAAAGCTCAAATTGCTGCAATGATGGCAAAACTTGGTATGTAATCATTTGTGAGTACACAAACTAACTATATAATGGCTGGTATGCGCTACCTTGAGTAGCGCTTACCTCCCCATATAATTTGTGAAAGCAGTGCTTTCAGATATGAATGTAAAATAGGTGTGAAAGTTACTTTCACCATAATCTAACGATAGAAAAGAGGAATATAGAATGAAAAAATCTACATTACTTGCTTGTGCAGCGGCTCTTGTTATTTCTACAGGTGTTGTAGGTGCACAATCCGCTCCAACATATGACGATAATTTGATTTTACGTAACCCAGTATCTGCTCCAGCATTGGGCAATGTAGTATTAGTTCCTGTGGCTAGCCCACAAACAGTGTCTGCAGTTCATGACTATGTGAAAGCTTGGCAAAATGCGGAAATTAACATCGCAAAAGCTAAAGTGAAATACGACAAGCATGAGCAAATGACTAAAGCTGAAAAAATTTGGTTACATTCCTATGATAAACATAACTATGCTGACTACTTCCGTACACATTCCATTGGTCGTGTACATGGTCAAGAAGTGTTCTTGAACTGGAATGGTGAAAACCGCAATAAAAACGAATATGAATATTTCGAAATGCCTAAATACAATGAAAAAGATGGCTTCACTAATAGCTATGGTTACAATGTATTGCGCGGCATGGTAGATCAAATCAACGAAATCATCCAAAAACAAAAAGAAGTTGGCGGTCCTATGACTGACGACGAAGCACAAGCATTGGAAGATGCTATTTTGGATGTAATGGCTAAAGACCAAGAAAACGTTTCTAACGAAGAACTTCGTCACTACATGAACGAAACAATCTGGTTCGCAGCTAAACAAACAGTTAAAAACAAAGCAAGTGAAGAACCTACAGTTCAAGATGAGCACGTAGTAGATCTTCGCGAAGCGATCAATCGCCCAGCTAATCAAGAAACTAAAAAAGTAGACTTGCGCGCTGCGATTAATAACAAATAAATTGGTATTAGACTTTCTTAGATTAATATTTGCTAAGAAGTGATTGATCCATTTACAGATATATCTGTAACATACTAACTACATAAGGCCCTTGTAGGTCATATGAGGGCCTTGATGTACCCTGGAACCCCGACTAGGGCACACAATCCTTATACAAATAACGCCATCCTTTTGGATGGCGTTATTTTTTATGCTTTTTGGTATTGATTGTATAGCTATCATTTTATGAAATCTAATAGAGCTAATAGCCTCCTTATCGTATAAGGAGGCTATTTTTATAAATAAATATAAACTAAGTTAATAAAATAGATGAACTTGTTTATCTATTTATTTGGGGAAATGCATCAAAAACATGATATATACTATATTATCTATCTAATTCGATTTAAAAAGTTTATATTCATAAATGTGAAGATAACATGGATATTTCTATAGAATGTTAACATAATATAAACTGATTAGATCGAAATAGGGTACTATCTAATATAAATGTTTTATATTAAATATAATAACTATATTAATATAGCTGTATTTATTGGGTATGGGTAGATACTTACTCGTCAAATAAACTCAATTTTATTTAATTTATAATTCTAAAATTTTCTTTAATAATTTCAATGATTTCTATTTACATTTAGTTTATAAATTGGTATTATATAAATATCTTAATGAAGAGTATGTGAACGTGTGTCATAAACAATTCATGAAACAAAAAGTGTACATAAGGCATTTAGTGTTTTCTTATAAGAGAGAAAGGGGTTCATAGTTTCTATGAATAAAGTTTTTAAAGTCGTTTATAGCAAATCTAAAGGCTGCTACGTAGTAGTTCCTGAAACTGCTAAAAATAATAACGGCAAGAAAAAAGTATTAGCTAGCGTATTGGCAGGCTTGGCACTTGTTGGTGCAGCAGGTGTTACACCTGTGCATGCTACATTAAGCGCAGACGGCAGTATCGATACTAATAATAGTCGTATCAATATTAAAACTGCAAACACAGTGGGCGATTATGGTAATCAAACTGTGGGTACTAATTCTGTAGCTGTAGGTTATGGTAACTATACAACTGATGAAGATGGCACAATTGTTTATGGTGCGGCAAATAAAGCAACTGCCAATGCTGCTATTGCATTAGGTAATCGCAACGAAGCAACAGGTGGTAATGCAGTAGCACTTGGTACTAGCAACACAGCAACTAACCTTAAGACAATTGCTATTGGTAATAAATCTAATGCTAATGCAGAAGGTGCTATTGCTATAGGTGCATACAATAATCAAAACTATGTAACTGGTAGTAGTAATACAACACCTAAACAAGCAGGCGGCAATTCTGTCGTTGTTGGTAATTACTCCCATGCGGGTGGTAGACAAAGTGTAGCTATTGGTAACAATGCAACGACTCAACATGATGATTCTGTAGCTATTGGTGCTGATGTGTCTGCTTTAGCCGGTCATAATATTGCTATCGGTTCTGGTGGTACAACTGCACAATCTGCACCTGGTAAAACAGGTTCTGCAGCCATTGCGATTGGTCTTAATGCACAGGCCACATACGGATCTGATACAGGTGCATATGACATGATTGCGATTGGTAATCAAACTACAGCATCTGCTAATGCGGCCACTGCAATTGGTACATTGGCTAAAGCGACTGCTAATAATTCCACAGCTATCGGTAATAAAGCTCAAGCCACTGCGTCTGGTAGTATTGCATTTGGTCAAGTTACAGAGGCTAGTGCACATGGTGCTGTTGCTATGGGTAATGGTACAAAATCCAAAGGCGTAGGCTCTACAGCAGTAGGCCGTACTGCTAATGCTGCTAATGATGGGGCTGTTGCAGTTGGTTTCAATGCACAAGCTACTGGTGACCATGCAATTGCAATCGGTGGTGATGGTAAAGGTACTGCTTTCACGGATAGCCCTAATACATATGATGGTTTAGGAAATAAAACTACAGCATCTGCCACAAATGCTATTTCTGTAGGTTATAATGCAAAAGCAGATAAAGTGGATGGTGTAGCATTAGGCTCTAATTCTGTTACAACTACAGATAAAGGTGTTCTAGGCTATAACCCATCTGATTTACATACCCGTAAATACACTAATTTACAAGGTAACGTACAAAAGGCTACTACAGCTGCTGTATCTATCGGTAATGGTAGTACATTGACTCGTCAATTGACTGGTCTTGCTGCGGGTACTGCAGATACTGATGCAGTTAACGTAGCTCAATTGAAAAACGTTGGCGTTGCTGTGACTGGTAACACTGGCTCTAGCGATTTCTTAACTGACGGCGGTAAATTAAACGTAATCGGTGAAGGTCGTGTATCTACTGTAGCGGCTCATGACGGTGCAAAAGACTCCAGAATTACTGTAGGCTTTGATGATACTGGCATGGTGAAAGCTGGTAAAAACGTTACAGTTGACGAAAAAACTGTAAACGGTCGTACTACTTACACAATTAATGCTGCTGACACAGCTGCTAAATATGACTTCTTAACAAATGCCAAAGCTAATGGTGGTAAATTAGATGGCACTGCAAAACCTGCAACTGTAGCAAGTGGCAATACTGTAAACTATGCAGCTGGTAAGAACTTAACAGTTAAACAAGATATCGAACAATCTATTGGTGAACAAACATATACATACTCTTTAAATAGCGATCTTGGTGGCATTACTTCCATTACTAACAATGGTGGTACTACAATGCACTTTGATGGTGACAACATCAGCATTACTGGTGGTAACTTGGATCTTGGTGATAACAACATCACTAACCTTAAATCTGGTGGCGATGTAATCAACAACGCAGCTAACATTGGCGACGTTATCCGTATTTCTAAAGCTAATGAAAAACACATCAAACCTGGTGAATACGCTGTAGATAACAACGGCAAAGTAACTATGACATACGTTGATGGTAACAACAAAGACGTTCCTAACGAAACAGCTGTTATCACAGGTATTGCAAAACAAGATCTTTCCAACATCAACAATGGTGGTAAGACTGTCATTAAAAACCTTGCTAAAGAAGCTATCGACATGGAAAACGGTAAGAACACAACTGCTTCTCACCGTGACGTAAATGGCGTTAAAACTTTCAAAGTAGACGTTGAAGGTGATTTAACAGACATTACATCCATCACTAATAAAGATGGCGACGGCAAAGTTGTATTTGGTGGTAACCAAACTGTAAACGTTGCAGGCGATCACAACATTAACTTGAATGCTAAAGTTGGTGACATCACTGGTTTGACTAACGTAACTTTGGATGCTCCTGACTTCGCTAAAAAAGGTCGTGCTGCAACTGAAGAACAATTGAACATTGTTAATAACAAGTTCAATAACACAGTTGGTTTGACTGGTAACACAGGCGCTACTGAATTACAAAAATTGAACAAACAAGGCGGCTTGAGCTTTGGCGTAGTTGGTGCTAACAATGGTGAGTACATTAAAACAACTGCTTCTGGTTCCAATGTAGTAGCTGACTTGTCCGACAGCGCTAAAAATAAATTGAACAGCACTGTTGAAGTTCAAGGTAAAAACGCTGCGAAAGTAACAAGCAACGTAGTTCAAAATGCAGATGGTAGCACAAAAACTATCTACACTGTAGATGTAAACAACGTAAAACCTACTGCAGCTTCTACTGAAAAAGTACAAGCTAAAGCAGACGTAACTGGCTCTAGCGACAAAAACATCGCTAAAGTTGCTCCTAAAGCAGGCGATCAATTCGGCGATCCTGGTGCAACTTACGAAGTAAACGTTTCCCGTAACGACGTAAAAGATGCAGCTCGTGAAGCGGTAACTGTAAATACTACAAACACAACTAACAACCCTATCACTGTTACACCTGTACAAGATGAAACAAACCATAACACTACATACACAGTAACATTCGATGGTAACAAAGCGGCTACTCAAATTCCTTTGACATACAAAGCGAATGGCCAAAATGCACAAACAGTTACATTGGATAAAGGTTTGAACTTCGTTAACGGTAAAAACACAACAGCTTCTGTAGATGCTGAAGGCGTTGTTAAATACGATGTTAATAAAGATTTAGTTAATATCAATTCCATTTCCAACACTACAAATGGTCCAAAAATGGAATTCGGTCCTAATTCCATCAATATCACTAATGGCCCTATCAACATGGGTGACCAAAACATCACTAACCTTAAATCTGGTGGCGATGTAGTGAATAACGCAGCTAACATTGGCGACGTAACTCGTATTTCTAAAGCTAACGACTTGCACATTGCTCCTACAACATCCGATCGTCAAGGTGAAACTACTACATCTTACGCTTACGATGCAGCAAGCAAATCTGTAACATTGAAATATAACGATGGTAACGGTGTTAACCAAGCTGGTACAGTGGCGAAAATCGACTTGTCCGGTTTGGCTGATCAAATCAAAGATGGTTACTCCTTCTCCACTGACGCAAAAGGCAATGTAGTTGGTAACCACGCTGTTACACCTGTAGCAAACGGTAAAACTGTTTCTTATGCAGCAGGTAAAAACTTAACTGTTGCTCAAAATATCGATAATGCAACTGGTGAACATACTTACACATATGCATTGTCCAATGATGTTGATTTAACACCAAATGGTTCCTTGAAAATTGGTGACACTATTCTTAACAATGGTGGCTTAACAATTACAGGTGGTCCATCCGTTACTAAAACTGGTATCAACGCTGGTAACTTAAACATTACTAATGTGAAAGCTGGCGTAAACGATACTGATGCAGTTAACGTAAAACAATTGAAGGATGCTCGTACAGTAGTAACTTCCAACGATAAATCCGTAACAGTTAATAAAACTGAAAACGGTAACCAAGTTACGTATGACTTACATGTAGCTCCAGGTGCTGCACAATCCGTATGGAATGTGAAATCTACTGGTAATACAACTGCTGACTCCGAAGCAGCTGCAAAAACTATCACTGATGGTAAAACAGTTGAAATGGCAGCAGGCAAAAACTTGACTGTAAAACAAACTAGCAACGAAGATGGTGCTAAAGTTGAATACGGTTTAGCTGGTGACTTGACTAATATCAAGACTATTAAAAACGAAGGTCCTGCTACTTTCACAATCGGCGGCAACGAATTCAAATTCGATGGCGGCAATGTGAATATGGGAGACAACAACATCACTAACCTTAAATCTGGTGGCGATGTGATCAATAACGCTGCTAACATTGGCGACGTTAACCGTATCTCCAAAGCTAACGACATTCATGTCAAAGACAAAACATACACAGTGAACGCTGATAAAACAGTTACATTGGAATATGTTGATGGCAATGATAATACAGTGAACAAAACAGCTAAGATCGACTTGAGCAACTTGCCTACAGGCGATAAAGCTGCTGTTGAAAGCGTAGTTAAAAAATCTGCTGCAGCAGGCGACACTAACATCGCTGACATCACTGTAGCTGACGGTAAACAAACTGGTGATGCAAATGCTAAATACGAAGTAAATGTTTCCCGTAATGCTGTTAAAGATGCAGCTCGTGAAGCAGTGACTGTAAACAATGCAAACAACAGCAACAATCCAATCACTGTTACACCTGTTCAAGATGAAACAAACCATAACACAACTTACCAAGTAACATTCGATGGCGATAAAGCTGCTAAACAAATTCCTTTGACATACAAAGCGAATGGCTCCAACGACCAAAAAGTTACATTGGATAAAGGTTTGAACTTCACAAATGGTTCCAATACAACAGCTTCCGTAGCTGCTGATGGCGTAGTTAAATACGATCTTAATAACAACGTAAACTTGACTCCATCTGGTTCCTTAACTATTGGTGATACTGTTGTTAATAACGGTGGCTTAACTATTTCCGGTGGCCCATCTGTTCTTAAAACTGGTATCAACGCTGGTAACTTGAATATCACTAATGTAAAAGCTGGCGTAAATGATACTGATGCGGTTAACGTTAAACAGTTGAAAGATTCTCGTACAGTAGTAACTTCCAACGATAATTCCGTAACAGTTAACAAAACTGAAAACGGTAATCAAGTTACTTACGACTTACATGTAGCTCCAGGTGCTGCACAATCCGTATGGAATGTGAAATCCACTGGTAATACAACTGCTGATTCCGAAACTACTGCAAAAACTATCTCTGATGGTAAAACAGTTGAAATGGCAGCAGGTAAAAACTTGACTGTTAAACAAACTAGCAACAACGACGGCGCTAAAGTTGAATTCGACTTGGCTAACGATATCAAGATTGGTAACGATGGCAAAGACGGTAAAGATGGCGTTGACGGTAAAATCGGCGTAAACGGTAAAGACGGCTCTGCTGTTGTAATCAACGGTAAAGATGGCTCCATCGGCCTCAATGGTAAAGATGGTAAAGACGGTCTTACTATCCGTGGCGCTAATGGTCAAGACGGCGTAAATGGTACAAACGGTACTAACGGTATCACTCGTATCGTATACGAAGACAAAAACAACAACAAACACGAAGTGGCTACTACTGATGACGGCTTGAAATTCACTGGTAACAACACTGATGTTGTAAACAAAAACAAATTGAACAGCCTTGTTAAAGTTCAAGGTGAAGGCGTAGATAAAACAACTTCTGCATCCTTCAAGAGCGCTTCTGGTAACATCAACGTAAAAGCTGATGGTACTGATACTCTAGAAGTTCAATTGAACAAAGATTTGAAAAACATCACTTCCATTAAGAACGATGGTCCTGCAACTATGACAATTGGTGGCAACGAATTCAAATTCGATGGCGGCAACGTGAATATGGGTGGCAACAACATCACTAACCTTAAATCTGGCGGCGATGTAATCGATAACGCTGCTAACATCGGCGATGTAAAACGTATTTCCAAAGCTAACGATTTACATATTGCACCAACTCAATCTGATCGTGCAGGTGAAACTACTACATCTTACTCCTATAATGTGGCAGACAAATCCGTTACATTGAAATACAACGATGGCAATGGCGCTAACCAAGCTAATACAATCGCGAAAATCGACTTGTCTGGTTTGGCTGATCAAATTAAAGACGGCTACTCCTTCTCCACAGATGCGAAAGGTAATGTAGTTGGTAACCACGCTGTAACAGCAGTAGGCAACGGTAAAACTGTATCCTACGCAGCAGGCGATAATTTGACAATTACTCAAAATATCGATAATGCAACTGGTGAACAAACTTATACATATGCATTGTCTAATGACATCAAAGTTGGTAACGACGGTAAAGATGGTAAAGACGGTGTTGACGGTAAGATTGGCGTAAACGGTAAAGATGGTTCCGCTGTTGTAATCAACGGTAAAGATGGCTCCATCGGCCTCAATGGTAAAGACGGCAAAGATGGTCTTACTATTAAAGGTGCTAACGGTCAAGACGGCGTTGACGGTAAAAACGGTCAAGACGGCATGACTCGTATCGTATACGAAGACAAAAACAACAATAAACACGAAGTGGCAACTACTGACGACGGCATGAAATATGCTGGCGACAATGGTCAAACTGACTCCACTAAAGTTATCGCTAAGAAATTGAACCAAACATTGGATATCACTGGCGGTGCGGACAGCACTAAATTGACTGAAAACAACATCGGCGTAAATAACGTAGATGGTAAATTGAAAGTTCAATTGTCCAAAGAAGTTAACTTGACTCCAGCAGGTTCCTTAACAATTGGCGATACTAAGATCACTGACGGTGGTTTGGTAATCAACAATGGTCCATCCATTACTAAAGGTGGCATCAATGCTGGTGACTTGAACATCACTAATGTGAAAGCTGGCGTAAATGACACTGACGCAGTTAACGTAAAACAATTGAAATCCGCTAAGACAGAAGTTAAAGCTGGTGACAACGTAACAGTTGATAAAACAATTGGTGCTGATGGTCAAAACATTTACACAGTAAATGCAAAAGCAACTAACCTTGGCGATGCTGAACTTAACTACACAGCTAACAACGGTGCTAAACAAAAAGTTAAATTGTCTGAAGGCTTGAACTTCGTTGACGGTAACTACACTAAAGCTTCCGTTGATGCAAACGGTGTTGTTAAATACGACGTAACACTTGGTAAAGTAAGAGACGGCGTTGACGGCAAACCAGGTGTAGATGGCCAAAATGGTATCGCAACAGTTAAAACTGTAGTAGATACAATCAACAACTCCGGTTGGAAAGGTGACGTTACTGGTAACACAGTAGGCGATCACAGTGCAACAATCGTAAAACCTGGCACAACTGTAAACTTCGGTGCAGGTAAAAACTTAACTGTTGAACAAATCGTTGATGCAGTAACTGGTAACCACACTTACAACTATGCATTGTCCGACGATATCAAAGTTGGTAATGATGGTAAAGACGGTAAACCAGGTGTTGACGGTAAGATCGGTGTAAACGGTAAAGACGGTTCTGCTGTTGTAATCAATGGTAAAGACGGCTCTATCGGCTTGAATGGTAAAGACGGTAAAGATGGTCTTACTATCAAAGGTGCTAACGGTCAAGACGGCGTAGACGGTAAAAACGGTACTGACGGTATGACTCGTATCGTTTACGAAGATAGCAACAACAATAAACACGAAGTTGCTACTACTGATGACGGCTTGAAATTCACTGGTAACAACGAAAGCGTTGTAAACAAAAATAAACTTAACTCCACAGTTAAAGTTAAAGGTGAAGGCGTTACTGAAGAGCAAGAAAAAACATTCGAATCTGCTGCAGGTAACATCGCTGTAACTGCTGATGGTAACGATACTTTGAACATTCGCTTGAATAAAAACATCAAAGGCATCGACTCCATCCAAACTAAGGAAATCCACTTAGGTACACCTGATAATTACACAACAATTAAGAAAGATGGAGACCGCATTAAATACGGCGACAAAACATTCGCTAACACTGACGATATCTGGACAATCCAAGCTAATGGTACAGATGTTCCAGCTAACGGCGGTAAAGTAAATGTTAAAGGTGCTGACGGTATCACAGTATCCAAATCTGCTAATGGCGAAATGACAATTAGCGGTGCTGGCCTTGGTACAATGAACAGCTTCAACGTTAAATCTTCTGGTAATACTACTGCTGATTCTGAAACAGCAGCTAAGAGAATTACTGATGGTAAAACTGTTGAATTCTCCGGCGGTAAAAACCTCACTGTAAAACAAACTAGCGACGAAAACGGTGCTAAAGTAGAATATGCATTGAGCAACAATGTAGATCTTACTAATAAAGGTTCCGTAACAATTGGCGATACTAAGATCACTGATGGTGGCTTGGTAATCAACAACGGCCCATCCGTAACTAAAGACGGCATCAATGCTGGTAATAAACAAATTACTAACGTTGAAGACGGTGTAAACGATACTGATGCGGTTAACGTACGTCAATTGAAAGCAGCTAAAACTAACCTTGTTGACGGTCAAAACACTAAAGTGACTGGCGACGGTTCTAAAGCTAACCCTTACAAAGTTAATGTTGAAGGCGATTTGAACAAAATCACTTCCATCACTAACAACGAAGGCGATGGTAAATTAGAATTCAAAGGTGACCAAGTAGTTAACGTAGCTGGCGACAACACAATCAAGCTTGATGGTAAAACTGGTGATATCACTGGCTTAACTAACAAAACTCTTGATTCCGCTGACTTCGCAACTAAAGGTCGTGCAGCAACTGAAGAACAATTGAAACTTGTTCAACAAGAAGCAGCTAAAAAATCTACTGAAAAAGTACAAGCTAAAGCTGATGCTAATAACATCGCTAAAGTAGCTCCTAAAGCTGGCGATACATTCGGTGCAGCTGGTGCAACATACGAAGTATCTGTAGATAAAAACGACGTGAAAGATGCAGCTCGTGAAGCAGTTACTGTAACAGGTGACAACAAAGCGATCACTGTAGATGTTCAACCAAATGCTACTAACCATACAACTAACTACCAAGTTAACTTCAATGGTAAGGAAGCAGCTAAACAAATTCCATTGACTTACAAAGAAAATGGTGGCAACGCTAGAACAGTAATGTTATCTGAAGGTTTAGACTTCTCCAACGGTGTGAATACTACTGCTCACACTGATGCGAACGGTAAAGTATCCTTCGACGTGAAAGGCGACCTCACTAACATCACTTCCATTTCCAATAACTCCAATGGTCCTAAAGTATCCTTCGGTGGCGATACTGTAAATATCACTGGTGGCAACCTCAACATGGGTGGTAACAAAATCACTAATGTTCAAAAAGGCACTAATGATACAGATGCAGTAAACGTTAAACAATTGAAAGATTCCCGTACTACATTGACATCTGATGATCATTCCGTAGTATTGAAGAAAACTGAATCTGCTGACGGCGGCTTAAACTATGACCTTTCCGTAAAAGGCGCAGTTGACCCTCGCGTTGATCAATTGAACGAAGAAATCGGTCGTGTAGGCGCTCAAGGTGCAGCATTGTCCGCATTGAAACCTATGCAATACGATCCATTGGAACCAACTCAAATCATGGCTGGTTATGGTAACTACCGTGGTAACTCCGCGATTGCAGTGGGCGTAGCTCATTACAAAAACGAATCCACAATGTTCCATGGCGGCTTGTCCTGGGCTGGCGGCTCTAGCCATATGATGGCAAACGCTGGTGTAACTTGGAAAGTTGGTAACAGAGATGCTGAAGCAGCTGTAGCAGACCGCTACCGCAAAGGCCCTATCAGCTCTGCATACGCAGTACAAACTGAAATGGCAGCAATGAAAGCTCAAAATGCCGGATTAAAAGGTGAAGTATCTGACTTGAAATATGAAAACGAACAAATTAAAGCTCAAAACGCTGGTCTACAAAGTGAAGTAGAAGTATTGAAAGCTCAAATGGCTGCAATGATGGCGAAAATGGGTATGTAATTTAGTTAGCAAATGGATACAACTGGTATGGGTTCCTTCGGGAGCCCTGAACCAGCACATTAATTCGACTATGAAAAGAGGAATAGATATGAAAAAATCTACAATGCTTGCTTTCACAGCGGCACTTTTAATGAGCGCAGCATCCATCACTGGTCACGCAGCAAGCGCACCAACATATGATGACAACTTGATCTTGCCTAACCCTGCATCCGCACCTGGTTTGAGCAATGTTGTATTGGTACCTGTGGCTAGCCCACAAGTAGTACAATCTCTTCATGATTACGTGAAAGCATGGGAAAATGCTGAACAAAAAATCGCCTTAGCAAAAGCTAAACGCGACAATCATGAACAATTGACTAAAGCTGATAAAAAATGGTTGCATTCTAAAGATAAACATAACTATGCTGATTACTTCCGTACACATTCTTTAGGTCGTGTACATGGCTTTGAAACAGCTTTAAATTGGAACGGTGAAAACCGCAACAAAAATGAATACGAATACTTTGAAACACCTAAATACAATGAAAAAGATGGCTTCGTAAATAGCTATGGTTACAACGTATTGCGTGGTATGGTAGATCGTGTTAACGAAGTTGTACAAAAACAAAAACAAGTAGGCGGTCCTATGACTGACGACGAAGCACAAGCATTAGAAGATGCAATCTTGGATATCCTTGCGCAAGAGCAAGAACATGTATCTAACGAAGAACTTCGTCACTACATGAACGAAACAATCTGGTTCGCTGCTAAAGAAACTGTTAAAAACAAAGCGAGCGAAGAGCCAACTGCTGCTGATGAGCACGTAGTAGACCTTCGCAAAGCTATCAACGAACCAATGGGTAGCAATGACTACAACAAAGTTGATTTGCGCAGTGCGATTCAACAATAAACAATATCTATAGTAATGTAGGTATTCTAGCCTTTTCTTCTCTCGTTAAAAGGCTTAGTTGATCTCTAATACATACTGAAGATATATGTTGTATCCCTTACATACACATATATCTAAAATGACACATTGGCCCTTATATTGAGTTTATGAGGGCCCTGTACCCTGGACCCCCGACTAGGGAACACAAATCCTTATTAAACAACGCCATCCGGTTGGATGGCGTTGTTTTTATTTGTATCTTAATTAGACTTGTACTTAGAAAGTATTAAAAGCTATTAGTTGACTACATAAAATCAACTAATAGCTTTTGACTTTTAACTATTCTGTAGAAGTGAAAATAAAATGAAATTCACATTGACTTTATAATTAAAAGCTCATATAATGACGATAAATTGCTAAAATTCGTTTGTAATTAATACTCTGTATATTGCTTGGGTTAAGAAATATTTAATGTATACTTGCTATGCTATTTCTTTTATTACATCTTTGCCGTTTTTAATATTTTTAAGTCGATTATTTGTCGACACATTTAAAAAGGCAATATTATTTATTTAGAAAACAAATAAGGAGACAATTTAAATGAATAAAAAATTATTATTAATGGCAGGAGTATTGTCTATTATTGGTTCTACTACTATGGCAGCTAATGAAAATACTGTAATTGAAAATAAGCCAAATGGCGATGTGGTTTATCGTGCAGAACATGTATTAGATCCTGGTCGCAATATTTATGATAAAACTACAATTAATCATAGTGGAATCGTGATTAATCGTAATAACGATGTAAACAATATTTATATTGGTTTTAATAATCCTTATTTAGCTGAAAACGATGGTATTGGTTATGTTAGTTTTGGTAACAGTATTATTCATCATGTTGCCAATGGCATTGTCGGAGATGATGTTGTCACTGTATTCCAACTAAAAGATGTAGAATCTATTGCAAAAAATAACGAAAAAGTAATTAATGATATTTCTAAAGATGTAGAAAACAATAAAGTAATTGGTAAAATTTCTATGGATTGGTTAGAAAATCATGAAGGACGAATTCAAAATTTAGAAGATAGAGTTGTTGATATTAGTAGCAACACTTTAAAACAAGCTAATCAGTATACTGATGCACGAATAGCAAAAGTAGGAGCATCTGTCTCTGCGTTAGCAGCATTACATCCGCTTGACTATAACCCTGATCATAAAGTTGATGTTATGGGTGGCGTAGGTCATTATCGTGGAAAAACAGCAGTAGCTTTAGGTGCAGCTTATCGCCCTAATGAAAACTTAATGTTTACAGTTGGTACAGCTATCAATGGTAAAGACTCATCTGTAAATGCAGGTGTATCTTATAAAGTTGGAGCTCAAGATAGTACTTATAAAAGTCAAGCTTCATTAGCAAAAGATGTAGAAGATTTAAAACAAATCGTAGCTAAATTACAAGCTGAATTAGAAGAGGCACGTAAAAAATAATTAATAAAAAAGAGAAGCTTATGCTTCTCTTTTTTTACTTTAATATATGAGACTAAAGAAAATAAGTGTTAAATTAGAAATAATAAACGTAGTTGTGATACGATCATTCAATATAGTAGATAATATAAAAAAAGTACTATAAAGCATTTATAATAACAAATAGTTGAAAATAGTAAGAAAAATATGATGAATAATATATATAACATTTAATGTCGTATATATGTCGTAATAAATGATTCCAATAAAAACATATAATAAAACAATTAAAATGTACCATATAAGTTGTATAAGATATGATATAAAATTAAAGAGAAACATAGATAGTGATAATTAAGTAGTATCGGTGATAGTTTAATAGCGTAATACTGATTATCTATATTATTGATAAGCACTGTATATAGTATATAT
The DNA here is from genome assembly GCF_018381775.1 of Veillonella sp. GTDB lineage: Bacteria > Bacillota > Negativicutes > Veillonellales > Veillonellaceae > Veillonella. Next base: position 526 of record NZ_JAGZRH010000018.1, on the reverse strand, counting down.
AGTAGTGAGATATACCATATAAGCTAAGTCAGAAAAAAGTTTGCAAAATTTTAAAATTAGGGGTTGCGCCGCTCAGATCTTTGTACTATAATAGCTATACAGTCGTTCGAAGCGACTGTTTATTAGTTAGCAAACACTAGATAAAATCTATGTTTGTTGATAATCGTTTTAGAATAAAAATGTAATTCCTGGTTCAAACAGAAATTACAAAATTCTAAAAAAGATTATAAAAAGGTGTTGACATGAAAGTGACAACATGTTATTATAATCTAGTCGCCAGTTGGTGAAACACTTCGAAAGAAAGTGCTTCAAAGCTAGATGTAATCTGGTTTAACTGGTACAGATCTTTGAAAACTGAACAATGATAGGTAATCAATCATATGATTGAACATATGCCAGAGTGCGGGTTTTGACAAAGTCAAAACCAAACCATAATTCAAAGTTACTTAAATGTAACGACAACAAATAATGAGCTATTCAAATAGCTTCAAGATATCTTGGAGAGTTTGATCCTGGCTCAGGACGA
>NZ_JAGZRH010000029.1:0-1415 GCF_018381775.1 Veillonella sp. | reverse complement strand
GCTGGGTTCAGAACGTCGTGAGACAGTTCGGTCCCTATCCGTCGCGGGCGTTGGAAATTTGAGAGGAGCTGTCCTTAGTACGAGAGGACCGGGATGGACACACCGCTGGTGTACCAGTTGTTCTGCCAAGAGCATCGCTGGGTAGCTATGTGTGGACGGGATAAACGCTGAAAGCATCTAAGCGTGAAGCCCCCCTCGAGATGAGATTTCCCATCATTTTAAATGAGTAAGACCCCTGAGAGACGATCAGGTAGATAGGCTAGGAGTGGAAGTACCGTGAGGTATGGAGCGGACTAGTACTAATCGGTCGAGGACTTAACCAAGGTTGAAGGTGGATGAAGGAAGAATTTGGATATAGATTCAGTTTTGAGAGAGCGAGAGCTTTTTCAAGAGAGAAGTGTGGTGACGATGGCAAGAAGGATACACCTGTTCCCATCTCGAACACAGAAGTTAAGCTTCTTAGCGCCGATAGTAGTTGGGGGTTTCCCCCTGTGAGGGTAGGACGTTGCCACGCTTTTCAAATATTATGGAGGTTTAGCTCAGCTGGGAGAGCACCTGCCTTACAAGCAGGGGGTCAGCGGTTCGATCCCGTTAACCTCCATTCCCAAAAATATGGTTCCGTGGTGTAGGGGTTAACATGCCTGCCTGTCACGCAGGAGATCGCGGGTTCGATTCCCGTCGGAACCGTTTGGCTCGGTAGCTCAGTTGGTAGAGCAATGGATTGAAGCTCCATGTGTCGGCAGTTCGATTCTGTCCCGCGCCACCATGGAGGAGTAGCGAAGTGGCTAAACGCGACGGACTGTAAATCCGTTCCTTAGGGTTCAGTGGTTCGAATCCACTCTCCTCCACCATTATTGGGGTATAGCCAAGCGGTAAGGCAACGGACTTTGACTCCGTCATTCGTTGGTTCGAATCCAGCTACCCCAGTCCTACAGGCACCGATTCCGGTGCCTTTTTTGTTGCCCAATTTTTATAACAATCCGTCTCAGCACACACCCTGTCCTTCCGGTCCCACCGCTGAAACTATTCGTAATTTTCTTATTCACTCATTTTGCTGAGGTGTGCTAAAGGGAAATTTTAGAAAATTGTAATTACGAAGAGTTCTTCGGATTCTATAATAGCAGTAATGGGGGATAGTATTAAATGTGAATTAGAGGGAGTTATGAGATTCTCCTTACGTGAAATACTTTAGAGATGTAGACGCAGTAGGTGATTTGAATTAGGCTTTATTGTCTTACTCCCTCTTTGAAGCTTTAAAGGTGAGAGACGAAGGCTCGAACCGGTACCCCATTACAGTTATTATAGAGGAATCCGTAAGGATTCAAAGTAATCCGAAAGGATTCGAGTTCACACTAAGCGCAATTCTCCTGGTGTAGTGTCCCGGCCACCATATACATTTACTTATGTAAAAAAAG
>NZ_JAGZRH010000028.1:0-1471 GCF_018381775.1 Veillonella sp. | reverse complement strand
TGATATGTACCCCCTTTACTGGACAACCAGTAAAGGGGGTATTTTCATGAGATATAGTTATGAATTTAAAAGAAAAGCAATTGAATTATTTAATCAAGGTGAATGGCCAGAGACGCCAACTGGAGTATTGACTCATACTTTTCACGAACAAATAATAAAATGGGCTAAACAGGAACAGTTTAATGGCCCAGAAATCAATAAGCATAATCCAGATAAGCGATGGTGGTCTCCAGAGAAGAAATATGAGTTAGTATACCAAGTATTATTTGGAGAATCTATCCGCTCTGTATCTATTAGGGCTGGAATTAATACTGGACAACTGTATCAATGGGTTCATAAATACAAAAATTTGGGATACAATGGTCTTATTAATAAACCTAAAGGACGATCACCAAAGGATTGCAAAATGAAAGTACCTAAGACTATCTCACCTCGAGAGCTCAAAGAGAGTGAATATGAGGAACTAGTTCGCTTACGAGCTGAAAATGCTTATATTAAAGCTGAAAATGAAGTCATAAAAAAAGAGATTGCCTTGAGAGAAGAAAAAGAGGCTGCGCGACTCAAGGCGAAAAAGCAGCGATTATCAAAACGCTCCGCCAGCAAGGATATCAACTAAAACATCTTTTGAAAGCTATGCCAATGTCCAAATCTACCTATTATTTTGAACTTACTAAAGTCGATCTTGTAGATAAAAGAAATACAGAGCTAAAAGATGAAATTCAAAAGATTTTTACAGAACATAAAGGGCGGTATGGTGTACGCCGTGTATATCGGGAGCTTCTTAATCGAGGTTTTGTAGTCAATCATAAACGAGTACAAAGACTTATGCATTGTATGGGACTCGCAGGAAAGCGACCGAAAGAAAAGTATCATTCTTATAAAGGGAAAGTCGGTAAAATAGCAGAAAATATCGTCAATAGAGATTTTAGTACAACTGCACCATTACAAAAATGGACTACTGATGTGTCTCAATTTAATTTCTCGTGGGGAAAATGCTATTTGTCGCCTATTTTAGATATGAATACGAATGAGATTGTTGCTTATGACTTAGCATTAAGACCTAACTTAGAACAAATTTCTCGTATGTTAGATAAGGCATTTAAGAAGTTTACTAATCTTTCAGGATTAATCCTCCATTCTGATCAAGGATGGCAATACCAACATAAGTACTTTAGGAGAATACTCAAAGAACATGGTATTATTCAATCTATGTCTCGAAAAGGAAATTGTTATGATAACTCTGTGATGGAAACCTTTTTTGGTAGATTGAAAACGGAAATATATTATGGTTTTGAGAGAGAATATTCATCTTTTAATGCTTTTGCAGCAGCGATAGAAGAATACATTAACTATTACAATAACAAAAGGATTCAAGCAAAAACAAAATGGATGCCCCCTGTGAAATACAGGGAAGCATCCATGTGTTTAGGCTAGTAAATAATATGTGTCCAGGAAAATGGGTACATATCAC
>NZ_JAGZRH010000027.1:0-1479 GCF_018381775.1 Veillonella sp. | reverse complement strand
GGCTCTTTGTCAAATAGTGTTGATGAAGAATTTTAGGAAGGGATTAAGCAACTAATTGTTGCTTAATTCCTTTTTGTTTTGGGCCAAACATTTTTGTTATTAAGATAATCCTGTTTCTAAAATGGTAATAGTTTTTAAAACCGTAGGCATTTCTTTTAAGCACTTTTATTTTATTGTTTATTCCTTCGATAGGGCCATTTGTTCTAGTTGGATACTCACAAGTATTTTGAATATATGGCAAGTAAGTCATAAGAGTCTTTAATACTCTTTTTAACCCAGGAGATAGGTCTAATTGCGTAGCTGCTTCAATCGTTTCCTTGAATTCTATATAATCTCTATCCTGTATACATTCACGAAGTGAATGTACAACCTCATAATCATGTTTAAGAGATGGATTGTTTTCTAAGATATAATCCACAATTCCTTGGGTTGTCATAAAGCTTTCAAAAAGCTTATAACGATTATATTTATAGTTCTGAAGTTCATTAGGATTCTTTAAAATTAACTTCCAATAATGTTTTAACTTTCGATATAATTTAGCGTCTTTATAACGATGCTGATTCATGACACGTACCCGAGTTCGATTTAATTCTCTATTTAAGGCTTGTACGATGTGAAAAGGATCAATGATAATTTTAGCGTTAGGAAACATTTCTTTTATTAATTGAATGTACGGTACGTACATGTCGATAGAGATGGTTTTTACCTTTAATCTAGTCTTAGGCTCAAAACGATAAAAATATTGTTTCAAACTGTAAGATTTTCTATCTCGTACAACATCGACCAGCTTGTGTGTAGTGCTATCACAAATAATGAAGCTCATATTACTATCGGAAGATTTAACGGATTTAAATTCATCAAAACACAAATGCTCAGGTAAATCGTGTAATGGTTTAATGGTCAATAATCGTGCTGTATCATCTATGATACGTCTTACAGTATGAACTGAAACATTTGTTTCTTTTGCGATATATGTTTCAGATACTGTTTCACTAATTTTTGATTTGATTTCATTTTTTAATCTTTTAGAGATATGACAGTGTTTTTCTACGATTCGACTAGTGTCTGCGGTAAATGAAGAGCCGCATTCTCTACAGAGAAATCTCTGCTTGCGTAGATTTAAGTAGGCCGGAAGGCCTGAAACAGAACAGAGAGTGATACGAGATGTTTTCGTGCCGTTTTTAACGATATTATTATTTTGGCTAACACATCCACAAACAGTACAAAATTCTGGTTTATGCGTATATGTAGCTGAATAAAATAAAGATTTTCTCTTTTTAAATACCTTCTCTTGAACTTTATTATCCCAAATCATGTTTTTATCTTTGATTTGTAGTGTAGCTTCTAGTATATTGTTCATATGGTCATCATCCTTTTGTTTTAGGTTTCAGCGCTTTTAATATAATGGATGTTGGCCTTTTTGTATACACAAAATAGGGTTGGTGGAAAAATTCCATCAACCCTAAAAATTATAGAACC
>NZ_JAGZRH010000003.1:0-200084 GCF_018381775.1 Veillonella sp. | reverse complement strand
TATCCTATAAATTGGAAAGAATATTCTAAAGTTGATGATACTAATAGTGGTACTTTTATGTATCTTGTAAATAGGATAAGTAAATAAAATTAGGAGATATATTATGTTTAAACCAGTTCGCAAAAAGATAAATGAAATAGATCGTAATGCTGCAGAAGCTTTATTACAATCTAATCGTCGTGGAATTATTGCCATGAACGGCGATAATGGATACCCTTATGCTATTCCTATTAATTACTTTTATGATTGCGATAAGAAGAAAATTTATTTTCATGGAGCAAAAGCTGGTCATAAGGTCGATGCATTGAACACTTCAGATAAGGTATGTTTTACCATATATGGTAATGAGCATATTGATGAATCTGAATCCTGGGCACCGTATGTACAAAGTGTGGTCGTATTTGGAAGATGTCGTTTGTTAGCGGCAGGTCCAGAATCTATAGATCGATTAAAAGAATTTGCTATGAAGTATTATCCTGATGAAACTTTAGCTGATGAACAAATTGCTCGTAATGGGAGAGCAACACAAATGTTTGAAATAACTATTGAACATATGAGTGGAAAACAAGTACAAGAGAAATAATAGATTAGCCCTTCGCTTATGCGAAGGGCTTTTACTATACACTCATACTTATATATGTAATATAATGTAATTAGTTAAGAATGATTGGAAACAGCCTACGGCTGAAGCTGATGCTTTGCTTACTAGAAGCGAAGCATCACTTTAATATCTGGTTTAGAAGTTTATGGAGTGAACTATAATGATATGGCTAAATACAGTGGATTATAAAAAACAAGAGTATATAGAGCTTAGGCTTAATGCACCATTAGGTGAGCACATACGATTAGATTTTAATCCTCTAAAAATTAATGATACGTCTGATTCTTCATCAAGTTGGAAGGATTGGCACTGTTATAGAAAGCCATTACGGGTTTATAGTCCAGATTTTGATATCTTAGTTTCTTATTTTAATCAAGTGTATCCTATTATAGATGCATCGGATAATACTGAAAGAGATAGATTTGATGTATGCTTTGATAATTGGATTAAGAAAGATTACTGGATTAAAATAATTCATAATATTGAAGGTGATCTTATAAACTTTAGTAAAGAAGAGAAAGAGTTTTTAAACACATTTATTGCTTGGATAAAGGAAGCACTTCAACATACATCTGTTATAGTAGTTGAGGGAAATCTATAAAATAATTAACCGTATAATATGGGGGAGAACTTTTATAATCATGAAACCTAGAGAATTATGTGAAAAAGCTTGGCAAGAGATTGCAAGTAAATTCCCTGATTTTAAGGTAGTTAGTAAAGGTCAGAAGTTAAAGAAATCATCTAAAAATAAAGACCTTACTTTTGAGATATACTTTCAGGCCAATAGAAATAACTATGCATATAGCGTAGAATTTGTTCCACATATTGCAATCCACTCTAAATCCATGACAAAAGCTAAAATTCATAACGGTTTTGTTTATGGCGGAGAATTGGGGCGTTTGTTAAATCGAAATGAATGGCACTGGTATCAATTAGCAGGAGCAAGCTATCAGTATACTGTAGATGAAGTTAGCAAATTACTTGAGGAACATATCATGCCAATATTTGATGATTTTGAAGATACAGAAAGTAATATTGAAAAGTTTATAGATGGAGATATAATCGATCATAATTTACTGTATTATATTTATCATTTTGGTGGAAAAGCCAAAGCGCAACAGTATTTTAATAAAATAATTCAAAAGGATAAGTTAAAATCTAGATATATTGGCTTTTATAATCAGTTGAAAGACATGCCAAAAGAAAATATTTCATTAGATAAAAGTGAGTTTTATGGATCCGATATGATTAAATTTGCTTTTATCAATGGACTTGAAATAGACAAATAATAGTTAAGCCCTTCGCATAAGCGAAGGGCTTTTACTATACTATCATACTTATAAATGTAATATAATGTAATTAGTGATAATCATTTTAAAAATATAGTTCATGGGAGAGAGATATGATACGGTTAAAAGATTTAGGTACATTTGAATCAGTGCCTCATATCGTAACAGATATTGTAACAGGAAATATTAGCGCTTTAGAAAATGCATTAGCCAATGGTTGGGATATTAATCAACTCATAGAAATTGGTGAGTATAGTGAGCATACACCTTTAGAATTAGCTTTGGTTATGTGTTGCTTGCCAAGTATTCAATGGTTAGTGGAGAATGGCGCTGATATTAACGATGAGGAAAATCCAAGTTTCTTATTAGCTGTACGGTATGGTAATAAAGAGATTATAGACTATGTTGTAGCTCATGGTGCTTATATTCACGCCTTGAACCGTGTGAAAGTAGATGCTTTTCAAGCTGCCTTATATGGCAAGAAATATAATCACTTACAGATTATTCATGACTTAGGCCATACGGTACAGAAGTATGGCGGTAAAGCTTTCAGAAATGCCATTACAGATAGAAATTATGAGGTTCTAGATTTCTTTATTCATAATGGTGTTGATATTAACTACAACAAGCCTGATTCTGTGTATCCCTTTAAGCCAACGCCATTATGTGTAGCAGCACGGTATGTGGATTTAAAGATGTGTAACTATTTGGTAGAACATGGAGCTGACGTGACCATCACGGAAAATGATGGCATGCGCCCCTATAGCATTGCCCTTGAAAAAGGCGATATGGAAATGGCCGAGTATTTTAAATCCTTAGAGCCTGTTGAGTTCCATGATATACAAAATAAAATGGATCAATTAAAGCCGTTTAAATTACCTAAAGCATTAGTAAATTTTTTAGAGGGCGATCATCTTTACTTTGAATTACCAGACTCCGATTTTATATCTATAGAGTTCTTCCCACTTATTGATACGATTCCATTTAAATTAGGTCGTCGTAATCTATTACGTTTATCTAAAGAACTAGGCGAATATAACGAGTGGCAAATTGTATGGGACCCTAAATCTAAAAAGATTGGTTGTTATGATATAGAACATCAAGAGTTACGAGAACTTTGTAAATTTGATGAGTTTATGTCCGATATGGCCGGTCAATTAGAAACCTTGTTTTAGCGTATATCGTAAAGGAGAGGCAATACATATGACAGATACATTTGAGAAAACATATAGGGATTGGTCCATTGATGTAGGCACCTATAAATATGAAGGTATTACATTGAATGAAGTTGAACAAAATCTGTATGCTATTGAGGACCAAGAGCAAGACTTTGTAGTTATCTCTCCATCAAAGGCAATCTCCATAGATAATAAACTATATAACTTTGTACAGGTTTGTAGTGATCGAGATACCGATTTATTACATATAGAGCTTAGTGTAACTAATGATGGTGACCGAGGCGCCATCATATATGGTAAGAATGAGCTGGGCCATCAAGAGGTATTACAGATCATAGAAGATTTTATTGCACATCGTAAGGTTCCTACATTAGATAGTTGGGAAATCGTGTTAGATTTAAGACCGAAGATGGAAAGCCTGTAAAGGATACTGTGGAGCTTATTATGCTATATACACCGAATAACCTTTTGTATAAGTATATTCGCTATCGATTTAGACGGATTCAGATTGAATGTAATATGGTATACGATGTAACACCAGAGGAAGAAGATGAGATTTGCCGTGATCTATTAAAAAAGAGAGCGAAGATATTGATTCCAGTTGGCATAGTATATGGTTTGATATTTGCCCTTACTTTCACTTGGCTATTAGGCACAAGTGAGGAATTGAACCCATTAATGCAATGGGAAATAAGAGTTATTGACTATGTTATACCATTTTTAAATACCATTGATTTTAAGTGGTATGCGTATTCGCTGAATTTATTGTGGGCAGCCCTTATATTGGCCCCTGTCGGGATTATTAACGTATCTCCTTATATCATTTTTTCCTATATTATAGATACCATTTTGATACGGCGTGAGGTGAAAGCTTTAATAAAAAAATATTCTATTGATGACATAAAATGTGGTTAGATTATATCTATTTGGCTAGGAGAGAGTATCATGAGTAATCTAAAAGATTTCAATTGGACTGGATTTTGGAAAGACACCGATTATGCATTTGAGTCCTATATAGGTAGAGATGTTACCGATGAAGATATTAAGAATGCTGAAGCTGAACTAGGCTATATATTGCCTACAGCATATATAGAGCTACTTAAAAACCATAATGGTGGTGTAGTAAATAAAAATTGTTTTATTAACGATGATGACGATTGTGTATATATAATAGGAATATATGGCATCGATAGAGATAAAAAATACTCTCTTTTAGGTGAGATGGGTAATGAATTTTGGATTTCAAAAGTAAAATATCCCCCTATCGGTATCGTTGTAGCCGATACAATTTCCGGCGGTCACGACATGATTTTCCTCGATTATCGTGAGTGTGGTCCTACTGGTGAACCTAAGGTTGTACGTGTAGATCAAGAATGTGATTACTCAATTACTCCGTTAGCAGATAATTTTGGTGACTTTATTAAGAACTTATATTTCAGTATAGAAGAGATTACGGATGAAGAATTTCAATCTTTAAGTGATACAGAAAAGGTTAAGCTCCTTAATGAACAAGAGGGCATCGATTTCAAGCGTGCGATGGAGTTATTAACTAACATAGGCATTGATAATTTGTCGCCTATATTGTTAAGCGCCTTAGGACGTATGTATAATAATAATGGCCGCGCAGCAGAGGCTATTGATTTATTTGAACGTATCGATGAGGCACATCGCGATTGGTCTTGGTATTATCGTTGTGGCTATGCTCATGGGATGCTAGGGTATGGTAAAAGCTATGAATCTGAACATGTACAGAAGGCATTACAATTAATAGAAACGGGCATAAAAATGACGAAAGAAGCCCATTTAGATAAACAACTTGGTTGGTGCTGTGAAGTGGTAAAATATCACCTATTTAAAATTAAGCCAAAAGAGTACAAGGTGGATTATCCTTTGGTATATGAAACTATTAAGAATGTCTTTGATAAGAAAAATAGTAAAGATACTATAGAAGATAAAGTTACTACGGAAGGTAAAGTTACTGGAGATATTAATGAATGTGAAGAAGATAATTATCCTACATATGATGTAGTCCATTGGGTATTTAATAAACATACATATAACAGAGATGAGTTTTCAAAAGAATATAATAAAGTAGTAGAGAAATATGCAGATGATGATCAAGTAGATGACAATGATATATTAGAAGAACCTGAAATTCTAGTAACCTATGAAGCTTGGATTGAAAGTGTAGACCAGCTTTTTGATAATGAACGTGTAGCCGATGAAGAGCTACTTGAAGATGATAAAGAAGATGGTATGTGGCAAGTAGAAATCATGGCTCATCTCGTAGCTGATAATGGTACATATTTTACAAGAGAAGAGTTGCTCTTTAAATTGCATAATCTAATGGCCAATAAAGAACTGGGTGATCACGTATTCTTTGAAGGTATTGAATACGAAGGCCATGAATGTGAAGGCTACGGGCTTATAGATAACGAAGATGGTATACCTGTATTCTATACATGCTGTGGTAGCTAACTAATAGAGATATAATAGATTAGCCCTTCGCTTATGCGAAGGGCACTTACTATACACGCAAACTTATAACAGTAATAAAATAAATTAAATTATTGTACTTTTGTGCTTTTGGCTACGTTATTTTATATAGCCTTCGTGTAAAATATTGAGAAAGTATTTTAGTGATTTTGAAATCAAAGCATTGTGATGAGCGAGAGGCTGCCTATGAGTGAAAATGAACTCGTATATAATGAGAGATATTGTGATTATAGACTTCTTTATGAAGGCTTAGAATTCTGTTGGGATGAGAAACCATCAGGTGATTATTTAGATACTGTAAAAGTTCTTGCCAAAAATTACCATAAAAATATTGATAAGATTGCTGCTTTTATGCTTGAAGACATTCGAGAAATGTATGATGAATCTATTACTATAGATGATGTGAAAGAACGGATCGGTATCCCTCAAATTGATCCAGAGCTAGGTACTGTAACATATTGTGAACAAACCTTTGATTATACGCATATATTTTGCTTTGAATTTTGGGACGATGAGTTTGAAGATTTAAATTACTTTGCTATTGATGGCTGATATATTGCCATAAAAATGGCAAAACAGCTACTTTAGATACATAGATTAGTTTGGTGTTGTGAAGTAGTAGAGTACTATTAACCTCTATTAGTTCAAAGGATGACAAGGAGGATTATCCTATGATTTTTGATACGATTAAAAAGCTGTTTAACAAGGATGAGAATACTGAGCAGATTGAATATCTCGGTACTGATAAAGATGGTAATAAAATATATGAAGGTTACTATCATGAGTTTAAGGGAATTCCTTGGGTTTTCAATAAAACTACTTATACTAGAGAAGAGTTTCTTAAGGCGTTTTATGAATGCTTAGAAGAGCATAATGTTAATCGTGATAATTTACCGCCATTAGTAGAGCCTGAAATTCTTGTAAGCTATGAAGCATGGATTGAAAGTAAAAGTCAGCTTCATCCTAATGAATACTTGTACGAAGACGATGAATTAGAAGAATACGATAAAGAAGATGGTATGTGGCAAGTTGAAATCTATGCTCGCCTAAAAGCAGATAATGGCCAGTACTTTACTACTGAAGAGCTTCTTTTCAAGCTACATAACTTAATGGCCAATAAAGAACTCGGTGATCATGTATTCTTTGAAAATCTAGCCTATGATGACCATGAATTCGATGCTGACGATGCCGACGATGTTTCTGATGATGATGAAGGTACTCCTGTATTTGTCGTATGGCTTGGTAGCTAGTAAATAGCTGTTTTGTTATAAACTATTATTTTAAAATTAGTCAGTTATTGTTTTGTGATTATTATTTTGTGTTGTTTGTTATTATTATGATAAGATGAGTTCATATACATATTAATGATATGAGGGGAAGTGTATTGTATGTCTATGAGTGTTGAGCAATTTTTATCTTTGTCTGATGCTGAACAGTTACAAACTATTAAAGATCTTAATGATATCGGTCAAGAGGAAATCATTATCGATGTATTGACGGGGGTTGGCATCGATAACTTATCTGTACCTTTATTAGGCGAGCTTGGTAGAGCCTATAACAATAACGATAAACCAGAAGAAGCTATTAAAGTATTTAAGACCATCGATACAGAACATAGAGATGCAGTGTGGCATTATCGCTGTGCGTACTCCCATGGATCTATTGCTTCTACTAATCATGAGGCTTATACATCAGAGAATATGCAACAGATGTTAGCTTTAGTAGATAATGGTGTACGATTAGCGACTAAAGAAGGTCGCAATGATATAAAGGAATACTGCTTTGAAGTCATGGATATGTGCCGTTTACAAATGGATTTTGAAAAATGTGAAGTTGACTATCCTGATTTATGCTTAAACTATAGCAAGTATATAGCAGAGAAAAAGAAGAAAAGAGAAGGTGTACCTCGTCAACGAACTATCACTGTAGAAGAAATTTTAGCTACCGATGATATGTGGACTATAAATGAGCCTGCTTATTGGACTATCAATATTTATGGTTCTTATGATGACTATTTAGAATCTGCAAAAGGCTTCACCGTAGAGCAAAGATATCTTAACGCTATATGCTGGTATTTCGCTGAGGTTAATAATGGTGGGCATCATCAGTTCTTCTATAACTCTACGGGCATTGTATGGGAGGATGCTCTTGCAGGGTTACGCCTCTTCAAGATGGATATACTAGCAGATAATTTACAATCTGTAATCGATTACTTTGGCGGCTCTATTCCATTTGATAGAGCTGAACGATGGACTATTTTACAAGATTGGAAGAATGAGGCTGAATTATTCGATTTCCTAGATGGAAAAGACGATGTAGTTTACGAATATGATGGCATATTTGAAGATGTATTTGTACATGAACATCCAGAGTTATTTGTATTTGATGGAACCTATACAGTCTCAGAATAAAATTGGTGTATAATTAGCGCATATATAGTTGCTTTAACTATGATGTCTACTTTCACCAAATTATATTAGAGGTATTACATGTTAGATAAACAAGGCGTATATGATTGCCTACGTGACCATCATATCGATTTTGAGATTACGGATCACGCACCGCTATTTAGTATGGATGACAAGCCTAATGTAGAGTTGCCATATCCTGAGTGGGGTGCGAAGAATTTATTCATTCGAGACCATAAACGGGAACATTATTATTTGATTACCGTTCGTGGTTCCAAGCGTGTAGATCTAAAACAGTTCCGTAAGGATCATAAGCTTAAAAAGATTTCCTTTGGTTCCGAAGAAGAGCTATGGGATATTTTGAAGATTAAACCAGGTCACGTATCTCCATTCTGCTTGCTCCACGATGAAGAGCGTAAGGTACATTACTACATTGATGCGGATTATAAAGATAATCTAATCGGGATACATCCAAATCAAAATGATGCTACCGTATGGCTCCAAGGAAAAGATTTAGTTAAACTTATTGAAGAACATGGTACAATAGTAGAATATATTACATTGTAATTTAGTCGAACTGGAGCATGTATGAATAGAAAATTATTAAAACGCATTCTTGTAACCTCAGCGATTGCAGTATTAGGTGTGAGCACGTCCTTTGCAGCTCTTGTTATGGAACGTGATGAAGGTTTAGACACAGCACCTAGTGTAGGCATGTATCGCTATCAAGTTCCTACAGAGTTACAGGGCACATATAACAGTGCAGGTGTTGCGAATCTAACAGCATCTATGGAGAAAGAACCTAATACATTATCTATGAATGTAGCGCATGTAAAAGGCAATCCATCTGAATCTTATGTAGTAGAGATTTATAAAGATTTAGCTGCCATTGAAACACATCGCAAATCTGATCATTATCAATCCTTTGTTAATGAAGTAGGTTCTAAATTAACAAACCGTAAAATGTATGACGTACAGTCTGTACTGTTGTTTGAGAAAAAAGATGCGTTATCTATCGTGAATGATGGTAAAGCCGTAGTGACTTTGACAGAGTTTACTGTTAATAGCAATGATATGGACACAGTACAACGTCAATACCAACTCGATATTGAACGGTCCGTACGCGATGATGCGGGCTATAAGGCTGGCTATGTGCTTCGTGAAAGAAATGTAAAAAATCATTGGTATGTCATTCAAATCTATAGCGACCAAGCAGCCCTTACAAAACATGTAAACAGTCCTGGCTATCGCTTTATGATGAGCCAAATCCAAAGTAGCTTACAAAACGTTACCACAAAGGTACTAGATGGGGATATCCTCGTCAACCATGGCGGTCAAGCTTTTGTAAGACCTTAAAATTTAATATAATATAGTCACAGTAAAGTTACTGCTAGCATATACATATGTGCTAGCAGTTTTTTGTTATATAATAGGTGAAAGTATAGTCTATACTAAAAGGAGTTACATATGACACAGCAAGAACGATTACGCTATTTACTTGAAGGCTTAGTAACAGAGTACAATGAGAAACATAACGAACATTTAGATATCCCTATGAATGAAGAAGAGCAATTTACCCTCTTTAGATCTTTATGTAATATTCGCCCTGCTGGTACTATGCCTGCTGAGTGGATGAAGGTAGAGGATGAATATTTAAATACATTAGCCCATGAAAAGGGCATCGTAACCATTCGTGATATGGAAGAACGAGAGCCTCAAATTTTTTTATGGCAAGGTGATATTACTCGATTATCTGTAGATGCTATTGTAAATGCAGCCAATAATCAATTGCTTGGATGCTTTGCGCCTAACCATAGATGTATCGATAATGCTATTCATACCTTTGCCGGTATTGAGCTTCGTATGGAATGTGCTAGAATGATTGAGTATATGGAGATGCCTGAAAAAACGGGTGTAGCACGTATGACCTATGGATATAATTTACCAACAAAGCATGTACTTCACACGGTGGGACCTATTATTTACGAAGAGGTAACAGATAAAGAGCGAAATGAATTAGCTTCTTGCTATCGGTCTTGTTTACAACTAGCCAATGCTTACAACTTACATTCCATTGCATTCTGTTGTATCTCTACCGGTGAGTTTAGATTTCCAAATGAAGAGGCGGCACAAATTGCGGTCCATACTGTGAGAACCTATTTAAAAGAAAGTAATAGTAAAATCCAAGTGGTATTTAATGTATTTAAGGATATAGATTATGACATCTACAACAAATTATTGGGATAATATACACCGTGTAAAAGAAGCGATTAACAATGCGGATGCCTTATTAGTTGGTATAGGTGCAGGCATGTCAACTGCAGCAGGATTTACCTATAGTGGGGAACGCTTTCACAAATACTTTGACGACTTTTACAAAAAATATGGTATAACCGATATGTATTCAGGCGGATTTTATAATTATGAAAGTCTGGAAGAATATTGGGCGTTTTTTAGTCGTCTTACGTACTATAATCGATATGACATACAAGTCGGTGAACCTTATCTTCAGTTAATGAAATTATTAGAAGGTAAAAACTATTTTGTCATTACTACAAATGTAGATCATCAAATGCAATTAGCCGGTGTAGATAAAAATAAGTTTTACTATATGCAGGGGGATTATGGGTTGTGGCAGTGCTCAGAGCCATGTCATCAAAAGACCTATGATAATAAAGAACAAGTACAGCGTATGGTAGATGAGCAAAGAGATATGAAAATTCCTACACACTTGATTCCTCATTGTCCTAAATGTGGGAGACCAATGACCATGAATCTTCGTATTGATAGCACTTTTGTTCAAGATGAAGGGTGGTATGCGGCGCAGAAAAGATATACCGCTTTTGTAGAGACGTATAAAGATAAACCTATTGTATTGTTAGAATTAGGTGTAGGATTTAATACTCCCATGATTATTAAATACCCATTTATGCGGATGGCAGACGATAATATAGATGCATTATATGTGCCAATTAATGTGGAAAAGCAAACGATTCCATTTGAAATTCAGCATAATACAATACCATTTAATGATGATATACTAAAAGTGTTGAATGATTTGTTATCTTGAGAAGGAGTTAATGTACTATGAATTATAAATATACCTATGAAAGCCCATTAGGAACTATGATTATGCTTGGTACATTATCATACTTAACAGACTTATTTTTTGTAGATGAAGCACATGCTCCAAGTTATGATGATGCGGAGTATATTGAGCAACTAACAGGGCCATTTGAAGTGACCATTATGTGGCTAGATCAATATTTTAAAGGACAAAAACCATTTATTACGCCACCGATACAACTAGAAGGTACTGAGTTCCGTAAATCTGTATGGGCCGTGTTACAAACAATCCCTTATGGAGCAACTACTACCTATGGTGATATTGGTAAAGAGATTGCAAAGCACCAAGGAAAAGAAACGATGTCTGCCCAAGCAGTAGGAGGTGCCGTAGGTCATAATCCTATTTCTATTATCATTCCTTGTCATCGAGTTATCGGTAGTAATGGTAAACTAACTGGCTATGCAGGGGGCATTGAACGAAAGAAATATATGTTAGACCTAGAGGCGAAGCATAAATAAAGTAATCGTTAATATAAAATATCGATAATCACAAAAGAATAATAACAAGGTAAATCATAATAAAGTAAAAATAAGAAAAGAGATTATTCTTATGTATAGTTAGATATACATATAGGTAATCTCTTTTTGTGTCTATTTATATTTAATTGTAAAGTAAATAGATAAGGTAATAATTAGAATATGAGCAAAATACAAAACTTTAATAAAGTATCTATTTTAAATAAATTTGTTTTCTAAGGTTCCGATACCGCTTATTGAAACACTAACTGTATCCCCTGGTTTTAACCAAGAGTATTTACTTTCATTTTTACCGAGTACAACACCACTAGGAGTACCCGTAAAGATAATGTCACCTTCCTGTAGTGTAATATATTGAGACACAAATTCTATAATAGCATCCGGCTTAAATATCATTTGTTGTAATTTGGCTTGTTGACGTATCTCGCCATTTACAGTGGTCGTAATAGTGGCACTTTCAAAATCAAATATATGGGGAGGAATAATGGTAGGACCAATAGGGGCAAAATTATCTAACGATTTACCGAGAATCCATTGGGAGCCTCTAAATTGTAAGGTACGCGCAGATACGTCGTTGCCAACGGTAAACCCTAAGATATGTTCCGTAGCTTTTTCTCTAGGTATATTTTTACCAGATTTTCCGATGATGATTACCAGTTCGCCTTCGTAATCAACATGCAAGGATTCATCTTCAATAGTAATCGTATCGTGATTACCTGCTAATGCATTAGAGGTTTTCATAAAGATTTCTGGAAAATCATGAGTTGCAAGACTAGTTTCTGCAATATGATCTGCATAATTTAAACCAATACAAATGATACTTTTCGGATTGGAAATTAGGGTACGGTTAGTAGATTCTTTCATGAGAGATACCTCCTTAAGAGATGGGACATTTATATCTTAAGCTAATTATAATATAAATCGGTATGTAAAAAATATTTTTGACGAAATAATTATATAGAGGCATTTTTATCACATCCTATTTGGTATACTCAAAAAAAGTAATAAAAGGAGGATATCCTATGTATATGCGTAGAAATATGACAAATCGATTTATAGGCTCTGTAGCATCTTGTGACATTATAAGTACGGGCAGTTGGTATGGTGATTTACCAGATGGCGTTCCCAAAGAAGTGAAATTAAATCGTAAAGATTACTATATTGAAGAGACACAACATATTTCTATTAAGGAAGCCATAAGTGTTACCTATGGCATTAAATGGGAGCATATTTGTAAACCTCTAGAGGGTAAAATAGAATCCTTCAATACTACGGAGTACTCAATTGAGAAGGCTCAAAAAGAATATCTACTAGAGCTTATGGGGCGTAGGTTTTCTGATAATATTGTCCTATATGATGAGGATGAGTGTGCTGTTCAAGTGCAGCTCATCAACACTGAAGGGCAAGAGTTCATATATGAATTTCCCTTTGATAATGATATGAGGGCTATGTCTATATTATTTAGACAAATTTTAGAGGCGCCTACATTGCTTTTATTTGATGGAAATCGTGAAAAAGATAGAATTCAAGAGATTTATATTGAAGTGCAAAAAAATATATATCAAGAATATGGTGACAAAAATATATTGAGTTTTAATTGGACTCGGTCTTCTATTTCCATCGATTGTAATAGTAAGCAATTTGGACACTCTAGTCATAGTTGTAGCGAGTATGTAGATACACAGATGATTCATCAGCTAAAACAAGATATTGACTTTCACCTTGGTGATACATTGTATAATTTAAATACCTTTAGTCTTAGTGAAAGCCATAATCTTGATAGAGACCCTGCTCGTGGTGGTATAGTAACAGTACGTATTAAATGGGCGCATAAAGAAGATACATTGTTTATAGGGAATGTAACTGATCAGTATGTGCCCACTTGGTATAAAAATCTAATTAGTTTTATATGTACTCAAACAAGAGATAAATCTTTACAAGAGTTTTTACAATCAAATCATACATCTGATAGAAGGATTTATACGTATTGTTCAGTATATATTTTTAAGATAAACCAGGAACTTTATTATCGTACCGATAGAAATGATATATATGAAGGGGATATTGTAAAAGTTCCGTTTGGATCCGATAATGCGGTTCGTACTGGTCGTGTAGAATCTATTTCATATCATACGCGTTACGACGTACCTTATGATTTGAAACGAACTAAATTTATTATAGATAAAGACTTAGAGATTATTTATGATACCAATCGTTATAGATATGATGATCCATATGATTTATAAGGCATCAAAATAAGTGGTATTCTATATTTTGTACTTAAGTATACTTAAATTATTATATGTCTAATTTCTGTTCTCTATAGAATATGTTGAAATAACTTGCTCATAGTGTTAAGATTATAAGTATATTAATAAGCATGGAGGTTATTGTTATGAGCAAGAATATCGATTGGGATAATCTCGGTTTTGGTTATGTAGAAACCGACTACCGTTATTTAACTACATATAAAGATGGTAAATGGGACGAAGGCGGATTAATTACTGATGCTAACGTTGTTCTTAATGAATGTGCTGGTGTATTCCAATACGCTCAAACTGTCTTTGAAGGTTTGAAAGCATACTACACTAAAGATGGTCACATCGTATGCTTCCGTCCAGATTTGAATGCAGTTCGTTTGAATCAATCTTGTGAACGCCTTGTAATGCCTACATTACCTGAAGGTCGTTTCCTTGAAGCTGTAAAAGAAGTTGTAAAAGCAAATAAAGACTTTGTTCCTCCTTATGGTCATGGTGCAAGCCTTTATATTCGTCCATACATGATGGGTACAAACTCCGTTATCGGTGTAAAACCTGCAGATGAATATCAATTCCGTGTATTTACTACACCAGTAGGCCCTTACTTCAAAGGTGGCGCTAAACCAATCAAAATTCGTATCACTGATTTTGATCGTGCCGCTCCTCATGGTACTGGCCATATTAAAGCTGGTTTGAATTATGCTATGAGTTTGTATGCTATCACTGATGCTCATAACAAAGGTTATGCAGAAAACATGTACCTTGATGCGGCTACTCGTACACATGTAGAAGAAACAGGTGGTGCGAACTTTATCTTCATCACTAAAGATGGTAAATTAGTTACACCTAAATCCGATAGTATCTTGCCATCCATTACACGTCGTTCTTTGATGTATGTAGCAGAACACTATCTTGGTATGACTGTAGAAAATCGCCCTGTTCATAAAGATGAATTAAAAGACTTTGCAGAAGTTGGCCTTTGTGGTACTGCTGCCGTTATTTCTCCAGTAGGTCAAATTGATACTCCAGAAGGCACTATTAATGTACCTGCAGGTATGGATGACATGGGTCCTATCACTAAAAAATTATATGACACATTACTTGGCATTCAACACGGTGAAATTGAAGCTCCTGAAGGTTGGGTAGTTAAAATTTGCTAATCTTTTAATAGATTAATCTAGTAGATTATATAATTTAACATGTAAATAGAAATGGCATCTATCGTTGGATAGCTGCCATTTTTGTTTTATTTTGTTATGTTAAATTAGAAATGAGGCTATTGTAAAATTAGTTATAGACTATTAGTAAAACTAGTTATTAGTTAGATTTTGCACGACTTACTACTTTAGCCATGAATTTTTCGTTATTAATAACAAATCGTTCATGTGTGCCGCGACCGATGATACCAATACCGTCAGATGCTTCAATATCAAAGGTTATTTTACGTCCTTCTACAGCGCTAACTGTAGCTTTAGCAGTTACTGTTGCACCAAGTGGAGTAGGGGCCTCATGAGTAATGGATAGGGCAATACCTACAGTGCCTTCACCATCTTCTAAATATGGTTGTACTGCTGCTTGTGCTGCTTCTTCCATTAATGCACACATAGCTGGTGTGGCAAAGACCTCTAAAGAACCGGATTTCATTGTTTTAGCAATATTAGATTCTGTAACTGTTACAGTCGCTGTAGCTGTTTGACCTGCTGATACCATAATATACCTTCTTTCATTAAGAATATTCTCGTTATAATAGTATTATACAACTTTCCATAATTTTTATGCTAATGTAATTATACATATTTTATAGATACTACCAGTTAAAAGTAATTACTTTTAACTGGTAGTATCTATAAAGGTAGACCATATAATTTATAATTCCAATATTTTTAACTGGTGATAATTGAAAAATAACATATAAAAGTTTGAATGGTAATATTTTTAACTGGTAGTAATTAGATAAATAGAATGTTTAGGTTCTTACATATAACAGTTCTATAGAATACGTGATATAATTAAGATAGTTTTTTTTAAACACGAGGTAATATATGAGTAAAAGAAATTTAAAGCCTTCTGGAGAGGGCTGGGTACAGTTAATAGCAGGCATAGGCTTTATTATCCTATTAATTGGCATAAATATTGCAGATCCTACGTTTTATCCCACAATGTGGCATTTATCTACTAGTGGATCTATGGAGGAGGTAGCAGAATATATTCAAAGCTTTGGTCCTATGGCCATGGTGGTGAGTATGGTCCTCGATATTTTCGTCAACGCTGTAGGATTCTTGCCATCTATTTTCATCTCCACTGCGAATGGTTTGGTGTTTGGCATGTGGCCAGGCATAATTATTTCTTGGCTAGCTGAAACGATTGGCGTAGTTATTAGCTTTTACATTATGCGTTACTTCTTGCGGGATACAGCAGACAAGTTGATTGCGAAGAGTACGGTATTGATGAAAGTTGATGATTTCTCCGGTAAAAATGGTTTTGTGGTCATGTTATTTGCACGATCCCTGCCATATTTTCCGTCTGGAGTTATTACAGCATTAGGCGCCATTAGTAAGATTACACCAAGAGATTATATCTTAGCGAATTTAATCGGTAAATTCCCAGCTACAGCTTTAGAAGTGGCTATCGGTACTGATATCGTAAACTACCAAGAGAATTTGGGTCGCCTAGGAATTATCGTAGCTGTTGCTGGCGTGGTGTACTTTATACTATGGAAAGTGTATAAGAACTATATGGATAAGAAAAATGCTGAACAGGATCACGATCCTGAGGCGTAAAAATTTCTAATTTTATTCAAAATTTTGAACTTATTATATATGAAAGAGGCAATTATATGAGCTTTTCTCTTCCTGAACGTGTAACCTTAAAAGGGCCTAATTTTATTCGTGAAGTTTTTGAACGTGGTGTAGGGGTAGAAGGCTTTATCAGCTTTGGTATCGGTAATCCTGCTCCAGAAGCCATTCCTGTAGAAGTTATTGAAAAGGCTTTTGACGAAGTGGTTCACTCTAATCCTATGAGTCTTTTACAATATGGCCCAATGCAAGGCGATGCACATCTAGCTGAGCTTACATTGGAACGTTTAGTAAAAACACATAAGATGAACCCAGAAGGTCAAGGCCTAATTATCTCTAATGGGGCTGGTCAATTATTAGGTCTTGTACCAATTACTGTATTAGAGCCAGGCGATGAAGTGTACATGGATGAGTTTACTTTCACCAGTGCTATTAATTCCGTTCGAAACATGGGTGGTAAAGCATTCGGTATTAAAACAGATGAGCACGGCATGATTCCAAACGAATTAGAAAAAGCCGCTCAATCTGGCAAGGGAAAATATATTTATCTCATTCCTAACTTCCAAAATCCAACAGGCATTACCATGCCGTTGGAACGCCGTAAAGAAATTTATGCTATTGCATCTAAATATGATTTGTTTATCTATGAAGATGATCCATACGGTGAGATTCGCTTTGCTGGTGAGTATATTCCAACCTTTAAATCCTTTGATACAGAAAATCGTGTTCTCTATGCAGGTTCTTATTCCAAGACTTTATCTGCAGGTTTGCGCGTAGGTTTCTTATTTGGTCCAGCTAAAGTCATTGAAGCTATTCAAGCATTGAAAAATAATACAGCCGGTCAAATGCCACTAGTTACACAAAAGGTTGTAGCTAATGTATTGGACTCAATCGATTACGACGCACATTTAGAAAATGTACGTAAAGTTTATAAAACAAAATGTGATGCCTTGTTAAATGCTTTTAACAAGTATGCAAGCTCAAAGGTTAAGTTAACACAGCCTACTGGTGGTATGTTCGCATGGATGACGATGCCTAAGGATGTAAATTGTGATGAATTCTTCGAAGCATGTATGGACAAAAATGTAGGGATTATTAAGTGTGGTGCCTTTGCGGCTGATGGAGCAGGGGAAGGACATGCATTCCGTTTGAGCTATACTGTACCAACAGTAGAAGAAATTACAAAGGGCATGGAAATTCTTGGAGCTTTAACTAAAGAATTCTGTGGTGAGTAATATATTGATAAAGTTTGATATGACATGATACAATGATATGGTAGATATATTCTATCTACCATATTGAATAAAAGTTTTACATATAGATATGAGGTAGTTCCTCAAAGAAAGTAGGTGTTTACTATGGGTTGCGGTAGCAGCAGTGATTGTGGCGGATGCCCATCTCAATCTTCTGGTTGCGGTGGCGGCGCTCCTCAACAACCTCAAGATCTTACAGCTCCATTACACGAGCTTAGTTCTGTTAAACATGTAATCGGCGTAGTATCTGGTAAAGGTGGCGTAGGTAAATCCTCCGTTACAAGCTTAATGGCTATTACTATGGCGCGTAAAGGTTACAAAGTTGGTATCCTCGATGCGGATATTACAGGTCCTTCAATTCCTAAAATGTTTGGCATCAAGGAAAAAGCATATGCTGACGAGATTGGTATGTATCCTGTAAAATCTAAAGGTGGTATTGACGTTATGTCTGTTAACCTCCTTTTGGAAAACGATACAGATCCTGTTTTATGGCGTGGTCCTATTTTAGGTAATGTTGTAAAACAATTCTATAGCGATGTTATTTGGAAAGACATCGATTATTTATTCGTTGATATGCCGCCAGGAACAGGTGACGTAGCAATTACTGTATATCAATCTTTAAAATTGGATGGTATCATCATTGTTACATCTCCTCAAGACTTGGTATCCATGATTGTTGAAAAAGCAGTTAAGATGGCTGATTTAATGCAAGTGCCTATTATTGGTGTAGTGGAAAACTACTCTTATTTCCATTGCCCAGATAATGGTAAGGATTATCAAATCTTTGGTGAAAGCCACATTGAAGAAATCCTTCAAAAATACGGTCTATTATTGTTGAACCGTTTACCAATTGATCCTACTATTGCAAACCTTTGCGACCAAGGTGATATTGAGTCTATCGAAAAAACAAACTTAGAGAACGTATCTCTACCTGAATAGGATTTATATGATAATGAAAGCTGTGCATACCTAGTGATGCACAGCTTTTTCTCACATCTTTTTATGTTGTAATATATTATATTTATCATAAGAAGATATAAATATATTTCTAATTTCACATACTACTGATATATACTGAAGACACCGTAGGATAGGGGGCTTAGTGAGTGTTTTATAGTCACCTTGCGATGCCTTGGTATTTCAGCAGTTATATATTTTAGTTTTTTCCTATGTAGGAGGTATGTGTATGAAAAAACTGTTAAATTGGATTATTCCAGCGGTCTTTGGTATAGGCCTATGGTTTATTCCAACGCCAGAGGGTTTAACACCTCAATCTTGGCATTTATTTGCTATTTTTGTTGCTACTATCGTAGGCTTTATTACTCAGCCATTACCAATTGGTGGCGTATCTATCATTGTAATTACTGTGGCGGCTTTGACTGGTACTTTGAAAATCGGTGACGCTATCTCCGGTTTTGCTAACTCTGCCATTTGGCTAATTGTAGGTGCGTTCTTATTCTCTCGTGGCTTTATTAAAACTGGTTTGGGGAAACGTATTGCGTATAATTTGATTGCTGCTTTTGGTAGTAGTTCCTTACGTTTGGCTTATGCATTAGCATTATCTGATTTAATTTTGGCTCCAGCAACGCCATCTAACACAGCTCGTGTAGGTGGTGTTATCATGCCGATTACTACAAGCTTGGCAAAAGCGTTCGGTTCTGAACCTCAAGATGGTCCTCGTAAAATTGGTTCCTTCTTGATGCAATCCATTTATCAAGTTAATACGATTACATCTGCAATGTTCCAAACATCCATGGCTGGTAATACATTAGTTGCAGCATTAGCGCTTCAATCTTTTGGTATTGGTATCACATGGGGCGACTGGGCTATGGCAGCCATCGTACCTGGTATCATTGCATTGATCATTATGCCGTACTTCATTTATAAAGCATATCCACCTGAAATTAAAGATGCTCGTGAAGCGCAACAAATGATCCGTGAAGAATTAAAAGGCCTAGGTAAAATGTCTTTCCAAGAATGGGTTATGCTAGGTGTATTCATTTTAGCTTTAGTGTTATGGGCTACTTCTCAATTCACAAAAATTGATGCTACAACTGTTGCATTCTTAGGTATTTCTATTTTACTTGCTACTAGCGTTCTTGTTTGGGACGATGTTAAAAGCGAAAAAGGTGCTTGGGATACATTAGTTTGGATGGGTACATTAATGGGCTTTGCCGGTTTCTTGTCCAAATTGGGCTTCATCAAATGGGCAACAGTACTTGTAGGCGGTTATATTCCAGAAGGATCTTGGATTATTGCCTTCGTTATAGCTGTACTTATTAATACATATTCCCATTATGTATTCGCATCTTTAACTGCACATATTTCTGCAATGTTTGTAGCATTCTCTGCCATCGCTATCTCTGCAGGTGCACCACCAATGTTGACATTGTTGATGATTGCATTCACATCTAACTTGTGTATGTCTTTGACTCACTATGCTGCAGGTCCATCTCCTGTAATCTTTAACACTGGTTATGTTCCTCAAAATACATGGTGGAAATTAGGTTTCTTTGCATCCGTAATCAACTTAATTATCTTTATGGGCCTTGGTTCCGTATGGATGAAATTGATTGGTATGTGGTAAGACTAGATACTCAGAATTTTATATACTTGTAATACATTAAAAACTATATATGTTAGAGTTTGATTAAAGTGTAGTTACAAAATATAGGAAAAGCCGTCCCACTTGGGGCGGCTTTTTTGTGATAAAATAAGAGCAGTTAATATATTATTAATGTATATGTTGTAATATTATACGTGAATGAACTATTCATTGTGAATATACGAATAGCATCATTATTTTACATAGGAGGAATCTATGAAATTTGATAATGAACAGTTATTGAAATATATTGGTGCTTGTACATCTCCGTATCATACAGTAGATACAAGTTTACAAATGTTATTGGACTCAGGATTTACAGAACTTAATTTAGATGATGAGTGGCAATTAGACTCTGGTTCTTATGTAGTTAATGTGTTTGGTACTACTTTGTTTACCTTTCATATAGGAAAGAAACCAGAACACACATTACGTATTGCTTCAGCGCATACGGACTTTCCTGCAATTCGTGTTAAACCAAATCCTATTACATCAGTAAAAGGTTATACCAAGTTAAATGTGGAAATGTACGGCGGCCTCATTGAAAATACATGGCTTGATCGTCCTTTAGGGGCTGCGGGTACAGTCGTATTAAAAGGTGATAATGCTTTTGATGTAGACTCTGTATTGGTTGATACAAAACGTCCTATCGCAATCGTTCCAAACTTAGCTATACATATGAATCGTTCCGTTAATGATGGTGTTAAATTGAATCGCCAAAAGGAAATGCTTCCTATATTAATGATGGATCGTAAGGAAAAGGAGAATTCTAGTAAATCTCTAAATGATAGCAACAATCCAAGTCTATTCCCAGAATCTGATATTCAATACGATGAGTGGACTACGTTCTTGGCTGATGAAGTCAACTGTGATCCATCTGAAATTTTATCTTATGAAATGACATTATATCCAACAGAACAAGGCTGTGTATTAGGGACTGAAGGCGATTTTATAAGTGCGCCTCGTTTAGATAATTTAACATCTTGCTTTGGTGTACTTTCAGGGATTATTCAGGCTCGTAAGGCTAATGCTGATGGTGTACGTTGTGCTATTCTCTTTGATAATGAAGAGGTAGGGAGTCGTACTAAACAGGGCGGAGCAGGGATGCTTTTACCAAACCTTATTAAACGAGTATATGATGCATTAGGATATTCTAATCAAGAGATAGATAGTTTCATTTCAAAAGGATTTATGATTTCCTCTGATGTAGCACATGGTTTACATCCAAATTATCCTGAAAAAAATGATATCACTAATATTCCTACACTTAATAAAGGGGTGGCTCTTAAAATAGCATGTAGTCAATCCTATGCTGGTGATGCACGAGCAATTGCCATCGTAAAGGGTTTATGTGATGAATCTAAAGCAAATTACCAAATTTATGTAAATCGTTCTGATATACCTGGTGGCTCTACAGTTGGGTCTATTTCATCTGCTATGTTACCGATGAGAACAATGGATGTGGGCTTACCATTATTAGCGATGCATTCTGCACGGGAATTAATGGGTGCAAATGATCAAGAACAACTCAATCGATTAATGAATCATTTCTTAGGTGATTAATAACGTAGAATATAGAAATGTTTCGATGTACATCGATAAAAGACATATGAGTTTTTGTCATGTACAGCAAATAATGTATTTTATGATTTCATAATTAATATAATCCTTTAAATATGTGAAAAATATTGTATAATAGTTATATGTAATTATGAATATAATGCTCATCATAAAAAATGATGAGCTATCCGAATATATTGCTTTGACTATAAGTATAGGAAATATTCATATATTAATAAAATTGAAAGCTGATAGTTCACATTAGTGGAAGCTAGTAGGAGGCAATACATGAGAAAAATTAAATCCGTATTGGTTGCCAACCGTGGTGAGATCGCAATCCGCGTGTTCCGTGCATGTAATGAAATGGGCATTAAAACTGTAGCCATTTACTCCAAAGAGGATACATTATCCTTGCACCGTAACCAAGCTGACGAAGCCTATCTCGTAGGGGAAGGTAAAAAACCAGTTGAAGCATATCTTGATATTGAAGATATTATCCGTATTGCAAAAGAACATGATATTGATGCTATCCATCCAGGTTATGGTTTCTTGTCTGAAAACGAAGAGTTCGCTCGTCGTTGTGGTGAAGAAGGTATCATCTTTATCGGACCTCATGTAGAACATTTAAATATGTTCGGCGATAAGGTTAATGCTCGTGCACAAGCTAAATTGGCAGATATCCCAATGATTCCAGGTTCTGATGGGGCATTGCGTGATTTTGAACAATTAGAAGAATTTGCAAATACTCATGGTTTCCCTTTGATGATCAAAGCCGTAAATGGCGGCGGCGGCCGTGGTATGCGTGAGGTTCATCGTAAAGAAGATCTTCGTGATGCATATGATCGCGCAAAATCTGAAGCGAAAGCTGCCTTTGGCGATGATGATGTATATGTAGAAAAACTTATTGTTGAACCTAAACATATTGAAGTACAAATCTTAGGTGATGAACATGGTAATGTGGTTCATTTACATGAACGTGATTGCTCTGTACAACGTCGTCACCAAAAGGTTGTTGAAATGGCTCCAGCTTTTGCATTGCCATTGGAAACTCGTAAAGCCGTATGTGATGCAGCTGTAAAAATCATGAAAAATGTTGGTTACGTTAATGCGGGTACTGTAGAATTCTTGGTAACTGCTGATGGCTCCTTCTATTTCATCGAAGTTAACCCTCGTATCCAAGTAGAACATACTGTAACAGAAATGATTACAGATATTGATATCGTTCATTCTCAAATCCGTATTGCTGAAGGTTATGACTTACATAGCCCAGAAGTAGGTATTCCAGCACAAGATGAAGTTCCTTGTAAAGGCACTGCAATCCAATGTCGTATCACTACAGAAGACCCTAAAAATAACTTCATGCCTGATACAGGTAAAATCTTGGCATATCGTAGCTCCGGTGGCTTTGGTATCCGCTTAGACTCTGGTAATGCTTTTACAGGTGCCGTAGTAACACCTTACTATGATTCCTTGCTTGTAAAAGCGACTGCATTCGGTCCTAACAATGAAGAAACTATTCGTAAAATGCTTCGTTGCTTAAAAGAATTCCGTATTCGTGGCGTTAAAACAAATATTCATTTCTTGATTAACGTTCTTGAAAATCCTGAATTCCAAAGCGGTAACTACACTGTTAACTTCATTGAAGACCATCCAGAATTGTTTGAATTAAAACCAGACCGCGATCGGGGTACTAAATTATTACGTTACATTGCTGACGTAACAATCAATGGCTACTCTGGTGCAGGTCCTCAAGTGGTACCTGATTTTGAACCAATTCAAATGCCATCTGATTTAGATGTATCTCCAGCAGCTGGTACAAAACAAAAATTTGATGAATTAGGACCAGAAGGCTTCAGTAAATGGTTATCTGATCAAAAACAAGTATTCTTTACAGATACAACATGGCGTGATGCTCACCAATCCTTATTTGCTACACGTTTACGTACCATTGATATGGCACGCGTAGCTGGTCGTGCTGCAAAAGGTGTTCCTAACTTATTTTCCTTGGAATGTTGGGGCGGTGCTACATTCGACGTATCCTATCGTTTCTTACATGAAGATCCATGGGAACGCTTACGTATGTTCCGTCGCGAAGTGCCTAATACATTACTTCAAATGCTTATTCGTGGCGCTAATGCTGTAGGTTACACATCTTATCCAGATAATGTAGTTCGTCAATTTATCCAACGTGCTGCTGCTAATGGTATTGATGTATTCCGTGTATTCGATAGCTTAAATAGCCTTGATAATATGCATGTAGCTATTGATGAAGTTCGTGCACAAAACAAAATTGCTGAAGTAGCATTGTGCTATACAGGCGATATTCTTGATAGCAACCGTCCTAAATACAATTTAGACTACTATGTAAATATGGCTAAAGAGCTTGAAAAAGCGGGTGCTAATATTATTGCCATCAAAGATATGGCTGGTTTATTAAAACCTCAAGCTGCTTATAATCTTGTATCTGCCTTAAAAGATGCTGTTACTGTACCGATTCATTTACATACACATGAAGGTTCTGGCAATGCTATCTATTCCTATGGTCGCGCTGTAGATGCTGGTGTAGACGTTATCGACTTAGCATACTCTGCATTTGCTAATGGTACATCTCAACCTAGCATGAACTCCATGTACTATGCATTGAGTGGACATGACCGTCAACCTGAAATGAACATTGATTACATGGAAGAAATGTCGCATTACTTTGGCAGCATTCGTCCTTACTACAAAGGTGTGGATAAAGCAGAAGCATATCCTAACACTGAAGTATATCAACATGAAATGCCAGGTGGTCAATATTCCAACTTGCAACAACAAGCTAAGATGGTAGGCCTTGGTGATCGTTGGGCTGATATTAAGAAAATGTACCACCAAGTAAATATGATGTTTGGTGATATCATCAAAGTAACGCCATCCTCTAAAGTTGTAGGTGATATGACATTGTACATGGTACAAAATAACTTGACTGAAAAAGATATTTACGAAAAGGGCGATGTATTAGACTTCCCTCAATCCGTAGTTGAATTCTTTGAAGGTCGTCTTGGCACTCCATACCAAGGGTTCCCTGAAGAGTTACAAAAAATTATCTTAAAAGGTGCAAAACCAATCACAGTTCGTCCAGGTGCAGTATTGCCTCCAACAGACTTTGAACATGTTCGTAATGAATTGAGTGAAATGGGTGCTCAAACGACTGATGAAGATATCAGTGCATACTGCTTGTACCCTAAGGTTTACCAAGATTACAATAAATTTAAAAAAGACTTTGGTAATGTATCTGTACTTGATACTCCAACATTCTTCTTCGGTATGAAACGGGGCGAAGAAATTCAAGTAACTATCGAAAAAGGTAAAACACTTATCATCAAAATGAACGGCTTATCTGAACCAGATGAAGATGGTAACCGTATCGTATTGTTCGAGTTCAATGGTCAACCTCGTGGTATTAAAGTTCATGATAAACATGCTAAGACTACTGGCGTTGTTCGTCGTAAAGCGGATGAATCTAATCCTGGTGAAATTGGGGCTACATTGTCTGGTTCCGTTGTTAAGATTCTCGTTAAAAATGGTCAATCTGTAGCAAAAGGTGAGCCATTGATCGTTACAGAAGCGATGAAGATGGAAACAACAATTACTGCTCCTATCGATGGTATCGTAGAAGAAATCCTGGTTCGTGAAGGTAGCCGCATCGAATCTGGCGACTGCTTGCTTCGCGTTGAAGATGCTCCTAAACGATAGTTAGAATAGTAGATAAAATTAAAAATATTATTTCTAAAGTATTTCATAACATAAAATGCTTTAGAATAATGGAAGAATCCCTAGGAAATCCTAGGGATTCTTTGTATTTTAAAGGGTTTCATGGTACTATATATAGTAGAGAAAATGGGCGTATTATGCACTATTTTAGAGTGATTATTAAAAAAGGAGTAGTAACAGATGAGATGTCCTTATTGCCAACACACAGACACGAAGGTAACAGACTCTAGAACGACTGATGAAGGTAATAGTATTCGCCGTCGCCGCGAATGTATCAATTGTGGCCGTCGCTTTACTACCTATGAAATTATAGAAGAAGTACCACTTATGGTATTAAAGAAAAACGGACGTCGTGAATTATTTGATCGCGGTAAATTATTAAATGGTTTATTGCGTTCTTGTGATAAACGTACCGTACCAATGTCCGTGATGGAACAAGTGGTGAATGATGTAGAGCGCGATATTCGTAATGAAATCAATCAAGAGGTGACTACGGATCGTATTGGAGAACTCGTATTGCAACAATTAAAAGATATTGACCAAGTTGCATATGTTCGCTTTGCTAGCGTATATCGTAAGTTCGATAATATTGATAGCTTTATGGAAGAACTAAAAGCATTAAAAAAACTAGATGCTAAAAAACCAAAACGTGGTTAATTACTAATAGTATATGTGAGGCTTTATGATAGATTTACACTGCGATACGATTATGAAGTTAATAGATTATCCTAGTAATGGAGATTTGTATCGTAATACTTGGAAAATCGATATAGAAAAATTACAAAAGGCTCACAGCAAGGTGCAGGATTTTGCATTATTTATCAATCTAGGTGATACAAATGACCCTTATGGTCGTTATGAAGCGATGCGTAATTTATGTACATCACAAATTCATCACTATGGAGAGCACATTCATCATGTGCTCTCTTATCAAGATGTAGAGTCTGTATATGAATCTGGTAAGATTGGAGCTCTCATGTCTATTGAAGAGGGCGGTGTACTAGGTGGTGACTTAGATAAACTTAAACAAGCTTATCAAGATGGAATAAGACTTATTACGCTTACTTGGAACTATCCAAATGGTTTAGGAGAACCTCACTGTGGTGACCAACATAAAAAATTAACACCGAAAGGCGTTGAATTTGTAGAGGCTATGCAAGATTTAGGAATAATCGTCGATTGTTCTCATCTAAATGATGCTGGTGCTGAGCAATTAGGAGATATTTTAGATGTACCATTCGTAGCATCACACTCCAATGCACGTGAAGTTACAGCCCATACTAGAAATCTACCAGATTATTTGATTAAGCTCATTGCTAATAAGGGTGGTGTTATAGGCCTAAACTTTGCCCAATCTTTTTTAGGCACATCACCGATAAGTCGAATTGAAGATATCGTAAAGCATGGATTATATCTCATCAATAAAGGTGGGGAGGATGTAGTTGCATTAGGAACCGATTTTGATGGTATTAAACCGGATACAGAAATTAAAGACACTTCTGAAATGTATCGATTATACGATGCATTTAAAGAAGCTGGTTTATCTGTGGAACAATGTGAAAAATTATTTTGGAAAAATGCAGATAGACTGTTAAAGGAGATTTTATAATGACTGATTTAAATCCAATCATTGCAGATCGTTTTACCGAGCATTTGGAAGTCTTTGGTAAGACAATGGAGCATATGGATACCATTCAAGAGATTGCATATCGCTGTAAGGCGGCTTTAGAGAATGGCAATAAAATTTTGTTCTGTGGGAATGGTGGTTCTGCTGCGGATTCTCAACATTTAGCAGCTGAATTGATTTGTCGTTTTAAAAAGGAACGACGCTCTCTTGCAGGTATTGCATTGTCTACTGATACATCTGCATTAACAGCTATTGCAAATGACTATGATTTTGAATCTGTTTTTGCACGTCAAGTAGAGGGCTTAGGCCGTACAGGTGACGTTCTCATTGGTATTTCTACATCTGGGAACTCCAAGAATGTTGTAAAAGCTGCAGAAATGGCCCGTTCTATCGGCATGCACACCATAGCTTTCACAGGTGAAGGCGGTGGAAAACTAGCTGAATTATGTGATATTACATTAGCTATTCCAAGCAATGTGACAGCACGTATTCAAGAAATGCACATTTTGGCAGGTCATATAATGTGCGAAATCATTGAAGAAGATTATTAACCGTTACGATCATATTTATAAATAGATACATGTTTGAAACCTGGTTTTTTAGATAACTCGTTATACATGTATATTGTGGTAAGGAATAGGTGGATTATGATAAATGCTACCATTAATCAATTTTTGACAAAACAACTACCTAACCTAAAGATTGCCGTTATAGGTGATGTGATGGTAGATCGTTATGTTTTTGGTGATGTAAGTCGTATTTCTCCGGAAGCACCGGTTCCTGTTAACCGCGTGGCAAAGATGAAAGAAGTGCTTGGTGGCGCTGGTAATGTTGCGTCAAACTTATCAAATTTAGATTGCACAGTATATCTTGGTGCTATTGCCGGTAATGATGACCATGGTCGTTTATTACAACAATTGCTAAAGACTGATAAGATTGATACAACAGGTTTATTAACGAGTGATGATCGTTCTACCATTACTAAAATGCGTATCTTAGGTGATCGACAACAGATGATGCGCCTTGATTTTGAAACGATTACAGATATAACAAGTGAGGAAGAGGACCGACTGTCTGCTTGGCTAGAAAATCTATGTAAGGCTGGTATCGATGGTATTGTTGTATCTGACTATGGCAAAGGCGTTTGTACACCAACATTGCTAAAAAAAATCTTTAGTTTAGCTAAGGAGTATGGCGTACAAACCATTGTTGATCCTAAAGGTTCAGACTGGTCTAAATATAATGGTGCAACCTGCATTACACCGAATGTAAAAGAACTAGGTGAATGTGTAGGTCATAAGTTAGCTAACGATGATGCCACCATCGTAGAGGCAGCCAAGTCAGTACTGGTTAATGTTGATTTAGAATATATTGTGGCTACACGGTCTGCAAAAGGGATTACTGTTATTGCAAAGGATGGACGCACATGGCATAATCCGGCTACACAACAAGAGGTATTCGATGTAAGTGGTGCAGGCGATACGGTTGTATCTATGATGATGACATGCCTTGCCAGCGGTCTATCTATGCGCTTGGCATTACATATCGCAAATGGTGCTGCTGGCATTGTCGTATCTAAGGTGGGCACATATCCAATCCACCGATCTGAACTATTGGATTTATGGCATTCTTATAAGCATAGTGTTCAATCTAAACCTTTATATACAAAAGAAGAGATGAAGCAACTTATTGCACAATGGCAAAACAAAGGTGAAACTGTTGTGTTTACTAATGGTTGTTTTGATATTCTTCATCGCGGACATATTACGTATTTACAAGAGGCGGCTCAGTTAGGCGATCATTTAATTATTGGATTAAATTCCGATGCTTCGGTTAGACGCCTAAAAGGGGAAACGCGTCCCATCGTACGTGAAGAGGATAGAGCTGCATTATTAAGCGCATTGCGTTGTATCGATGGTGTGGTGTTATTCGAAGAGGATACACCAGCTGAACTATTAGCTTATTTACGTCCTAATACGCTTGTTAAGGGCGGCGATTATAAGAGAGAAGACATTATTGGACGTGAGTCCGTAGATCATGTAGAGGTGCTTTCATTTAAAGAAGGTTATTCTACATCAGATATTGTAGGGAAAATAGCTACTATGGCTAAGGAGGGTAAATTATGATTATCGTAACAGGCGGTGCTGGTTTTATTGGCAGTAATATTGTGAAAGCGTTAAATGACCGTGGTCGTACAGATATTCTTATTGTTGATGACCTTACAGATGGTCGCAAAATTCGCAATATTCAAAATCTAGAATTCTTAGATTACATCGATTGTGATGATTTTGATTGTGCTATCGCTGACGGTACATTCGATGTGGGCCCTATTGAAGTCGTATTCCACGAAGGCGCTTGTGCAGACACAATGGAATATAACGGCAAATATATGATGAAGAACAACTATGAAGGTTCTAAAAATCTATTCCATTATTGCCAAGACCGTCGTATTCCATTCATCTATGCATCCTCTGCATCTACTTATGGCAATGGTACTAATGGTTTCGTAGAAAAACCAGAAGCCGAAGAAGCCCTCAATCCATATGCGTACTCTAAATTGTTATTCGACCGTTATGTGCGTAAATATGAAGGTGAGTATACAGCGCAAGTTGTAGGCTTACGTTACTTTAATGTATATGGTCCTAATGAAGCTCATAAAGATAAAATGGCTTCCTTAGTTCGCCAAATGTTCTACAAAAATAAAGAAACTGGTATTATCAATCTATTTGAAGGTACAGATGGCTACGAAGATGGTGGTCAAACACGTGACTTTATCTATGTTAAAGACGTAGTTAATGTAAACTTCTATTTCTGGGAACATCCTGAAATTTCTGGTACTTTTAACTGTGGTACAGGTAATGCTCATAGCTTTAACCAATTTATGCAAGCTGTTATCGACTACAACGGTAAAGGCAAGATTGAATATATTCCATTCCCTGAGGTATTAAAAGGTAAATACCAAAGCTTTACTGAGGCTGATACTACTAAATTATTGGCTGCTGGTTATGACAAAGGGTTCCATAAAATGGAAGATGCTGTTAAAGAATATTGTGAACTACTCGATAATAACGAAGGGTATTTACGTTAATGCGCAAGGTATTATTTTTAGATCGCGATGGTGTTATCAATAAAGATGTTAGCTATTTATATAAAATCAGCGATTTAGAATGGGTGGATGGAGCTAAAGAAGCACTAGCTTATGCGTATAGCAAGGGCTATGACCTCATTGTAGTGACAAATCAAAGTGGTGTAGCTAGAGGTTATTATAAGGAATCTGATGTTCAGATTTTACATGATCACATGGCTCATGAACTAGATCGCAGTGGGGCACCAATTTTACATTTTTATTATTGTCCTCACCATAAAGAAGGATCTGTGCAACTTTATGCTGTCGATTGTGAATGTAGAAAGCCAAAGCCTGGCATGATTAATCAAGCTATTAAGGATTATGATGTAGACCCTAAAAGTAGTTTACTTATTGGCGATAGTCAGCGCGATGTTGATGCAGCAGAAGCGGCTGGTGTAAAAGGCTATCTATTTACAGGTACAAATTTATTAGATTTTCTTAAGACTATTATTTAGTCCATTATTTATTTTACGCTTACTTTAGAGTAAATCAGATTCAACGGTGTTATGAGGCTTTTTAGTTGTGGTGTTGTATTTTGGGAGGCTATATGAAAGATTACAAGAATATACTCATCATTAAGATGAGTTCTTTAGGTGATGTGATTCATGCATTGCCTACCTTGTACGCAGTGCGTAAAAATTGGCCTGATGCGCATATTACATGGGCTATTCATGAACAATTTGAGAGTCTCCTACCTGGTAAACCATGGGTAGATGATGTAATCATTATCGACAAAAAACAACTTAAAAAGCCTGCTTATCTATGGCAGTTACGTAAGGATTTACATAGCCGTCATTTTGATATGACTTTAGACCTTCAATGTATTGCAAAGAGCGCCATTGTATCATTATTATCTGGTGCACCTGAAAAATATGGCTACTGGGAGCTTCGTGAAGGCAGTAATTTAGTTAATAAAGCACTTGTTGGTGAACATAAATACGATCATGTTATTGAACGATACCTCGATACCGTACGTGCTCTTGGAGGGGATGTAGAAGGTGTAGAGTTTCCTATGCCTGCTTATGTGGAGGCGGAGAAGTCCGTTAAGCATAAGTTACAATCTCATGGTGTAGAAGATGAATATGTAGTAGTTGTACCAGGTGCTCGCTGGATTGTTAAGGAGTGGCCACTTCTTAACTTTGGCGAGCTATGTATCCGCTTATGTGAATCTGGTAAAAAAGTAGTTATTGCTGGTGCTCCAGATGATGAAGAAAAAGGAGCTTTCATAAAAAACTATGTAAAAAATAAGAATCTCATCAACCTAGTGGGGTCTACATCCATGCCAGAGCTAATTGAGTTGATTCGACACTGTGAAATTTTCATCAGTGCTGATACGGGCCCTTTGCATATTGCTAATGCTCTGAAGCGGCCTTTGATTGCATTATTTGGAACCACATCTCCAAAACGAACTGGTCCATATGGAGGGAGTCATGTACATCTTATTATTTCACCTACATCAAAGGCTACACCTGAACAGCCATTAGTAGATGATCCTGATTGTATGGCTCAAATTCCTGTAGATGCGGTGTGGTCTGTATATGAGCAAGTAATTGGAAAGGAACTATAATGGAACTTGATTATAAACGCATTGTGGTCACCTTTCTTATGCACTTAGGTGATGTTATTTTAACGACTCCATTCTTAGAGGTATTACGTAAAGCTGCTCCACATAGCCATATTACATATGTAATAGATGAGAAATTACAACAAGTAATGCAGTATAATCCGAATATTGATGAACTGATTGTAGTAGATAAAAAGGGGCGTCATAATAGTATTTCTGGGCTCAATGAGATAGCTCGAGAGATTAATGCAAAGGGTAAACCTGATATCGTTATCAATTTACATCCCAATGAACGTACTTCCTATTTAGCTTGGAAGATTCATGCGCCCATTACGACTGGTATGAGTCATTTCCTATTTAGACCATTTATGACAAAGTATACCCGTCTAGACCGTAAAACTCGCCACGCTGCAGATATGTACATCAATGTACTAGAACAATTAGGTGTAACGGATATTTCTAATTCTGGTTTACATATTGAAACTTGTGAGGCATGGCGCCGTGAGGCTCAGGAGTTCTATGCTAGTCATGGTTTAACAGATAGTGATACGCTCATCGGTTTTAATATTGGTAGTGCTGTTCCTGAGAAACGCTGGCCTGCTGAACGATTTGCCCATGTAGCTGATTATTTGGGTCATTTAGGGTATAAAACAGTATTCTTTGGCGGCCCTATGGATCTCGAAATGGTGCAACCTGTAGTAGAACAAATGGAAACGAAACCGATTGTGGCTACCGGAAAATTCCAGTTAGGACCGTTGGCGGCGGCAATGAGCCGCTGTAATCTATTGATTACAAATGACTCTGGTCCTATGCATGTGGCCATCAGCCAAAAGGTGCCAATTGTGGCGCTTTACGGTCCATCAAACCCATTCTTTTATGGTCCGTACCAAGCTCATGCTATCGTTCTTGAAACGATGGACTCCTATGAGGTTGGTAAAAGCATGAAGAAGATTATTAAAGAAGGAAATTACAAAGGTTTGTCCGTAATTTCTGAAGAACAGGTCATTAAAGCAGCGGAAACGTTGCTTTCAGAATCGAAATAAACATATGAACTATATTGTATTTGATTTAGAGTGGAATCAACCCTATAGCAATGACATTAGCTTTATGAAGCGCACAAAAATGCCACTAACAGGGGAAATCATTCAAATCGGAGCGGTAAAACTGAATGAAAAGATGGACATTGTAGATCATTTTACAATGTTCATCAAACCACAATACCTGCCACGGATGCATAAACATGTCCGTGAATTGACAGGTATTACATCACGAGAACTCGATCATGGTGTGCCCTTTAAGACGGCTATGCAGTACTTTCAAAATTGGTGTGGTGATGAGTATATGTTGTTATCTTGGGGGTCTGATGACATTCTCATATTGCGTGAAAATCTAATGCTTCATAGGATGAAAGCTTTATCTTATGATCAATGGGTAGATGCACAGATGATTTATGCTTATCAGCGATATGGTACGAGTCAACAGTATTCTGTGGCTCATGCCATGGAGGACCTAAATATATCTACGGAGCATTTATCTGCTCATAATGCATTACATGATGCTGTATTTACGGCTCATATATGTCAAAAGCTAGATATACAACAAGGTATTTTACATTATGATCTAATTCGAAAGGAAAGTAGTAATCCTTTCTTATATCCACCAATTTTAACGTTCTTTATGTATGAGAACTTTCCTGAAAAGAAGCGCATTGTTCATGATAGAAGGGTTCGATTATCATTCTGCCCGTATTGTCAGACCCGCTTGGAAATGACGCGGCCAGAACGATTGCAAGGTGATAAGCATCTCGCTATAGGCGTTTGTCCTAAACATGGCGATTTTGCAGTGCAACTTAAAGTTGGAAAATATACGATTAAGTCCGGTAGTACTAAATTCTACGTTACAAAGGTATTAACGCATTGTACGGACGAAATTCGTTCTCTATATACTCAGAAGTCTGAAATTAATCGAGAGAAAGAGCGAAAATATTTGGAATTTCGCCGGGCGGAACTAGAAAAGGACCGCCAAAAATAATTTTATTAATTCCTGTTCACATCTATAGTTTCTTAATTATTAGCTTGTGAGCATTTAGAAAGGATAGATTATGGAACGCAAATATGCATGGCATAATTACGACGATGCCACTATGGAAAAGGTATATGCCTTAAGTGATACATATCGTCAATTTTTAGATAATGGTAAAACAGAACGTGAATGTGTTGTACAGGCCGTTGAATTTGCAGAAGCAAAAGGATATGTAAATTTAAAAGATATTATTAAATCCAATACACCAATTAAAGCTGGGGACAAGATTTATTACATACATATGGATAAATCCATTGCTTTATTTAATATTGGTACTGATGATATTGAATTAGGTATGAATATCTTAGGTGCTCATATCGATTCTCCACGTATCGATGTAAAGCAAAATCCACAATATGAAGATAGCAATCTCGTATTTTGGGATACTCATTACTATGGAGGCATTAAAAAATACCATTGGGTTGCTATGCCTCTTGCCATTCATGGCGTTGTAGTAAAAACAGATGGTACTCGTATCAACATCAATATTGGGGATAACGAAAATGATCCTGTATTCTGCATTACAGACTTGTTACCGCATTTGGGACAAGAGCAAATGCAAAAGAATGCAGCTAAGGTAATTGAAGGGGAAGCCCTTGATTTACTCATAGGCAGTCGTCCTGTAAAAGATGAAGAAAAAGAAGGGGTAACTAAATTTATTAACAACCTTCTTGAAAAAGAATATGGTTTTGTAGAACGTGATTTATTATCTGCAGAGCTCGAAATTGTACCAGCAGGTAAGGCGCGTGATATGGGCTTTGACCGCTCCATGGTTATGGCCTATGGTCAAGACGATCGCGTATGCGCGTACACATCCTTAGTAGCTATGCTTGAAGTAGACAATGTTAAACGTACTACTTGTTGTCTGCTTGTAGATAAAGAAGAAATCGGTTCTGTAGGCGCCACTGGTATGCAATCTCGTTTCTTTGAAAATGCAGTAGCAGAAGTTCTCACACTTATGGGTAAACCTAATTCTGTAAGTGTACGACGCACATTGGAAAATTCTCGTATGTTATCTTCCGATGTTAGCGCTGGCTATGATCCTTTATATGCATCTGCATTTGAAAAGAAAAATGCATCTTACTTAGGTATGGGGGTTGTATTTAATAAATTTACAGGCTCTCGTGGTAAAGCTGGTTCTAATGATGCCAATGCTGAATATATGGGCTTTATTCGTCGTGTCATGGAATCTAACAATGTAACATATCAAACTGCAGAGCTTGGTAAGGTTGATCTCGGCGGTGGTGGTACCATTGCTTATATCATGGCCTTATACGGTATGAATGTTATCGACTGTGGCGTGGCTGTGCTTAGTATGCATGCTCCATGGGAGGTTACATCTAAGGCGGATATTTACGAGGCTAAACAATGCTATGTGGCATTCTTAAATGCAGCTGATGAATCAATCTAAAATTATGGGGCTTTCACCATTGGTGAAAGTCCATTCTATGTGAGGTATATATGAATCAAACAGATTTAGGCGCAGCCATAGAGGCAGCGAAGGGAGAGGCAACAGAGGTTAAGACTGTAAAAGTCGATATTTTTGATATTCCTGAAACAAAGGCTGAAGAATATATTGCTAATCGTGAAGAGGTAGCAAAAGCTGCAGCACAGGTAATGAAGCCTTACTGTGTAACGGTAAAGCGTGAAACATTAGATCCTGAAGAAGGGGAGGCTGTAGTTGGTTATTATGTAACGGGTGAAATTTTAATGTGTGTCATCCTCGATCCATTTGAAGTGCCCGTTATGAAGGTAGCACTTGATAAGGGGACTCTTAAAGACTACATTTTAGCAGCTAATGATTTAACAGAAGACATGTTAGCATCTCTCGAAAAATAAGAGGATTTCATATCTTAATGTGTTCTATAAATGGACAAATGTAAAATACTTTAATCTGCTACATTGATGTAGTAAAGAAATTTGTTTATAATAGATGTATTATAGTCATTGCAGATAGGAAGGAAATCCCCATGAACTTAAAAAAAGGTATTGCCCTAGCGCTCACGGCGGCAGCATTGATGGCATTTACAGGCTGTGGCTCCAATGGAACAACATCTAATGGTGAATACAAGGTTGGTGTAGTACAACTGGTAGAACATCCTGCACTTGATGCTGCAAACAAAGGTTTTGTTGATGCTTTAAAAGAAAAAGGCTTGGCAGATAAAATTACCTTTGACCAACAAAATGCACAAGCTGATCAATCTAATTTGAATAGTATTGCACAGCGTTTTGTATCTGATCGTAAAAACTTAATCTTAGCGATTGCAACACCTGCAGCTCAATCTATGGCGAATGCAACTCACGATATTCCGATCTTGGGTACTGCTATCACTGATTATGAAGCAGCTAAACTTGTTAAATCTAATGAAAAACCAGGTGGTAATGTATCTGGTACATCTGATATGAACCCAGTAGAACAACAAGTTGATTTAATTTTACAAGTATTACCAAATGCTAAGACAATTGGTACTATTTATAGCTCTAGTGAAGTAAACTCTCAAATTCAAGTTGAGAAAATGAAAGCTTACGCAGCTACAAAAGGTGTTAAGGTTGAAGAAGTTACTGTTTCTAACGTAAACGATATTCAACAAGCAGCACAAAATCTTGTTTCTCAACGTGTAGACGCAATTTATGTGCCAACAGATAATGTAGTAGCTTCTGCGATGAGCAATCTTGTAGCGATTACCGACCCAGCAAAAATTCCTGTGTTTGGCGGTGAAGACAACCACGTAAAAGGTGGTGCTGTAATGTCCTTGTCCGTAGATTACTACAAACTTGGATACCAAACAGGTTTAATGGCAGCTAAAATTTTAACTGGTGAAGCTAAAGTTGAAGATATGCCTATTGAAATGCAAAAAGAATTTAAATTAGTTGTAAGTAAAGATAAATTACAAAAATTGGGCATCACATTACCAGAAGAGTTGATGAACAAAG
Source organism: Veillonella sp. (assembly GCF_018381775.1). GTDB lineage: Bacteria > Bacillota > Negativicutes > Veillonellales > Veillonellaceae > Veillonella. Next base: position 162,951 of record NZ_JAGZRH010000003.1, on the reverse strand, counting down.
CAACTATGATTTAATACAGAACTGGTAAGGAGTTACATATGAACTGGAAAAAAGGTATTGCAGTAGCACTTAGTGCTATTTCTATTATGGCAATTGTGGCAGGTTGCGGTTCTAATACAGCAACTAATGAGCAAAAGAAAATTGGTGTTATTCAATTGGTAGAACATCCATCTCTTGATGCTGCGAATAAAGGTTTTGTTGATGGTCTTGCATCTAAAGGCTATAAAGATGGGGAAAACATCAAATTAGACCAACAAAATGCACAAGCTGATCAATCTAATTTGAATAGTATTGCTCAACGTTTTGTATCTGATAAAAAGGATTTAGTATTAGCGATTGCCACACCAGCTGCACAAACAATGGCAAACGCATCTCATGATATTCCTATCATGGGTACTGCTATTACAGATTACGTTACAGCAAAACTTGTTCAATCTAACGAACATCCAGGTGGTAATGTTTCTGGGACATCTGATATGACACCTGTAGAAAAAGAGGTTGATCTTATTATTGCGTTAGTACCAAATGTAAAACGTATTGGTGCTATTTACACATCTTCTGAAATCAATTCCCAACTTCAAGTTGAAAAAATGAAAGCCTATGCAGCTACTAAAGGTATCACTGTTGTAGAAGCAACTGTATCTAACGTAAATGATATCCAACAAGCGGCTACAAATCTTGTGAACCAAGATGTACAAGCTATTTATACACCAACTGATAATGTATTAGCATCTGCTATGGCTAACTTAGCTCAAATTACTGATGCTGCTAAAATTCCAGTATTTGCTGCCGATGAAGGTATGACAATGACTGGTGGTGTGGCAACATATTCTGTTGACTACTATAAATTAGGTTATCAAACTGGTTTAATGGCGGCAAAAGTGCTTTCTGGTGAAGCTAAAATCTCTGATTTAGCTATTGAAACACAAAAAGATATTAAGTTAACTGTGAATGAAGAACGTGCTAAAAAATTAGGTATTACAATTCCTGAAGCACTTCGTAAAGATATGAAATAATAGAGGAGATTTTGATGTTAGATTTAGTGGTAGGCACCATAACAACTGGCCTTTTATGGTCTTTGTTAGCGGTTGGTGTTTTCATCACCTTCCGTGTATTAGATGTGGCTGACTTAACTGTAGAAGGTACGTTTCCAATGGGGGCGGCCATTTCTGCAATTTTAATTACTAGTGGTATGAACCCAATCTTATCTATCTTGATTGCCGGCATTGGTGGTATGGCCGCAGGTGCTGTAACAGGTTGGATTCATACAAAATTAAAGATTCCTGCGTTGCTCGCTGGTATCTTAACAATGATTGCTTTATACTCCATTAATCTTCATATTATGGGTAAAGCTAACGTATCCTTGCTTCGTATGGATACAATTTATACAATTATCGGTAGTGTACTTCATACAGCAAATATGTGGTCTGCAGCTATCGTAGGTATCATCGTAGCTGTTGTAGTTTGCTTATTACTATTCTGGTTCTTCGGCACTGAAATAGGTACAGCATTACGTGCAACAGGTGTTAACCCTCAAATGATTCGTGCCCAAGGCGTAAACACAGACAACATGATCGTTTTAGGTCTTTTGATTTCCAATGGTTTTGTTGGTATGTCTGGAGCTTTAATAGGTCAATTCCAAGGCTTTGCCGACGTAGGTATGGGTATTGGTACTATCGTAATCGGTTTGGCTTCTGTAATTATCGGTGAGGTAGTATTTGGTACAAAATCCTTCGTACGTAGCCTCATTGCTGTGGTACTTGGTTCTATCGTATATCGTATCGTTATTGCGGCTGTACTCTACATGGGTATGCCACCAAACGACTTAAAATTATTTACTGCTATTCTTGTTGCCATCGCGCTTTCCTTGCCTACATTGAAAGCAAAGTGGTTGGCTCGTTAAGGAGGACACTATGTTAGAAGTAAAAAATATGGTAAAAACCTTCTTTAAGGGCACAATCAATGAAAAAACTGCTCTTCAAGGTATTGATCTTCGATTAGAAGAAGGCGATTTCTGTACTGTAATCGGTGGTAATGGTGCTGGTAAAAGTACGTTGCTAAACTCCATCGCTGGTGTATTCCCAGTAGATGAAGGTTCTATTACAATTAATGATATTGATGTAACAAAAATGCCGGAATACAAACGTGCTAAATACATTGGCCGTGTATTCCAAGACCCTATGGTTGGTACGGCAGGTAACATGCAAATTGAGGAAAATTTGATCCTTGCTATGCGCCGTGGTAAAAACTTAGGTCTTAAATGGGCTTTCAAAGATAGCGAACAAGCATTCTTCAAAGAACGCCTTGCACTATTAGGTTTAGGCCTTGAAGACCGCTTATCTGCTCGTATGGGCTTGTTATCTGGTGGTCAACGCCAATCCATTACATTGTTGATGGCTACTATGCTTCGTCCTGAACTTTTATTACTTGACGAACATACAGCGGCTCTTGACCCTAAGACGGCAGAAAATGTTTTGCAATTGACTGATAAACTAGTTGCTGAACATAACTTAACGACTCTCATGATTACCCACAACATGCGTGATGCATTGCGCTTTGGTAATCGCCTCATCATGATGGATGCTGGTCGCATCATCTATGATGTAAAAGGGGAAGAAAAGAAAAAATTAACAGTTGCCGATTTATTACAAAAATTTGAAGTAGCTGGGGAAAATGCATTGAGCGACCGTATGGTGCTAGGTGCGAAATAATAGAAGAGGGCACAAGCCCTCTTTTGTTTATTTACTGTATTTATTCTTTACAAGATAAGGTAGATACTGTATACTAAATAAGGTCGTAAGACATATCGTAAGCGAAGTATTCGAATCTCCAACGGTTACTTAAGCTTATCGGGATTATTTATTTATTAGGAGGTAACATTAATGTTAACTACAGAAGCTAAATTAGCAGTAATTAAAGAATACGCTACTCATGAAGGTGACACTGGTTCTCCAGAAGTACAAGTTGCGATTTTAACAAGCCGCATCCAATACTTAACAGATCACTTGAAAGAACACAAAAAAGACCATCATTCCCGTCGTGGTTTGTTGAAATTGGTTGGTCAACGCCGTAACATGCTTGACTACCTTCGTCGTAAAGATATCGAACGTTACCGTTCCCTTATCGAACGTCTTGGTCTTCGTAAATAATAAAATTAGCCGTCCTATTGGACGGCTTTTTTATTTTATTTCTCTATGTTATAATAACGTTAGGCAAAGGGAAACGAATGCCGATATTCAATTGTGGCAACACAAAAAAAGGACAGAGCGGCAACTCTGTCCTTTTTTATTGTGCTAGTTGCTATCTAAATCTACTATCTAGCCACTTGATGATGTAATGGCAAGTTACACCACCTATGATAGAGATTATAAGGGAAATGAGATATTCAATCACGACAACACTTCCTTTCTGTTGCCAGAATAGGAGTTAGCAACAACTAGAGTATAACATAATAGTATGAACTAACGTATACTATAATTAATTGAAAATAGCTTATTTTTTCTTGATGATATATAATAAGAAGGTATACATATAAGAAGATTTTTAGGAGGAATAGGAATGGAACAATTCCAAATGGACCTAGCTGGTCGTATGCTTACGATCGAGACTGGGGAACTTGCAAAACAAGCTGGCGGTGCCGTAATGGTTGGTTACGGTGATACTCGTGTACTCGTTACTGCTACAGGTTCTAAAGAGGCGAAGGATATCGACTTCTTCCCACTTACAGTAGACTATGAAGAAAAAATGTACGCTGTTGGTCGTTTACCAGGTGGCTTCATTAAACGTGAAGCACGTCCACCTGAATCTGCGATTTTGAATAGCCGTTTGATTGACCGTCCTATTCGTCCATTATTTGATAAAGGTGTACGTAATGAAGTACACGTAGTGGCAACTGTTATGTCCGTTGATCAAGATTGTGATCCAGCAATCTGTGGTATGATTGGCGCTTCCGCTGCTTTATCTATTTCTGATATTCCTTGGAATGGTCCTATTGCAGGCGTTCGTATGGGGCGTATCAACGGTGAATTTGTTGTAAACCCAACAAAAGAACAATTAGAAGCAACAGATCTTAATATCGTTGTAGCTGGTACAAAAGATGCTATCCTCATGGTTGAAGGTGGTGCTCAAGAGGTTCCAGAAGAAACTATTCTTGAAGTCATCATGGCAGCTCATGAAGAAATTAAAAAAATCGTAGCTTTCCAAGAAGATATGAAAGCAAAAGTAGGCAAGGAAAAACGCGTATTTGAAAGTAAAGACGTGCCAGCTGAAATCGCTGATGCAGTTCGTGCATATGGTCATGATAAACTTGATGTAGCAGTTCGTTGTGCTGATAAACAACAACGTGATGCGCAAGAAAGTGAAGTGCGTGCAGATGTATTAGCTCACTTTGAAGAAATCTACCCAGATAACTTGGGTGATGTAAATAAAGCATTTGACGCAATGACAAAAGAAATCGTTCGTCATATGATTACAGTTGAAAAAATCCGTCCAGATGGCCGTAAACTTGATGAAGTTCGTCCAATCTCTTGCCGTACAGGTGTCTTACCTCGTACACATGGTTCTGGCTTATTTACTCGTGGTCAAACTCAAGTATTGAACGTTGCTACTGTAGCTCCATTGTCTGAAACTCAAACAATTGATGGCATTGGTTTAGAAACAGAAAAACGTTATATTCACCACTACAATTTCCCATCCTTCTCCGTAGGGGAAACTCGTTCTTCCCGTGGTCCTGGTCGTCGTGAAATTGGTCATGGTGCGTTGGCTGAACGTGCATTAGTACCTGTTATTCCTAGTGAAGAAGAATTTCCATATGCATTGCGCTTAGTATCTGAAGTATTGGAATCTAACGGTTCTAGCTCCATGGCATCCGTATGTGGCTCCACATTATCCTTGATGGATGCTGGTGTACCTATTAAAGCTCCTGTCGCTGGTATCGCTATGGGTCTCGTAACTCAAGGCGAACACTACACAATCTTAACTGATATTCAAGGCATGGAAGATGCTCTTGGTGACATGGACTTTAAAGTGGCTGGTACAGCAAAAGGTGTAACAGCAATTCAAATGGATATTAAAATTTCCGGCTTATCTCGTGAAATCCTTCATGAAGCATTAGAACAAGCTCATAAAGGCCGTATGCATATCATGGGTATCATGCTTGATACAATTGCTGAACCACGTCAACAAATGTCTGAATATGCTCCACGTATTATTACAATGAAAATTGATCCAGACAAGATTCGTGATGTAATTGGTTCTGGCGGTAAAGTAATTCGTGGTATCATCGATGAAACAGGTGCAAAAATTGATATCGAAGATGATGGCACAGTATTCATCGCTTCTGTAGACCAAGAAGGTGCTGCTAAAGCTCAACAAATTATCGAAAACCTTACTAAAGAGGTTGAAGTAGGTGAAGTATACCTTGGTAAAGTAACTCGTTTAATGGCATTCGGTGCTTTCGTAGAAGTATTACCAGGTAAAGAAGGTCTTGTACACATTTCTAAACTTGCGAAAGAACGCGTTGAAAATGTTGAAGACGTAGTAAATGTTGGTGATGAGATTATGGTAAAAGTTATCGAAATCGATAAACAAGGCCGTATCAACTTGTCCCGTAAAGATTGTTTAAAATAAGAGGTGTTACATGGATATTCGTGGCTTTGAAGTAGTTTCTGCTTTTGAAGAACAAGATATCAATTTACCGACACGTAAAACAACAGAAAGCGCAGGCTATGATATTGAATGCGCTGAAGCTGTTACTTTAGAACCAGGTCAAGTAGTATTAGTGCCAACAGGTATTAAAGCTTTCATGGCATACGATGAATACCTTGCCATTCACATTCGTTCTAGCATGGCCATTAAACGCCATCTGGCACTCGTGAATAGCACAGGCATTATCGACAGTGATTACTATAATAATGAGGACAACGAGGGTCATATCATGATCGCTCTACTCAATTATGGTAAAGAAACAGTTTCCCTAGAAAAAGGTGAACGCGTTGCCCAAGGCATCTTCTCAAAATACCTTATCACTAACGATGACGATGCTACAGGTATTCGTACAGGCGGTATTGGTAGTACTGGGACTATGTAAACAACATACAATTCTAAATAGAATGGTGAAAGCCGCTCAACTAAAGTTGAGCGGCTTTTTCTAATAAAATTTTTTAAATTAATTATTAACACACACGGATACGTGTATTATAATTACATCATAAGGTGAAAGATATCACCAACATGTAGAACGGAAAGTCTTAGATTCTAATAGCAATCCTATAACATAAAAAGCTTGATTAAGATGAGTATAGAATCTAGTATAATTTAATAGTTATCGTTCATAAACGATTTATAAGGTTAGACACTAGCAGCAATCCATTGATTAAATAACCAGAAAAAGTGATTTTGGAGACCTTTTGGTCTAGAGTATCGTGTCTAGTTTGACTATTGGAACCTTATTTTTGTGTACATAATTTGTGCTATAATGAAGAGTAGGTTTTATAAGGTAACAATCATTTTATATACGAGGAATCATATATGGCAATTAGCAAAGAGATACAAAAATCTAGCGAAATGAAATTTGATGGTAAACTAATTAAAGTTACTTATGATATAGCTGATGTTAATGGTAATGAAGCGTGGCGAGAGGTAGTTCATCATCCAGGGGCAACTGCGATTGTAGTTGTTACGGAAGATAATAAAATCGTAATGGAGCGCCAATTCCGTTATGCTCTGCAACAGCCTATGCTTGAAATTCCAGCAGGTAAATTGGATCCTAATGAAGAGCCTCTAACTTGTGCTAAACGTGAGTTAGCAGAGGAGACAGGATATCGTGCTAACGAGTGGATTCCATTAGGTACTATTGCAACAAGTCCTGGTTTCTGTAATGAAGTATTACATTTATATTTAGCAAAAGATCTCACTATGGGTGAAACTAATTGGGATCCCGACGAGTATGTAGAGCTTGAGTATTTTACTTTGCCTGAATTATTAGAGGCAATTAAGGGTGAACAAATTAAGGATAGTAAATCTTTGGCAGCCCTTATGCTTGCTATGCCGTACCTCAAATAGTATTACGTAATAGGAGGATATATGTTTAAACGAATTATCCTATTAGTTATGGACTCTGTTGGTATCGGTCATGCTGCTGATGCTACAAAATTTGGTGATGAAGGTTCTAATACATTAGGTCATATTGAATCGACGGCTGGTCAGATTCATTGTCCTAATTTAAAATCTATTGGCTTAGATCAAATTGCTGATATTTCTGATACTGGTGAAAGCATTAAAGGTGCTTTTGGCCGCATGGCTGAGCTCAGTACTGGTAAAGATACGACTAGTGGTCATTGGGAGATGATGGGGCATCCTGTTACCGTTCCATTCCCAACCTTTTACGAAGGTTTTCCAAAAGAATTAATGGATACTTTCACAAAGGAAACGGGATATGGTTATTTAGGTAATGAAGTTGCATCTGGGACAGAAATTATTGAGCGTCTGGGAGCAGAGCACATCAAAACAGGTAAGCCTATTGTATATACCTCGGCAGATTCTGTATTTCAAATTGCCGCCCATGAGGATGTGATCCCTCTAGAGGAACTATATCGTATATGTCAAATTACCCGTGATAAGGTTTGCGTTGGTGATTATTATGTAGGCCGTATCATCGCTCGTCCATTCGTAGGTGATCTTGGCAGTTTTGTACGTACCTCAAATCGTCATGATTATAGTCGTATGCCAGAGAAAAAGATGGTACAACAAGAGTTACAAGATGCAGGTGTACCAACCGTAGCCGTTGGGAAAATCGGAGATATTTATGCCCATGTAGGATGGGATGAAAGCTATCCAACAAAGACTAATTCCCATGGCATGAATATGGTTCCATACTTACTTGGCTCCTCTTTTGAGCATGGTCTAATGATGGTTAACCTTGTTGAATTTGATAGCTTATATGGTCATCGCAGAAATGTAGATGGATACAAACGGGCTATTGAGGACTTTGATTACCAACTAGGCGGCTTATTGCAATTACTGAATGATGACGATTTACTACTCATCACCGCTGACCATGGAAACGATCCAACTTGGAAGGGAACCGATCATACTCGTGAATTAGTACCAATTCTTGGTTATAGTCCACGTATTGATGGCCCCATAGACCTTGGCGATAGAAAAACCTTTGCTGATATTGGGGAAACTATATTAGAAAACTTTGGTCTGAAACAATGGGGCATTGGAACATCATTCTTAGAGAAACTTAGTAAATAATTTTCTAATATGTTTTTTGTACTTTTAGGTTCAGAATCTATATTATTACCTATGTACGACACTGATATAATTTCAAAATAACAAAATAATATGCTATATATGAGATACTACCAGTTAAAAATAAATAGTTTTAACTGGTAGTATCTTTAAAATAGTTAGTTACATCATAAAGAACGACCAACTTATGTACATCATAAGTTGATCGTTTTTTTACTTTATAGAAGTATATTTCTTATTTAATTATAGCAAGCCTTTACGCTCCATCATTTCTTTTATATTTAGTAAGGTGGATTTACAAACTACATCATATTCTAGTGTACTCAAGAAATCTGCAAATTTTCTATCATCTTCGTTTTTACAGTTTTCGTAAGGAATTTTACCATTTTGTTGATATGGTTCTAGAATCCGGTTACGTCGGTGCTTCCAAGTATTATAATAAGGACCTTTAAATTTTGTCATAAAGCCATTGCTATCAACTAGTACAAATCCTTCAGACTCATGATGTGAATTAAGTTCCTTATTTATGATGCTATTCAGTTCGTCCATTGTATTAACTTGTTGAATTGTTTTTACAATAGATATTAACTGAGTGTCATACTTTTTAAGGATGGAATCTAGTTCTGCTAGTCGCTCCCTAGAGAAAGATACATCAATATGCTTGCCATTTACATCTAACGTATTTTGAATCATATCAAGTACATAAAGATGGTCTTGGTCATATTTTATAATATGTGTATCTTCTTGACTAATGACTTCAAACATCATAGAACAGCTATTACGTTTTAATAACTCTTTGATTTCTTCTTGTAAGCTTGTAGGTAGTTTTTGGAATAAATTTTTAAACAGATCTACGTGCATACCTTCTGTAGTAGATTTAGAAGCAAAGACTAACTCATCATTAATAACACCAAGAATAGCGAGGTATCCATTTTCTTTAGTTCGAATTTCTACAGGGAAGGAGAGAGTATTAGCTAAATTATTTAACTCAGTTTCTGGTCGTTCATTGAGATTAAAGAATTTATTATAACTACGTAATTTCACATCTCCTGTCATACGATCAACAAATAACCCTCGAGCCTGTACTGTATTTTCATTCCATAATCGTTTGTGGAATACACGTGAGGTAAAGTTCAAGGAATATAGGTTAGGGGAGCATTTTTTTACTTTTACTAATTTAGAATTACCTAAAATATTAATATCTTCATTTTGCGTGAAAATGACATGTTGTGTCATGTTTTGGTATTCATGGCGCATGTACTCTTTATCGTACACATCATTTTTAATACCATTTTTAGTAAAAGCATCTGCAGTAATATCAATGTATTTGAGTTCTCCACCAAACTCTACTTCTCCTTCTAAGCAGAAGGAACATTTACCATCCGGAACACCGCGATGACCATGAATTTGAATAAAGTCCTGACACATTCCTTTTTCATAATTTGTATCATATATTTTAGCAATATCTGTTTCGTAAGCTCCAAAACCATTTATAAAGGTAGAGGTAGCTATAAAGGTCATGTTAGGTACATAGGAAAGACCAGCATGGGATACTAAATATTTTTTGCCATGAAAGCTGAAAGGATAGCATTGACGAAGTGATTTATAAAAGAGGCGTAATTCTCGTTGAAGTGATTCTACATCTTTTTTCGTCATATCTTTTACGATAGGTGCCACTACTTCTTTCATAAATCGTTTGGAATGATCTAAGTTTGAATTGAATGCAAAGTTTGCAATATGTCGTTCGTGATTACCTTCCAACATAATCGTATTAGGCAATGTACTAAGACGCATCATTTCGTACATCATTTCTTTATTTTCAATACCGCGCTCCAAATAGTCGCCACAAAAGATATACAGTGTTTTTTCATCCCATGGAGTGATAGCTTGTTGTAATGCCGTGTAACAGCCGTGAATATCACCGATGACACGCACTCGTTCATATCGATTCGTTAAATTTACAGTAAAGTAATTGTTGATTTCATCGATAGAATTTATTTTCCTACAAAATTTTGGTAATGTAGTTGTTTTAATCATCTTGTGCATGCGTTGTATAACTTGCTCAGGTACTCGTTTGTAATCTGTTCGTGTAGCATTACGAGCTAAACATTCTTCTAATGAGGTATCTGGTTCGTAGTAATATACAGTATATTTATATTTGTTAAGCAATTCTTTATATGCATTAACAGCTTTAGATGTAGTGTGGGTAGCATCTAAAACGACAAAGTCGCCATTGCTCATTCGTTTCTCTAAGCAATCTAATAGGAGTTCCCAGGCCGGACCATTATCCTCTTGTGAAATATACCAGCCGTTTTCACCAAGGGAAGGGCTGCGTAATAGCATACGGAAATGATCGGCTTCTAAGGTGTAAGCCTCAAGATTGTTGTCACGAATCCACTGAGACTTACCACTAGCAGGAGCACCACGCATTAATAATAGTGTTCTCATAGTAATAGTCCTCTAATCTGCCCATAGGGCGTAATAAAATATAACTGTATAAAAAACGAAACAATCATTATATAAAAAAGGGCATAAAAAAACAGCCTCAACGGAAATCCGAGAGACTGTCTTACTTGCTTTTAAAATTATAAAGCGTTTACTTTAGCTGCAAGGTTGGATTTTTTGCGAGCTGCAGTGTTTTTATGAAGTACACCTTTGGAGGCTGCTTTATCAATTACGCTAGTAGCATGAACAAGTGCTTGTTTTGCTTCTTCTACTGCGCCTGCTTGAACAGCTTCTACGGTTTTACGACTTGCTGTACGGATTTGAGATTTTACAGCGGCGTTTTTCGCACGACGTTCAGCATCCGTTTTTACGCTTCTAATACTGGATTTAATGTTTGGCAATTGAGTCACCTCCTTAAAAATCGTTTCTTATACCTGAATGATTATATCATACCACATATTGATACGCAAGGACTTTTCAGCCCAATATTTTCCTTGTTAATATGAAGTATAAAACATTTTCTATTGTTATTTAACTATAGCATATAAGTCTGTTTTATGAAATCAAGATTATTAATATATTTGCTAGTGTTGTAATTAGTTATTTATTTTGATTTTAAAAGTTACTTAGCTCCCTTATGTTATAATAAAGGATAGAATTAAGCGAGGTGTATTATGAAAAAATTAATGATTATAGATGGCAGTAGTTTGTTATTCCGTGCATTTTTTGCATTACCACCGTTGAAGTCTGCTTTGGGGACTCCAACGAATGCGGTGTATGGTTTTTTAACAATGCTCATCAAATTGTATGAAGAAATTAATCCTGATTATATTGCAGTAGCTTTTGATAAAGGTCGTCAGACTTTCCGTACTGAAATGTACAGCGAATATAAAGGCAATCGTCCAGATGCACCAGAGGATTTACGTCCACAGTTTAGTCTTATTCAAGATGTATTAAAAGCTTTAGGTATTTGTGTTATTGAAGAAGAAGGCTTTGAAGGGGACGATATTCTAGGATCTTTAAGTAAGAAATTTGGTACATCAGAGATGGCTGTTCAAATTATTACTGGTGACCGCGATAATCTCCAGCTCGTTACAGAGCATAGTCACGTGTTCTTAACTAAAAAAGGTATTTCTGATATGTTAGAGGTTACTCTTGATAACATGGAAGAACTCTATGGCTATGGTCCTGATAAGGTTATCGAAATGAAAGCCCTTATGGGTGATTCCTCTGATAATATTCCAGGTGTACCAGGTGTAGGAGAAAAAACGGCTCTTAAATTGATTACAGAATACGGTGATCTTGAGTCTGTATATGACCATATCGAAGATATTTCCGGTAAGAAATTAAAAGAGCGACTCGTAGAAAATAAAGACTTAGCATTTTTATCTCGTGAATTGGCAACCATTAAGACAGATATGGACTTATCTTACAAGGTTGAAGATTTTGTACAAAATTTCCATACCTCTGAGGTACAGCCTTTATTCGAAACCTTGGGATTTACTAAATTAACGCCTCGTATCGTACAAGTAATGGGCGGAGAGGAAGCTGATTTTGGTGATCCTGGTTCTTTATTTGCTCCACAAGAGGAAATTTCTCTAGATGATTTAGCAGATGCTAAGGCTTTAACCTCTGATTTCTATACAGATAAAACGGTGGCAATACATGTTGTGCTAGATGGTAAAACCCCATTTAGAACAGTTACGAATGCGTATTTATCTAATGGTGATACTATTGTAAAAACAGATGATACTAAAGCTGTATTAGCTGTTTTACAAGGTGCAAATGCTATCGTTACTACTCAAACTAAAGAGATTATTGAAGCCTTTGGTGAAGATGCGCCAGCTGAGATTTCTTTATTTAACGATGATAAAACCGCTCGTGTCCATGATATGTCTCTTCTTGCGTACTTGTTAGATCCTACGCGTACTAACTATGGTTATCTATATTTAACGGAACGTTTCTCTGTGCCAAGCATTGCTAGTGGTAGCGTAGATGTAGAATGCGTGTCTATGGTGAAAGCTTTACTCGCTATGAACGAAGTAGCTTGTGAATCTGCACGCCGTGAAGAGCTTTGGTCTCTATATGAAACAATTGAGTTGCCATTGATTCATACTTTAGTAGTAATGGAGAAAAATGGCATTTATATTGATACAGAAAAATTAGCTGAAACTACGGCTCGTTTTAAAGAGGAACTAGCGCAAGTACAGCAAGAGATTTACGATATCGCAGGGGAAACTTTCAACATTAACTCGCCTAAACAATTGGGTGTTATCTTGTTTGAAAAGATGAACTTACCAATCATTAAGAAAACTAAGACTGGCTATTCTACTGATGCAGAAGTACTTGATATGCTTCGTCATGAAAGTCCGATTGTAGAGAAAATATTAGCATACCGTTCAGTAGCAAAATTAGTATCTACCTATTGTGAAGGATTGGCGGTTCTTATTAATGATAAGACTAAACGTATTCATACTACCTTTAATCAAATGGTTACAGCTACAGGCCGTTTAAGTTCTTCTGATCCTAACTTACAAAACATTCCTGTTCGTACCGAAAAAGGCCGTGAGATTCGTGCCTTATTCTATCCTGGTGCAGGGTATGACACATTAGTGAGTGCCGATTATTCTCAAATTGAGTTACGTATTTTAGCCCATCTATCTGGCGATGAAGCGTTAATCAAAGCCTTTGTTGACGGTAAGGATATTCATCGCTTTACTGCGGCAGAGGTACTAGGTAAATCTCAAGAGGACGTAACGAGTGAAGAGCGTTCCCATGCGAAGGCGATTAACTTCGGTATCATTTACGGTATTTCTGATTTTGGCTTGTCTCGTGACCTTGGTATTACACGGGGGGAAGCTAAAAACTATATTGATTTATACTTTAGCCGTTATCCGAAGGTTAAAGAGTATATGGATCGCATGGTTCAAGAAGCTCATGAAACTGGTAAGGTTCGCACTATGTTCGGTCGTCAACGTGAATTGCCTGATATTAACAGCCGTAACTTTAACCGTCGCTCCTTTGCAGAACGTACTGCAATGAATACACCAATTCAAGGTACTGCGGCAGATATTATCAAGTTGGCTATGAACCAAGTCGAGAAAAAGCTAGAAGATGGAAACTTTACATCTCGTCTTTTATTACAGGTACATGACGAACTTGTATTAGAAGTGGTGAATTCTGAATTAGAAGCAGTAGAAGAATTATTACGTACGACTATGCAATCTGTTGTGGAGTTACAAGTACCTCTTATTGTAGATGTACATCATGCGGAAAATTGGGCGTTAGTTAAATAACAGTTTTTTTATATTAGCTTATTAAAAATAGAAGGCATATATGTTTAAAATAGGATTAACTGGTGGTATTGCATCGGGCAAGAGTACAGTCCTTACCTATTTTAAGGACAAAGGAATACCTTATATCGATGCAGATATCGTCGCTCGTGAGGTAGTAGAGCCCGGTACTGAAGGTTTAGAAGCAATTGTGGATGCCTTTGGTTCTAATGTATTGCATGATGACGGTACATTAAATCGTGAAGCATTGGGCGCTATTGTCTTTCACAATGAAGAAAAACGACAATTGTTAAATGGATGTCTAAAAACGCATATTCGCAATCGTATTTTGGAACTAACATCTCAATATGAATCGGTTAATACACCAATTTTAATCTATGATATTCCATTACTCATAGAGGGGGAATGGTATACCATGATGGATGAGGTTTGGCTTGTTTATGTAAATGAGCCTACTCAGATAGATCGCTTAATGAGTCGCAATGGATATACCAAAGAGGATGCTTTGGCTCGCATCAATAGTCAAATGCGACTCGACGATAAACGATCTTTTGCAGATCTAATCATTGATAATAATGGTACGCCTCAGTCTTTGACCGCAAAATTAGATACAATTTGGAGTGAGCGTCTAGAGCCGCTTTTACAAAAACCTCAATAATAACAATAGATGTGTCAAAATTGGTATATAAAAAATAGTATTAAATGGTATAATAAGCCCATGAAATTTAGTATTATAGTATCCTAGCATTTGGTTATAGCTAGATTATGGTAAATGTTATAGTAGTTATATGTAGAAAGGGGGATTTATGAAACGTGCAACGGCAACGGCGCTGTCTTGCGTCGTACTTGGGTGGTTTTATTTTGCTCATTTAGATGATCCTTTAGCGCGTCAAGTGGCGTACCCCTTTAACTATAGAGATGTAGTGATGGCTGCAGCTGAGAAGGAACAGGTTCCACCATCCTTGGTGGCTAGTGTTATCTTAGCTGAAAGCAAATATAAGAATACTGCTGAGTCTGAAACAGGTGCTCTTGGATTGATGCAGCTCATGCCAGATACAGCACGTTGGGTTGCTCAACAAGTTGGTCATGGTAATTATACAGATCGTCAGCTAAAAGAGCCTGAAACAAATATCGAGTTAGGAACATGGTATCTAGGCCATTTATTAAAAGAATTTAATGGCGATGAGGTGCAGGCGTTAGCTGCGTATAATGCGGGACGTGGCCATGTTGAATCCTGGCTTAATGAGAATAAATGGAATGGCATGGTTGATACTATACCATTTCCAGAAACACGTAGCTATGTAAAAGCTGTTTTACAGTATCAACAGAAATATGAGGCATTATATGGAAACGATTATTGAAGCTTGTAAAGCATTAGATTATTCATGGTTGCCTCAGCAGATTGGGGGATTTACCTTAGTAGCATCCAATGAATCTGATTACACTGCGCTACTTGAACGCCTTACAGCAGGTGAAGAGGTATTAAAGGTACCTATTTTCCATTATCAAAATGACTTAGGTTGGCGTTGGTGTGCCTTATATGATAAAGAGGTAGAGGATTATACGGTACATATTGAGATGCCTTTATTTTCCTTTGTGGATATTTCGTTTGTACGGGCTGATTTAGAGTCGTTCTGGAAAGGGTTACAAGATCGATGTGTCAAAGGTTTAACTAATATGTTAATCGAGCCAGCGAATAACTTTACCTTTACGTATCGTCGCCGAGGAATACCTGAATGGGATTTTTCAGAGGTCATGCCAAAAGAATTGGAAGGTTTTATATGTGATGTTGATCCAGCTCACGGAATTCGGATGATTAATGGTTCTTTTATTATCGGTGAATATCGTAAGATGGATGAATGTACTGGATTATTGCTATATTATAACGAATTACGTGATGAGTACTTTGCAGAGCTTCGTTACAAAAACTATCCTGAAATAGACCATCATTTAGATGCTAAAAATTTAGTTGATTTAACCACAGTTCTTCGTGAGCATCTAGGTCCTATATTAAAAGGGTTAAATGAGCGGGTTGACTAATAATTGTAAAGTGTGACTATGCTATTTTTTGAGTTATTTTATATTATATGAAATAATCTAAGTGGGAATGTTTGGTTAAAGCCCATAAGAAAGCGTAGAATTTGTATATACACAGTAAATGTGATATACTATATATGACTTTTATATAAATCTTTTAAAAGAGTGGGCTTATGTCCACTCTTTCATTTATGATTAGCCTAATTTTAAGGTGTTTGTAATCAAGAGATATATACAAGATGTAGTAATGAAGGAGGCGATGGCTATGAAGAGAGAAGCAGTAGAGGAATTTGTATCCTCTGTAGTTGAAGGTATTATAGCCGGCACCGAAATGGAACTAGTCGATGTAGATTACGTTCGTGAACGCGATTGGTATTTACGTGTCTATCTCGACAAGCCAGGTGGTGTAGATTTGGATGACTGTCAGTTGGTTAGCGAAAAACTAAGTGCTGTGCTCGACGAAAAAGATCCAATTACGGAAAACTATTTATTGGAAGTATCTTCTCCAGGCCTAGATCGAGTTCTTAAGAAGGATAAGGATTTGGTTCGCTATAATGGTCGTGATGTTGATATCCAACTATTTAAACCGATTAATGGCAGTAAGCAATTTACTGGTGTATTAGAAGGTTTTACAGACACAACTATCGATTTTACTATCAATGGTGAAAGCATGACATTCGAACGGTCTGCCATTGCACAAATTCGATTACATCTTGATTTTTAATATATGGAGGCATACGAGTGAGTCAAGAATTAATTCAAGCGGTAATGGTGCTTACAAAGCAAAAAGGTTTTGCTCCTGAGGTTATTTTTGAATCCTTAGAGGCTGCATTGTTGCAAGCATATCGCAAAGAACCTACATCTAATCCAGATGCGTACGTTGTGATTGACCGTGAAACAGGCGTTTATAAAGTAATGGCTAAAAAACAAGTAGTAGAAACTGTGGAATTGCCAGAAACAGAAATTAGCTTGTTAGAAGCGCGCAAAATTGACAAACGTTTTGAAGTTGGCGACGTAGTAGAAGTCGATGTTACTCCAGCTAACTTTGGCCGTAGTGCTGCCCATACTGCAAAACAAATGCTTATTCAACGTTTGAAAGAGGCTGAACGCAGCGTAGTATATGAAGAATACTATAGCCGTGAAGGCGATATCATTACTGGCGTTATTACACGTGTTGAAGGTAAAAATGTATTTATCAATTTAGGTAAAACAGAAGCAATCTTGCCACCTACTGAGCAAATTGCTACAGAAACATATCGCGAAGGAGATCGTATTAAATGCTATATCGTAGAGGTTAAGAAAACTACGAAAGGGCCTCAAATCATGATTTCCCGCACACATCCTGGTTTATTAAAACGCCTCTTTGAATTAGAGGTACCAGAAATTTATGAAGGTGTGGTAGAGCTTAAATCCGTAGCTCGTGAGCCAGGTATGCGTTCTAAGATTGCTGTTTATAGCCGCGATGAAAATGTTGACCCAGTAGGTGCTTGCGTAGGTCCTAAAGGCCAACGTGTACAACATATCGTTGATGAGTTACATGATGAAAAGATTGATATCGTTAAATGGGATGAAGATCCAGCAATTTATATCGCAAACTCTTTGAGTCCAGCAAAGGTTGTATCTGTTGATGTAAGTGAAGAAGAAAAATCCTCTTACGTTGTAGTTCCTGATTATCAATTATCCTTAGCAATTGGTAAAGCAGGTCAAAATGCTCGATTAGCAGCCAAATTAACTAACTGGAAAATCGATATTAAGAGTGAAACTCAAGCAGCTGAAGAACCTTTTGCAGGTTTTGGTAATGCTGAGGATGGAGAATAGTCATGAAACCGAAATCCCAACCTATGCGCACCTGTGTAGGATGTGGTGAGCCAAAGGTAAAACGTGAATTGATTCGTGTAGCCTTGAGCCCAGACGGTAACATCAGTATTGATCGCACTGGTAAAGCACCAGGACGTGGAGCCTATCTATGTGAATCCATGTTGTGCTTTGAACAAGCCTATAAGGCAAAACGATTAGAACGGTCATTAAAGCATAGTGTATCGAAAGAGATATACGAAGCGTTACAACGTGATTTACAAGAGCATGAGTAATCACTGATATACATGAATGAAGATAAAATTTTGAATCTCTTAGGTTTAGCACAACGAGCAGGCAAAGTTATTTCTGGTGATTTTATCGTAGAAAAGGCTATAAAGAGAAAGGAACCAAAATTGGTACTTCTCGCTGGTGACTGTGCAGCCAACAATGAAAAGAAATATACTCAATTAGCAGAAACACATCATATTCCACTTCATAGTATTGCCAATAAAGAGGCGTTAGGAACTGCCATTGGTAAAGAAGTTAGGGTAGTAGTCGCCGTACTAGATGATGGGTTTGCAAAGGCAATAGTAAAAGAGATTGATCGATAATAAGGGGGTATGTAGATGTCCAAAAAGCGCGTCCATGAAATCGCCAAAGAGTTCGGCGTAGAAAGTAAGCAGGTCATTTCTATCTTGCAACAACATAATATTAATGTTACGAAAGCAGTGAATTCTGTAGATGATTCCGGTTATGAAATTGTAAAAAAACAATTGAGTAAGAAATCTGAAGCACCTAAAGTAGCACAGAAAACAGAACAAAAAGTAGAACAAAAATCTGCTCCAACTGCAGCTCATAAACAAGAAGCTGCGCCACATAAACAACAAAATCCAAATCGTTCTAACGAACAGAAAAAGGATAATCGTAAACAAGGTGGTCAAAAACAAGACGATCAATCTAAACAAAATGACCATAAAAAGGGCAATGTACGTCATGTACAAATCTCTGAACCTACACGTAAATCCGAAGGTAACCAACAATCTGGTGACCGCGCTAACAACCGCCCTAACAATAATAATCGCAATAATGACAATCGCAATAACAATGGTCGTCCTAATGATGCGCGTAATAATGATAATCGCAATAACGACAATCGAAACAATGATAACCGCAATTCTAATAACAATGATCGTCGTAACAAGAAAAATAAAAAAGGTGGTAACAACCGTCCTCAATCCTTGTTATCTACATCTATGCAAAAGAAAAAGAATCGCGTAAAACATCGTAATGAACAGTACTTACAACAAAAAGCTGAGGCTGAACGTAAGGCTGAAGCAGCGATTGCTACAGAAATCGAATTATCCGGGCCTTTAACAGTTAAAGAACTAGCTGAAAAAATGGGCCGCGAAGTATCTGAAATCATCAAAAAGTTGATGCTTTTAGGTGTTATGGCTAGCATTAACCAAGAGGTTGACGTTGATACTGCTACAATCGTAGCTGAAGAATTTGGTGTAACTGTAACAGAAGTAGAACCTGAAGAAGATCCTACTGATATTATCGAAATTGAAGATGCACCAGAAACATTAAAACCTCGTCCTCCGGTTGTTACTATCATGGGTCACGTTGACCACGGTAAAACATCCTTGTTGGACGTAATTCGTCAAACTAATGTAACAGCTGGCGAAGCAGGTGGCATCACTCAACATATCGGTGCTTACCAAGTTCGTTATAACGACAATAAAATTACATTCCTTGATACTCCTGGCCATGAAGCGTTTACAGCTATGCGTCTACGCGGTGCTAAATCTACAGATATCGCAGTTCTTGTTGTAGCTGCTGATGATGGCGTAATGCCTCAAACTATTGAAGCCATAAACCATGCTAAATCTGCAGATGTACCAATTATTGTTGCTATCAACAAAATGGATAAACCAGGTGCTAACCCAGACCATGTTAAACAACAATTGTCTGAACATGGCCTTTTACCAGAAGAATGGGGCGGCGATGTAATCATGGTTCCAGTTTCTGCTAAACAAAAACAAGGTATCGACGACTTGCTCGAAAATATCTTGCTCGTAGCAGAAGTTATGGAATTAAAAGCGAACCCTAACCGTAAAGCTTACGGCGTAGTTATCGAGGCTCAACTTGATAAAGGTCGTGGTGCTGTATGTACCGTATTAGTACAAAAAGGTTCCCTTCGTGTAGGTGACACTGTACTTGCTGGTACTGCTTATGGTAAAGTACGTGCCATGACAAATGAACGCGGTGAAAAGGTAAAAGTAGCTCGTCCTTCTATGCCAGTAGAAATCTTGGGCTTCTCAGAAGTTCCACAAGCTGGTGAAATTATCAATGGTATGGATGATAACGAAGCACGTGCAATCGCAGAAAAACGTATTGCTAAACAACGCGTTCAAGAATTGCAAGCTACTCATAAAGTTACATTGGATGATATCTTCAATCAAATTCAACAAGGTGAGTTAAAAGATCTTAATATCATCATTAAAGCAGACGTTCAAGGCTCTGTAGAAGCATTGCGTCAATCATTGGAAGGTATTAAAAATCCTGAAGTACGTATCGTTATCGTTCATGCTGCAGTAGGTGCTATTAATGAATCCGATATCATGTTGGCTTCTGCATCTAATGCCATCGTTATGGGCTTCAATGTACGTCCTGATGCAAATGTACGTCGCGCTGCAGAAAATGAAAAAGTTGACCTTCGTACATATCGCGTAATCTACGATGCTATTAATGACGTTGAGTCCGCGATGCGTGGTATGTTGGCTCCTCAATTCAAAGAGGTTGTCGTTGGTCGTGCAGAGGTACGTCAAGTTATTTCTACACCTAAAGCTATCGTTGCCGGTTCTTATGTAACAGAAGGTCGTATTACTAACGATTCTGAAGTACGTTTGATCCGTGATGGTATTGTTGTATTTGAAGGTAAGGTTGACTCTTTACGTCGATTCAAAGACGAAGTAAAAGAAGTTAAAACATCCTTCGAATGTGGTATCTCCTTAGAAGGTTACCGCGACATCAAGGAAGGCGACGTAATTGAAGCGTACTTGATGGAAGAAGTTGCACCTCAAATATAGGAGGTTTATATGAGTGACGTTCGTGTCAGAAAATTACAAGAATTCATCAAACAAGAGGTAAGTCAAATGTTGATGCGTGGATTGAAAGATCCTCGCATCGGCTTTACTACTATTACCGATGTTCATGTAACCGGTGATTTACGAGAGGCTACAATTTACGTTTCCTTGTTTGGTTCCGATAAGGAAAAAGAAGATACTCTTATCGCTTTAAAGCATGCAGCAGGCCATATTCGTACTGAGCTTGGCAAAGTACTTAAGTTGCGGCATATTCCTTCTATCACATTTGATAAGGATACGTCTTTAGACTATAGCATGCATATTGAATCCCTTTTGAATGAAATCAAAAAGGACGAAGAAAAAAATTAACACAAAGGATAGAGAACATGAGTAAGATTACTATTAATCAATTACATGTGGCTCTGTGTGAAGCTAATTCTATTATGCTAACCGTCCATGTTAGACCCGATGGTGATGCTATCGGGTCCATGGTGGCCTTTTACGAATCCCTTGTAGGGCAAGGTAAAACTGTATATATGGTAGTGGATGATGTAGTTCCTGAAAAGTACTCATTCTTACGATATACGGACCACATCCATGATGTAGCGTATTTTGAAACAAATCCTGTTGATATTGATATGCTAATGGTATTGGATGCTAGCACGTATGAGCGAATTGGCAAAGTAGGTGCACTATGGAGTGCACCTATTTTTAATATAGACCACCATATTTCTAATACGGAGTTTGCGGATCATCTATATTTAAAGCCTAATTTTGCTGCTACTGGTGAAATTATTACCTATTTATGTACAAAATGGAATTGGCCTATCACTGAGTCTATGGGCACTGCATTATATATGGCTATTGCTACAGACTGTGGCTTCTTTAAGTTCAGTAATACCACAGCCAATACTTTAGAAATGGCTGCAAAATGTGTAGCAGCTGGTGCTAGACCTAATGTTATTTCTGAAACGATTGAAGCTGTGTCTGCCAGTCGTCTTGAATTAACAAAACAAGTTATGCAAACTATCGAGTTTTACAAGAATAACACCGTGGCTACAATCGAGTTGAATCGTGAAGCCATGACAATTCTTGGGGATGATACGGATGGTTTTGTAGATATTATTAGAAACGTTGATACTGTTGATATAGCTATTTTATTAAAAGCTGAAGCTGATGATAGAACGCGGGTAAGCTTGCGTTCTAAAGGAACTGACGTGAATGCTATAGCTAGCAATTTTGGCGGTGGCGGACATATTCGAGCTTCCGGTTGTACCATTAATTTACCATTACAGGAAGCAAAACAAGCTCTTATTGAGGTGATTAAATAATGGATGGCGTTTTACCATTTTTAAAACCTCCTGGAATAACAAGCCATGATGCTGTTGCCATTTGTCGCCGCATTTTAAACGAGAAGCGCATAGGACATAGTGGTACTTTAGATCCTATGGCTTATGGTGTATTGCCAGTATTTCTTGGTAAGGCTACGCGCCTCATCGAGTACACGGATGGATTCGATAAAACTTATGTAGCAGAATGTAAATTCGGTACTTTTACAGATACTGAAGATAGCTCTGGACAACCGGTATTGCCTGATAAAGCTATGGCATTGAGAGATGGTGTTTTATTGAATGAATCGATTCAAAGTTCAGAACTTTCTGATACTATGATAAAACCAACCTTTGATGAATTAGTTAATACATTGAATACCTTTACTGGTGTGCAAGATCAAAGACCATCAAAATATTCTGCTATTAAGATAAATGGTATCCGTGCTTATGAATATGCTCGTAAAGGGATTACTGTAGAATTGCCATTACGTCAAATTCATATAAAACATATTGAGCTGATAGCCTATGGATTTCCTTATTTTACAGTTCGTGTAACTTGTTCTGGAGGCACCTATATTCGTTCATTATTACGTGATATCTGTGTTTCACTAGGTATACCAGGAACCATGACATCTTTGGCACGTACCCAAGTAGGACCATTTGATATTGGTGCCGCTAAAATGGCTGAAGAGTTGATGCTTCATGGTGAAATCCTATTGTTACCAACGGATACAGCCGTTTCTCATCTTTCAAAAGTGACGGTAAATAGTGTACAATTAAAGATGATGGTTCAAGGTAAGGAATTGCCTATTGATAGCGAATTTTCTTTTACCGAGCCAGAGAATTATTATAGAGCCTATGGTCCTCATGGATTCATTGGTATTATGAAACGAACAAACCACACATTAAAGGTGGAAAAAAATATTTTTATTGAAGGATAAGTATGAAGCAATTACATTCGTTTGATGAACTACGTCAAATCAAAGATACAAAAGTATATGCCCTAGGTACCTTTGATGGCATTCATCGAGGTCATCAACGAGTTATACGGAAGGCTGTTGAAGAAGCTGCATTAGTTAATGGTGTTAGCATTATCATTACCTTTGAACATCATCCGTTGACAATTCTACATCCAGAACGTGTTCCGAAGAGGGTTATTCAAGAAGAGGTTATGGATACCGTTCTTGATGATTTGAATGTAGATTATATTTTGCGATTACCTATGAATGAAGAACTACTTCAAATGAGTGCTGATGAATTTTTAGATGCTCTTTGTACGGATATGAATGTTCAAGCCATCGTAATAGGTGAGAATTTTACATTCGGTGCAAAAGGATTAGGTAATCCTACATATATGAAACAAGCATTAGCTGATAAGCATATACAAGTCCTAGTACAGCCTTTATTGCCTTGTGATGGTCTTAGTACACCTATTTCAAGTACTGAAATCAGAAAAGCGATTCGAGAAGGGCGATTAGAAGATGCTACTGCTTGGCTAGGAAGACCATTTCAATTTAAAGGGACTGTTATTAAAGGTGATCAACGAGGACGTACATTAGGGTTTCCTACATTAAATTTATTACTTCCTAATGAAATGGCTACACCTCCAGATGGAGTGTATGCTAATCGCGTGTGTATTGATGGCATTTGGTATGATGGGGTAGGTAATATTGGGGATAATCCTACCTTTAAAAATCAGTACCATAGATGCGAAGTACATCTGTTTAACTTTGACCAAGATATATATGGAAAAACAGTTCTTGTACAATTTATTTCCTATATTAGAGGCGAAGTTAAATTTAATAACTTACAAGATCTTATTGATCAAATGAAGGTGGATGAAGAACAGGCTTTAGCTATTTTGGCTAATGCATAATAAGGGGGTTCTCATGGATATTAAAGAAGCTCGTAAACAAATAGATAGTATTGATGCTGTATTAGTCGCTGAATTTGAAAAAAGACTATCTTTAATCAAAGAAATTGGTAAATATAAAGATGAACATCATTTACCCTTAGTAGATGAAGCGCGTGATGAAAGTATTGTTGCATTGCATACTGCAAATTGCAAAGATAAAACGTTATCACCGTATGTTGAAAATTATATAAAGACTGTTGTTTCTATGAGCAATGAGTTTTTAAAAGAGCATATGCATAAGCATATTTTTCTCATCGGTATGCCAGGAGCTGGTAAGACTACAGTTGGTAAAATGTTAGCCAAGGAATTGGGCCGAGACTTTTACGACTTAGATCAAACAATTCAAGATAAAGTAGGGAAATCTGTACAAAATATTTATATTTATGATGGTAAAGATGCTTTCAGCGAGTATGAATACAGTACAATTAAAGAATTAATTCATAATAAGCCATCTGTTATTGCTACCGGTGGTGGTACCGTTACCTATGACAAAACAGTAAAGTTAATGCGTAATAATGGTCTTGTTGTATTTGTTAATCGCGATGTAAATCATATCCTAGATGATTTGGATCTTGAAATTCGCCCACTTGTTAAAGAAAGCATTGAGTATATCTTTAATGTATATGAAGAACGATACCCTTTATACGAAGAAGTGGCACATATTAAAATCGGTAATGAAGGCAGCATTACCGATGCGGTACAAGAAATTATTGAAGCCTTACCTAATACGGAGAAATAATGGACGCCATACGAGGATTTGTATACCGAACTATATATGAGAATACACAACGTACATATTGCGTGTTTGTCCTTAAAGATTATAATGAGGAATACATTACTTGTACTGGTAAATTTGAGTCTCCTAAAGAAGGGGAGGATATCGAAGTCCGCGGCCGTTATGTAGAACATGAAAAATATGGTCGACAATTTGATGCTACTAGTGTAGAGAAGTTAAAACCTGACAATATGGGTGCTGCAAAGACCTACTTAATGAACTTAGGGATTAAAGGTTTTGGTGAAAAGTCCGTAGAAAAGGTACTTGATTATTTTGGTATTCGTATATTAGAAATTTTACGAGAGGAACGTCCTGAAGAAATTAAGGATGTTCCTGGTCTTCGAAAAAGTATTAAGGATGAACTATTTAATACGTTACTTGGTGAAGGTATTTTATCCGATTTAAATCACTTTTTTGAAAGTCACCATATTTCGTCTAAATGGAGTCGAACTGTATACACTTATTACGGTGTTCAGTCTGTGGCTGTTATTGAAGATAATCCTTATACTTTGTTACGTGTAGCACCAGATATGCTCTTTGGTACGGCTGATACACTGGCGGAACATTTAGGTATTACTGGCAGTGACTCTCGCCGTTTAGCGGCTGGTTTAGAATGGATTTTACGCAGTTTAGATAATCAAGGTCATACTTGTTTGCCTGTAGATCAACTTATTGGCCGTTTAGATGATCTGTTACATACTGATGTAGATGATATTGCTAACTTTATTGAAGATCTTTTGGAGCAAGGTGCTTTATATAGTACTTATTATGAAGATATCTTATATATTTACCCTCCAGAAATGTACGTGTCTGAAGTAGAAAGCGTTCATTATACAAAGGATTTTTTATTAGAGGCAGATCCAATTTCTCTAGATATTCCAAGTTTTATAGATAAATTTGAAGCAGATAATCACATTACATTTGGTGATGCTCAAAAAGAGGCTATTCAGTTATCTTTCTTTGAAAAGTTTTCTCTTATTACTGGTGGCCCTGGTACGGGCAAAACGACGATTATTAAGGCTTTAGTAAAAGGATTTCAACTTGGTGGCTTGGGGCGTATTATTCTATGTGCACCTACGGGGCGTGCTGCAAAACGACTTACAGAGGCTACCGAGTTTGAAGCAACAACGATACATCGCTTATTAGTGCCTGTTCAGGGCAGTGATTCTTATGACTTTACTAAGAATGAAGATGATCCTTTAGATATAGATGTTATTATCATTGATGAAGCATCTATGCTCAATGTACGTTTATTCTATTCGTTAATGGCAGCTATTCCAAAGGAAGCTCATGTTATTATCGTAGGTGACGTTGATCAATTGCCACCTATTGGAGCAGGCTTTGTATTAAAAGATTTGCTCGATAGTGACTGTGTGCCTTATACGCGACTTAACCAGATTTATCGACAAAGTTCTGGTAACACTATTGTAGAAAGCGCCTATGCTATTAACCGTGGTGAAATGCCAAAACTTGATAGTCTAAGTGAAGAGTTTTCCTTTATACCTGTTAAGTCTTACGATATGATGATGAAAGCTATCATAGATGTATATAAGCGAGAACAGGAGCATATTGAGGATGAGTTAGATATTCAAATTATTTCTCCTATGAGACGTGGTGAAGCTGGAAGTACACTCATTTCTCAGTATGTACAACAAGCAGTTAATCCTCCAGATAGTTTAAAAGGGGAAGCACGCGTTAATGGTATTACATACCGTGTAGGGGATAAAGTTATCCAAATCCTCAATGATTATGAGTTAGAAGTCTTTAATGGTGAGATTGGAATTATATATGCCATTACACGGACAGATATTTGTATCCGATTTATTCATAAAGAGGTTCGTCTACCTATCGACGAAGCACATATGATTATGCCAGCTTATGCTATTACAGTTCATAAGAGCCAAGGTAGCGAGTATGGTGTAGTTATCATTCCGTTTGTTCCACGTTATGGTGGTATGTTGCAACGTAATTTGTTGTACACTGCTGTTACACGAGCTAAACGGAAGGTTATTATCGTTGGTACAACGAGCGCTATAGAACGTGCTGTACGTACTGTAAACGGTGATGAACGATATACATTGTTTAAAGAACGACTACAAGGGAGATGTGATTCGTAATGAGTCTTTGGGATTTCCTATTTCCACCTGTATGTCCTCACTGTGGGGCCTCTGTAGCAACACAAGGGGATTGGTGTAAATCTTGTTTTACTGATCTACTGCATATTCGTCATGTACCAAACAAATTTCTACATTATGTAGAGGATGTATGTATATTGGCTGAATACCGCGGTGGTTTAAAGTCTATAATTTACGATGTAAAATTCAACGAAAAAAAGGAGCAGTCCAAAGGGGCTGCTCCTTTTTTAGCATCGTACAACCTTTACATGAAATATGATGAGTTTCATATTGTTAATAGCAAGTGCTCTGTTATTTATGATTATATTATTCCTGTTCCGTCTAGCGAAAGGAAAAAAGCTAAGAGAGGATATAACCAAGTTGATTTATTTTTTACCAAGTGGGCAAAATCTTTACAAAATATAGATAATAAACATTTTGCTTGGTTAGACTGTTTATATAAATTTGATACTTCTAATGATATGTGGGCGTTAACGAATAAGGAACGACATCAAAATATTGAGGAGGCCTTTGTCATTGGCGCTAACTATAAAGATATTGAATTAAAGGATAAGACAATACTTATCGTAGATGATATATATACTACAGGGGCTACGATTGAAGCCGTCGCAAAGGTCATTAGAGCATATAAACCTTGTAAAATTGATGCTTTAACATTAGCTAGCGGTAGTTTTTAAGTATATAAAAAAGCGTTCACCTTATGGTGAACGCTTAATCATGAGACTAACCAAGAACATCGATAAATGCTTTTACTACATCTGGATCGAAAAGGGAGCCAGATGCACTAAAGAGTTCTTCTTTAGCTTTAGCTTTAGTTTTTGCCCAAAATTCAGTAGAAGGATTCACTGTTGTATCGTAATAATCTGCTACAGCGATAATTCTAGCTCCTAATGGGATATTAGCACCACGTAAATGTTTAGGATAACCAGAGCCATCCCATTTTTCATGGTGATAACGAATATAAGGCAAGATTTGTTGACAACATGGGTAGTTTTCAATCATATTGGCACCACTCGCAGCATGTTGTTTATACTTGGACATTTCTTGCTTGTTAAGATATGGAGATTTTTGAATTAATGCATTAGGTACCATTAAAAGCCCTACGTCATGAAGTAAAGCTGCGTGGCGAATTTGCTCAATTTCATTGAATGGTAAACCCATCTTAGCAGCAATACTAACTGCATAGTTTGAAACTTGGATAGAATGAGTGTATAGATGATAGCTCTTCATTTGTATCATTTGCAAGAGCTGAGCACTAATGGCTTCTAAACTGTCCTTCTCCAGTTCGTACAACCCTGATGGTTGCATTAATGATAACATAAACATAATAAACCCCTTTAACTAACATGTAGAACATATGGTACAACCCCTCGTACTTATGTTCATATCGTACAACTTTAGGCCGTTCTTATTTAATAGTATACAAATTATACACCATAAATAATGTTTTGTGTATGATACGTATGTTCTGTTATACATGTTGTATTCATATTTAGCATACTAAAAATAATTGACATTTTAGGAATGCACTAAATATAGTACCTTGAAATATTAATTTTATAAATATTAAAATAATATGAAGAATATTTTAGGTTTTCTATTACAATTTTCTATACATCGGAAAAAAGGGGTTGCAAAATTTGTTCTCATTTCAATGAGAAATAAACGTTAATATGTTCGATAAAGATAAAAGTTTTGTATATTTTATTAAATTATATGTCTTCGTAAATCTAGACATGAATTATGTTATTCTTTATAATACGTCTATACGGGTCTGTGGTTGAAAGTCGATGCCAGTCGCAGGCAAAACGATCCACATAAGCAACCCAAGGGGTTGTGAGCATGGTGCGGCTTAGGTGTAAGTCCTGCCGGGAAAACCGAGAGGAGTAGTAGTGGGGAGTCTCGGACTTATGAGCGAACCTTCCAGCAGGCGAGTGTGGGGGCAAAGACCAGGTCAGCCGTATACGGGCACATGAGGCTTTTCTCATGTGCTTTTTTCTTTTTATACATCTGTATATTAAAAAATCTATAGAAAACCACTACCTATGGGAAAGTTATTATACATTGATATCATAATTATACAATGAGTGCATAAAAATAAAATGCAAATATAGTGATTTATTGATATCTGAGAATTTTCTATACAAAATTGTTGACATAATTATACTAAGTGATATACTAGTGTAATAAAAATAGTTAGTTTAGTGAACGAGGATGATTTGATGTTAAATAGGAAGTTAAAAAAATTAATCATTGGTGGTTGTATGTTAGTATTGGCTGGTACTGTAATTGGCGGTTGTGGAACTTCTACACAAACAACTTCTAATAAATTAATCGTTGGTACTAATGCCACATTTGTTCCATTTGAATTTAAAGATGAAAAAACTCAAGACTATACAGGCTTTGATATTGATCTTATTCGTGCCATCGGTAAGCGTATCAATAAAGATGTAGAGCTTAAGAATGTTGCCTTTGATGCTCTAATTCCAGCGTTAAATACACATGATATTGATGTAGCAGCATCTGGTATGACTATTACAAAAGCTAGAAGTGAAAAGGTGTTATTCTCTTCTCCATATTATGAAAATGCACTTGCTGTAGTATATAAAGATGGTGCCAATATTACATCCCTTGATGATCTTAAAGGTAAAAAGATTGCTGCTCAATTAGGTACAACTGGTGCTGATTTAGCTCATAAAATTGAAGGTACTACTGTAAAAGAGTTTGACCATAGTAATGAAGCTTTGTTAGAATTACAAAATGGCGGTGCTGATGCAACTGTAATTGACTTGCCGGTAGCTCAATTTTATAGTACTAAACATCCAGACCAACATATTAAATTTATGGCATATCCAAATACGAAAGAATATTTGGGCTTAGCAATCAATAAAGACAACAAAGACTTGCAAGAACAAATTAATAAAGCAATCGCCGATATGAAGGCCGATGGAGAATTTAATACATTATATAAAAAATGGTTTAATGTAGATGCACCAGCCGATATGCCAGTAGTGTTAGAATTTAAATAATAGGAGAGATCATGAGTTTTAATTGGGGGTTAATTGCGGATAATTTACCGCTTTTATTACAAGGTGCACTTGTAACCGTTGAAATTACAGCCATGTCTGTAGGCTGTGGTTTCTTTATCGGTCTATTAGTAGCCATAGCAAATTTATCTAAATTTACTGTAGTTAGATTATTAGCAAAATGCTATGTAGATATCATTCGTGGTACACCACTATTGGTACAAATCTTCTTGATTTACTTCGCATTGCCAATGATTACTGGACAACGTATTGATCCATTTATTGCTGCTGTTACTGCATGTAGTATTAACTCTGGTGCTTATGTATCTGAAATCTTCCGTGCTGGCATTCAGTCTATTGATAAAGGTCAAATGGAAGCGGGTCGATCTCTTGGTTTGACTTGGGGCCAAACTATGCGTTATATCATCATGCCGCAAGCTTTCAAAGCAATTATTCCACCATTGGGTAATGAATTTATTGCTATGTTGAAAGACTCCTCATTGGTTTCTGTAATTGGTTTCGAAGAATTGACACGCCGTGGTCAACTAATCATTGCCAAAACATATGCATCATTTGAAATTTGGGGGACAGTTGCTGTTATCTACCTTATTATGACAGTAACAATTTCACAATTGGTTGGTTACCTTGAAAGGAAATATAGCATTAAATGATTAAGTTAGAAAATGTACATAAATCCTTTGGTAAAAATGAAGTATTAAAGGGCATTGATTTACATATCGAAAAAGGTCAAGTTGTAGTTATTATTGGTCCATCAGGTTCTGGTAAAAGTACAGTATTGCGTACTATGAATTACTTGGAAGAGCCTACATCTGGTAAGGTCATTGTAGATGGTATGGATCTTTCAGATAAATCTAAACTTAATGAAGTCCGTACGGAAGTAGGAATGGTATTCCAAAACTTTAATCTTTTCCCACACATGACTGTAATGGAAAATCTGACCTTAGCACAAACTAAGGTCCGCAAAACATCTAGTGATGAGGCTAAAAAAATTGGTCAAATTTTATTAGATCGAGTAGGTTTGAAAGATAAAGCAAATGCTTATCCTGACTCTTTATCTGGTGGTCAAAAGCAACGTGTTGCTATAGCTCGTGCTTTAGCAATGAAACCAAAGGTTATGCTCTTTGATGAGCCTACCTCTGCATTGGATCCAGAAATGGTTCGCGAAGTTCTGGATGTAATGAAGTCTCTAGCCGAAGAAGGTATGACGATGGTTATTGTTACTCACGAAATGGGCTTTGCCAAAGAGGTTGCGGACCGCGTATTATTTGTAGATGGTGGATTAATTCTTGAAGATGATACTCCTGAAAAAGTATTTGATGCACCAACAAATGATAGAACAAAATTGTTCTTATCGAAAATTTTATAATAATAATTTCTAACATAAAAGGAAGTAAATTCTGTTTACAGAGTTTGCTTCCTTTTTTGACTATTTTTAAAGTTAACTGAATTTGTACATATTAGATTTTATGATATATGAATCTATTTATATCTATTAATATATTTGATAACTTGATGTCAATTCATTCAATTAGCCCCTATAAATAAGCCATTCTAGGTATTAATTAATCTATGAAATACGATTATTGCCATAAATATTTGTGATATATAAATATTTTATACATACATATCTTATGATAATAATTTTTAATTCATATAATTTTATGATTATAAAATTATGCAATAAATTAATATGCTGTTCGCAAATATTTATAACGTTGATAAATAAAGGGTTTTATGTGATTTTTGTAGGGTGGGATACAAATAAGATATCTTTGTATATTCATTAAAAGTGTTAATATTATTGTTTGATATTTTATACATGCTGTGTTATGATACAAGTGTAGTGCAAGACAGTAAGACAATATATATATTTTTAGGAGGATGTTACCATGTTAGGTAAAGTAAAATGGTTTAGCGCAGAAAAAGGTTATGGTTTTATTGAACGCAAAGACGGTAGCGATGTATTCGTACATTACTCTGCGATCCAAGACGAAGGTTTCAAATCTTTGACAGAAGGTCAAAATGTAGAGTTTGATATCGTTGATGGTAACCGTGGCCCTCAAGCTGCTAACGTTGTAAAAGCGTAATTACATACCAAAAAATACATAAAAGCAACATATAGTAAAACTCTGATATCGCATGATATCAGAGTTTTTTTGCTACTACTGAAAGTAATATTTATAATTCTACAAAAAATATAAAAATTTTTTGAAAAAAAGAGGAGTTTTATATGTGAATGTAGAAATACTAAATATAACACGAGAGATAAGTAAAAAAATACTACACACTCGTATCTCGTGGATGATTTTTAGAAAGGGTGTTGACTTATGAAAGTAGCAATCAGAGGTAAAAACATTGAAGTGACAGATGCTTTAAGAGCATACATCGAAAAGAGATTGAGCAAATTAACTCGTTACTTCGATGATGAGTTAGATGCACAAGCGGTTTTATCCGTTGTAAAAGATAAATCTACTGTTGAACTTACATGCTTCGTTAATAAAATTGTTCTTCGTGGTGTAGAAACAAACGATGATATGTATGCTGCTATTGATTTGGTAATAGACAAAATCGTACGTCAAATTCATAAACATAAAACTCGTTTAGCTAAACGCTTTAAAAAACAAGAGGCTTTCCATCCAGAAGCTTTAGCGGCTCCTGTAGAAGAAGAAGCTATCGAAGTTGTAAAACGCAAACGCTTTGCAGTGCGTCCTATGGATGTAGAAGAAGCTATTTTACAAATGAATCTTATTGGTCATGACTTCTTTATGTTCTTCAATGCTGAAACAGAAGCAATGAATGTAGTATATCGTAGACATGATGGATTCTATGGCTTGATCGAGCCAGAATTACAATAACTTATAATGTCGGCTGACAATAATCCTAACTCCTTTCTACTTTTTTAATCAGCCGATTATTATACTAAGGTGGATGACCATTTTGAGTCATCCACCTTTTTTATAAAAACCTATAAATAATCGTGAAATGCCTTGAATTCTTTGACTATTCAAGGCATTTTCGTTATAATAAATTAGATAAAATAATGTAAGATGTCCTATAGAGGAGTGATTTGTTTGTTAAGCTTTTTACAAAGGCTATTAGGCAATAATAACGCAAAAGAAATCAAGAAAATGCGTGCTATTGCTGATCATATTAATGAAATTGAACCGAATTATGTTAAATTAAGTGATGCTAACTTAGTAGCAAAAACCGATGAGTTTAAACGTCGTTTGCAAAAAGGGGAAACGTTAGACGACATTTTACCAGAAGCATTTGCCGTAGTTCGTGAAGCGTCTAAACGCGTGTTAGGCATGCGTCATTTTGATGTACAGTTGATTGGTGGTATTTGCCTTCATAGAGGTAATATTGCAGAAATGCGTACTGGTGAAGGTAAAACATTAGTTGCTACATTACCAGTTTATCTAAATGCTTTGACAGGCAATGGGGTGCATGTTGTTACAGTAAATGATTATTTGGCGACTCGCGATAGCGAACAAATGGGGCGTTTATATAACTTCTTAGGCCTTTCTACAGGTCTTATTGTAGCTAATCTCGATTTTAACCAACGTAAAGAAGCATATGCATGCGACATTACATATGGTACAAATAATGAGTTTGGTTTTGACTATTTGCGCGATAACATGGTATCTGATGTATCACAAATGGTACAACGTCCATTGAATTATGCAATTGTCGATGAAGTTGACTCCATCCTTATCGATGAAGCGAGAACTCCATTAATTATTTCTGGTCCTGGTCAACGTTCCACAGATAATTACTACAAGTTAGCTAAAATTGTTCCTCATCTTGTGAAAGATGAAGATTATACAATTGATGAAAAACAAAAAACTATTGCACCTACAGATTCTGGTATTGCTAAAGTAGAAAAAATGCTTGGTGTTGAAAACTTGTATGATTCAGAAAATATTGAGTTAAATCATCTACTTGGTGCATCTCTTCGTGCATATGCTATGATGCATCGCGATACTGACTATGTAGTTAAAGATGGTGAAGTTGTCATCGTCGATGAATTCACAGGTCGTTTGATGTTTGGTCGTCGTTATTCCGATGGTTTACACCAAGCAATCGAAGCTAAAGAAGGCTTGAAGGTTGAACGTGAAAGCCAAACATTAGCTTCTGTTACATTCCAAAACTATTTCCGAATGTATAAAAAGCTTGCTGGTATGACTGGTACAGCCAAAACAGAGGAAAAAGAGTTTATCGATATTTACGGTTTGGAAGTATTACCTATTCCTCCAAACAAACCATTGGCTCGTATAGATTTGCCTGATCAAATCTTTAAAACAAAGGCAGCTAAATATCGTGCTGTAGTACGTAATGCTGTAGAACGCCATCAAACTGGTCAACCAATTTTGATTGGTACTACATCTATTACACAATCTGAAGAACTTTCAGATATGTTATTACGTTCAGGGGTACCACATAAAGTATTGAATGCTAAACATCATGAAAAAGAAGCGGAAATTGTAGCAGATGCTGGTCAAATGGGTATGGTGACAATCGCTACAAACATGGCTGGTCGTGGTACTGATATCACACTTGGTGAAGGTGTCCCTGAATTAGGCGGTTTGGCTATCTTAGGTACTGAACGTCATGAAAGTCGCCGTATCGATAATCAGTTGCGTGGTCGTGCTGGTCGTCAAGGTGACCCAGGTTCCTCTCAATTCTTCTTATCCTTAGAAGATGATTTAATGCGTATCTTTGGTGCTGATAATATTACAGGTATCATGGATAAACTAGGCATGGAAGAGGATGAGCCTATTGAGCATTCTTTGATTACTAAATCTATTGAACGTGCTCAAAAGAAAGTAGAAGATCATAACTATAATATTCGTAAATATGTCCTTGAGTATGATGATGTTATGAATCAACAACGTGAAGTATTATACGAACAACGTCGTCGTATTTTACGTAACGAATCCTTACGTGACACAATCAATGAAATGATTGATAAACTTGTTACTGAATCTGTAGATGCTTATGCAGATGAAAAATTATATCCAGAAGAATGGGATTATGAAGGTCTTTATAAGCATTTAAGTCAATATTTCTTAACAGAAGAGATTATGTCCTCTCAAGATATGGAAGAGTATAGCCGTCAAGAATTGTTAGAACGTTTACTTGAAATTGCTCATGCTGAGTATCAAGATCGCGTTGATATGCTTGGTGATGCTATGTTTGGCCAACTTGAAAAGGCTATTATGTTGCGCGTTGTTGATAACAAATGGATGGAACATTTGGATAATATGGATATGTTGCGTGAAGGTATTGGTCTTCGTGCATATGGCCAAAAAAATCCATTGGTGGAATATAAATTTGAAGCCTTTGATATGTTCCAAAACATGATTGCTGCAATTCAAGATGAAACAATCATGGCGTTATACAAAATTCGTGCACAATTGATTCAAGAAATTGAAGAACCAGTTGACCACTTAGAAGGTGCACAACCCCATCATGAAGATGTGTTGGAGCCACAAAACATAGATTAAGATTTGTGAATGGCACGTTGCTCAATGGGATTTCCTTCTGGGCAACGGCCATTTTTCTATTTTATTAAGGTGATAATTTATCGATGTAATAAGCTAATAAGTAAAAGGTGGTGAACATAAATTGTTAGAAGATTTAAAACCGATTATTTCTAATCTTGAAGAACGTATTTATGGAATGAGGGATTCACTTTAACATCGCTCAGAAAGAGGATCGAATCTTTACACTAGATGTACAAATGAGCGACCCTACATTTTGGGACGATCCAGATAAGGCTCGTGAGATTTCTCAAGAGGCTACACAATTAAAGAATGCTGTAGAAAGCTATAAACAACTTGTTAGTGACATCGAAGATGCTAATGTAATGCTAGAGATGGCTATAGAGGAAGATGATCGTTCTCTAGAAGGAGAGATTAAGGATTATGTTCAACAAATAGAAGAAACTGTAGAAAAACAAGAGGTTCTTTTATTGCTTAGTGGTGAGTATGATGCTAATAATGCGATCTTAACATTCCATGCTGGTGCAGGTGGCACAGAGGCTCAAGATTGGTGCTCCATGCTGATTCGCATGTACTTGCGTTGGGCTGAAAAAGCAGGATTCTCTATTGAATTGATGGATGAACAACCAGGTGATGAGGCGGGCACAAAATCTGCTACATTTTTAATTAAAGGTGAAAATGCCTTTGGTTATTTGAAATCTGAAAAAGGTGTACATCGTCTAGTTCGTATTTCACCATTTGATGCTGCGGCACGTCGTCATACATCCTTTGCTGCTGTTGATATAATGCCAGAAATTGATGATACAGTAGAAATTAATATTGATATGAAAGATGTACAAGTAGATACATATCGAGCTAGCGGTGCTGGTGGTCAGCATATCAATAAAACTGATTCTGCTGTACGTATGACGCATAGGCCAACAGGTATTGTCGTTCAGTGTCAAACTCAACGTTCTCAAATGCAAAATAGGGAACAAGCATTACGTTTATTACGAGCAAAATTATTTGAATTAGAATTAGAAAAACAAGCAGAACTTAAAGAGCAAATAGGTGGTACATACCAAGCCATTGAATGGGGCAGTCAAATTCGCTCCTACGTATTCCACCCATATAATCTCGTTAAGGATCATCGTACAGGGGTTGAAACAGGGAATGTACAATCCGTTATGGATGGTAATTTAGATCAATTTATGGAAGGCTTCTTGAAAAAAGAAGCAAATTTAACAATTTAGGAGTTCTTATGAAAAAGTTTTTACTATTCCTACTAGTGCTGATTATTGCCTTGGCAGCAGCAACACAATTTTTATTACCTTCTTATATTAGTTCTCGTATTGAAAAACAATTAAATGATTCCCTAAAACCATCTGCTCAAACTGTAAATGTTGAGTCTCAACCAGGATTCAAATTACTTTATGGTGAAGCTGATCATGTGTACGGTTCTTTAGATGATGTAAAACTTGGTAAATTAAATTTTGCAAACTTCAAATATGATGCAACACAAATTCTAGTTAATCCAATTTCATTATTGGCTAGCCAAGAAATAGATGTTGTTAGAGTAGGAAACTCAAGTATTGACGGTATAGTTACTAATGAAGATTTAGCAACATTTTTAAGCACTCAAGCAGGCAGTGAAATTCAAGATGTACAAGTAAATATTAGTAAAGATAACATTAGTTTAACTGGCAAGATGAATGTAGGTATGGTATTTAAAGGCGCTGTTAAATTAGATGGCAATTTAGAATTAAAGGATAATACTTTATTATTTGCACCTAAGAAATTCACCATTAATGGTGCAACTATCCCAGGTTTAACATCTAATGTACTAGAAGCTACTGAAATCTATAACTTCAATAACTTCCCTATTCCTGTAAAAGCAGAAAGCTTAACTATCGATAATGGTGAAATTCACATTAAAGTTAAACCAGTGCTCAACTAGAAAGGATTTGTCGTGAATCATCGGAACACCCAGAAAAGTAAGTACTCTTGGATTCTTATATTATGTATTATTGTAGGCCTTGTATCCTCTTTATACTTAGTATTTGAACGCCATCAGATAGAAAAATCTCAAAACCATATAGAAAATATCGTAGATTATGATGCTGTTTTACGGGCTAATGCATTTGAAAAACGTAGTCAACAAGAGGCCTTTGATGCGCTTCGCAATGCAGGTGTAACAGCATTTGCTATTTATGATCGCACCTTAGAAAAAGCGAAAGATGCAGGTCAAGTTAAGGTATTATCTTCCGAAGAAATGGATTCTGTCCGTGTTAATGGGACATCCGTGAAACATGGTGCAACTTATGTAGCTTTGATTTCTGGTAAAGAAGGCTATTATAAAGAAATTCGGGAAGATTTATATCATCGTATTGGTAAAGATAAAGTAAAAGAGCTCAATACAAGTATTGGTCCGGTTCTCGAGTTATATGGTGCTACTGCAGATAGCTATCTAAAAATGAATCTTGGTATTTCCAAGCTTCAAGCTCAAGAGGTTGCTAATCGTGGATTTAATGTTATTGTTCGACCTACAAATTACAGAAATGTAACGTCTGAAGATCTTCAATATCTATTTAAACGCCTTGAAGGAATTCCACATGTTACTGGTATGATTTTTGCTGGTAAAGAAGCTCTTGGTGCGCCTAACTTAACTGATGAAACCTTAGAATTATTACATAAAAATCACATTCCTTTAGTTGGTATCGAAGCTGTTAACCAACTTCAATATGAGCCACAACAAGGTTTCTTAGAAATGGCTGCTAAAGAGAATTATAGCGTTGGTCGTGTATATACAATTGCTAAGGACGAATTAAAGAAAATTACTCCTGAAGAAGCGGCACAACGTTTCTATATTAGTGATATTGAACGAAATATTCGTTTCAATTTATTCCCTATGTATGAAACTGGTGTAAATAATGAAACAGTATTACAAACTACCATTAACTATATTGGTATGACTACTGAAAAATTATCTACAAAAGGTTATGAATTTGGTCCTGCTGATATTTATCCACCATATACACCTAATCCATTGTTAGTTGTTATTACTATGATAGGTGCTATTGCACTGTTTGTTTACGTTGGTCAAATGTTACTTCCAATGCGTAAACATACACAATTGGTCGCATTCTTTGGAATATCTCTTGTATCTGTAGTATTATTCATCATTACAAGTGGCACACTGATTACTCAAATTTGGGCCTTATCTAGTGCTATTGTGGCTCCTGTAGGTGCTATGATCCGTTTGATGGAAGAATGGCGTCGTTATGATGGTGCTCGTCCATTAGGTGCTATTAAATCTACCGTATTAGCAGTTCTTTATCTCGTAATTGCTGCACTCTTTGCAGCTATTGGCGGTATGTATATTGCATCTTTGCTAGGAAATACGAAATTCTTCATGGAATTTGCTATCTTTAGAGGTGTTAAGTTAACATTTGTACTTCCAGTTGTATTGGTGATTATCGCTTATTTACAACGTTTCCCATTGTGGAAAGGTCGTATGATTAACTCTAAAGAAGAAGCAAAGAAATTTGTAGTTGAATTTTTAACAATGGATGTTAAGTTCTACGTATTCTTTGTAATGGCTGCTCTTGGTGGCGTTGCATGGGTATTTGTTGGCCGAAGTGGTCATACAGCAGGTGTTCCTGTACCAGGATTTGAACTCATGCTTCGTCGTTTTCTTGAAAATACAATGTATGCAAGACCTAGAGAAAAAGAGTTCATTATTGGTCACCCTGCATTAATGTTAGCTACATTTGCATTCCTACGCAAATGGCCTACAGTGATCCATTTCTTATTAACTATTGCTGGTGTTATTGGCGTAGCGTCTATGGTTGAAACATTCTGTCATATTAGAACTCCTGTATTCATGTCTATTATGCGTGGATATGATGGTTTGTTAATTGGTGCGCTCTTAGGTTTGCTTCTTATCATTGCTGTTCGTTTCATGATGTATGTAACACAATGGTTCCAAGCTCGGGAGGTTGACCATGAGTAATATTGTTATCTCTGGCTACTATGGTTTCGGTAATGCTGGTGATGAAGCAATGCTTTGTGCTATTATCGATGCCATTCGTAAAGAGGAAGCAGATGCGCATATTACTGTTATTTCTGGTAATCCTACAGAGACGAGCAAAAAGCACAATATTCATGCGGTGGGAACATTTTCTGCATTCGGTATTCTAAAGGCTATTTCAAATTCTGATTTAGTTATCAGTGGTGGAGGCAGCCTGTTACAAGATGCTACTAGTATTCGCAATACATATTACTACTTAAGTATTATGGCTTTAGCAAAAATGATGGGTAAAAAGGTGATGCTATACTCACAAGGTATTGGACCTTTAAATCGCCCTTCTACAAGGAAAGCTGTTAGCTTTGTTTTGCGTTTTGTTGATACTATAACGGTTCGTGATTCTATTTCTAAATCTGAATTAGATTCCTTAGGAATTGAAGATGTTGAGGTTACGGCTGATGCTGTATTAGCCATGCAACCAGCTGATTTGAATATTGGAAAACGCATTCTAGACGGCTATACATCTAAGCTACCTATATCCACAGAAGCTCCAAAAAGAATCGGAGTAGCTGTTCGTAGTTGGAAAGATGATACAGAATACCGTGAATCACTAGCCAATGTCTTAAGTCGACTGCAAGAACAGGATAATGTAGAGATTATATTTATACCTATGTCTCATCCAGAGGATACAAAAGAAGCTAAAATTATTGCTAGTTATATGCCAAAAGGAGCTATTGTTCTTGAAGGACCATTCTCTACAGAGGAACAAGTATCCTTGTCGGGTAATGTGGACCTTATGATTGGCATACGTCTTCATGCATTAGTATTTAGTTCTTTAATGAAGAAACCTGTAATTGGCATTTCCTACGATCCTAAAATCACTAGTTTCTTACATATGATTGGTCAAGAACCAATCGGTACAATGACCCATCTTAGAGAAGAGGCTTTATATCAGAGATGTCATAAGCTCTTAAATTCAAGAGAAGAGTACCAAGCATCTTATGATCGTATTGAAGCATTACGTGTTAACTCTCAACGCAATGCAGAAATCGCTATTTCATTACTTAAAAATTATTAATATATTGGATCTAATCCAGAAAGTGAGGTCTCTATGGCTACATTAACACAAGATGTTAAACAACTAGTTCAAGAGAAGGCAAAAGCTATTCGCGTGAGTATTGTTCAGTCTGTAACGGCAGCGAAATCTGGTCACCCAGGTGGTTCTCTATCCATCGCCGATGTGATGGCCTTGTTGTACTATGTAGAAATGAATGTAGATCCAGCAAATCCAAAAGCTCCTAATAGAGATCGCTTTGTCCTTTCTAAAGGTCATGCAGCGCCTGCATTATATGCTACATTGGCTGAAAAAGGTTATTTTTCTAAAGATGAACTTTTGAATTTACGTAAAATTGACCATATGTTACAAGGTCACCCTGATATGAAACATATTCCAGGTGTTGATATGTCCACAGGTTCCTTGGGTCAAGGTATCTCTGCAGCATGTGGCATGGCATTGGCTGGTAAAATTGACAATGCAGATTACCGTGTTTATTCCATTCTTGGTGATGGTGAACTTGAAGAAGGTCAAGTATGGGAAGCTGCTATGTTTGCTGGCCATTACAAACTCAATAACTTAACTGCTTTTGTCGACTTTAATGGTCTTCAAATTGATGGAGATATTACTAAAGTTCTTTCTCCATTGCCTATTCCTGAGAAATTTAAAGCTTTTAACTGGAATGTTATTGAAGTAAATGGTCATGATCTTGATGAACTTCATAATGCTATTGAAGCAGCTAAAGCTTTCACAGAAGGTCCAACTTGCATTGTAATGCATACTGTAAAAGGTAAGGGCGTTGAAGAAATGGAAGGCCAAGCAGGTTGGCATGGCAAAGCACCAAGCGCTGAGCAAGGCATAGCCTTTGTTAATGAAATTATGGGGGTACAATAATGGGTAAAGCAACACGTGAAGCATATGGTAATGCGTTAGCTCGCATCGGTAAAGAAAATACAAATATTATCGTATTAGATGCAGATTTATCAAAATCTACTAAAACTGATACATTTAAAAATGTTTGCCCTGAACGTTTCTTTAATGTAGGTATTGCAGAACAAAATTTGATTTCTGTTGGTGCAGGTCTTGCAGCAGCTGGTAAAACCCCATTTGTTTCTTCCTTTGCAATGTTTGCAACAGGTCGTGCATTTGAACAAATTCGCAATGCTGTATGTTATCCAAAATTGAATGTAAAAGTTTGTGCTACTCATGCAGGTATTACAGTAGGTGAAGATGGTGCTACACATCAAAGCTTGGAAGATATTTCTTGTATGCGTACACTACCTAATATGACAGTAGTAGTACCTGCGGACGAACGTGAAACAGAAGCTGTAGTTGAATGGGCTGCATCCTATGATGGTCCTGTATACGTTCGTTTGGGCCGTGCTGGTGTAGATGATGTAACAGCTGAAGGTTATACTTTTGTACCGGGTAAATCTACTACTTTAGTTGAAGGTTCTGATGTAACAATTATCGCTTGTGGTGCTTTGGTTGGTCCTGCTGTTGAGGCGGCAAAAACCTTAGCTAAATCTAATGTATCTGCACGCGTTATTAATATGGCATCTATCAAACCAATTGATGCAGATGCAATCGTAAAGGCAGCTACTGAAACAGGTGCTATTGTTACAGCTGAAGAACATAATATCATTGGTGGCCTAGGTTCTGCTGTGTCTGAAGTTGTTGTTGCTAATAAGCCAGTACCTATGGAATTCGTTGGTGTTCGAGATACATTTGGGGAGAGTGGTACACCAAAAGAATTAATGGCTAAATATGGCTTAACAGCAAAAGACATTGTAGAAGCAGTAAAACGTGTAATCACTCGTAAATAATCAAAGGGGATCCCATGATTGAATTTAAGAATGTTAGTAAAGTCTATGATAATGGTTCTGTTGCATTAGACGATGTGTGTTTAACTATAAATGACGGCGAATTTGTCCTCATTTGTGGTCACAGTGGTGCAGGGAAATCAACTCTATTTAAATTATTAACTCATGAAGTAGTACCTGACTCTGG
This sequence comes from Veillonella sp., assembly GCF_018381775.1. GTDB lineage: Bacteria > Bacillota > Negativicutes > Veillonellales > Veillonellaceae > Veillonella. The sequence continues at coordinate 120,263 of NZ_JAGZRH010000003.1, read as the reverse complement.
TACTGTTATAGTTGATGATTTTGATGTTACGCGTATGAAGCGTAGTAAAATTCCAAAATTACGTAGAAAGCTTGGTGTTGTATTCCAAGATTTCCGGTTATTACCGAATAAAACGGTATCAGAAAATATTGCTTTTGCACTTGAAGTAATTGAAGAGAAACCAAAGGTAATTAAAGAAAAGGTAAGTCATGTACTAGAGCTTGTTGGGTTAACTGACAAGGCAAATGATTTACCAGAGGATCTATCTGGTGGTGAACAACAACGTGTTGCTATTGCCCGCGCCATTGTAAATCGACCATCTGTGCTCATTGCTGATGAACCGACTGGTAATCTAGATCCTGATACAAGTAAAGGTATTGTAGATTTGTTTAAGCATATCAATAATTTTGGCACAACTGTTATTATGGTTACCCATAATATGGATCTTGTTTCGTATTTAAATAAACGTGTTATTCGTCTTAAAGATGGTCGCGTTCAAAGTGATAACATGAGAGGTGCAGAAATTAATGAAGCCTAGAACATTGAAATACTTTTTTAAAGAAGCCCTCAAATCTATGAAGCGTAACGGTCTTATGACGTTAGCATCTATTTCTACAGTGGCTTTATCTCTATTTATGCTTGGGGTATTCCTTTGCGGTGTTATTAATTTGAATAACATGGCATCTAGCTTAGAGAACCAAGTTCAATTGAGTATTTACTTAAAAGATGGTTTAACAACTGACCAAATTATGGCGGTAGGTAAGCAAATTAAAGCTATACCAAATCTTAAGCATTTGGAGTTTGTTAATAAAGAGCAAGCTATGAAGGAATTCAAAGCTCGTCTTGGTGATCAACAACAATTAGTAAATGCCCTAGGTGATGTAAATCCATTGCCAAATTCTTATGTATTAACCTTTGATAATCCTAGTGATGTTAAGGCCACAGCTAAATTAGCTACTACATTCCAAGGTGTTGAAAGTACACATTATGGTCAAGATATTGTGGAAGAACTCTTCCGTATAACTCAAGTTATCAGAATTGGTGGTATCGTATTAATTGCATTCTTAGCAGCAGCTACATTATTTATCATTTCTAATACAATTCGTTTGACTGTGTTCGCTCGTCGTAAAGAAATTGCCATCATGAAATATGTAGGTGCAACAAATGGCTTTATCCGTTGGCCATTCTTGATAGAAGGCATGTTATTAGGTTTAGTTGGAGCTATTATTGCCGTTCTTTGTGTAGGTGAATTCTACCATTTTATTACTATGGAAGTTTCTGAGTCTTTAGCATTCTTCCCATTAGTACCAATGTTCCCATTCTTCTATGATGTGGCTATCTATATTTTAGTTGGCGGTATTATAGTAGGTGCTATTGGTAGTACAATTTCTTTAAAACAATACATGAAGGTGTAATGTTTATGAAATACAACACAATCAAATCCCGTCTGGTGGCAACAATTTTAACAGGTATAGTAGTACTGGGAACACCACTATACATTGTTGCGGAAGATGAGGATTTAACGAATCAATTAGATTCAATTCAACAACAAGTTAATCAACAAAACTCTATTAAAGCTGATGCTGAAACTGTCATTGTAAGCGTATCTGAACAGTTGCGTCAAATTGAAGAGCAATTGCGTCAAGCTCAACAACAGTTAGAGTCTATTCAACAACAACGTGTAGCCGTTGAAAATGATATTACTGTTAATGAAAAGTTACTAGCAGAAGCACAAAAACGTTTAGAAGGACGTGAGTCCGTATTTTATAAGCGTGTACGTGACATTTATATCAATGGTCGTCTAAGTTATTTAGATGTTGTTATTGGTTCTAAAGACTTTAGTGATTTTGCAAATCGACTAGAGATTTTAAAACGCATTATTGATGCTGACATTAAATTAATCGATGAAATCAAAAAAGAACGTGCTGAAATTGCTGCACGTAAGCAAGCTCTTGAGCAATCTCGAGCTAAATTAGTGGAGCTTGAAAAGGCGGCAGTAGCTAAACAAGCTGAAATTGAACAAAAGAAGAAAGAACGGGAAGTCGTTCTTCAAAAAGCACAAAATGATCGTGCCACTGCAATGCAAGCTGTGGAAGAACTCAATGCTTCTTCCGCTCAAATTACTGCACTATTAAAAGCACGTCAAGCGGAACGTGCAGCGGCTCGCGCTGCTGCAGAAGCGGCGGCCGCAGCAGCAGCTCAACAGTCTGCACCAAGTTACTCTTGGGTGCAAGGTTCTGGTCAACTGGGTTGGCCTGTAAGTGGTGAAATTACTTCTCCATATGGTTATCGTACGCATCCAATTTGGGGAACAACGATTTACCATTCTGGTATAGATATTGGTGTTGATGAAGGTACACCTGTTCATGCTGCTGATGGTGGTACCGTTGTTTGGTCTGGTTGGATGGGCGGCTATGGTTATGCCGTAGTTATCGACCATGGTAATGGCATGTCTACCCTTTATGGCCATAATTCTGAGCTTGCTGTCTCTGAAGGACAAGATGTATCTAAAGGTCAAGTTATAGCCTATGCTGGTAGCACTGGTAATAGTACTGGACCACACGTACATTTTGAAGTTCGTATAAGTGGGGATCCTGTGGATCCTATGGGATATTTATAATATGAAATTTGATACACGTACGGTGTTATGGAGCCTATTGAAATACATAGGCTCTGGCATCGTTATTATGTGGCTCATGTTTTGGTATCTATCTGGTTCATTCTGGGGGTTACCAAGACTATTTGTAGCCTACTATGCTGCGAGTCAAGTCTTTATGACACCTATGTCTAAAGCTACCCTTTATGATGGTATGTTAAAAGGTTTGATTGGCTCTTTGGGAGAGCCTCATAGTGTTTATTTAGATGCTGATGAATTTAAGTCCATGAAAATGCAAACATCTGGTACTTATGCTGGTGTAGGCATGGTTCTTGGGCATGATGATAAAGGTTTATATGCAGTTAGTATTATGGAAGATCAACCAGCTTTCAAAGCGGGTATTAAACCTGGCGACCATATTATTGCTATCGATGGTCAATCTACAAGTGATATAACTGTAGAAGATGCATCCTCTCGAATTCGAGGTGAGGCAGGTACTGTTGTAGCCCTTGATATAGAGCGCAATGGTGAAACATTGCACTTTGATATCACTCGTGAATCCATTGTGTTACCAACTGTTAAAAGTAAAATGCTCACAAGTACAGTGGGATACATTCGTATCAGTCAATTCGCTGAGAATACAGCTGATGATTTTGAAACACAGTTTAAAGAATTGCAATCTCAAGGTATGAAGGCACTGGTGTTAGATCTCCGTGATAATCCTGGTGGTTTGTTATCTACAACAGAAAAGATTTCTAACTATATTATGCCTCCAGGTACACTAGTAACGGTACAAAATCGAGCTGGTAAAAAAGATGTTTATAAGTCGAATGGCCCAGAAGTAGCTATGCCATTAGTAGTTCTTGTTAATAAAGGATCTGCTAGTGCATCTGAAATTATAGCTGGTGCTATTCAAGACCGTAAACTAGGTACTATTTTAGGTACTAATACATATGGTAAAGGTACAGTTCAAACTATTTACCCTAGCCTTGATAATGAAGGCGTTAAGGTAACTATAGCTAAATACCATACACCAAATGACCGTATTATTGACGGCATTGGTATTAAACCAGATGTAGAGCTTGATCTACCAAAAGGTGTAAATCCATCTAGTACATTAGATGATATTCAAATTAAAAAGGCATTAGAGTTATTACAGCAATAATGCATAGGAGTTAAAATATGTTTATAGATAGAGCGCGTGTCTTTGTTAAGGCCGGTGATGGTGGGGATGGCATGTCTAGCTTCCGCCGTGAGAAATACGTGCCAAATGGCGGCCCTAGTGGCGGCGATGGTGGTAAAGGGGCAGACGTTATTTTTAAAGCGGACAAGAATATTAATACTCTTGTAGACTTTAGATATAAACGTCAGTTTAAGGCGCCTGCTGGTGGTAATGGTGAAAGCTCCAATAAGCATGGTCGCGGTTCTGAGCCACTGATTATCCCGGTTCCGTTGGGCACTGTAATTAAAGAAGAAGAAACAGGTAAAATTTTCTGTGACCTCGTTAACGATGGCGATACATTTGTTATTGCTAAAGGTGGTCGTGGGGGCCGTGGTAATGCACGCTTCCAAACAAGTGCTAACCGTGCACCGACATTTGCAGAAAAAGGTGAACCTGGTGAAGAGTTCTGGTTACAACTAGAACTAAAAGTATTAGCTGACGTTGGTTTATTAGGGTACCCATCTGTAGGTAAATCTAGTATTTTACGTAAGGTTTCTAAAGCTCAACCAGAGGTTGCGGCTTATCACTTTACTACATTGACACCTGTACTTGGGGTAGTAACAATCTCTGGGGACCGTAGTTTTGTACTAGCTGATATTCCTGGGCTTATTGAAGGTGCTAGCGAAGGTGTTGGTCTAGGACATAACTTCTTGCGTCACGTAGAACGGACTAACATTTTAATTCACGTCCTTGATGTATCTGGTATGGAAGGACGCGATCCAAAAATTGATTTTGATGCTATTAACGAAGAGCTTCGTAAATATTCTGAAAAATTAGCCAATAAAAAACAAATTGTTGCACTCAATAAGATTGATATGGTCTTTGATGATACAACAATTCCTGATACAAAAAAATATTTTGAAGATAAAGGCTACGAAGTATTCCTTATCAATGCATTGAGTGGCGAAGGTTTACCAGAACTTATGGAACGAGCATACTACTATGTAGAAAACTACGAGCCAGAACCGGAAGCAACTGATGATACAGTAGTATACGAAGCAAAACCAGATGTAGAATTCGTTATCACTCGTGGTGACGATGCTGCATTCTATATTACAGGTAAACGTATTGAACGTTTAGTAGCAATGACAAATTTAAGTGATGATCAATCTCTTCGTAGATTCCAACGCATTTGGCGCTTTATGGAGCTAGATGCAAAATTAAAAGAAAAAGGTTGTAAAGACGGTGATGAAGTTGTGATTGGCGATCAACGCTTTACATTCCAAGAGTAGGAGTAATAATGACAGGAAAACAAAAACGGTATTTACGCTCTTTGGCAGCAACAATGCCACCAGTAGTTCAAATTGGTAAAAATGGTTTAGAAAATAGTGTTATTGATAGCGCTCGCGCAGCCTTAATGGCTCGTGAATTAATCAAGGTGAAATTACACAACAATAGCCCTGAAGATAAGACGATTTTCCAAGAGTTAGCCGATATGTTAGGTGCTGAATTAGTCCAAGTCATTGGTTTTAATGGTGTTTTATATAAAGCTAAAAAAGAACCTAAAATTATTTTACCTAAGTAAATCGTCATATTACTGAATTTTATTATAGTGGGAACGTCATAACCTGTTGACCTAGGAGGTTAATCTATGCGCAGTGCTATCATCGACGCAAAAAGAATAGTAGTTAAAGTAGGCAGTAGTACGCTATGTTATGCTAATGGACATTTAAACTTAGAGCGCATAGAAAGATTAGTACGCCAATTATCAGATTTAGCTAATCAAGGTAAAGAGGTTATCCTTGTTTCTTCTGGTGCAACGGGAGCTGGCCTTGCCCCTCTAGGATTTAAAGAAAAACCTAGAGATCTTGTTTTGAAACAAGCTGCTGCTGCCGTAGGACAAGGCATTCTTATCCATATGTATGAGCGTATGTTCCGTGAATACGGTCGTACAGTAGGTCAAATTCTTTTAACAAAAGAAGATAGTACAGGCCGTCATAGTTATCTTAACTTGCGGAATACACTACATACGTTATTGCAACTCAATGTTATTCCTATTATCAATGAAAATGACGTGGTTGCTATTGAGGAATTTAAAATTGGTGATAATGATACTTTATCTGCTACCGTGGCTGGTATTGTAGATGCTGATTTGCTTATCATTTTATCCGATATCGAAGGATTATATACTGCCAATCCAGCAACTCATCCTGATGCAACATTGATAGAAGTCGTTTCCGAAATTACTGATGAAACCTATGCTATTGCAGGTGGAGCTGGATCTAATATGGGTACAGGTGGCATGTATACCAAGATAAAGGCAGCCCATATGGCTACAAACTCTGGCGTACCTATGGTAATTACATCCGGTGAGGTGGAGGATTCTGTGCGCCGCGTATGTAAGGGTGAAAATATTGGTACCCTCTTTGAAGCACATGATGCTGGCTTATCAGGAAAACATCACTGGCTTGCCTTTGGTAAACGGTTAAAAGGGTCAATCACTATTGATGATGGTTGCGCTCGTGCTGTATTAGATAAAGGTGCTAGCATTTTACCAGCTGGTATTATTGATGTAGATGGGGCATTTGGGCCTGGTGATACCATCTCTATTTACCATGATGGTAAAGAAATCGGTCGAGGTCTTATTAACTATGGCATCGAAGATATGAAGGCCATTAAAGGTCATAATACAAATGATATAGCTAAAATTTTAGGAATTAATACAACCTATGATGAAGCAGTACATCGTAATAATCTAGTTTTATTACATTGAGGATATCCTATGAACCAGTATGAAGAAATTTGTAAAGATATGGGTCAAAGAGCTAAAGCGGCATCTTTTGAATTAGCTCAAATTGATCAAGGTACATTAGATTCTGCATTATTGGCAATCGCTGATGCTGTAGAAGCACAAACCGATGAAATCATGGCTGCCAATAAGTTAGATTTAGACAAATCTGGCGATTATAATGTACCTCAAACTATGATAGATCGATTAACATTAACACCTAATCGTATTGCTCAAATGGCAGAAGGTGTTCGTCAAGTGGCGACTCTTGAAAGCCCTGTGGGATCTGTTATGGAAACGATTACACGTCCTAATGGCTTGACTATAGAAAAAAGAGTAGTACCTTTTGGTGTTATTGGTATTATTTTTGAAGCGCGCCCCAATGTGACTATCGATGCTGGTGTACTTTGTTTAAAAACTGCAAATGCTACTATATTGCGCGGTGGTAAAGAGGCATTCCATACTAACCAAATCATTGTGTCTATTATGCGCAATACCCTAGAAACTCTTGGAATTACGCCAGATGCGATTCAACTCGTGGAGGTTCTAGATCGAGATATGGTTGGTGTACTATTACACCAACGTGAATATATTGATGTTGTTATTCCACGTGGTGGAGCAGGACTCATTCGCCGTGTTGTTGATGAAAGTAGTATTCCTGTCATTGAAACGGGGAGTGGTGTATGTCATACCTTTGTCGATGAATATGCCAATCTAGATATGGCGTTAGAAATTGCTATTAATGCAAAGGTACAGCGTCCATCTGTATGTAACTCTATGGAGACTCTATTAGTACATCAAGCTGTAGCTGCTGAGTTTTTACCTCGTCTTGATGTAGCGTTACAAGAATATGGGGTACGAATTCACGGCGATAATGCTGTAGCTCAATATATGGGTAATACAATTCCTTTAACAGATGATTCTTTCAATACAGAATATAATGATATGGACTTAAATATACGTATTGTTGATACTCTTGAGGAAGCAATCGATCATGTGAATTTATATTCTACACATCATTCAGAAGCTATAGTAACAGATGAACCAATGCGTGCAAAAGTATTTATGAACTTAGTAGATTGTTCTACAGTTTATCACAATGCATCAACTCGTTTTACTGATGGTTTTGAATTTGGTTTTGGTGCAGAAATTGGTATTAGTACCCAAAAGCTTCATGCTCGCGGACCAATGGGATTACAAGCACTAACATCATATAAATACTTTGTATTTGGAGAAGGCCAAGTTCGAAAGTGAAGACCGTATATAACTTAATAAGGGCATACTACAGATATATTCAGACTCCAAAAGGTCGATACGAATGGATATCCTATGGAAAGGCATTGCTCTTGTTTATCGTTATCAGTGTCATTGTCATTAAGGGTGTGGCATTATTATGGTAGAGAAACGTCGTATAGGAATCATAGGTGGAACATTTAATCCTATCCATTTAGGGCATCTAATGATTGCTGAGGTGGCTTGTGAAAGCTTTAACCTAGAAAAGGTAATTTTTGTACCTGCCAAGGTTCCACCTCACAAACAACATGATGTAATAGATAGTAGTCATCGATATGCTATGACGGCAGCAGCCGTATCAGATAATCCTAATTTTGAGATTTCTGATGTAGAGATGCGTCGAGAAGGCCCTTCGTATACAGTTGATACTATTCAACATTTTAAGGTCCTTTATGGACCAAATGTTGAATTTTACTTTATCGCTGGTACTGATACAATTCGTGCATTACCAACGTGGAAGTTTATTGAGGAATTATTAGATGAGGTCCACTTTATTGGCGCTACAAGACCTGATGGATCAAGTGCAATTGACGAAACATTAACGATTTTAGGCCCTAAAGCACGTGAAAAAATACATCTTATGGAGGTTCCTGAGATGAAATTATCTGCTACGTATTTACGAGAACGTCTACGCTCTGGTAAAACAGTTCGATATATGTTGCCAAAATGTGTGGTGGAATATATTGAGGAACACCATATTTATGGGAAGGAATAAAGGATGTTATCATTTGATGAAATACAACTTAGAGTGAGTCAATGGCTGAGCAAGAAACGATTTAAGCATACTCTTGGCGTTGTGGAATCGGCTACTCATTTAGCTAAGCTTTATGGCGTTGATGTTGAAAAGGCTAGATTAGCTGCATTACTACATGATTGCGCTAAAGAATTGCCTTTACAGGATATGCAAGATCTTGTGAAAAGTGAATCTTATGATGCTGATCAAGAATTATTAAGTAATGGTAATCTTTTACATGGTTTAGCTGGTATGATTCGAGCAAAAAAAGAGTTTTCTATATCTGATGATGAGGTTTTAGAAGCCATTCGAGTTCATACGACTGGAAAGGTACATATGTCTACGCTAGATAAGGTGATATTTTTAGCAGACTATATTGAGCCTAATCGAAATTTTCCCGGTGTGGATGAGTTGCGTAACGTTTCAGAACTAGATTTAGATAAGGCGGTATTGCTTGGTTTTGATAATACTATTATTCATCTTATAGAGCAAAATTTATCGATTTATCCGTTGACCATTCTTGGTCGTAATGATGTGTTACAATCTTGTAAATAATGGAGTTTATATATGGAAGAACGTGAACGAGCAAGAGCTCGCCGTCGTAGAAGAAGACGTCAACAAAAGTCATCTGTTAAATGGCCTAGATTTATAGTAGCTGTTATTGTAGTACTTGCCCTACTTGGGGGTATAGGCTATGGTTTGTATACTGGGGTATCTTATGTGTATAGAGCTGTTACAGGTACTACTGAGACAACTGATACAGCTGTAGATAATGGAAATAAACAAGATGGTAATACTGTATCTGTAGAACAAAAAGGATTAGATAAACCATTATACATTCTTGTTGTCGGTACTGATGATAATAATCCTAGTCAAAGTGATAGTCTATTCTTGTTATCCATTAATTTAGATCAAAAAACAATGGATGTTATTGGCATTCCTAGTAATAGTAAAATTGATAATAGAGATCAGACAGATGCAAGTATGCTCAATAGCATCTATGAAAAAGGTGGTATTGATCTAACAAAGGCTGTTATAGAAGATATGTTCCATATTTCTATACCATATTATGTTGTAGTTAATCAAAATGCTTTCAAAAAGACTAACGATGTATTAGGAAATCAACAAATCTATGTAGAACAGACTATGGAACACGTGGATGCAGAGGGAAATAAAGATATTGATTTGCAACGAGGATATCAAACATTAGATAGTGATAAGGCTTTATCCTATTTACGATATTCTGATCCAAAACACGATACATTTACACGTGTACAACGACAAGAAAGATTTTTGAAACTTTGGGTAGAAGAAGAGCATAATTCATTCTTCTTAACAAATGCATGGCATATTTGGAGAATTTGGGATCATTATGATAGTAATATTTCTACATTAGATGCCATTAAGCTTGTGTATAATGCTAGCAAAATTAATAAGGAAGAGATTCATTTCTATATTCTTCCTGGTGAAAAAGAGTTAGTTGGCGATATGACATATTGGAAGGTAAATCCAACAGAAGCACAACGATTAGTAGGCATTACGATGGGAAATCTACCAGCCAATGAAATGACACAATTTGTAACAGCTCCAACTAATAGCACAGCCAAGGTTGCACCTGAATCAGAACATAATGGTGGTACTATCACAAAGCCATCAGAACCGGGTGATGAGAGTACTAATAAACGTTAAAAGGGGAATAGTATGAAAAATAAAGAAGAAGTTAAACAAATCGTATTACAATTAGCACAAGCAGCTTTTGATAAAAAAGGCAGAGATATCGAAATTCTCGATTTAGAAGGTGTATCTATGTTAGGGGATTACTTTCTAATTGCTAGTGCAAATAATATTAAGCAATCTCAGAGTATTGCTGATGAAATGGAAGATAAAGCAGCAGAATTGGGCATGACAGTAAATCATAGAGAAGGTTATCGCGAAGGTGAATGGATTTTACTTGATTTTGGCGATATTATTTGTCATGTCTTTGGTGGTGATGAGTTGCGAGAATTCTACGGTTTAGAAGAATTATGGAATGATGCAGTTCGAGTTCCATTTGAAGGAGTATAGTATGGCTACAGAATTGTTGGAAAATACAATTGCCACATTAAAAGTATTGCGTACTAGTGATCAAGGGGCTTTTCTAGATGGTCAAACTGGCAATACAAATGATGATATTTTGCTCCATAAGGATCAACAAACATCTCCTGTTGCCATTGGTGATGAAGTAGAGGTATTTTTATATCGCGATCCAAAGGGGCGTTTGACTGCTTCTATGCGTTTACCAGCGATGAAGGTAGGGCAAATTGGGTATGTTGAGGTAATCAATACTACAAACTTTGGCTGTTTCGTAGAGGTTGGTACTGAGCGTGGTATCTTCATGCCTCACGCAGAGATGCGTGGTCGTCCTCAAGTGGGCGAAAAAGTTTGGGTTCGACTCTATACAGATAAATCTGGTCGTTTTGCGGTATCTATGGATGTTGATGACGAAATGCGTCGCGCATCTAAGGCTGCTACAGATGCTAAAGTAGGACAACTTGTTAAAGGCGCTATCTACAACTTGACTAGTGATGGGGCATTCTTCATCACTCCTGAACGATGGATTGCCTTTTTACATCGTTCTGAGATGACTAGAAAATTAAAGGTTGGAGAAATGGTTGAAGGTCGTGTTACCTTTAAACGTGAAGATGGTCGTGTCAATGTATCGATGCGTCCTACTAAGGAAAAGGCACTCATTTCTGATGGAGACATTATAATGGAGTACCTTCTTAATCGTGGAGGCAAGATGCCATATAGCGATGAGTCTTCTGCGATGTTGATTAAAGATAAATTCAATATCAGTAAAGCTGCCTTTAAGCGTGCTTTAGGGCATTTGATGAAAGAGAAAAAAATTGTTCAAGATGATGGTTGGACATTGTTAACTGAAACAGGACGTCAATGGACACCTCCTGTTGGTAATGAATCACAAGAAGAGGAATAAAGGCGATGAAAATTGTCATTGTAGGTGCTGGTAAGGTTGGCTATTCCTTGGCACAACGCTTGATACAAGATAATCATGATGTATATGTAATTGATCGTTCTCCAGAACGTATACAAAATCTTGAAAATACACTAGATGTTAGCCTTGTTCAAGGAAATGGCAGTGATATACAATTGCTCAACGAAATCGGTATGGATGATGTAGGAATGTTTATTGCTGTTACCGATTCTGATGAAGTAAATATGTTATCTTGTTCTGTAGCTAAAATTACAGGTGTTCCTACAACGATTGCTCGTGTGCGAGATAATACCGTAGCAGAACATATGGATGATGAGATGCGTGCTAAATTAGGGGTCGATTTATTTATCAATCCTGAAATGGTTACGGCTCAAGAGCTTTTACAAATTCTAGAGACTCCATCAGCTATTGATGTAGAAGATTTTGGCCAAGGTACTGTACGCCTTATGGAATTTAAGATTACAGATGATATTCCATTAATAGGTCAACCTTTAAAAGAAATTAAATTCCCTGAAGGTGTTTTACTAGTAGGGGTTTTACGTTATGGTGAAATGATTATTCCCCATGGTGAAAGTATTCTACAAGTTGATGACAGTGTATTCTTCTTAGGCTTAAAAGAGTCTGTTGAAGAAGTGGAAAATCTTTGGTTCCATAATCACAGTACATTTTATAAACGGGCTGTTATCATTGGGGCTGGTCTATTAGGTAGAAATCTAACAGTTCTTTTAGAACAAGCTGGATTCTCTGTTAAGGTCATTGAAAAAGATTTTAACCGCTGTGAAAAACTTGCTAATCTTGTGGATAAGTCCATGGTTATCAATGGAGATGCTACAGACTTTGACCTTTTAGAAGCAGAAGAAATTGCAGATAGTGATGTTATAATTGCTGTTACAGATGATGATAAGCTCAACTTGCTCGTTGCTCTTGTAGGCAAGCATATGGGCATACCAAAGACAGTTGTGCGCGTAGGTCGACCTGAATACATTATGCTTATGGAACAAGTGGGGATTGATGTGGTATTCTCGCCACGTTTATTTACAGCGAGTCAAATTTTACGTTTCGTGCGTAGTGGAGAAGGTGTTTTATCTATTTCGACCTTTGAAGGTGGAAAAGCGGAATCTATAGAGGTTGCCATTACAAGTGAATCACCTGTGGCTGGTAAACAATTAAAGGACATCCGTTTACCAGGGAAGGCGTTAGTTGGTGTAATTTTACGTGGTGATGAAGCCATCGTACCACGTGGTAATACTGAAATCTTAGATGGAGATCACATTGTTCTATTTGCGTTACCTGAATCTGTAAGTAAATTACTTAAATATCTTACTTAGTATGGAGGGACTATGCGCATTCAAATTGTCATGTCCTTAGTGGGGCGATTATTATATATATTTGGGATTTTTACATTAATTCCTTTTATATATGGTATCGTATTTGAAACTGCATATTGGTCGTTTTTGGTTACTACTGGTATTTCATTTGGCTTAGGTGGACTTTTATCCTATTATGGTCATGAAACTCAAAGTTTTAGTCTTCGTGATGGGTTTTTAGTTGTATCAGCTACATGGATATTAACTATTATCTTAGGTTCCTTACCATTTATTCTCAGTGGTATATTAACCAATGTATTTGATGCTCTATTTGAAGCTACATCAGGGATTACAGCAACTGGAGCTACAATTATTAATAGTGTAGATGATTTACCTAAGACATATGTTTTATGGCGTGGACTAATGCACTGGATTGGTGGGATGGGGATTATTGTCCTTATCTTATCGTTCTTAAAGAACTTAGGTGCAGACGCAGCTCATATGTTTAATGCAGAAGCATCGGTACCAAAACCTGGTGTTGTTATGCCCCGTATTCAATCAATGGCCAGTAAACTTTGGCGTTTATATGTTGCTTTTACCGCCATTTGTTTCGTTATGCTGTGGGCTGGTGGTATAGAGCCTTTTGATGCATTAAATTATGCATTTTCCATTATTGCTACAGGTGGTTTTGCACCTACATCTGCTGGTACATTTATTTATGAACAAAGCAACTATATCTGTTTTGTATTTATATTTTTCATGATACTTGCTGGTGGTAATTTTGCAGTATATTATAATGCACTGCAAAGAGGCATTCGTGTTTTGATTGATGATTTTGAAACACGTATGTATTGGCTAGTTATTTTTATTGGAATTGCTATAATATCAATTTCGATGGCAGTACAATCAAATATTAATGATCCAATTCAAATCTTTAGAGATGTTTCCTTTAATTATGTATCGATTCAAACTGGTAGTGGATTTGCTGTAAGCGATTATGATTTATGGCCAGCCGCTGCACAGATGATGTTATTTATTTCATCATTTTTTGGTGGTTGTAGTGGTTCTACAACAGGGGGCGTAAAAATTATTCGTCTCATTATTCTAATTAAGAGCAGCATTATTTATTTAAGAAAATCAATTCATCCTGAGATGGTACAAGTCGTGCGCATTAATGGTAAACCGATGCCTACTAAATGGATACAGATGGCACAGCAATTTTTATTTTTATATTTAATGATTTACGTTATATCTGTTTTCCTTATGACTTGTTCTGGAATGTCTACTTATGATGCGATGCAAATTATAACAGCTTTTCTTAGTAATGTTGGCATTGGATTTGGTGGCTTTGGGCCTACAGATGCCTTTGGTAGTATGTCTGATGGTGCTAAATGCGTAGCAATGGCAGATATGTTATTAGGTCGTTTGGAATTATTTACAATTCTTGTTATGCTTCATCCTCAATTCTGGGAAGGGTATTTTATAAAAAAACAATCTGCTAAACGGTATCGTATCCTATAGGAGGGCGAATAATATGAATATTATAAAACGCCCTCTAGGGCTTTATAAAGCAAATTGTTATGTATTAATTAAAGATGGAAAATCTCTTATTATTGATCCCGGGTTTCATTGTAAGCATATAATTGAAATGGTAGGAGATTCTGAGCCTATAGCAGTATTATTAACACATGGTCATTGTGATCATGTATCGGCTCTTGATGAGGTTTGTGAGTATTATAATATTCCTGCTTATTTACATCCTTTGGATCAAGAGTTATTACAACTAATCCGACGTAGACCTAGTGTATATAAAAAGAAGATGTACACGAATTGTAAAGATTTAGTGGCTGGTAAATTAGAAGTAGGGCCTTTTAAAATAATCGTACATCATACACCAGGCCATAGTGCTGGATCAGTTTGTTTGGAGATTGGTGGACATCTTTTTTCTGGAGATACTTTATTCAAACAAAATGTAGGAAATACCGACAACTATAAGAGTAATCCCCATGATTTAATCATTAGTTTGAAGCATATATTAACGTTGTCAAAGGATTTAATTGTCGAACCAGGACATAAAGAATCTACAACATTAAAAGATGAAGAAGAATTCATCAAAAATATTGTAGGATAGTGTTGACAAAAGTCCTGATAACCGATATACTAAGCAAGTACTTTGGATACGGCCCCGTGGTGTAGCGGTTAACATGTCGCCCTGTCACGGCGAAGATCGTCAGTTCAAATCTGATCGGGGTCGCCATTCATGCCTCGGTAGCTCAGTTGGTAGAGCAACGGACTGAAAATCCGTGTGTCGACAGTTCGATTCTGTCCTGAGGCACCATGTACATGCGGGAATAGCTCAGCGGTAGAGCACCGCCTTGCCAAGGCGGGGGTCGCGAGTTCGAATCTCGTTTCCCGCTCCAATTTTATATGGCGGCATAGCCAAGCGGTAAGGCAGAGGTCTGCAAAACCTTTATTCCCCAGTTCGATTCTGGGTGCCGCCTCCACAATCGTTACCCATGCCGGGGTGGCGGAACAGGCAGACGCAACGGACTTAAAATCCGTCGGTTGGAAACAACCGTACCGGTTCGATTCCGGTCCTCGGCACCAATTAAGACTAACTTCGGTTAGTCTTTTTTCTTATGTAAATCTAGATTTTAAATGTGTATAATTTAAAAATATGAGAGTGCGTTTGTTATTAGAATGGCATATTTCAAATACGATTATCTATGTTTAATAAAGTTATGAATAATAAAGCAAAATTATTAATTAGTGAATGTCTATGTGGCGTATCCTGTCGTTATGATGGAAAAGATAATCTTATAGAACAGTTACCACTGTTAAAGGATACTTTTGATCTGGTATCCGTATGTCCAGAAGTATTAGGTGGTCTTACCATACCTCGAGACCCTGCGGAACGACAAGGTAAACGTGTATGTATGGCTAATGGAACTGATGTAACCACAGAATTTTATAAAGGGGCTCAAATTGCATTGCATATAGCAATGCAACAGGGATGTAAGCAGGCTCTAATGAAAGCAAAAAGTCCTAGTTGCGGTTATAAGCGCATTTATGATGGTACCTTTAGTAAAACCCTGCGAGAGGGGCATGGATGTACTGTAGAGGCCCTATTAATGAATAATATAGAGGTTTATACGGAAGAAGATATTGACCTATTAATGGAACAAAAAAAAGAGATGAGTTTTTAACTCATCTCTTTTTTCGTGTTAGTGAAACCTAAACTACTTATACTAACATAATAAAATGCTTTTATATTACTGAAAATGTTAAGGTTTATTTTCCTGCGTTTACAGGATCATTAGTTAATGGTTGTTCCCCTAGTAAGGTAGTTAGGTTATGTAAATTGAATCGATACTTATCATTACTAAAGTCTCTTGTTACATCATACCGTTGATTAGGTGCGTGCATAAGACCAATCAATGTGTCATATAGTAAATCATTTGTAAAGTATTGATGTTCGTGTTTAGAGAGTTCTTCTGCTGTTTGAGGATACTCAGCACGATATTGAGGTGATAAATATATCCAGAATGGAATATGGGTCATAACAAAGTCAAATGTATCTGGATTATGAGATTTATCCAAGCTTTCACCATGGTCAGAGAAATACACCATGGCTTGCAAGTTTAATTTTTCCTTACCATAAGTATAAATCTGTTGTAATAACCAATCTGTATATAATTGACTATTAGCATATGCTTCTTGACCATCTGGATACGGACCTTGTTTCCATTTACTAAATTCATGTGGATAACGGTCATTGTAGTAAATATGACTACCCATGATATGAATGACAATAAAGTTATTTTTACTTGGATCAACAGACTGTAATAATGGTAAGAGTGATTCATCATAGCGGTCAGAGAAAGCATAGGATTCATGTGACCATTTAGTGGTGTCTGCTGTTTTAGCCATTAATGAAATAGCTGTATCATATTCACCAAATACACCTTGGTTACTAAACCAAGAAGTAGTATATCCTGCTTTTTTAGCAACATCTAAAATATTCGCAGAATCGAGGAACGGTTTATCATCATATTGATTACGTTCAGATAGAGCACGTTCGAGGGTAGGTACTGTTTGTACATACGATGAATATGCGTTATCAAAGAAGACAAAATCTTTATTATCTGCACGCATAGTACCTTGCCATGGCGTATCATCATAAGGGAAGTTTGGATTATATACCTTCATATAATCACGAGAACTAGATTCACCGATGACTAATATGATAGTACCTGGTGTTTTATTAGCAGAAGTTTCCTTTGTATCCAAATTGAAGGAATCGAATACTAAATGATGGTTATCATTATATTGTTGCATTTGTTTTACATAGTCGCCAGCTGCAATCCAGTTTGCTACAATACATGTTTTCGGGAATAAGAAGAATGGTACGTATACTAAGAATGCTACTATAGATGCAATGAGTAATGTAGAGCGCATAGGTCGTGTAGTATTTAAGTTTACTACCGCTTTCATTCCTAGATTAGACCAATAGAGTAGATAGGTCCATATTACAAGGCCAATACCAACAGCGATAAGACCAGGAATACCAGCAGCATTTTTTAAGAAACCAAATGCTTCTTCAGGATTTGTCATGTATACTGCTAGTAAACTAGCTGGCGTTAAACAATGCCATGTAGTTAGATAGTATCCTATTTGTAAGAATGGGATAAGGCTCAATATCATGGTAATAATAGCCATGATTAATGATGTAGTTTTATGGAGACGATTCGTTTGGTTCAGTAAAAATTGAATCCCCGATAAACCCATAAAGATTAATAAGCCAAATAAAAAATCATTAGCAAATTCATAAAAATATAAAGGTTTTACATAGGACCAGTGGAACAAAAGTGGGAATGTAAGGGCCCAAAGAATACCGACTAAGCCATATCCCAAAAATGGTCTATGAAAAACGGTACATCCCATAAAATATTGAAATAAAAAAGTACCTACAATTGTTGGTACTGCTAAAATCGTTATATCTTCAACATCTAGACCTAGTGTAATAGGTTCATAGATGAAAAATAGAGCTATATATAAAGCAATACCAATGATACCAAAGCGAAAGATGGGGTTTCTCCCAATTTGCTTTAAATTAGATGACATAATAAATCCCCTCTTGAAGGAATACACAATAATTTATTTCTATAATATATAATAATTACTATAATAAAGATAGCAGATGACTGTAAAAAAAACAATTATTTGAAAGTACTACTATAAATGCTTTATAATTATATAGTTAAAGTATATTTTCTAAGGATTGGGGTTTATGGGAGATTATAATTACAAGTTGGATGTCTTTGAAGGTCCTTTGGACTTGCTTTTGCATCTTATTGAAAAACATAAAATAGAAATCACCGATATTCCTATCGTTGAAATTACGAGTCAATACTTGGAATATTTAGATAATTGGAATCATTTTGATATTCATTATAGTAGTGAGTTTCTTGTAATGGCTTCTACTTTGTTACAGATTAAATCGCGTATGCTATTACCTAAAGCTGAACCTGAGCCAGAGGATGTTGAAGATCCACGTGATGAATTGGTAGCTAAATTAGTAGAGTTTAAAAAAATCAAAGATTTTACAGCTATACTGATGGAACGTACGGCTGTATCCGCCAATATATTTAGTAGACCTGAAGAAACAAGCGTACTTGGGATAGATAATGTATATAGTTTAGAACTTTCCCGATTATATGAGATTTTTTATCAGACTATAAAACGCGCTAAGGAATTACCTGAAGAGGAGCCTATTCGCGAGGTCAAGGTTGAAAAAGACAGTTATAGTTTAGAGGATATGATTTTGTCTTTATCTAGTCGAGTACGACGTGGTGAAAGTTTATATTTTAGAGAGTTATTAATAGCAATTGAAACAAAAAGTGGTATGGTAACAATCTTTATGGCTGTTTTAGAATTGTTGAAGCAACAAGTTATGGAAATGCGCTATGAAGAGAATGATATTATATTCACTGCAGCCTTAGAAGGTACCGTATAGAAAGGGGGCTATATGAGCTTACCAACAATGCATTTAGAGGCCGTGTTATTCTCATCGGCAAAACCTATATCAATAGAAATGCTTGAAGAAGTATTTGAACTTTCAAAAGAGGAAGTACAAGATTATGTAGATACATTACAACGGGAACTAGAAGCGCAAAATCGCGGCATCCGTTTGAGAGTATCTGGAGCAGGTATTGAGTTAGTTAGTGCCATGGAAAGTGCTGACTATGTAGGTCATATCCGTAAGAGAGAGGATAAATTATCTAATGCAGCGATGGAAACATTAGCTGTCATAGCCTATAAACAACCTATAACTAAAGCTGAAATTGAAGAAATCCGCGGTGTAAATAGTGATAAGATTATTAAACAATTACTCAATCGATCTCTTATTGCGGAACTAGGTCATAAAGATACTGTAGGAAGACCTATTCTTTACGGAACAACTGACGAGTTTTTAAGGAGTGCTGGCGTAGAATCTATTGAAGCTTTACATCAAGAAGTTTCAGAAACAGAAGGATAATATGGAACGATTACAAAAATTTATTGCTAGTTGTGGTGTAGCATCACGACGCAAGGCAGAAGAATTGATTACAGAAGGAAAAGTTCAGGTTAATGGTCGTAGAATCACTGAATTAGGTGTAAAAATTGACCCTCAAAAGGATAAAGTTAAGGTTAATGGCCAATTATTAGCCCAAGAGAAACCAGTTTATTACTTATTAAATAAACCAAAGGGAGTTATTACATCTGTGTCTGACCCTCAAGGTCGTGAAACTGTTTTAGATTATATTAAAAATGAATCAAAACGAATCTATCCAATAGGTCGCCTTGACTTATATACAGAAGGCTTATTGTTGTTGACAAATGATGGTGAGTTGGCGCAAAACTTAACTCATCCGTCTAAGGGCGTAGAAAAAACATATGAAGTGCGTATTAAGGGCCGTGTTCGTGATGAAGATTTACAGGTTATTGCCAATGGTGTTGAACTGGAAGATGGTATAACAGCTCCTGCAACAATTGTAGATCTCGGTTTTGATGATCATAATGGTGTTCATGAAGTAGAAATTACAATCCATGAAGGTCGTAATCGACAGGTTCGTCGTATGTTTGAACACTTTGGGTACCGTATTCATAACTTAAAACGAATTGCCTATGCGGGGCTTACCTTAGGTGGTGTTAAACGTGGGGGTTCTCGTCAGCTTACAATTCGTGAAGTAAAAGCCCTAAAAGCGTTAGGAGCAGGTAAGGAATGAAACAAATTGTAGTCATTGGCGGTGGTGCAGCAGGTCTTATGGCATCAGTTATAGCTGGTCGTGAAGGGGCACGTGTCATCTTACTAGAAAAAATGAATATGGTTGGTAAGAAGATGGGCATTACAGGTAAAGGTCGCTGTAATATTACAAATAGTGCAGATATGGCCGAGTTCATTAAAAATACGCCTGGTAATGGTAAGTTCCTATATGGCGCTTATGAACGCTTTAGTAATGAAGACTTGCTTGAATTATTACATAGTTGGGGCTTAAAAACTAAGGTTGAACGAGGGGGACGTGTATTCCCAGAATCTGATTCTGCTTTAGAAGTACGCAATATATTCATGAAAATCCTTAAAAAGTATAAAGTTCAAGTTCATTTAAATGAACCTGTTACATCTATTACTGTTGAGGATGGTCGTGTTGTAGGGGTTACAACAGATAAGGAACAATATGCTTGTGATGCCGCTATCATTTGTACAGGTGGTGCCTCTTATCCGTTAACTGGTTCTACTGGTGATGGATATGCTTTAGCTAAAAAAGTTGGTCATACCATTACGGATATAAGACCATCATTGGTACCAGTTGTAACAGGGGAATCTTGGGTAAAAGATATTATGGGGCTTAGTCTTCGTAATGTTGAGGTATCCGTTATTTCTAAAAATAAGGTACAAGCGAAACAATTTGGGGAAATGATGTTCACTCATTTCGGCCTTACGGGTCCTACAATCTTGTCTTTAAGTCATACAGTAGGTAAATTGTTGCGTAAGAAAAATCCACAAATCACTATTGAAATAAATCTGAAGCCTGCATTAACTGCAGAAGTTTTAGACAAACGCTTACAGAAGGATTTTGATTTATATTCAAAAAAACAATTAGCTAATGGGATGAAAGATTTGTTACCTGTCAATCTGATTCCGATTGTGATAAACCTTGCTGAATTAGATCCAAGCAAACCAATTAATCAAATTACAAAAGAAGAACGTATGCGTTTATGTCATGTATTACAACATATGACATTAACTGTAAAGGAGTTACGCCCTGTAGCAGAAGCAATTGTTACAGCCGGTGGTATTTCGTTAAAAGAGTTTAGTCCCAAAACCATGGAGTCTAAATTGGTAAAAGGCTTATATGGTGCTGGTGAGGTTCTGGATATTGATGCCTTTACGGGCGGCTATAATTTACAAGCTGCGTTTTCTACTGGTTATGTGGCGGCTATGCATGCTGTACATGGTGATGAAGAATAGAGGTTATTATGAATACAAAAAAAATTGCCATTGCTATTGATGGTCCTGCAGGGGCTGGTAAAAGTAGTATTTCAAAAGTAGTGGCCAATGAATTGGGTTATTTATATATCGATACAGGCGCTATGTATCGAGGTGTAACATGGGCGGTTCTCGATAGCCATGTTGATGTGAACAATCAAAAAGATGTAGAATCATTGCTTCCTTCATTAGATTTAACATTAGAGCCTACTGCAAATGCTTGTAAAGTATTTGTAAAAGGTCAAGACGTGACAGATCTAATTCGACAACAACAAATCAATGAGAATGTATCAACTATTGCCTCTTATAAAGGTGTTCGTGAATACTTAGTTGAACGACAACAAGCTATGGCTGCTGTTGGTGGTGTTATTTTAGATGGTCGCGATATAGGTTCTGTTGTACTACCAAAGGCTGAGTTGAAGATATATTTAACAGCATCTGTAGATGCACGAGCAAAACGTAGATGGCTTGAAGTTCAAGGTACTTCTAATGAACAATCATTAGAAGATATCAAAAAGAATGTTGAAAGTCGCGATGAAATGGATAAAAATCGCGATGAATCTCCACTGGTGTGCGTTGAGGATGCTATTGTTGTTGATTCTAGTAACATGACGTTTGATGAAACAGTGGAACATATATTACATCTAGTACAGGAGCGAATCTAAGATGAATAAATTTTCTACATGGCTTTGGCGTACTGCCTTTTGGTTGCGCTATAAAGTCGGCTATGGACTAAAGGTATATGGGCGTGATAATTTTCCTATGGAAGGTCCCGTTATTGTTGTACCAAATCATTTGAGTAACAATGATCCGCCTATCTGCGGCTATGCATTACCTAGACATGTACATTTCATGGCGAAACAGGAATTATTTGTGAATCCCATTTCTCGATTTTTCTGTACATGGCTTGGTGCATTTCCACTAAATCGCGGTGCTATCGACAAGGTAGCTATACGTCATGCCTTAGGATTATTGAAAGACAATAAGGTGCTAGGGATATTTGCTGAAGGAAATCGTCAAAAGAGCGGTAAGCTTGGGAGATTTCATGATGGCGCAGCATCAATTGCATTGCGTACAGGCATTGGTATAACACCAGTTGCTATTATTGGATCTCATAATATGAAGAAAAATCAAGTAGCTTGTATTATTGGTAAACAAGTTCCTGTAAATAAAGCTAAACCAACACCTGAAGCAATCAAAGAGGTTAATGACCGCGTTAAAGGTGAAATTCAACGCATGATAGATTCGTATCATGAAAATCGTATAGAGGAGAATTTATGGAAATAATTTTGGCTGAAAACCATGGCTTTTGTTACGGTGTTAAGCGAGCCGTTGAAATGGCTAATGAAGCTGCCGATGGTAAGGGTAAAAGTTATACATTAGGTCCTATCATTCATAATCCTCAAGTTGTAGGTCGCCTTGAAAGTAAAGGTGTAAGTCCTATTCAAGAGGTAGCAGATATTGACGAAGGGACAATGATTATTCGATCTCATGGTGTAGGCCCTGCTATTTATGCAGAAGCTGAAGAAAAGGGATTACATATTTTAGATGCTACATGTCCTCATGTAAAAAAAGCGCAACAAGATGCTAAGTCTGTCATAGAAGATGGAATGACTTTGGTGATTTTGGGCGAAAAAAACCATCCTGAGGTAAAAAGTATCAATTTATGGGCAAATAACAAAGGAATAATCATCGAAGATGAAGAATCCGCCCAAAAACTACAAATTGTGGAAAAAATGGGTGTTGTTGTACAAACAACCTTTTCACAATTCAAATTTAACAGTATAATAGAGATATTAGAGAAAAAATCTAAGAATCTTAAGGTTTTCAAAACGATATGCAATGCAACGCAAGAACGACAGAACTCTGCCGTTGACTTAGCACGTAATGTAGATCTTATGATAGTGATAGGCGGTAAGAATAGCGGAAACACAAACCGATTGGCAGAGGTTTGTCGTGACGTTGGATGTACAACTTATCACATTGAAACTTCTACTGAATTACAACTGGAATGGTTTAACCGAGTACAGACGGTAGGAGTTACAGCAGGAGCATCGACTCCCGACTGGATTATTAAGGAGGTCATTGAGACAATGAAAGATTTTGCAGAATTATTAGCAGCAGAAGGTCAAGAAGAATTTAAGAAAGGGAACGTTGTAGAAGGTACAGTAGTTCAAGTTGAAGATGAACGCGCTTATGTATCTTTTGGCTACAAAACTGAAGCCATTTTGAACAGAACTGAAATTTCTTATCCAGCACCAGAATCTGCCAAAGATGTGTTGAAAAATGGTGATGAAATTAAAGCAGTTATCATGAACCACATCAAAGAAGATAATCCTATTTATCTTTCCATGACTCGCTTGGCTAAAGATGAAGATTGGCAATATGTTATCGAAGCACAAGAAAAAGATGAAGCTATCGTATGTAAAGGTATTGATGCTATCCCAGCAGGTTTGGTAGTAACAGTTAAATCCCTTCGTGGTTTCATTCCATTGTCCCAAGGTGATGTTCATTTCGTAAAATCCTTGGACAACTTGGTTGGTACAGAATTCGAAGCTAAAGTACTTGAAATCGACGAAAAGAAAAACCGTTTGGTTCTTTCCCGTCGTGCAGTATTGGAAGTAGAACGTCAAGCTAAATTAGCTGAAGCATTGAAAAACATCAACGTTGGCGACAACTATAAAGGTATTGTTCGTAAAATCATGCCTTATGGTGCTTTCGTAGATATCGGTGGTATTGAAGGTTTACTTCACATTTCCGACATTTCTTGGCAAAAAATCAAAAAAGTGGAAGATGTTCTTTCCGTTGGTCAAGAAATCGAAGTTAAATTACAATCCTTCGACGCTGAAAGCAACAAATTATCCTTGTCCTTAAAAGCTTTGACTAAGAGCCCATGGGACGTAGCTGAAGAAACATTGCATGTTGGCGATGTTATTAACGGCAAAGTTGTTCGTTTGGTAGCTTACGGTGCATTCGTAGCTGTTAATGACGACATTCAAGGTTTACTTCACATTTCTCAAATTACAAAACAACGTAATGCGAAAGTTGAAGACTACTTAAACCGCGGTCAAGAAGTAGAAGTTAAAATCATTTCTCTTAACAAAGACGAAAAGAAATTGGGTTTGGCTTTAACTGAATTGATGGAAGCAAAAGAAACTGCAGAAGACGCTGAATAATTCATTGTCTAATATAAGGCTAACCAAGGTTTCCTTGGTTAGCCTTTTTGCGTACTTTACGTAGAATATGATAAAATATAGTAATGTATTAGATTAGATAATGAGGTGAAACCATGGCAAAACCATTAGTGGCTGTTGTAGGTCGTCCAAATGTTGGGAAATCTACACTTTTTAATGCCATTGTTAATAAACGAATCTCTATTGTTGAAGATATTCCTGGTGTAACACGGGATCGTATTTACTTTGACGCAGAGTGGTTAAATCGTGAATTTACAATGATAGATACAGGTGGTATCGAATTCATAACAGATAATAGTCATGTTATTCCTAAGATGATGCGTTTACAAGCTGAATTAGCAATTGAAGAAGCGGATGTAATATTATTTGTTGTCGATGGTAAACAAGGAATTGTTCCGGCTGATGAAGAAGTTGCAAATATATTACGTGCTAGCGGCAAACCTGTAGTTTTAGTTGTTAATAAAATTGACAGTGTTAATCAAGAACCTAATATTTATGAATTCTATAATCTTGGCTTAGGTGATCCAATTGGTATTTCTGCTAAGAATTTAATGAATTTAGGGGACTTGCTTGACGATACGGTTAAACATTTCCCTCCAGTTGGTACAAATGTTGATGATGAAGATACTATTCACGTAGCGGTTATTGGCCGTCCTAATGTAGGTAAATCTTCTTTGACTAATGCATTATTAGGGCAAGACCGCGTAATCGTATCGGATGTAGCAGGGACAACACGTGATTCCATCGATACATATTGGACTCATGGAGATCAAAAATTTGTCCTTATCGATACTGCAGGCATGCGACGTAAATCTAAAATCGAAGAAGCTGTTGAACGATATAGTATTGTGCGTTCTTTACGCTCTGTAGACCGTTCGGATATTGTTGTTCTTGTGCTTGATGCTCAAGATGGTGTTACAGAACAAGATAAGAAAATTGCTGGTTATGCCTATGAAGCAGGCAAGGGTGTAATTATTGTTGTAAACAAATGGGATCTTGTTGAAAAAGATGATAAAACAACACTGCGATTTACTGAAGATATTTATGATGAATTAGGCTTCTTACAGTTTGCGCCGATTCTATTTGCATCTGCATTGACTAAGCAACGTATTCATCGCTTAGCTGATATGTTGAAATTCGTTTCTGAACAACAGTATCGCCGTGTATCTACAGGTACATTAAATCAATTATTGCAAGATGCTCAAACAGTAAATCCTGTACCATCTCGTAATGGCAGAATTCCAAAGATTTACTATATGACACAAGCAAGTGTTAAACCACCTACATTTATTTTGTTTGTAAATGAACCAGAGTTAATTCACTTCTCGTATATGCGTTTCTTGGAAAATAGATTACGTGAGTCCTTTGGCTTTGAAGGAACACCAATTCGTTTAGTGTTGCGTGGTAAGAAACGAGATGATGAAGACTAATGGATATTATGGTTATCGTATATGCTATATTGGCATATCTTATTGGTTCAATTCCTAGTGGTTTAATTATCGGTAAGACCTTCTTTAATACAGATGTCCGCCAATATGGTTCTAAAAATATAGGTGCCACTAACACATATCGCGTTATAGGTCTCAAAGCTGCATTACCTGTATTTCTCTGTGATGCCTTAAAAGGCGCGGCTGGGGTAATATTATTATCCTCTTATGGACCTATGTATATGATCTTAGGTGGTATCCTTGCTATGATGGGCCATAACTGGTCTATATTCTTAGGCTTTAAAGGGGGTCGTGGTGTAGCTACAGGACTAGGTGTATTAATTGCTTTGTCACCATTAGTTGCTTTGATTGCCTTCTTGGTATGGGGCGTTATTGTCTATTTCACTAAGCTCGTATCACTAGGATCAATTATAGCTGCCGCTTTGGTACCAATCTTAATGTATTTTACAGGCGAATCTTATTGGTTCGTTGGCTTTGGCGCTTTGGCTGCTTTATTTGTCATTGTTCGCCATTGGGATAATATCAAACGTTTACTTGCAGGTAATGAGTTAAAAGTAGAACGTATCAAAAAGGATTAATATATGAATGTTGTTGTTGTCGGCTCTGGTAGCTGGGGTACTGCTCTTGCTATTAAATCCGTATTAGCTGGAAATACCACAACTTTATATTGTCGTCGCCCAGAATTTGCAGATCAATTAGCTAAAGATCTAGAGAATAAAGAGTATTTACCTGGCGTAACATTACCAAATGAATTAGTATATAGTTCAGATCTTGCTACCTGTATTAAAGGGGCTGATATCATTCTCATGGTTACGCCATCTGTACATGTACGTACTAGTTTAGAGTCTATTAAGCCATATGCTCATAAAGAACAATCGTATATACTTTGTTCAAAAGGTGTAGAGCGTACTACTGGCAAATTGCTGACTACAGTTATGAGAGAGGTTCTAGGAACTGTTGGATGTAATCTCGCTGTTTTATCTGGTCCAAATCATGCGGAGGAAATTGGACGAGATTTACCGGCTGCATCTGTTTTAAGTACAGAAGATCTTGATGTGGCTACGATGCTGCAGAAAGCATTATGTAGTCAAAACTTTAGAATTTATGCAAATACTGATATTACTGGTGTTGAGTTAGCGGGGGCTACAAAGAATATTATTGCTCTCGCTGCTGGTATTGTAGACGGTCTAAAGTTAGGGGATAACTGTAAAGCATTGCTCTTAACACGTGGGTTGCATGAGATGACTCGTTTTGGTGTAGCCTTAGGTGCTCAAAAAGAAACCTATGCCGGCCTAGCTGGTATGGGAGATTTGATTGCCACATGTATGAGTCCCCATGGTCGCAACCGGGCAGCTGGACAACAATTAGCAGATGGAAAGACGATGGACTATATTATTAATCATACGAATATGGTTGTAGAAGGTTTCTTTGCTACTGACATTATTTATAAAATGGCTTGTGAACATCATATTGAAATGCCAATAACAAAGGCTTTATATGAAGTTTTATATGAAGAAAAATCTCCTGCGTTGGCATTAGCAGAATTGATGGGACGAGATATTAAAATTGAAGTATCATAAATAAAAGATACTTTTAATTTGGTTATTTATATACTATAATTAATGAGTATAATCTTGTGAGGGTTGTATGCGAATTATTGGCGGAACTGCAAAGGGACATACTATAAAAGCACCTAAAGGGGTAGATACTAGACCTACACTTGATCGTGTTCGTGAAAGTGTGTTTAATGTATTATCTAATAGAGGTATATTTGGTACTCATGTATTAGATATATTTTCAGGTACAGGTGCAGTAGCTATTGAAGCCTTAAGTCGTGGTGCAGCACATGCAGTAGCGGTAGACTTTAAAACAGGAAAATTGATTTTGGAGAATGCCAAACATTGTCATGTGGAAGATCGGTTAGAAATCATTCCGAGGAAACTTTCACAATTAAAAAATTATATAATGGGACGACAGTTCGATTATATTTTTTCTGATCCACCATATGAAAATGGATTTATACAAGAAACCATAGATATGGTTGTAGACTGTGATTTATTAAAGCCCGAAGGTGTTTTATTACTAGAGCACCATAAGGACGAGGCATTTACCTTGCCTGAATCATGGAAATGTATAAAAGAACAGAAATTTGGTTATACGATGGTTTCCTATTTTGTAAACACTGCTGAAAGGAGCTAAACCTGTGCGTATAGGTGTGTGTCCGGGTAGTTTTGACCCAGTAACAAATGGACATGTTGATATTTTTGAACGAGGCAGTCGATTAGTTGATAAATTAATCATTGCTGTCAGCTCTAACCCAAATAAAAATTCTCTATTTACCATGGAAGAACGGGTTGAGATGATTCAAAATTCTGTCAAACATATTCCTAATGTTGAAATTGATTGTACAGGTGGTCTACTTAACCAGTATGTTAAATCTAAGAATGCCACTATAATCATTCGAGGATTGCGAGCTTTAAGTGACTTTGAATATGAATTTCAACGTGCGTTGTTTGCAAAATATTTGGATGATGATATTGAAACTGTATTTATTATGACAAATAACAAATACTCTTTCGTCAGCTCCACAGGTATTCGTGAACTTGCAAAATTTGGCGGTAAGCTAGATGGTTTAGTTCCGGATGATGTTAAGGAAAAACTTGAAGAACGCTTTAATACGGTCCATAATAAATAGGGGTGAAATGTATGAAAACAGAAAAATTATTAGAAGATTTAGAGGTTCTTATTGAATCTAGCAGCCGTATTCCTATGACTACAAAACGTATGGTTGAGGAAGACGAAATTATGCGTATTATTGATTCTATTCAAGAGTCTTTACCATTGGAACTTGAAGAGTCTCGTCGTATTGTAGCAGATAAAGATAAAGTACTAGCTGATGCTCAACGTCAAGCTGAAACTTTGATTGATCAAGCTAAAGACTACATTGCTAAATTAACTGCTGAAAGTGAACTAGTTAAACAAGCTCAAGAACAAGCTAATCAAATTATCAATGCAGCTAACCAATCCTCTGAGGAATTGAAATCCAGCTCCATCCAATATGCTGGTGATGTTCTTAAATATGTGGAAAACAATTTAGAAAAAACATTGGAAAGCTTACGTCAAAATCGTGAAAGTTTGAAACAAACTGAACAACGTACAGAAGAAAACCAATAATATTATAAGAAAAGAAGCGAAGGATTTCCTTCGCTTCTTTTTTATTCATTATAATTATCAGGCTTTTTAGGCTCAACGATCATTGTTTGATGAGTGCTAAAAATAACAAAACCAAGTGGAGACCCAGGTGGCTTTTTTATATTTTTAATGTATGTATAATCTACAGGTACTTTGCTGGTTTCACGTGCCTTACTAAAGTAGGCTGCGTATTGAGCGACTTTAGATAGAATCATATCATCAGGCTCTACATTAAGTCTTAATATGAGATGGGAACCTTGAATATCTTGTGTATGGAACCAAATATCTGTTGGTTTGGCAAATCGATGAGTCAAATATTCATTTTGTTGATTGTTACGGCCAATAAATATTTCACCTTCATCAATGGTTAAATGAATGTAATTTGATTTACCTAATTTATATGATAATGGCTTCTTCGATTTTTTAATAATGCCTGCATCCATACATTCTTTACGAATTTCTTCTAAGCTTTCACGGGTAGTGGCTAATGAAATACTATATAAAATTGATTTGAGATATTCAAGTTTTGTAGTACTAGCATTAAGTTGATATTCACCACTGACCATACGATTTTTTAATTTAGTATAGAGCTTATAATACCATTGACCGTTTTCTACAATTGTAAGATTTGGCTTTAGAGGAATTGTTAATAATTCTCCATCTTCAGAAAGAAGATTTGGTAATTGGATAGAAGGTTCATATTGAACTTGTAAGTGAGCATTAATCATTAAGATATCACCATATAGTTTATATGTATCCATTTTATTGGTGTCATCTAATTCATCTTTAATCTTTTGATGACGACCTTCTTCTTTTTTTATGGCTGCTGTTAAGATCTTTTCTAGTTCTTTATCTGCAGTGTGAATGGATTTTGTATTATGAATCGATTCTTCTAAGGCTTCTGAAATCGTACTATATTCTTTAAGGACTTTATAATTTTGTAGGATAAAAGTGGCATGTGCTTTTTTATTATTATCATTAATTAAAGTAAGCAAACCATTACTTTCATTGAGCTTAATTTTTAACTCATATAACGCCTTAGCTAAGGCATCAACTTGTGTGGGAATTAAGTCACTTATGATTTCATTACCACTAAGATCTGAAGTTAATAATACTTCATCCAATAAAGGTTTACCAAAACCGTTAAAGATGGCACGTATAGATTGTTGTACAGTGCCATCACCGAAGGAGGTAAGTAAATTTTTGATTTCATTATAATCAAAATCCATTAAACTCACACGATTAGCATTAGGTGGTAATTCATAGTATAGTTTAGGACTTATAGAACGTTCACGATTCATTAAAGGCGATACATGAATTAATGATTCTAGAATAACTCCATCTTGAACAAAGATACAGTTTGAATACTTGCCCATTAGTTCCACATATATAAATGTACTCGTAATAGAACCATCCATTTCAAGCTTATCCGTTTGGATACACATGATTCGATCACCATTGATTTGTTCAACCTTTACAATACGGCTACCCTCAATATGTTTACGAAGAAACATACATAGTGAACTAGGTTCCTTTGGTAAATCTTGAAGAGGTTTGCTGAGATACATTGCGGGGGTTGCACCAACAGTGATGACTAGGCTTTGATCTTCGTTAAGTGCACGAATTTTAAATAGTAATGTAGTTTTATCTATTTGATATAATTTTTGTATTTGACCTGTTTGTAATCGCTCATTTAGTTCTTTAGCGAGAACAGACATGGTAAGTCCGTCTAAATTCATGGTACTCCTTTCAATTCTATTTAGAAGTATAGTTTAGTATAACATAATGTACATATAATTCTTAGTATTTAAACACGGAATGTATAATTCGTGGTACAATAATAAAAACTGCTAAGGAGGATATCATATGAAAAGTATGACCGGTTTTGGTTCTGGTACGGCAACCAAAGATGGCATTACCTGTACGGTAGAAATTAAGACTGTAAATGCACGATTTTTGGATTTATTTATACGTAGTCCAAAGCAAATAAACCCTTTTGAAAGTATTATTCGCGGGTTAGTACAAGATCGAATTACTCGTGGTAAAGTTGAAGTATCTGTTTCTATTCAGGATGCAGGGGAAAGACCTAAAACTTTTACAATAAATAGTGTATTGAGAAAGCAGATACAAGAATTGCTTGTTCGAGAAGAGTTTTATGATGACCCTAAAAAGGTGCCTTTACAAGCGGTCAATTCCATTTCTAATGAATGGATACAACAACAAGATACTCCGATTGCAGAAGATGTGCTTTCAGAAATAGTACAAGAATCTACAAACCAAGCACTAGATGCCTTAATAACAATGCGTACTGTAGAAGGTAAACATATTGAACAAGATTTATTGTCTCGTATCACTACTTTAGAAAATATAATCAAGAGTATTGATGAGAATAAGGCCGGCGCTGTAGATGCGTATCGTGAGCATATAAAGGGAAAAATTCAAGAATATTTAGTGTCTTTAGAGGCAAGTATCAGTGAAGATCGTTTTTTGCAAGAAATTGCTTTATTGGCTGATAAGACTGATATTACGGAAGAGATTGTCCGATTTACCTCACATGTGGTACAATTAAAAAACACACTTGTAGATGAGAATTCCATCGGTCGTAAGGTGGATTTTATTTTGCAAGAAATGAATCGTGAAGTGAATACAATTGGTTCCAAAGCTATGGATTCAAGTATTACAGAGTTTGTGGTTCAGCTAAAATGTGAGTTAGAGAAAATTAGAGAACAAGTACAGAATGTAGAGTAATAGGAGGTCCATAAATGAGTATTCAGTTATTGAATATAGGCTTTGGTAATATGGTATCTGCTAACCGTGTTATGGCTATTATTAGTCCCGAATCTGCACCGATAAAACGTATGGTTCAAGATGCGCGTGACAAGGGCCTACTCATTGATGCTACATATGGTCGTAAGACTCGTGCTGTATTAGTTATGGATAGTGGTCAAATTGTATTATCTGCAATTCAACCAGAAACCGTAGCACATCGACTTGTGCAATATGATGTAGACGAAGATACAGTAGAATCATAGGAGTACATATGTCAGACAGAGGATTATTAATCGTTATATCCGGGCCATCTGGCGCAGGTAAAGGTACGATTTGTGCGAATATTCGAAAAGAAATGCCTAATTTAGTATATTCTGTTTCAATGACCACACGGGCACCTCGTGTTGGTGAAGTAGAAGGGGTTAATTACTTCTTTCGCTCGAAACAAGAATTTGAAACTCTATTAAGTGAAGATGCATTTTTAGAATATGCAAAAGTATATGATAATTACTACGGTACACCGAAGCAACATGTAATGGATTTATTGGATGATGGTAAAAGTGTACTGTTAGAAATTGATATTCAAGGTGCTATGCAAGTTAAAGAACGTTTTAGTGATGCTGTATTTATTTATATAGTACCACCGTCATTAACTGAGTTATCTGAGCGATTACATAATCGCGGTACAGATGCGAAAGAAGTTATTGATAAACGGTTGTCATTAGCCTGTTCTGAATTGGCATTAGCCCATCGATATGACTATATAGTTGTAAATGATGATCTCGGAGAGGCATCTGAGAAGGTTGCATCTATCTTACGAGCTGAATCCTGTAAGATTAGTCGCAATAAAGAGCAAATTCAATTTATTTATAAACAGTATCAAGAGTCTAAGGAGAAGTGATAGTATGATGGTAAAACCTCCATTGAAAAAATTGGAAAATCAAGTAGATAGTAAATATACTTTGGTAACATTGGCAGCTAAACGTGCTCGTGAACTAACAGATGGCGAACCATGCTTAGCTGAATCTACACATGCAACTGACAAGCCGGTTTCCTTGGCATTCTATGAAATTGCCGAAGGTGAAGTGACTTATAAACGCACTAAAGAAGGCATTAAATAAGAAAAACGATTCCTTGTATCATTGATACAAGGAATTTTTAAAAGGAGAAGAAAATGCGAGGAAAACATATCATTGTCGCTGTATCTGCAGGTATTGCTGCGTATAAGGCAATTGAAGTAGTTAGCAGACTTCGTAAAAAAGGTGCTGAAGTGAAGGTGGTTATGACTCAAAACTCCACTCATATAGCTTCACCTCTTACATTTGGTGAAATTAGTGGACATCCTGTAGCTATCGACATGTTTGAACAAGTACATCAATGGGATGTGGAGCATATTGCATTAGCTACATGGGCAGATGCATATGTGGTTGTTCCAGCTACGGCAAATGTAATTGGTAAAATATATGCCGGTATTGCAGATGATATGCTAACAACAACAATAATGGCTACTAAGGCTCCAAAATATCTTTGTCCTGCTATGAATACAGAAATGTATAACAATCCGATTACTCAACGTAATTTGGAAGGTTTACGTTCTCTTGGCTACCATATTATGGAACCTGCTGAAGGATGGCTTGCTTGTGGGGTTACCGGTATGGGGCGCTTACCAGAGCCCGAAGCCATTGTAGATTGGCTTGAATCACAGATGTGCAAATCTAATGAACTTGAAGGTACTACAGTACTTGTTACAGCAGGTGGTACGCAAGAAAATATCGATCCTGTTCGTTATATTGGTAATCGTTCTAGCGGTAAGATGGGGTATGCTATTGCGGAACAAGCTGTTCGTATGGGAGCCAATGTGATTTTGGTAAGTGCTCCTACATCGTTACCTGTCCCAAGTGGTGTAGAGTTTGTTCCTGTAGATTCTGCTTTATCTATGCAACATGCTGTTGAATCTCGATATGATGAGGTAGATGTTGTTATTATGGCGGCTGCTGTATCTGATTTTAGAGTCCTTCACAAGGCAGAACAAAAAATAAAGAAAATGGAGTCCATGACTTTAGAACTTGTTAAAAATCCAGATATTCTACAAGGTTTAGGTGCTAAAAAGAATCATCAAATTCTTGTAGGTTTTGCAGCAGAAACTGAGCATGTTATTAAATACGGTCAAGATAAGGTTACTAGAAAAAATTTAGATATGCTTGTAGCAAACGATGTTAGTAAATCTAATGCAGGCTTTAATGTAGATACAAATGAAGGATACTTCTTATATCCTCATAAAGATCCTAAAGAAATGCCTAATATGAAAAAATCTGAATTGGCCCATAATATTATGAAAGAAGTTGTAGAATTGGTAAAAAATAAATAACACGATACATGAGAGAATCTTATGTTTGTAGTTTGTAATTGATAGAAAGATATGTAATAATGACTTGCTTTATCAATGTAAATACACTATAATATTTCTGTAACTCATCAAGAGTAGTGGAGGGATAGGCCCTATGAAGCTACAGCAACCATTCCAAGAGGAAAAGGTGCTAATTCCTATGACAAATGTCGTTAGATGGGAGGGTCTCTCATGAGTACATGAGAGGCTTTTTTTCGTATTAGGAGGATAAAATGGCTGAAAAACATATGTTTTTTACTTCTGAATCTGTTACTGAAGGCCATCCAGATAAAATAGCTGACCAAATTTCTGATGCTGTTTTGGATGCGATTATTGAAAAGGATCCAACTGCTCGTGTAGCTTGTGAAACTTTAGTTACTACTGGTCTAGTTCATGTAGTAGGTGAAATTTCTACTAATACATATGTAGATATTCCTCGCATCGTACGTGATACAGTTCGTGAAATTGGTTATACACGTGCAAAATTTGGCTTTGACTGCGACACTTGCGGTGTACTTGTTTCTATTGATGAACAATCTGCTGATATTGCGATGGGCGTAGATGAAGCTCTTGAATCTAAAGATGGTAATGGTGAAGCACTAGATAAAATCGGTGCTGGTGACCAAGGTATGATGTTTGGTTATGCATCTAATGAAACACCTGAACTTATGCCTATGCCTATTTCTTTGGCTCATCGTTTATCTCGTCGTCTTACAGAAGTTCGTAAAGATGGCACTTTAACATATCTTCGTCCAGATGGTAAAACTCAAGTTACTGTTGAATATGTTGATGGTAAACCAAAACGTATTGATACAATTGTTATCTCTACACAACATAGCCCTGAAGTTACGCAAGAACAAATTAAAGCAGACTTGAAACGCTTTGTTATCGATGCAGCATTGCCTGCTGAATTTGTTGATGAAAATACAAAATATTTCATTAACCCAACTGGCCGTTTCGTAATCGGTGGTCCTCATGGTGATGCTGGCTTGACTGGCCGCAAAATTATCGTAGATACTTACGGCGGTATGGCTCGTCATGGTGGCGGTGCTTTCTCTGGTAAGGATCCATCTAAGGTTGACCGCTCTGCAGCATATGCAGCTCGTTATGTAGCTAAAAATGTTGTAGCAGCAGGCCTTGCTGATAAGTGTGAAGTACAAGTTGCTTACGCTATTGGTGTTGCACATCCTGTATCCGTTTTAGTTGATACTTTTGGTACAGGTCGCATTGAGGAAACTAAAATTCAAGAACTTATTAAGAAACATTTCGACCTTCGTCCAGCAGGTATTATTGAAATGCTTGATTTGTTAAAACCTCATTATCGCAAAACTGCAGCATATGGTCACTTTGGTAGAACTGATGTAGATTTACCTTGGGAGCGTACTGACAAAGCAGCAATTTTAAAAGCTGAAGCTGGCTTATAATACAAAAGGTCTTAGTAGAATTTCTACTGAGACCTTTTATAGTAAATGAAAGGATATAATGTATGCGTGTCGCAAAAGTTATCATCAATAGACCTGCTAAACAACTTCATAAACCGTTAAGCTACTTAATGCCTGAAAAGTTTGGTAATGTCTTACCTGGTACACGTGTACTTATTCCTTTAGGCAATAGTCGCGAAGAGGGAATTCTGATTGGCTATGAAGATTTAAGCGAGCCCCCTGAGTTCACATTGCGAAATATTGTTCAAGTATTAGACAATGAACCTTGGTTCACACCTGAAATGATGGATACTGCTCGTCGTTTAAATGAATATTATTTATTCTCCTATGGCGATGCATTGCGTTTATTTACTGTTAATAAAACTCTAAAATCTTATGAGGCGCCTAAGGAAGAATGGCTTGTGGTTACACCTGCTTTTACGGTAGAACAATTTAGTGAACGAAAAAAGAAACAACGAGAGTTGGCAAAATATTTACTTGAAGTAGGGGGCGCATCAAAAGCTTTATTATTAGCTAAAGGCTTTTCACGTATGGTCATTAAACAAGTGAGTGAAGCTAAGGGGATTACTATTGAATCTAGATTTAAAGCGACAAATACTACCTTTGATGAACTGTTTACAGCAGAAGTCAATATACCACTAACTGATGCACAACAAGCCGTGTATGAACCGATACAAGAAGCGATGAATACACATCACCATAAAACCTTTTTGTTACATGGTGTAACGGGTAGCGGAAAAACTCAACTATATTTAAAAGCTACAGCAAAATGCATTAGTCAAGATAAGACTGCTATTATTCTAGTTCCAGAAATTATTTTGACAGATCAGATAGTGCGTCGTTTTGTAGAAACCTTTGGTGATGAAGTTGTAGTATTTCATAGTAAGTTAACAGTTCAACAACGCAATAATAACTGGGAGCGTTTGCGTCGCAAGGATAGTCATATTATCATTGGTGCACGATCAGCAGTATTTGCTCCAGCTGAGGACATTGGACTTATCGTAGTAGATGAAGAGCATGATACTTCTTATAAGCAAGAGGACATGGTTCGTTACCATGCTAGAAATGTTGCTTTATGGCGTGGGGAAGCACATGGTTGTCCTGTAATACTAGGTTCTGCAACACCATCTGTAACCTCCTATTACAAAGCTAAGCAAGGGGAGTATCAGTTGCTTGAATTACCACATCGTATTTTTGAACAACCAATGCCAAAAGTAACTATTGTGGACATGAAGGAAGAAATTCTTCATGGCAACTATTCTGTTTTTTCTGATGCTATGAGTAGCTTAATTCAAAAAACATTGAATGAACATAACCAAATGATTATTCTATTGAACAGACGTGGTTATAGTACCTTTGTAATGTGTCGCGATTGCGGGGAAACTATTATGTGTCCTCATTGTGATGTAGCTATGGTATATCACCAAGCAGGTGAAGAATTACGGTGTCATTATTGTGAACATCATGAACCGATTCCTACGGTCTGTCCAAAGTGTAATAGTCAACGTATTAAATTCTTTGGATCAGGTACACAAAAGGTAGAGGAAGAGTTGCGACGTCATTTTAAATCGGCTCGTATTGCCCGCCTTGATCAAGACGTAACTAAAAATAAACAATTAGCAGAAGATATTTTACATGATTTTGGGACTCATAAATATGACATCTTACTGGGAACACAAATGGTGTCAAAAGGTCATGACTTTAAAGATGTAACAGCTGTCGGTATTTTAACGGCTGATTCAGTTTTAAATATTCCTGTATATTCCGCATCTGAAAGAACTTTTGATTTACTCACACAAACATCTGGCAGGGCTGGTCGTGGTGATAAACCGGGCAGTGTAGTAATACAAACATATAATCCGTTAAATTATGCTATAATAAAGAGTAAGGCTCATGATTATGTAGGCTTTTACAACGAAGAAATTCAAAATCGTAAAGCATTAGGATATCCTCCGTTTAGAGAGATGATTCACATGGTAGTGCGTCATCAAAATATGGAGACCTTAGAGGCCATAGCTAATCGTATTGTAAGCGATTTAGAGGTCCATAAAGGTGATACCGATATTCTCATTAATGGACCTTATGAAGCAAGTATCAAAAAAGTACGGGATATGTATCGTTTAGCGATTATGATTCGAGGTACTGACTTATCAAATTTAAAAGAATATATATATAATTCATGGATCTTCACACAAGAAGGACTTTTGATTGATGTAGATCCTGTTTAGTATAGGAGTATAAATGGCAGTATTAGATGTTGTGAAAGCAGGTCACCCCATTTTAAAACAAATTGCGGAACCTGTAGAACATGTTAATAAAAAACTTAGAGCCCTTATCGATGATATGGCGGAAACAATGTATGAGACTGAGGGCGTTGGACTTGCTGCACCTCAAGTAGCGGTGTCAAAACGAATTATCGTCGTAGATGATCATGCCGGTAGTGGTCTCATTGCATTGATTAATCCTGAAATTACGCATGCTGAGGGATCTCAAGTGGGACCAGAGGGTTGTTTAAGTGTACCAGGGTATTTTGGCGATGTGGAAAGATTCGATAAAATTACTGTTAAAGGTATAGACCCTCATAATAAAAAGGTAACAATTAAAGCTGAAGGATTTTTAGCGCGTATTTTTCAACATGAGATTGATCATTTAGACGGTCATTTGTTTATTGAAAAAGCAACTAACTTACGATTGATTACTGATCACCAAGAGGAGAAAGAAATTGTCTAATCAAAAACAATTGCGTGTCGTATTTATGGGGACGCCTGACTTTTCGGTTCCTACTTTGGAAGCATTAATAAAGGCTGGACACTCTATTGTTGGTGTATACTGTCAGCCAGATAAACAAAAAGGTCGCGGTAAACAAGTTCAAATGCCACCTGTAAAAGTGGCAGCTTTAAAACATAATTTACCTGTATTCCAACCTGTTACCTTACGTGATGAACAAGTACAAGCGGAACTTGAAGCGTTACAACCTGATGTAGTAGTGGTTATTGCGTACGGTAAAATCTTACCGCCATGGCTTATTCGCTTACCTCAATATGGATGTATTAACGTCCATGCATCTATTTTACCTAAGTATAGAGGGGCTGCGCCGATTCATTATGCCATATTAAATGGGGATACTAAAACAGGTGTTACCATTATGCATATGGATGATGGTCTTGATACTGGTGACATTATCGATATCGTGGAAACCGATATCTTACCTGGTGAAACGACAGGTCAATTATTTGAACGTATGGCGGTGCTTGGTGGCGAAACGATTGTTCCCGTATTAACTCGTTGGGTTAATGGAGAAATTGTGGCTACGCCACAAGATGATACAATGGCTACACATACTGCTAAGATTACAAAGGAAATGGGGCATATAGACTGGTCTAAGTCAGCCCATGAAATTGTAAATCTTATTAGAGGTCTTAATCCAGCTCCTGGATGTTATACATATCTCGATGGAAAACGTTTAAAAGTATGGTCTGGTGAAGTGGTCCCAAGTGATACGACTCACTGTTTGATAGATATCCATGGTAAACATGTACCAATTGCTATATCAGCCACAACTATACCTGGTACAATCGTATCTAAAATAGCCGGTTTAGGTGTATATTGTGGTGATGGAAATATAATTCTATTGACAGAGGTTCAGCCAGAAAATAAAAAACGTATTTCTGCTATTGATTTTATTAATGGACATCAGATAAAGGAAGGTATCGTTTTTGGAGACTCAATATAAGCAGTACGAAACGTATCCGTTATACCTGATATTGTCATCAATTACATGTACTTTAATTACAGCAATAATCGGATTTCTAATGTATGTGTTAGAACCGGGGCTTTCACAATTACATCCTATTGCACCCATAATAAGTATAGTCGTTTTTTCTGTATGCATTTGTGTTATATGGTTATTGTGTATATCCTTGATTATTGCTAGTTTTGGTATACTACGGTTACATCCTATTGTTTTAAGGATAGCTAATCGGTTTATATATGGATTATTTCCATTATCTTTATTGATTGGCAAAGTGAGAGGGGTTACTAAGGATCAATTGCGTCAGTCTATGATTGATTTAATTAATCATCTCGTGATGCTTGATATGTATACAGTTGATCCAGAACGTATATTGTTATTAACACCTCATTGTTTACAAGAAAGTTCATGTGTTCATAAGGTTACACATGACGTATACAATTGTAAGCAATGTGGTAGATGCCAAGTTGGAAGTTTATTGCAAATTGCTAAAGAGTATGGTTGTCAATTTATAGTGGTAACAGGTGGTACATTAGCACGGATGAAGGTAAAAGAAGCACGACCAAAGGCTATTGTCGCTATTGCTTGTGAACGTGATTTAGCAAGTGGCATGGCTGATGTATTTCCCATACCTGTCATTGGCGTTTTAAATGAAAGACCTAATGGACCTTGTTGCAATACTACAGTAGATCCTCAACGTGTTCGCGCAGCAGTTGAACAATTAATTGGTAGGAAAAACGATGACTGAAGTTAAAACGAATCAACAACTAAATATTCGATTGCTCGCAGTGAAAGCTTTGAGTGATATTAATCGTAATGGTGCTTATGCCAATATCAAGTTACAAGAGTATTTACAAAAATATCATTTATCCGATTTAGATCGAAGATTTTTCACGGAGTTGGTCTATGGTGTTATCCGTAGAAAAAATTATTTAGATGCCATTATTGTTCATTTCGCGAAAAGACCATTAAAGAAATTATCGTCCATGGTTGTAGAAATCCTTAGACTTGGCATTTATCAAATTATCTATATGGATAAAGTCCCTGAAAGTGCAGCGGTCAATGAATCTGTAAAACTGGCAAAAAAGTTAACTAGAGGATTATCTGGCTTTGTAAATGCCGTATTACGTTCAGTATTACGTGAAAGTGATAGTATTTCTATTGGTGAACTTGCCAAGTCTGAGGCTGAAGAAATTTCTTTCATTTATAATCAACCTTTATGGCTTGTTGATTTATGGATGAATGAAATGGGGAAGGATAAGACTATAGATCTTTGTGCTTGGTTTAATGAACAACCTCGTTTGACAGCACGTATAAATACTGTAAAAGTATCTATTGAGGATTGTTTAAAAGAACTACGAGCTTTAGGTTGGACTGTTGAACAGGACAATGATATTCCAGAAGTAGTTTATATTGATGCACATCAAGGGCACTTGGAAAAAGCAAAACCTGTTATGGAAGGTCATATTACCTTTATGGATAAAGCCTCTATGCTCGTTGCTCATGTAGTTGATCCTAAGCCAGGCGAGCGCATATTAGATTGTTGTGCTGCACCAGGTGGCAAGTCTATGCATATGGCAAGTCTCATGAATAATACGGGTGCTATTATGAGTTGTGATATATACGATCATAAATTAGAGCTTATGAATCAAAATGCTGAACGACTTGGAGTATCCATAGTTTCAACTAAGCTACAAGACGGTCGTTATTTACCCGATAATTGGAAAGAACAATTCGATCGCGTCTTAGTAGATGCACCGTGTTCTGGACTTGGCATATTACAAAAGAAATTGGATATGCGTTGGCGTAAAACACAATCTTTACTTACTGACTTACCTCCATTACAGCTTGAAATATTAGAAAAAGCTGCTGAAATGGTCAAAGTTAATGGATATTTAGTATACTCTACTTGTACTATCAATAGTGGAGAAAATGAGGATGTACTAGAAAAATTCCTAGCAACTCATAAGAACTTTATCATTGATCCTGTATCATTTGAAGGGTTGCCACAAGCTGTAGAGGGTATGATTACAACATATCCGCCACGAGATCAGATGGATGGATTCTTTATGGCTCGTGTAAAACGCATATCATAATAATAGAAATGGAGTACCATGATAGAATTATTGGGTAAGTCTTTAGAAGAGTTACAATCTATCTTTAAGACCCATAATATACAAAAGTTTCGAGCGAAACAGTTAATAGACTATATTTATCATAGATATATATTTGATTTTGAAGAGATGACGCAGTTTCCTAAAGAGTTGCGTCAATGGTTAAGTGATAACTGTGTTATTTCTTTACCAACATTAATTACGGAGTCTGTATCTCCAGATGGGAAGACTCGTAAAATTCTTGTTGAAATGACAGATCAAAGCCGGGTAGAAGCCGTTTTAATTGAGCAACATTATGGATACTCTGTATGTGTTTCTTCTCAAGTTGGCTGTGCCATGGGCTGTGTGTTCTGCGCCTCTACACAGGGTGGTTTATATCGTGATTTAACAGTGTCTGAAATCATTGGACAAGTTGTTATTTTCGGAGCTCTTACAAAAGAGCAAATCCATTCTGTTGTAGTTATGGGGGCAGGGGAACCATTACAAAACTATGATAATGTTTTGCAGTCACTGCAACTATTACATGATCCTATGATTTGTAATATTAGTTATCGGAAGATGACTATTTCCACTTGTGGTTGGGTTCCTAATATTTATAAATTAGCTGATGAAGGTTTGCCTATAACGTTGGCTCTTTCATTACACGCTACAAATAATGAAGTGCGTCGTAGTATTATGCCAGTTGGGGCTCGTTATGAATTGACGGAAGTCTTAGATGCGGTAAAATATTATTATGATACGACTCAACGTCGTATCACCTTTGAGTATATTCTTATAGATTCAGTAAATGCATCTATGGAGGAGGCTCATGCATTGGGGAAAATCTGTAAAGATTTCCCAAATTGCCATGTTAACTTAATACCTGTTAATGGCAATGAGCATATAGAATTATATAAACCATCTATTACAAATATGAATACATTTAAAGACATCGTTGCTTCCTATGGCGTATCTGTGACGGTACGCAAAGAGATGGGCGATGCTATCCAAGCCGCATGTGGGCAATTAAAAGCAGCTCATGGTCGGAAAAAGGAGAATCATGAATAATTTTGTTGGTTTAAGTAAAATTGGACTTGTACGTCAACGCAATGAAGACCGTTTCTTTATTGATGGTAACGTTTGCGCTGTCACTGATGGCATGGGTGGATATAGTGGCGGTGAAATCGCTAGTACCTATGCTGTTGATGAAATTAAAGAGTATTTGGCCTCCCTTGAAACAGTGGGGCAACAAGATTTATGTGATGCTATTATTCATGCCAATGAACGTATAGCTAATCGCGTAGCTCATGAAGAACGTCTTGCTGGTATGGGCACTACTGCTGTTGTTACGGCCGTTAATGGTGACCAATTATACTGGGCAAGTGTTGGTGATAGTCGTTTGTATGTATATAGAGATGGTCTTTTACGACAAATTACTACAGATCATTCTATGGTACAAGAATTATTAACTGCTGGAGAGATTACAAAGGATGAAATGCTAAATCACCCTCAACGAAACTTATTGACCCGTGCAGTTGGGGTTGATAATACTTTAGAGGTTGATAGTGGTGTAGAATCTATTCTTCCAGGTGATCGTATTTTACTTTGCACTGATGGACTATGTGGTTATGTATCAGATGATGTTATTGCTAGTGCATTACAATCTAATAATGATGATATGAAGGTTGTAGAATCATTGATGGAA
Organism: Veillonella sp.; assembly: GCF_018381775.1. Taxonomy (GTDB): domain Bacteria; phylum Bacillota; class Negativicutes; order Veillonellales; family Veillonellaceae; genus Veillonella. The sequence continues at coordinate 76,903 of NZ_JAGZRH010000003.1, read as the reverse complement.
GCCGTATATGATGTCGGAGCAGGAGATAATGTGACCATTGTGGTGGGAACAATCTAATCTAGAAATGGAGAAATAATGAGTACTATGAATATAAAAGGTATACTTCTAGATAACCGCTACCGAATTGTTGATAAAATTGGCGTTGGCGGAATGGCTGACGTATACCTTGGAGAAGATACCTTATTAGGTAGACAAGTAGCAATTAAAGTATTGCATGCTAACTTTGCTAATGATGATGAGTTTGTTACGCGTTTTAAACGAGAAGCACAAGCGGCGGGCAAACTAAATCATCCTAATATTGTAAATATGTATGATGTAGGGTTTGATCAAGATTTACACTATATCATTATGGAATATGTAGATGGTGAAACATTAAAAGAATATATAACGCGACATGGAAGACTATCCATAGACGAGGCTGTAAAATTCACTATTGCTATCGCAGAGGGGTTAGAACACGCGCATACGATGGGAATAGTGCATTGTGATATTAAACCTCATAATGTCATTATTACTCGTACGGGGCGTGTAAAAGTAACTGACTTTGGTATTGCTCGAGCTATGAATGCTACTAATACAGTTATGTACACGAATTCAATTTTAGGCTCTGCTCACTATTTATCACCTGAACAAGCCAGTGGAAAACCAGTAGATGGTAATACTGATATCTACTCTTTAGGCGTAGTTTTATATGAAATGCTTACAGGTAGAGTTCCTTTTGAAGGGGAGACTCCAATTGCAGTAGCATTAAAACATGTACGTGAAAAAGTAGCTCCTCCAACTCGATATAATCCTTCAATCCCACCGCTTTTAGAAGCTGTCGTAATGAAGGCATTATCTAAAAACCCTACAGATCGTTTTGATTCTATTTCTGACATGATAAGTGATTTACGATTGTCTCAAGGCTTTACAATGGGTAAAACTCAACGTCATGAACCATATGATTTTGCAACTCAAATGATTCCAGCTGTTGATCCTGAAGCACTTGAGGATTTCAGTGATATTCAAGAAGAGCAAAAAGATGAGGGTAAAAAGAAGAGCATGTTAAGTAAAATAGCATCTATCCCACAAAAATATATCGTCCTAGGGGCTGCCGTAATTTTTTTAGTAGCCTTCTTAGGTGCCTTCTTGAGTTATGGTAATTTCTGGAGTAACACAACTGTAGATGTACCTAATGTTGTGGGTAAACAAGTTTCTGTAGCTAAAAATATTTTAGAAGATAAACATTTGCGTGTTTCTACAAGCGAGGTTACTAATCCTGATGTACCAGCTGGTCAAGTTATTTCTCAAACACCAGGTGCAGGAGAAAAGGTTAAAGAACAACGTACAATTCACCTTGTTGTATCTAAAGGTGTTGGTGATATTACAGTACCGGATTTGTCTGGTTTAACAGTAGACCAAGCTCGACAACGACTTAAAGATGTTGGTTTAGTTGTTGGTAAAGTAACACAACAGTCTGTAGATAATAAACCTGATGGTGTTATCATAGCTCAAAGTCCATCTGGTGACTCTAAAGTTTCTAAAGGTACAACAATTGATCTCGTTGTAAATAAAGCAAAAGCTAAAAAGATTCAAATGCCAAATGTCATTGGTATGACTTTAAAAGATGCACGAGATACATTGAGTAATGCTCATCTTGGTGTTAATCAAGTCGCTGGTTCTGTAGAGGAAAAATCTGTTGTAACAGAACAAAGCATAAAAGCTGGCGATGAAATTGATGAAGGTACTGCAGTAAATCTAACTACTGAATATAAAAATGACAAAAAGAAAGATGATAAAAAATCTGATAGCAGTAGTAATAAAACTACTGGTACGGTAGATATTACAGTGCCGGCAGGCTCTAAAAACCAAGAGCTAAAAATTGTCGTAAAAGATGATGACGGTTCTGCTGTTATTTACGATGATACAAATAAACCTGGTGATCGTATTGTTAAAAAAGTGTCTGGTGTAGGTAATGTTCGCATTGAGGTTTATCTCAATGGTGCATTAGTACAAGAAACAGCATTATAGGGGAATTATGATTACAGGTATTGTTGTCAAAAATATGAATGGTTACTTTTATGTACAAGACGATGCAAGTACTGTTCATGAATGTAAAGTTCGAGGTAGATTAAAGAAAGGTCGCTATAGTTTACTTGTCGGTGATCGTGTTACGATTTCTGAGGATGGATTCGTTGAGTCCATCCTCGATCGTCATAATTCCATGGTTAGACCTGCGGTAGCTAATATTGATCAAGTCGTATTGGTTGTAGCTGCTCATGAACCCGATATTAATGAGCTTTTACTAAATAAAATGCTTGTCATGATTGAACATGCAGATATACCGATTGTATTATGTATTAACAAATGTGATTTGATGGATCCAAATACAGAAGCCATGGTAAAGCTTTATAAATCTATCGGCTATGAAGTATTGATGACATCTACATATAATATGACAGGTATTGATGAGTTACGTCGTGTGTTAGCGCATAAGGTAACTGCCTTTGCAGGCCCTTCTGGTGTTGGTAAAAGTAGTCTATTAAATGCTGTTGATCCTAAGTTTGCATTCCAAACGGGTGAGGTTAGTGACAAAATAAAGCGCGGTAAACATACTACTCGTCATGCTTCTTTATATAGTTTGGATTCAGATTCTTTTATTATGGATACACCTGGATTTAGTGCAATTGAGTTTAACGATGTTTCATTAGAACGGTTACCTACATTATTCCCTGAATTTAGTAATTATGTTGATACATGTAAATTTAATCCTTGTTATCATGAGCATGAACCTATTTGTGGCATAAAAGATGCTTTAGATGCAGGCCATATTCATCAAGGACGATATGATGCATATATGTCTATACGTAATGACATAGAAAGTCAACGAAAGAGGTTTTAAAATGATTAAAATTGCACCATCTATGCTCTCTGCAAATTTTGCAACATTAAGCGAAGAAATAAAATCTATTGAATTAGCTGGAGCTGATTTATTGCATATTGATATTATGGATGGTCATTTTGTACCAAACCTAACATTTGGTGCACCTATCGTGAAAGCAATCCGTCCTTATACACAATTACCATTTGATGTTCACTTAATGGTTACAAATCCTGGTGACTATGTAGAAGAATTTGCAAAGATTGGTGTAGAGTATTTTACATTTCATCAAGAAACTGTGCCACATATGCATCGTTTAATCCAACATATTAAACAATGTGGCATGAAAGCAGGGGTTGCACTTAATCCAAGTACACCAGTGTCCTTGTTAGAGGATGTGGCTGCTGATCTAGACATGATTTTAATTATGTCTGTAAATCCTGGCTTTGGTGGACAATCTTTTATTCCAAATGCTATTAAAAAAGTTAAACAAGCTAAAATGCTACTAGAGGCAGTAGATAATACAACTGCAGTTATTGAAGTAGATGGTGGCATTAATGATATTACATGTGTCCCGATTAAAAGAGCAGGTGCTACTATTTTAGTAGCAGGATCTGCTGTATTTGGCGCTGATGATCGAGCACATATGATTGAATCTATTCGCAATAATTAAGATTTATATTGTATCAGCAATATAGAGTACAAGCTTTAATATAGTCTATTGATGATTCATTCATTAAATTAAAATAAGGAGTGATGGATTCTTAAAGAAATCCTCACTCCTTGCTTGCTTTTACAATAATTATTTGTTAAAATTATCAAGTATGAAAAATATGCACGTCGGTGGACTTCGGTACTGTGCCTAATTTTGGGTGACCCGAAGGATGAAGCGGCGGAGGTTAATTAACAGGAGGTGCCACAATGGCAGTAGTATCAATGAAACAATTATTAGAGGCTGGTGTACACTTTGGTCATCAGACTAGAAGATGGAACCCTAAAATGGCGAAATTCATCTTCACTGAACGCAATGGTATTTATATCATTGACTTGTCTAAAACAGTTAAAAAAGTAGAAGAAGCTTACTCTTTCTTACGCGAAGTTGCTTCCCAAGGCGAAGTAATCTTGTTCGTAGGTACTAAAAAACAAGCTCAAGAAGCTATTAAAGAAGAAGCTATCCGCGCTAACATGTTCTTCGTTAACGAACGTTGGTTGGGCGGTATGTTGACTAACTTCAAAACAATTGAAACTCGTATTAAACGTTTAAAACAATTGGAAGCTATGGCAGAAGATGGTACTTTCGAAGTATTGCCTAAAAAAGAAGTTATCGGTCTTCGTCATGAAATGGAAAAATTGGAAAAATACCTTGGCGGTATCAAAGATATGCCTAAAATGCCAGGTGCTCTTTTCGTAGTTGATCCTAAAAAAGAAAAAATCGCTATTGCAGAAGCTAAAAAATTGGGTATTCCAGTTGTTGCAACAGTTGACACTAACTGCGACCCTGATGAAGTAGAATTCCCAATCCCAGCAAATGATGACGCTATCCGTGCTGTGAAATTATTGGCTGGTAAAATGGCTGATGCTGTTCTTGAAGGTCGTCAAGGCGAATCTTTGGATGGTGCTGAAGCTGCAGAATAATTCTGCTAAGATACTTAATCATTTCTGATTAGCATTTGAAAGATAAATCTATAACATATATAATTAGGGTAAGGACTATATCCTTACCTTAATTAGTACTAGGAGGAACAAATAATGGCAATTACTGCTGCTATGGTAAAAGAATTGCGCGACATGACTGGCGCAGGTATGATGGATGCAAAAAAAGCATTGGTTGAAACTGACGGTAATATCGATAAAGCGGTTGACCTTCTTCGTGAAAAAGGTTTGGCTGCTGCAGCTAAAAAAGCTGGTCGTATTGCAGCTGAAGGCGTAGTACAATCTTACATTCATGCTGGTGGTCGTATCGGCGTTTTAGTTGAAGTTAACTGTGAAACTGACTTCGTTGCTAAAACCGATGATTTCCAAAACTTGGCACGCGATATCGCTATGCAAATCGCAGCTGTAAACCCTACATACTTGAACCGTGAAGAAGTTCCTGCTGAAGTAATCGAACACGAAAAACAAGTATTATTGGAACAAGCTAAAGCAGAAGCTGAAGAAGACGTTAAAGCAGGCCGTAAACCAAAACCTGAAGCTGTTTTGGAAAAAATGGTTAATGGCCGTATTGAAAAATTCTATAAAGAAAATTGCCTATTAGAACAAGCGTTCATTAAAGATGGTGACAAAACAGTTACAGATATCATTAATGAAAATATTGCAAAAATCGGTGAAAACATCAACGTACGTCGTTTTGTTCGCTACGGTTTGGGCGAAGGCATTGAAAAACGCCAAGATGACTTCGTAGCTGAAGTAATGGCATCTGTTGGTAAATAATTAAGAAATAATAAGAGAACACCGTACAGTGTTCTCTTATTTTGCAATAGAGGAGTAAACACATGGCAAAGAGAAACTTTAGACGTATTGTTTTGAAGTTGAGTGGTGAAGCATTAGCGGGTGAACAAGGTTTTGGTATTAACCCTGATGTTGTTGAAGAATTTGCAAAAGAAATTGCTGCTTTAGCAAAATCCACTGATTTAGAAATCGCAATTGTTGTTGGTGGCGGTAACTTGTGGAGAGGATTAGCTGGTAGTAACCAAGGTATGGATCGTGCTACAGCTGACTATATGGGTATGCTAGCAACAGTAATGAACTCCTTAGCATTGCAAGATGCATTAGAACAAGCAGGCGTAGATACTCGCGTTCAAACTGCTATCGAAATGCAAGAAATTGCAGAACCTTATATTCGTCGTCGTGCCATTCGTCACTTAGAGAAAAAACGTATCGTAATCTTCGGTGCTGGCCTTGGTAAACCATATTTCTCTACAGATACGACTGCTGCATTGCGCGCTGCTGAAATTGAAGCAGATGCAATTCTGATGGCGAAGAAATTTGCTGACGGTGTATATGATTCTGATCCTAAAACGAATCCTAATGCCGTTAAATTTGATGAATTAACATATAATGATATCATTACAAAAGAATTAAAGGTTATGGATGCAACATCCACAACTTTATGTAAAGATAACAATATTCCTATTATCGTATTTAGCATGGACATTCCAGGTAACATTACAAAAGCCGCTAAAGGTGAAGAGATTGGTACCATTGTTCGAGGAGAATAATTCAAATGGAAATTAAAGAATTGTTACAACAAGCAGAAGAACGCATGAATAAGTCTATTGAGGCTTTAAAACATGAATTCGCATCTATTCGTACAGGCCGTGCTAGTGTAGCATTGCTTGATAAAGTAATGGTTGATTATTATGGTAGCCCTGCTCCAATTAACCAAGTTGCGAATATCTCTGTACCTGAGCCTCGCATGATTGTAATTGCACCTTGGGATAAAACTATGATTGGTGCCATTGAAAAGGCAATTTTACAGTCCGATCTTGGTTTAAACCCAGGTAATGATGGTGCTCAAATTCGTTTAACTATTCCTCAATTAACTGAGGAGCGCCGTAAAGAAATCGTTAAAGTTGTTCATAAAAAAGCTGAAGATGCTAAAGTTGCAGTACGTAACATTCGTCGCGATGTAAATGATGCATTGAAAAAAGAAGAAAAAGCTAAAACAATTACTGAAGATGATGCTAAAGACGGTTTAGATCAAATCCAAAAACTTACAGATGCTAAAATTAAGCAGATTGATGAGTTAAAAGCAGTAAAAGAAAAGGACGTATTAGAAGTATAATGTTAGATTCTAATAGCCTTATTGGAATGCCATGGCAGCTTGCAAAGTCTCGTTTGCAAGCTGCCCATATTCCTTTTAAGGTAATGATTGGGGGATCCTTTAATCGCTTTTTTGATATTGCCGATAAAGGACTTTATGTAGCACGTATTACCAAGGTTGATGAGTGTTTACATATACTAGTGTATAGACCAATGATTGCCAGCGACTTCGGAAATTCTATCGAGGTAGACTATGCTAAAGAAATTATTTAACCGTAAACCATCTGATACGCCTGATATTGACAGTAATGCGATACCAAAACATGTTGCTATTATTATGGATGGCAATGGTCGTTGGGCTAAAAGAAGAGGGATGCCACGATCTATGGGGCACCGTGCAGGAGCCGATGTATTAAAGCAGATTGTTATCGGTGCAGATGAGATTGGAATTAGAGCTCTTACGGTATATGGTTTCTCCACAGAGAACTGGAAGCGTCCTGAACAGGAAGTTTCTTTACTTATGGCTCTCATAAAAGAATACTTAAACAATAATGTTAAGTATATGCATGAACATAATGTCCGCATTCGCTTTATTGGATATATTGGTGCTCTTTCAGAGGAGCTTCAAAAGATTATTCGCGATGCAGAATTATTAACTCAGAATAATACAGGCCTTACTTTACAGTTAGCTATTAACTATGGTGGGCGTGATGAAATAGTTAGGACTATCCGCAACATCACCAATTCTGTTGTAGATGGATCTATTACTACAGACGATATTACAGAAGACTATGTAAGCTCTCAATTATTTACTAAAGAGTTTAGTGATGTAGACTTATTGATTCGTCCAAGTAGTGATTTTAGAATTAGTAACTTTTTATTGTGGCAGCTAGCTTATGCTGAATTCTGGTTTACTGATTTACATTGGCCAGATTTCACTAAAGAAACATTATTAGAGGCTGTTGCAGCATATCAAAAACGGGAACGCCGATTTGGTGGCTTACGTGATGAGGAATAAAAAATGTTAAAAACACGTGTTATTACCGCTGTTATAGGTTTTATTATTGCCTTAGGGGCCATTACGTTAGGCGGACCAGTATATGATGTTCTTATTACGCTGTTAGCCCTATTAGGGTGGCGTGAGTTTGTTTTGCTCGGTAAGGCTAAACATGTACGCATGTCCATTATATGGGGTTACATCAGTATATTATTATTGATGCTTGCCTTCGCATGTCATCAATATATTCTAGCTATAGCTATTTTAGTATTAAGTTTATTTGCCAATTATATGTTATGTACATTTGGTGCAAATAAATATTCTATGGCTAGCGTATCCTTTAGCTTATTTGGTTTACTATACGTTGGTATTGGCATGATTTCTCTGCTCATGATTCGTCATGATTCTATTTACATGTCTTTATCAATGCCATTTGAACTACATAACTGGGGAACAATTACACTTTGGTTATTATTATTTACTACGTGGGCTAGTGATACTTTTGCTTACTTTTCAGGTCGTGCCTTTGGTAAACGTAAGATTGTACCGTCAATTAGTCCTAATAAAACATTAGAAGGTTTTATTGGTGGTTTTGTAGGCTGTATCATTACAGGCGCAGCATTTTCGTATATCGTTGGTATTCCATGGTGGATGGGCATTCACGTTGGAATGATTAGTGGTATACTTGCACCATTAGGTGATTTATTTGAATCAAAGATTAAGCGATTATGTAATGTGAAAGATTCTGGTACCTTATTACCAGGTCATGGCGGTGTATTGGATCGGTTTGATAGCTTGTTATTTACGGCACCTATTACATTAATTTATATATTACTATTCTCGTTCTAATCTAATAGAGGTAAGCTTATGAAATACCTAAGTATTATTGGCAGTACTGGCTCAATCGGTACACAGACACTAGATGTGGTGTCTCAACATCCAGATCAATTCAAGGTGGTTGCCTTAGTGGCACATCATAATATTGACCTCTTAGAAAAACAAATTAAAGAATATCAGCCATTAGTAGCCGGTCTAGTTGATGAAAGTGCTTTTAAAGAACTACAAGGACGCTATACGGGTCCTACAAAACTTGTGGGCGGTAAGGAAGCACTCATTGCGGCAGCAACGATTCAAGAAGCTACAATGGTTGTTACTGCTATTGTTGGTGCTGCAGGTATTGAACCTACTGTAGAGGCTATAAAGAAACGTAAGACTATAGGTCTAGCTAATAAGGAAACATTAGTTGCTGGTGGACCATTGATTACATCGTTAGCAAAAGAGTATGGCGTACAAATTCTACCTATTGATAGTGAACATAGCGCAATATTCCAGTGTTTAGAAGGGCAAAATCGCGAGAATGTTGATTCCTTGATTGTTACTGCTTCTGGTGGCCCTTTACGCACTTGGGACTCTGATAAAATTCAAACTGCTACAGCTGCTGATTGCCTACGTCATCCAACTTGGAATATGGGCAACAAGATTACGATTGACTCTGCATCTCTATTTAATAAGGGCTTAGAGGTAATTGAAGCCCATTGGCTATTTGGTTTTGATTTTGATCATATTGACGTAGTGGTACATCCACAAAGCATTGTTCATTCAATGATCCGTATGAAGGATGGGGCTATCTTAGCACAAATGGGTAATCCTGATATGAGAGAGCCTATTCAGTATGCTTTGACATATCCTAAACGTGAAACTTTACATATGAATCACCTTGATTTTTCAAAGGTTTTACAATTAGAATTCTTGCCACCTCGATATGATGATTTCCCGGCTCTTCGTCTTGCTTATGAAGTGGGCCGAGCAAGCGGTTTTAAACCAGCTGTGTTTAATGCTGCAAATGAAACTGCAGTTTATGCATTTTTAGATGATAAAATCGCCTTTGGAGATATTTATAAAGTCGTTACATCAGTCCTTGAATCTATGGGACCTGAAGATGACTTTACATTAGACAATTTATTATCCATCGATAGATGGGCTCGTGAAAAGGCCACATCATTGATGGTATAGGAGTATATATGACTACGGCATTAGCCACAATATTTGTATTTGGTTTAATCGTGTTTATTCATGAATTAGGCCATTTTATTACAGCAAAAATGTCAGGTATGCAAGTAGACGAATTTGCCATTGGTTTTGGTCCTGCTATATTTAAGGTACAAAAAGGGGAGACACTATACTCTATTCGTATCATTCCTCTTGGTGGCTTTAACCGTATTGCGGGCATGAGTCCTGATGAGCCTCTAAATGAGCGCTCCTTCTATAATAAATCTGCGTGGAAGAAATTTATTGTTATTTCTGCAGGTGCTGTATTTAACTTTTTATTGGCCATTGTTATTTTCTTTGGCCTTAATGTGACTGTAGGTAATCTTACCTATACAAATGAACCTGTTATTGGCAATATCATTTCTGGTAGCGCCGCTGAACAGGCTCATTTACAAGCTAACGATAGGATTATTACTATTGATGGCAAAAAAATTACTACTTGGGATGACATTCGTCCTAGTTTACAAGGTACAGCCAATCATGGTGTAACTGTCGTTGTAGAACGTGATGGACAATCTGTAGAAACTACAGTAATACCTAAACTAGAACAAGATAGTGTCAAAATTGGTATTTATCCTAGTTTTACTCGTGAAACTTATAGTATTGGCGAATCTATAAGCCTTGCTGTTAGCCGTACAGGACAAACCATAGTTGCTATGCTCAGCGGTTTGTATGATATGATTCGTGGCACTCAAGCTGCTGAATTATCTGGACCCGTTGGAATTTCACAAATGGCTGGCACCATTGCTCAATCTGGCTTTGCACCATTATTAAGTTTTGCTGCATTCCTTAGTATTAATCTTGGGGTTATTAATCTTTTACCACTACCTGTATTAGATGGTGGTCATTTGATTATTATTTTAGCTGAAGCTATAACAGGCCGCAGATTACCTGCTAAAGCTCTCATGTATATTCAAATGGTTGGTGTTGCCTTAATGGTAGCATTGTTCTTATATGTAACGACTCAGGATATTTTCCGATTACTATAAGGCAGATGGGAGATTACAATGATTGTACGTAAACCAACAAATGGTATCTATGTAGGTACAGTTAAAATTGGTGATTATGCACCGGTAAGTATTCAATCTATGATTACTACTGATCCGGTACATACGGAAAAGGCGATTGCTGAAATTAATCGTTTAGCTGAGGCTGGTTGTGAATTAGTTCGCGTTGCTGTTCCTACAATGGAGTCTGCAAAGGCTTTAAAAGCCGTTAGAGCTGGCATTTCTATTCCACTGATTGCCGATATACACTTTGATTATAGATTAGCTTTAGAAGCTATTGAAAATAATGTTGATGGCTTGCGCATTAATCCTGGTAATATTGGGGGCGAAGATAAAGTATTAGCCGTTATTGAAAAGGCTAAACCTAAACAAATCCCAATTCGTATCGGTGTTAATGCAGGTTCTTTACCAAAGCATATTCTCGATGCTCATGGAGGTCATCCTACAGCAGACGGCATGGTAGAAACTGCTTTAGAACACGTAAGAATTCTAGAGAAATTAGACTACCGTCAAATGAAATTATCTATTAAAGCTACAGAAGTCCCTTTAATGGTTGAAGCTTATCGTAAATTATCCGATAAAATTCCTTATCCATTACATTTAGGTGTTACCGAAGCAGGTACTATTAAACAAGGTACTATTAAATCTGCTATGGGGATTGGCTCTTTATTACTCGATGGTATCGGTGATACATTGCGTGTATCTTTAACAGGAGATCCAATTCATGAAATCGAAGTAGGTCGTAGTATTTTAAGTAGCTTAGGCTTACGAAACTTTGGTGCCACTATGATATCTTGTCCTACCTGTGGTCGTTGCCAAGTTAATTTATTTGATATGGCTGGCATTGTAGAGGAACGATTAGCATCTATTAAAGCACCAATTAAGGTAGCTGTAATGGGCTGCGTCGTAAATGGACCAGGGGAGGCTCGTGAAGCTGATTTTGGTATTGCTGGTGGTAATGGTCAAGGTATTGTTTTCCGAAAGGGTGAAGTTATCAAGACTGTACCAGAAGCTGAATTAGTCGATACATTATTTAGAGAAATTGATCAATATTTAGAAAACTTAAATGAGGAGTCTTTATGTTAGCCACTAAATTATATGCACCTACATTGCGTGAGGTTCCATCTGACGCTGATGTAGTTAGCCAACAGCTTATGCTTCGCGCTGGTTTTATGCGTAAAACTGCAAATGGTTTGTATAGCTTTTTGCCATTGGGGTGGAGAAGTATAAAAAAAATTGAAGCCATTGTACGTGAAGAAATGGATCGTGCTAGTGCTCAAGAAATTATGATGCCTATTTTACAACCTGCAGAAATTTGGAAAGAGTCTGGCCGTTGGAATGCATATGGCGCAGAAATGATGCGTATTAATGACCGTCATGATAATGAGTTCTGCTTAGGACCTACTCATGAAGAAATGATCACGACCCTCGTAAAAAACGAAATTAATTCTTATCGTCAATTGCCAGTAAATTTATATCAAATTCAAAGTAAATTCCGTGATGAACGTCGTCCTCGTTATGGTTTGATGCGTAGCCGCGAATTTATTATGAAAGATGCATATTCTTTTGATGTAGATGAAGCTGGTTTAGACGAATCTTATAAATCTATGTATGATGCATATACACGTATTTTTACGCGTTGTGGTCTTACATTCCGTCCTGTAGAAGCTGATAGTGGTGCCATCGGCGGTAGTGGAACACATGAATTTATGGCAATTGCTGAAGCAGGTGAAGCTGATATCGTATATTGTACTAAATGCGACTACGCTGCCAATATCGAAATCGGTAAGCCTGGCATTATGAAGCAAGCAGAGGAAGCTCTTCAAGAGTTATCTGTTGTTGATACTCCAAATGCAAGCACTATTGAAGCTGTTGCCGATATGTTAAATTTACCATTAGAAAAAACGATTAAAGCTGTTGTATTCTCCATTGATGGTAAAGTTGTATTAGCAATTGTTCGTGGTGATCATGAAGTAAATGAAGTGGCAGTCCAACATGCAGTTCTTGGTTCTGTAGAGCCAGAAATGGCTACACCTGAAGAATTAGAAAAAGTTGGCTTAACAGCTGGTTTTATTAGTCCAGTAGGATTAAAACAAACAGAGGAGTTTGCTATTGTTGTGGATGAATCTGTTATGGAAACTTACAATGTTTGTGGCGGTGCCAATAAAAAAGATGCGCATTATGTTAATATCAATCCTAAGCGTGACTTTAATGTAGAAGATATTATTGTTGCTCCAATTCGCTTGATTACTAAGGATGATGTGTGTCCTAAATGTGGTGGTGCATTAGAACATGCTAAGGGTATTGAAGTAGGTCAAGTATTTAAATTGGGTACTAAATATTCTGAAGCATTACAAGCTACATTTTTAGATCAAAATGGTCGTCCTAATCCAATGATTATGGGCTGCTATGGTATCGGTGTATCTCGTACATTAGCTGCAGCTATTGAGCAATACCACGATGAAAATGGTATTATTTGGCCTCGTTCCATTGCTCCATTTGAAGCCGTTATTGTACCGATTAATGCAAAAGATGAAGCTTTGATGTCTACAAGTCAAACTATTTACACTGCATTACAAGAGGCGGGTGTAGATGTATTGCTCGATGATCGTAAAGATCGTGCAGGCGTTAAATTTAAGGATGCTGATTTAATTGGTTATCCACTTCGTATTACAGTAAGTAAAAATACACTTGAAAATAATGAAGTAGAAATTCAAATTCGTAAGTCTGGAGAGGCGCTTCCATGTGCTATTGATTCTGTAGCTACAAAAGTAAAAGAATTACTTCAAAACTTATAATACAATTGCGATTCTAGTGAATGCTCATTAGGGTCGCAATTTTTCTTTCTAAACTTGAATTAATAGACTAAATCAGTCATAATTAAAGGATAGGATATTTGTAATGGGAGGTATTATATGCTTGTAGATTTTCATATGCATTCCGTTTATTCTGATGGTATTGAAACGCCAAAGCAATTATTGCGTCATGCCTTAGATTGCCATGTGTCTATGATGGCTTTAACTGATCATGATGAAATTGATGGCATTAAAGCATTGCGTACTGCTCAACGTGAATTAGATCCTAATAAAACGATTAAAATTATAAACGGCTGTGAATTTAGTGCTGATTATAAAGATAAATCTATTCACATTTTAGGATATTGTTTTGATGAAAATAATAAAGAGTTAAATGATTTTATTACGTTCTTTAAACGAAAACGTGAAGAACGTGTCGATGAAATGATAAGACGCTGTAATAGCGAAGGATATCAAATTACAAAAGAAGAATTAATCAAACAATTTCCTGATACTAAAGCTTATGGACGGCCACATATTGGTAAACTTTTAATTGATGGTGGATATGCTAAGGATGTTAATGAAGTCTTTAGAGGAATTCTTCGTAAGGACAGTCCTTGCTATGTGCCAAAGGTGAAAGTTGAGGTTCAACATATTATTGATATTATTCATAAAGCTGGTGGTTTTGCCGTTATGGCACATCCTAAACTAGTTTCCAGTGATGAATATGTGCTAGAAATGTTAGATTTTGATTTTGATGGTATAGAGGTGTATCATTCAAAACATAATGACGAAGATGTAGAACGATATAAAGCGTTAGCTAAACAGCATAAACTCTTTATTACTGGTGGTTCTGATTACCATGGAATTCCAGGAAAAGAACCAGATAATTTTGGTGATTATTTAGTATCTGGACAAGATGTATCAGAATTTCTTAGTTTGTTATAAACGATGAGGTAGGCTATGGAAGTCATCGCATTTGTAGGTAGTAGTGGCACTGGTAAAAGCCATCGTGCGCTCGTAGTGGCTCATGAAAATCAAATTGAATGTATTATAGATGATGGTATCTTAATTCATGATAATAAAATCGTAGCAGGTTTTTCTGCTAAGAAGGAATCTAGTCGATTAAAAGCAGTTCGCCGCGCTATTTTCCAAGATGAAGTGCAAGTAAAATCTGTTCGGGAACAACTTGATAAAATTAATCCTAATAAACTCATGATTATTGGTACATCTGATAACATGGTTAAGAAAATTACAAAAGCATTAGGACTACAAGATCCTGATCGATATATTCGTATTGAAGATGTTGCTACGCCAAAGGAGATCGAAAAGGCTCAACATGCTCGTCTAAAAGAAGGTAAACATATTATTCCAGTACCAACAATGGAATTAAAACCTCACTTTAGAGGGTATTTAATTGATCCAATTAAAACGATGTGGCGTCGTCGTACCTTGAAAAAACAAGATCAAGATACATTAGGACAAATTGGTTCTGAAGGCTTTGAACGTTCTGTAGTGCGTCCTGCTTTCAGTTATTATGGTCGACTTACCTTTGATGATGATGTAATCATCAAATTAATTCGTAATGGCCTAAAAAAAGTAGCTGGTGTTGATGATTCCAGTGTTATTTCTTTCAAAAAAGGTGATAAAGGCCAAAATGGTCTCGTTGTAGATATGGCTGTTGTTATTGAACATGGTTATCCTGTAAAAACATTAATGCAACAAGTACAAAAATCTGTACGCAATGAGATTGAATACATTACAGGTATGTCTATTGAACGGATGTCCATAAAAGTTAAAAATATTATTGAAACTAAACGTAAGATTGTTAAAGTATAGGAGTTAGAATGAAGTCTTATTATATTTACACCTATGGTTGTCAAATGAATACTGCCGATTCTGAGCGCTTATCGCATCAGCTAGAATCTGTTGGGTATACGCCGACAGAGGACGTGGAAACTGCAGATTTAATTTTATTAAATACTTGTGCAGTGCGTGAGAATGCAGAAACTAAAGTCTATGGCCGCATAGGTGAGCTAATGAGACTAAAGAGAAAAAATAAAAACTTGATTCTTGCTGTTACGGGTTGTATGGCACAAAAGAATCAAGCTGAAATGTTTAAGCGCGCTCCTCATATTGATATTGTCTTAGGGACTCATAATATTCAACATATTAATGAAATGATTGAAGAGGTACAACGGGGACATACACATCAAATTAGTGTAGATATGGATAATACTGTACTTCCTGAATTAGAAGCGAAGCCAAATGGTACATTCTATGCTTGGGTGCCAATTATGAATGGTTGTAATAAGTTCTGTACGTACTGCATCGTTCCTCACGTTCGTGGTAGAGAAATTAGTCGTCCTGTAGAGGCCATCGTAAAAGAAGTAACTGAACTAGGGGCAAAAGGGTTTAAAGAGATCACTTTATTGGGGCAAAATGTAAACTCTTATGGCTTAGATTTTAAAGATGGTACAGATTTTGGTACATTAGTAGACGCTCTCGATGGTATTCCAGGTATTGAACGTATTCGTTATATGACAAGTCATCCTCAAGATATGAGTAAATCTATGATAGATGCCCTTGGTCGTTCTTCTAACATTGTTACACACTTACATTTACCAATTCAATCTGGATCAGATCGCATTCTTAAAAAGATGAATCGACACTATACAGTAGAGCATTATAAAGAATTACTTTCCTACTGTCGTGAGAAGATTAAAGATGTAGTAGTTACTACAGATATTATTGTAGGCTTCCCAGGGGAAACAGAGGAAGATTTCCAAGCTACATTACAATTATTGAAAGATGTACGTTATGATATGGCGTATACTTTCATCTATTCTAAACGTTCTGGTACGCCAGCAGCGACTATGGATGATCAAGTTCCGGAAGAGGTTAAACGCGTGCGTTTACAAACATTGATGGACGTACAAAATGAAATCTCTTATGAACTAAATAAACCTATGGAAGGGCAAGTGTTTGATATTATTGTAGAGGGGCCAAGTCCTCGCGATGAAGATATGTGGTTTGGTCGTACTTCGGGGAATAAAATGGTGTTATTCCCGAAAGACGATTCTTTATCAATTGGTGAAACAGTACCAGCATATATTGATAAAGCACAAACTTGGGTTTGCTACGGTACAATACAAAAGGGGTAAGTATGGCAAAAAAGCAAACACCTATGATGGAGCAGTATTTAGATATTAAATCTAGGTATTCTGAAGAATTACTGTTCTTTCGTTTAGGTGACTTTTATGAATTATTTAATGATGATGCATTAATTGCATCTCGTGAACTTAATATAACCTTAACCGGTCGCCCAACAGGAGATGAGGAACGCACACCAATGTGTGGCGTTCCTTTTCATGCTGCTGAAAGTTATATAGAAACATTGGTAAAAAAAGGTTATAAGGTTGCTATTTGTGAACAATTAGAAGATCCCAAAGCAGTCAAGGGTATCGTTAAGCGTGACGTTATTAAAGTTATTACACCGGGAACTGTAATGACTGAAAATGGTAATGATGCACGGTCAAACAACTTTTTATCATTATTTTACATGGTAAAAGATGCATGGATACTTGTATTTTCAGATGTATCTACTGGGGAGGTTATTTGGCATCGTACTACTGATTGTGAAAAACGAAGTGATATGTTTGATGCGCTCAGCATGTATCGTCCAAGTGAAATTATATTGCCTGAAGGAACTGTATTACCGCAAGATATAAAAGACTTTATGGATAATCAATTCAGCAATATTGTATTATCTCCGTTTAGTACATATCATACACAACGAGAGGTCGCGGAAAAAGCAGTTACTCACTTTGGTGATTTAGGCCTTATGGAAGAGGATGTATGGGAAGCATTAGGGTATATGCTTCTATATTTAGAAGAAATTATTAAGTCTGAAATTTCCCATATTAATTATGTTCATCAATTGAGTGTAGGTAATCGTCTTATTTTAGATACATCTTCTTTGCGCCATTTAGAAATTACTCATAACTTACGTGATGGTGGTCAAAAAGGTACATTACTTGATGTACTTGATCGCACATTAACACCAATGGGGGCGCGCCTATTAAAGCAATGGCTTGAAAGTCCGTTGACTGATGTAAATCAAATTCAACGTAGACAAGCTGCCGTGGCAGAACTCATTACACGTGGAGCAGAGCGGTCTAATATCCGTAGCTTACTAGATTGTATTTATGATTTTGAACGTATTGTAGGTCGTGTGGAAACTGGTTCTGTTTCACCTAGAGATTTAACAGCACTTCGCGAATCATTAGCTGTTTTACCTGACATTAAAAACCTCTTAAGTACATGTGCAAGTTTATCATTAACGTCTATTAATGACCGCATTCAAGACCATAAAGATATTTATGATTTATTATGTCGTGCTATTGCAGATCAACCAGCATTGACATTAAAAGAAGGTCGCGTCATTAAAGATGGTTTTAATCCAGATTTAGATGAACTACGTTCTTTAGCTACTAATAGCGAGCAGTGGCTAGCTAAGATGGAAGCAGATATCAAAGAAGCTACCGGTTTATCTAAAATTAAAACTGGTTATAATAAAGTCTTTGGATATTACTTTGAAGTGTCACATAATAAATCTGAACAAGTACCTGATTACTTTATTCGAAAGCAAACTTTAGCTAACGCGGAGCGTTATATTACGCCTGAGTTAAAGGAGTTTGAAATCAAAATTCTTAGCGCTAAAGACAAGATAATCGCTTTAGAGTATGAATTATACCAACAGCTACGAAATGATATAAAACTTGTCATTAAAGATGTACAAGAAACAGCTCGTGCTCTTGCTGAGCTTGATGTATTGTGTTCTTTGGCACTAGTAGGTTACGAAGAGAATTATATTTGTCCTACTATCGTAATGAATGGTCAAATCAATATTCGAGATGGTCGCCATCCTGTAATTGAGAAATTCTTGAAGCGTGAAGTTTTTGTACCAAATGATATAGTTCTAAATCATGATGATGAAGAATTCTTACTCATTACGGGTCCTAACATGGCCGGCAAATCAACATATATGCGTCAAGCTGCTATTTTGATGATTATGGCACAAATCGGTTCCTTTATTCCTGCCCGTGAAGCATCTATTTCTCCAGTAGATCGTATCTTTACACGTGTAGGTGCTAGTGATGATATTTCTACTGGCCAAAGTACGTTCATGGTAGAAATGAAAGAGGTAGCCTATATTTTAGAGAATGCTACACATAACAGCTTAATCATTTTAGATGAAATTGGTCGTGGTACGAGTACCTTTGATGGTTTAAGTATTGCCCAAGCTGTAGTAGAGCATATTTGTAAACACATTCACGGCAAGACATTATTCGCTACTCATTACCATGAACTGATTTGTTTAGAGGAAAGCTATAGTAAACTAAAAAATTACACTGTGGCTGTTAAAGAAAAAGGTAAAGATGTTGCCTTCTTGCGCCGCATTATCAAAGGTGGTGCAGATCGAAGCTATGGTATTCATGTAGCTAGATTGGCAGGCTTACCAAACTCTGTATTAAAACGGGCAGAAGTGATTTTGGAATCGCTGGAAGACCAAAGTCATGATACTAGTGATTTAAATAATCGTGTGATTGGAGCTCAACCTAATAATGTAGTGAAGGCTGTTACTAAACAAGTTAATGATTCTCCATTAGGCAATTTATTTACACATTCAGTGGTCGATAGTCTGCTAGAAGTAGATGTAATGAGCATGACACCGATTGAAGCATTAAATAAATTATATGAACTACAAGAGGAGGCTCGTAAAGGAGGCGGGAAATAATGGCAACCATTCATGTATTGGATGAAACCACAATCAATAAAATAGCTGCTGGAGAAGTTGTGGAACGTCCCGCATCAGTTATTAAAGAGCTCATCGAAAACTCAATTGATGCTTCTGCTACCAATATTGAGGTTGAAATTGGCGATGGTGGTGTAGCCTATATGCGGATTACCGATAATGGTATTGGTATGACGGAAGAGGATGCACGCCTAGCAATTTTGCGTCATGCCACCTCTAAAATACAACAAGTAGAGGATCTATTTGATATTGCTTCTCTAGGCTTCCGTGGTGAGGCATTGGCTAGTATTGCCTCTGTATCTCATTTCTCGTTGACTACACGAAAAGCAGACTCTGATTTAGGAACTCGTATTACTGTTGACGGTGGTACTTTTACCGATTGTATTCCTTATGGTGCTGCACCAGGTACGACTATTGAAATAAGAGATTTGTTCTACAATACGCCAGCCCGTCGCAAATTCTTGAAATCTGAGCGTACCGAATCTTCTAAAATTCAAGATATTGTAGGCAAACTTGCCCTTAGCAATCCACATATTTCTTTTAAACTTATCGTAGATGATCGGGTAGCTATAATTACACCTGGCAATGGTAATATTGGTGATACGGTAGCTGCATTATATGGATATAAAACAAAGGATGATATTTTCACTGTTGCCTACGAAAGTGATTCTATTTATATCGATGGTGTAGTGAGTAAACCGACCCTTCTTAAAAGTACTAGAATTTGGCAAACTATTATCGTCAATAACCGTGTTATTTCTGATAAAACCATTATGAAGGCTATTGATAATGCATACCATGCACTATTACCGAAAAATGGTCATCCGTTAGTGGTTCTAAATATTACAGTGCCTGCAGGAATGGTTGATATTAACGTACACCCTCGTAAGAGTGAAGTAAAATTCTCTGATGATAAGATTATATTTAAAGCCGTTTATCACGGTATTTTAAATGCTCTCAATAATCCACTTCATGAGCGATATGAACGGGAGTCTTCTGCCTATATGGGCATAAGTGAGTCATTATCAAAAGATAGTAGTAATACTCACAATACGGCTATCAACCAAAGTGATGACAATACTAATATGTCTAATGGAACTAGTAACTATGATTCTTATAGAACACCTTCTGTTGTTCACGACGATATGCAATCTGCAGAACATATAGCTACTGCTGTAGATTATGATAAAGTATTTGGTGGTCGCCGTACTAAAGGGTACGAAGTTATGCGTGGCGAAACTACCCAGTTTGTAGAGAATCTTAAAGCTAAGGGATATACACCACCTGCACCAAAGGCTACTTTTGAACAATCTTCCTTTATAGATGAAAGTTTCGACGCTGTTCCTAAGGAATACACTAGTTATACTAAAGAGGATATAGAACGTTTTAAGTCTCTATCTCAAGATATACGTGAACAAGATAGTGAGGAACGAACTATACAAAACTCTGGATTCTTACCTATGGGCCAAGTTGCGTCTTGTTATATTTTGGCTAAAAAGGGTGATGATCTCTATATTATAGATCAACATGCTGCACATGAACGTGTCCGTTATGACAAGCTATGTAAGTCTTCTGAATCTATTCCAATGCAATCTATATTAGTTCCTCAATATAACGAGGCTACAGATGATGAAATGAATTTGGTAGAGGAAGAACGAGAAACCTTACTTGATCTTGGCTTTGATGTAGAGTTAGGTGGTCCTACGAAAATCAAATTAGTAGGGGCTCCTGTAGATTTAGTAGAGTCAAAGGCTTTTGAAATTCTCCAATATGTATTCTCTTACTTGCATGAACATCAACAGCCTACTAAGGCTCAGTTACGTCATGAAATGCTAGCTTATGCATCTTGTAGAGGGGCCATTAAGGCAGGTCATAATTTAAATATGTATCAAATGACTACCTTAATTGAGGATTTATTTAGTACTGAAAAACCGTACGTATGTCCTCATGGTCGTCCAACGATTATAAAATTTACGCCTGATGAATTAGGTAAGTTATTCTTACGGTCTTAATATGAATATTGTAACAACAGCTCAAAAATCTAATGAGGCCATTCAAGAGGAAGCCAAAATATTGGCTTCCTCTATGCATATGACCTATATAAAACGAGGTAAATCATCGATACCTGCTTTATTCGGTAAGTATCGATGCGAATATATTGCGGTTCTTGCTGGTTCTGGATTAACTATTCATTTCCCAGAACATCAACAACATACCTTTCATTTGTCTATGGCTCAATTGCGTATATTACGTTTACAACGCGGTGAAGCTGATCATCTAATTAATGCGGTACAAGTCATATTAGATAAAAAAGGATTATCTAATAGAGATAGATTTACGTTTTTAGACTGTACAATTGGTCTTGGTAGTGACAGTATTGTAGTGAGTTATGGTTACCCACAGGCTCAAATAACTGGCCTAGAAGGGTCTTTACCTATTTGGCTTGCCACTAGTCATGGTTTAGCTCATTATATTCATAGTGATGATAGTGTAACGAATGCATTACGACGCATTAAGGTAAATCACGATACCTTTGAACACTATTTACCAAATTTACCTGACAATAGTATTGATATCATTTATTTTGATCCTATGTTTGAAGTTCCTGTAGAGGAAAGTCCTCAATTCAAACCTCTTCGAGGACATACTGTGGAAAGTCATATAGATGATAAAATCATGGCACAGGCTATGCGTGTAGCCACTTATGGTGTTATTATTAAAGAACGACCATTTAGTTCGGTCTTTCAAAACTATCCACCCCATCAATGGGTGGGTGGAAAATATAGTCGTATAGGCTATGGTGTATATATGAAGGAGTTAATGTGAATCCCTTAATTACCATTGTTGGACCAACGGCGGTAGGTAAAACAGATCTTACCTTGGATTTAGCAGAACATCTACATGCTGAGGTTATTTCTGGTGATGCTTACCAAGTATATAAACAACTCAATATTGGTACCGCTAAACCATCGGTGGATGAACTTAACCGTGTGAAACATCATCTTATCGATATATTAGAACCAAATGATTCCTATTCAGTATCTATTTTCCAAAATCAAGCTAAAGAGATAATTGGTAGATTAAATGACAGGAATATTCTACCTATTCTGTCTGGTGGTACAGGGTTATATGTTCAATCGTTATTAGAGAACTATAACTTTAATGACGTTAAGCCTGATGAAAGTTTACGGTTAGAACTAGATGAGCTATTTAATGCTAAAGGTATTGATGGTTTACGAGAATATGCTTTCACCTTAGGTAAAGAACATAATATAGAAATTCAATATAGTGATAAGCATCGTTTATATCGAGCTATTGAAATATTGCATCATGGCGATGTAGATTCGTTACGTAATCAGACAAAAGATGGTGTATCTTATAAAGGACCTGTTATTGGTCTTATGAGAGAGCGAGATAAGTTATATGAACGCATTAATTTACGGGTTGATATGATGTTTGATGCAGGTTTAATTGAAGAAGTTGAGGAGCTTGTTAAGTCTGGTGTAAACCCTGAGTGCCAAGCCTTTAAAGGTATTGGTTATAAAGAGGTTGTAGACTATATAAATGGCAGTATTAACCTTGATGAATGTAGAGTTTTAATCAAGAAAAACACTCGTCATTTTGCAAAGCGCCAAATCACTTGGTATAAGCGCATGCCATATATTGAATGGATTCATATTGATAATAATACATCTAAAGATTTTATATTTAATAAAGCTATGGAATTAATTCGTAGAGAAGGATTAGCATGACATTAGAAGAAATACGTAGTAAAGCCCTTGAGATGGCTGAACCTGAATTTAAAAAGTTTGAACCTATTGCGTTAGCCAATACTAAAAAAGTATTAGAAGCATTTAAAGAGTGCCAAGTTTCTGATTATCATTTTACAGGTACTACTGGTTATGGTTATAACGATGTGGGCCGTGAGAAGTTAGACGAAGTATTCGCCTATGTATTTAAAGGTGAAAAAGCTATTGTTCGTCCTCATTTTGTATCTGGCACACATGCACTAGCAACAACTTTGATTTCTTTAATGGGGAATGGTTCAAAAGGGGCTGAATTTATCTATGCAGTAGGGGCACCTTACGATACGATGCAATCTGTTATCGGTGCATCCCGTAAAGTGCGTGGGTCTCTCGTAGAAAAGGGATTTACCTATACTGAGGTACCTTTGAAAGATAATACTTATGATGTAGATGCCATTGTTAATGCTGTTAATGATAATACGCGTGTGGTCGTGATTCAACGCTCTCGTGGTTATAGTACGCGCGAACCATTATCTATTGCTGATATTAAAATTATTGTAGATGCTGTAAAAGCTAAAAATCCTAATACGATTTGTTTTGTAGATAATTGCTATGGTGAGTTTACAGAGCTTCAAGAGCCTTTAGAAGCAGGTGCAGATATTATGGCTGGTTCTCTCATTAAGAATGCAGGGGGTGGTTTAGCACCAACAGGTGGCTATATCGTAGGTCGTGAAGACTTAGTTGAAGATGCAGCCTATCAATTGACTGCTCCAGGACTTGGTGATCATATGGGTTCTTATGCGCCTGGTTACCGTTTATTCTTCCAAGGCTTGTTTATGGCTCCTCATGTAGTATTACAAGCTCTTAAAGGGGCTGTATATACGGCTGCAGTAGGTGAATTGTTAGGATATGATGTCTTCCCTAAGGTAAATGCTGATCGCTATGATTTAATTCAAGCTATTAATCTAAAAAATGGAGAAGAAATGGAGCACTTCTGTGTAGGTATGCAAGCATATTCTCCGGTAGATGCTCACGTACATCCTATTCCTGGTGATATGCCTGGGTACGAAGATAAAATTATCATGGCCGGTGGTACCTTTGTACAAGGCTCTTCTATTGAATTAAGTGCTGATGGGCCTGTTCGTCCTCCGTATACGATTTTCATGCAAGGTGGCTTAGTATTTGAACATTCCATGCTAGGTATTTTAGGTGCTGCAGAAGAATTACTAAAACATAGATAATAATTAGAATCTCTTTCTTTTGATGAAAGGGATTCTTTTTATTTCAAATCTTTTCAATGTACCTAATTCTAGGCTATAATATAAGTTGCTATAATTTCATAGCAATACTACTCGGACTTTTACACCGAACTAGTGTTTTACACGTCAGGCTTTCACCCTGATTAGTTTTATGATCAAGAGATCATTAAAAGGAGAAAGTATGGAAAAAGTTATCGCTGTAGCTATGAGTGGTGGCGTAGATAGTTCTTTAACGGCTGCAATGCTACTAAAACAAGGCTATAAAGTATTTGGTATTACCCTATGGC
The DNA here is from genome assembly GCF_018381775.1 of Veillonella sp. Taxonomy (GTDB): domain Bacteria; phylum Bacillota; class Negativicutes; order Veillonellales; family Veillonellaceae; genus Veillonella. The sequence goes on along the minus strand of NZ_JAGZRH010000003.1, from coordinate 52,323 downwards.
TGTGGGTGAGTGGTACACCTTATGATTCAGTGCCCCTCGCTGTAACAGATGCTAAGAAGATGTGTGATTTTCTTGGCATTGAGCATCATGTTATTGATGCTCGTGATGTATTCTACGATAATGTAGTAGATTACTTCGTAAAAGAATATGCCTATGGTCGCACACCAAATCCTTGTGTATTCTGTAATAAAAATATCAAATTTGATTTGATGCTCAATCGTGCTCTTGAACTTGGGGCCACACATATGGTTACTGGTCATTATGCACAGGTTAATTATAATGAAGAAACAGGTTTATATGAATTACATAAAGGCGTTGATCCTACCAAAGATCAAAGTTATGTTATGTACAATATGAACCAACGAATTTTGAGTCATCTTATGTTCCCACTAGGTGGACAATGTAAAACTGAAACACGTAAACTAGCTGCTGAATATGATTTACCAGTAGCTAAAAAACCAGATAGTGTAGATATTTGTTTCTTGCCTCATGGTAACTACCAAAAGCTTGTAGTAGAAGAAATGAAGGACAAACCAAAGTCTGGTAATATCGTTACTGAAGATGGCGAAGTATTAGGTAAGCATACTGGCTTATTTAATTACACTATTGGTCAACGTAAAGGCCTTGGTATTGCATATAAGCATCCATTATACGTTATTGGCTTTAATGGGGAGCGCAATGAGGTCATCGTAGGTCCTAATGAACGACTCTTTACAAATCGTATGATTTGCAAGTTCTATAATTTCTTAGATGATACAATTCATAAAGAATTAAAGGCGGAAGGTAAAATTCGCTACGCTGCGAACCCTTCTCCATGTACTGCACGTATCTTAGATGATGATACGATGGAAGTTATCTTCGAAGAACCACAACGGGCTATTACACCAGGTCAGTCCGTAGCCTTTTATAATGGCACTCAATTATTAGGAGGTGCTGTTATCGATCGCGTATGTTAGAAAGGAGAATACAAGTTCCTTGAACTTGTTCACATAGTATGTCAACGAAAAAGATTAGAAACTTCTGTATTATAGCTCATATTGACCATGGTAAATCTACCATCGCCGACAGATTAATTGAATATACTGGCACATTACAAAAACGAGAAATGGAAGCGCAAGTCCTAGACTCCATGGATTTGGAACGAGAACGTGGTATTACTATCAAAGCCCAATCTGTTCGCATTTTGTATAAAGCACAAGATGGAGAAGAGTATACTTTGAACCTTATCGATACTCCTGGCCATGTGGATTTCAGCTATGAAGTATCTCGTTCTCTTGCAGCTTGTGAAGGTGCATTACTCGTAGTAGATGCTGCACAAGGTGTAGAGGCTCAAACGTTGGCAAATGTGTATCTCGCTTTAGAACATGACCTTGAAATCATTCCTGTTATTAACAAAATTGATTTGCCTTCTGCCGATCCTGATCGGGTTAAACATGAAATTGAAGATATCATTGGTTTAGACGCATCAGAAGCAGTATTATGTTCTGCTAAATCTGGCATTGGCATTCCAGATATTTTAGAAGCCATTGTAAATAAGGTGCCTGCACCACCAGATAAATCTGATGAACCTACGAGAGCATTGATTTTTGATAGCCGCTTTGATTCGTATAAAGGTGCTATTGCGTATGTACGGGTAAAAGAAGGCACTATTAAGGCAAAAGATACTATTCGTATGATGCATGATAAAAAAGATTTTGATGTAACTGAGCTCGGTATCTTTACACCAAATCTCGTACCGGTACAAGAATTACCTTGTGGCTCTGTAGGTTGTATTGCAGCTAGCATTAAAAATGTAAAAGATTGCCACGTAGGTGATACGGTAACATTAGCTAATAATCCTGCACCAGAACCATTGCCAGGCTATCGTAAGGCTGTATCTATGGTATATTGTGGTCTCTATCCGACAGAGTCTAAAGACTATGAGAATCTTCGCGATGCATTAGAAAAATTACAGCTTAATGATGCTGCCTTAGAATATGAAGCTGAAACATCCTTGGCCTTAGGTTTTGGTTTCCGTTGTGGCTTCCTCGGTTTGTTACATATGGACGTTATTCAAGAACGGTTAGAGCGAGAATATAACTTGACGCTCATTACGACCGCTCCGTCTGTAAACTACAAGGTATATAAAACAAATGGAGAAATGCTAGAGGTAGATAATCCGGCTAAATTGCCACCTCCAACAGAAATCGACTACATTGAAGAACCTTATGTAAAAGCAACTACAATCGTACCAAAAGATTTCGTAGGTACTATCATGGAATTATCTCAAGATAAACGCGGTGAATATCAATCTATGGAATATTTGGATGAAACACGTGTATCTGTTGTGTATCACTTACCATTGAGTGAAATTATTTACGACTACTTTGATAAATTGAAATCTGCTACTAAGGGTTATGCATCTCTTGACTATGAGTTAATTGGGTATAAACAATCTCCAATGGTTAAGATGGATATTTTGTTAAATGGTGATCCTGTAGATGCATTGTCTATTATCGTACATAAGGACCGTGCTGCAACACGTGGTCGTGCATTAGCAGAAAAATTAAAAGAACTTATTCCTCGTCAAATGTTTGAAATTCCAATTCAAGCAGCGGTAGGTACAAAAATTGTTGCTCGTGAGACTGTAAAAGCGTGGCGTAAAGACGTTTTGGCGAAGTGTTACGGCGGTGATATTTCTCGTAAACGTAAACTCTTAGAAAAACAAAAAGCTGGTAAGAAACGTATGAAGTCTGTGGGCTCTGTAGAGATTCCACAAGAAGCATTCATGGCTATTCTCAAGGTTGAGGACTAATATAATGAAAACAGATTCTAATACTTTGAATCTGTCTACACTTGGGGATATGGGCTTGTATGTCCATATCCCTTTTTGTAAACAGAAATGTATGTACTGTGATTTTCCTGCCTATCAAAATTTACAAGATTATTATGAAACCTATGTATATGCCTTAGTACAAGAGATGGATCTTTGGGGTTCTGAACATCCTGAATCTAAAGAGCGGTCCATTGATACGATTTACTTTGGTGGTGGTACGCCTACTGAATTATCAATTCAACAGCTACAGATGATTATTGATAAAATAAAAAGTACTTTTACTATCGATGAAAACTGTCATATGACTATAGAATCTAATCCTGGGGAAGTAGATTTACAGTATCTAACAAAGTTAGTTAAACTAGGCTTTAATCGCATTAGTTTTGGCGTTCAAACCTTTGATGATAAGGCTCTTACCATGCTACATCGCAGTCATAATGGTGAAAAGGCTAAACAAGCGGTTTACGATGCTAAAAAGGCGGGCTTTACTGATATTAATATTGATTTAATTTATGGCTTGCCACGACAAACCTTAGAGGATATTCAGCATAATTTAAATATTGTAAAAGATTTGCCAATTAATCATATTTCTACGTATGGTTTACAAGTTGAGGTAGGCACTTATTTATATCATTTAGTACAAAAGAACTTGATCTCTATTCCTAGTGAAAGTATTGATGAATCCATGTATGATACGATGATGGAAGGCTTAAAAGAACTAGGTTTTGAACGATATGAAATTTCCAATTTCGCTAAGGGTAATTCCTATAGTCGTCATAATTTAAAATATTGGCACTATGTAGACTACTTAGGATTTGGTGCTGGAGCTCATTCCTTTTATGATGGTATTCGCCGCAGTAACAATCGAAATGTGATGCCTTATATACAATCTGTTGATCGATACACTATGCCTACTACCGATACGGAGACGATTACTGTAGAGCGAGCCCGAGAGGACTTTTGCTTCTTAGCGCTTCGTACTAAGTGGGGCCTTGATGAGCAAAAATTTGAGGATAGATTTGGCGTATCTGTTCATAATTTATTTGGTAATATATTAGAAGATTTGGTTACTAAAGGCTTATTAGAGTATCAAAATGGTAGTTATCATTTGAGTTCTGAAGGGGCTAAGCATGGTAACTATGTATTTAGTCAATTTATTCGAGAGTAATTTCTCACAGTTTCTCAAAATCTAATATGTTAGTATAAATAGGATGATGATGAATAAGCATGCTAGATTTGAGGAGGAACGATGAAGACATCTGTCATATTACACGGTTTACATAACGAATTTACTTTAGATCAAATGAAGGCATGCATAGAATTAGCTGAAAAATATGGTGGATCTTTCCGCCATGTTGTAACAGGTATACAAATTACAGGTATTGAAAAAGACGATAAGGAAAAACTTATCTCTGAATTACCAGAAGGTGTAACCACTGTTATTCATAGAGGTGTTAATTCCTTAATTGCTTGCGTAGGTAAAGGATACTGTAAAAATGGCCAAATGGAAACTAAAGAATTGGCTGATTATGTAGAGAGAAAACATTACGGCCGAAAAACATCTCACAAGTGCAAAATTGGAATTAGTGGCTGTGGTCGTAACTGCCCAGATGCAATGGTAAAAGATATTGCTTTTATTGGAACATCCCAAGGTTTCATGCTGGCTGTTGGTGGCAATACGGGAATGCGACCAGAGGCTGGTAAAATTTTGGCTAGAAAGCTTACTGTTGAGCAATCCAAAAAAGCTGTAGATATCTTAGTAGATTGGTATGCAGAACATGGCGAGCCCCGTGAGCGTATGGGAAAACTATTAGAACGCCTAGGTAATCCCTTAGAAGGTGTAGAACTATAAGTTGCTATATTTTTAGTGCTAATGGTTTTATAGTTCTTGATCTGTACGTTTATCTAGAGAGTTATTAGTTTTTCTCCAAATTTTAGTAACAATTAAATTATGACATATATAAACACTTATACTATTTTATGGTTTTAATAATAAAAATTTTATTAGACCATCATATTCTACTATTTAGATTTTAGAATATGGCATAAATGTAGATAGTATAAGTGTTTTCTTATTATTACACTTTGATTTTTTGACTAATTAATTTAAAATATTCAATTGTCTTTTTGACTAAATAGATATTATTTGACTTTTTAAGGATTTTTTTGCTTGACAATTTTTTCCTATGTGATAATATTATACATGCGATTAGCACTCAAAGTTTATGAGTGCTAACAAGAGGTGTCATTATGGATGAAAGAAAACAGCGCATCTTGCGAGCCATAATTGAAGACTACGTTAAATCTGCTGAACCTGTAGGTTCCAGGACGATTGCAAAGAATTATAATCTTGGTATTAGTCCTGCAACAGTACGAAATGAAATGTCCGATTTAGAGGAGTTAGGCTATTTGGAGCAACCTCATACATCGGCGGGACGTATTCCTTCAGCTAAAGGCTATCGCTTATATGTTGATTCTATGTTGAGTCAACAACCTGTTCCATTACAGGATGCTGAAAAAATTGAAATGTTATGGAAACATTCTAATGGATCTACCAGTGAGCTCTTCTTAAATATGGCTAAATTATTATCACAAGTGAGCCATAGTATGAGTTTGTTCTTAGCTCCAGCCCATGATAGAGCATTAATCAAATACATTCATGTATTGCCGCTTGATTCACATCAAGCTGTCATGGTTGTTATTACTGAGACTGGTGCTCTTGATAATGAATTAATGTACTTTACTGAAGGGGTTTCGCCTGATGTATTACAAAGTATAGCTATGCAATTTAGCAATGCTTTACAGAATATAGGTATTGGTCATGTAACGGCTGAAGCGTTAGGAACACTATTGATTCATATGGAAGGTCCACAAGGGATTTTGATGATCCTTTCAGAAACATTATTACGAGCAATTAATAAACGTAAGTTGTTCTATTCTGTAGGTACCACAGAGTTGTTAAATCAACCAGAGTTTAAGTCTGTTGAAAAGGTACAACCCTTACTTTCATTAGTGGAAGAACAAAATCAATTGGGGCAACTATTAAAGGATGATTCACCTACACCTGTAAAGGTAAAGATTGGCAATGAAAATGATACCGAAGCACTTCAATCGATGAGTGTAGTACAAGCTGATTTTACAAATCAAGATCAACCTATCGGTACTCTTGCTATTCTAGGACCGACACGAATGGAATATGGTCGTATCATTGGCATGTTGTCTCATATGAAACATATAATGGAATCTATGGTAAAAGAACAAAAATAGAAAGGGCATATAATGGCTGAAGAACAAGACATTAAACAAGAAACAGTTGACGAAACAGTGGAAACTACAAATGTAGAGACGCCAGCTGTTGAGGAAGCCGAAGAAGTTGTGGCGGACGCAGCTCAAGTATTAGAGGAGCTCAAAGCAGACTTTGATAATCGCTATAAGCGTTTACAAGCGGACTTCGACAACTTCAAACGTCGTACTAATCAAGAAAAAGAGCAACTTGCAGGATATGTTAAAGGGGATGTACTTACAGATCTACTTCCTGTATTAGATAACTTTGAACGAGCTGTTCAAAGCCCAGCGGAAGGTGATGCAAAGGTATTCCTTGATGGATTTATCATGATCCATCAAAACTTGATGGCTATGTTATCTAAACATGGTTTAGCCGTTATCGATGCGGTAGGTAAACCATTTGATCCAAATTTCCATCAAGCGATTATGCGAGTGCCGTCAGATGAATATGAATCTGATACGGTATGTGAAGTATTGCAAACTGGCTATACTGTTGATGGTCGTTGTATTCGTCCAGCAATGGTAAAAGTTGTTGAATAGATTATAAAGGTTTTAGGAGGCATATATTATGGCAAAGGTAATTGGTATTGATTTAGGTACTACAAACTCTTGTGTTGCGGTTATGGAAGGTGGCGAACCTACGGTTATTACTAACCAAGAAGGCGCTCGTACTACTCCTTCCGTTGTTGGTTTTGCAAAAAATGGCGAACGTTTAGTAGGTCAATTGGCTAAACGTCAAGCTGTATCTAACCCAGAAAACACAATCATTTCTATTAAACGTCACATGGGTACAGACTACAAAGTAACTGTAGAAGGTAAATCTTATACTCCTCAAGAAATTTCTGCAATGATTCTTCAAAAAATCAAAGCTGATGCAGAAGCATATTTGGGCGAACCTGTTAAACAAGCCGTTATCACAGTTCCTGCTTACTTTACAGATGCTCAACGTCAAGCTACTAAAGACGCTGGTGCTATTGCAGGCCTTGAAGTACTTCGTATCATCAACGAACCAACAGCAGCAGCTCTTGCATATGGCGTAGATAAAGATGAAGATGGTAAAGTTCTTGTATTTGACCTTGGTGGTGGTACATTCGACGTATCCATTCTTGAACTTGGCGATGGCGTATTCGAAGTATTAGCAACATCTGGTAACAACCATCTTGGTGGTGATGACTTCGACCAACGCATTATGAACTACCTTATTGAAGAGTTCAAAAAAGAAACAGGTATCGATTTATCCAATGATAAATTAGCTGATCAACGTTTAAAAGAAGCTGCTGAAAAAGCAAAAATTGAATTGTCTGGCGTAGCAAGTACAAATATCAATTTGCCATTCATCACAGCTGATGCTACTGGTCCTAAACACTTGGATGTAACATTGACTCGTGCTAAATTCGAAGAATTAACTGCTGATTTGGTACAAGCTACTATCGAACCTACTCGTAAAGCTATGAACGATGCTGGTTTATCTGCATCCGATATCGATAAAGTGTTGTTAGTTGGTGGTTCTAGCCGTATTCCAGCTGTACAAGACGCTATTAAAAAAGTATTGGGTAAAGAACCAACTAAAAACGTTAACCCAGATGAATGTGTAGCTATTGGTGCTGCTATTCAAGGTGGTGTATTAGTAGGTGAAGTTAAAGACGTATTGTTACTTGATGTAACTCCATTGTCTCTTGGTATCGAAACAATGGGTGGTGTATTCACACGTATTATTGATCGTAACACTACAATTCCTACATCTAAATCTCAAGTATTCTCCACTGCAGCAGATAATCAACCATCTGTAGATATCCATGTATTACAAGGTGAACGTGAGTTCGCAGCAGATAATAAAACATTGGGTCGCTTTAACTTGGATGGTATTCCAGCAGCTCCTCGTGGGGTTCCTCAAATCGAAGTAACATTCGACATCGATGCTAACGGTATCGTACATGTAAAAGCAAAAGACTTGGGTACTCAAAAAGAACAAAAAATTACAATCACTTCTTCTAGCGGTTTAAAAGAAGACGAAATCGATCGCATGGTTAAAGAAGCTGAAGCACATGCAGCAGAAGATAAAGCTAGAAAAGAAGAATTAGATGTTAAAAACAATGCAGATTCCTTGGTATACCAAGCTGAAAAAGCATTGAAAGAACTTGATGGTAAAGGCGACACAGCTTTGTTGAAAGAAGTTGAAGAAGCAAAAGATAAATTGAAAAAATCTATCGAAGCAGGCAACATCGAAGATATCAAAAAAGACAGTGAAGCTTTGGAACAACCATTACATAAATTAGCTGAGCAAATGTATGCAGCAGCACAACAAGCTCAACAAGCAGCTGGTGGTGCAGAGCAAGGTCAACAACAAACAAAATCTGATGACAATGTAGTTGATGCTGATTACACAGTAGTGGATGACGATAAGAAATAAGAAGGGTTGGTAACTAATGGCACGTGATTATTATGACATCTTAGGGGTCAGTAAAAATGCCTCTCAAGATGAAATCAAAAAGGCCTTCCGTAAAAAGGCACGCCAATACCATCCAGATGTAAATAAAGATAATCCTAAGGAAGCGGAAGCAAAGTTTAAAGAAGCGAACGAAGCTTACGAAGTATTGTCTGACGAAACTAAAAAAGCTCAATATGACCAATTCGGCCACGACGCCTTCAAACAAGGAGGCGGCGCTGGCGCCGGTGGTTTCCAAGGAGGCTTTGGCGGTTTCGGTGGTCAAGCTGGCGGCTTTGGTGATATCTTTGGCGACATTTTTGGTGGCATGTTTGGCGGTGGTCGCCAACAACAAGGCCCTCAAAAAGGCAATGACTTGCGCGAAGATATTGATATTTCCTTTGAAGATGCAGCCTTTGGTAAATCTATGGAAATAGAAGTGCATCGTCATGAAGAATGTGATCACTGTCATGGTACTGGTGGTGAACCAGGATCTCGTGTCGATACTTGTCCAAACTGTCATGGTTCTGGTCAAGAAGCGGTTATTCAAAATACTCCATTTGGACGTATGCAATCCGTTCGCACTTGTTCTCGTTGTCATGGTACTGGTAAAAGCATTGAAAAACCTTGTTCTAAATGCCGTGGTACAGGTGAAATGCTTGCTAAGCGCAAGATTTCTATCAAGATTCCAGCTGGCGTAGACAGCGGTTCTCGCTTACGTGTAGCTAATGAAGGGGAACCAGGTATTTTGGGCGGTCCTAAGGGTGACCTTTACGTATATATCTTTGTTCGTCCTCATAAGGAATTTGAACGAAATGGTAATGACGTTATTAGCCGTGTAAATATTAGTTTTGCTCAAGCTGCATTAGGTGCTACTATACAAGTTAACACCTTAGATGGTAAAGTAGAGTTAAAGATCCCAGAAGGTACTCAAACGGGAACGGCATTCCGCGTAAAGGGCAAAGGTATTCCATATTTGCGTAACCCTAAGCAACGAGGGGACCAACATATTGTGGTAACTGTTCAAACGCCTAAGAAGTTGACAGATACTCAACGTGAGTTGTTATTACGCTTTGCAAACGAAAGTAACGAAGATGTAAATAACTTACAAGTGAGCAAAAGTCTTTTTGAAAAAATTAAGGACGTTTTGACTAAATGAACAGCTCATGTGAAGGAATGGTTTGTTCCGTCACATTCCCTATAAAGGAGCATATATGCAGTGGATAGAAGTATCCATTGTCTGTGAAAGAGTAGCCACCGATGAGGTGACTACTCTTTTTGACGATTACGCAGACAATGGAATTATAGAAGAAGATGTAGAAAATCAACCAAATTTAATTAAATTAACTATGTATGCAGATCCATCATTGGACTCTAATACAATTAAGTCAGACTTAGAAAAACGTCTTACAGAAGCAAATATTAGTGTCACATCCGTTGATACAAATATATTAGATGAATCTACATGGCTTAATTCTTGGCAGCAATATATTGAACCTACAGAAATTCTACCTAATTTAATTATTAAACCTGCTTGGCAAGAATATGATAACGTCCACAATAAAACAATTATAGAAATCGATTCCGATATTTCCTTTGGTACTGGCTCTCATGAGACAACACGTACATGTGCCGAACTATTGAAATCTTATTGTGAATCCATGGATCTTAATCAAGTTACTTGTTTAGATATTGGTACAGGAACGGGTATTCTCTTATTGGTAGCAGCACATTTAGGGATCAAGCATTTGGTTGGGATTGATATTGAGGAATATGCTGCCAATCAAGCTCGTATTAACTGTGAGAATAATCATGTATCTGCAGAGATTATTTGTGGTAATTTGGATAGTGATTTCAATGGTACTGCCCAATTAATTTTAGCTAACTTAACAGTGGATCCACTTAAAATACTATTACCTCAAATTGGTAAAAAACTAGAGGATAAGGGTATTTTAATTATAAGTGGCATTATAGATGATCGGCATGATGAGATTATGCCATATATTAAGGCTGATTGGCATATTATTGAGGAGCGCATTGCAGGGCCTTGGCATACATTTGCGCTAGAAAAGCGATGAAAAAGATTTTTATTCCTACACCATTAGATGAAAGAATAGAATTACCGAAAGATGTGACACATCATGTGTTACATGTATTTCGTCATAATATGGAGAAACCCATTACTGTAACGGGCAGTGATAATCGTTGTGGTATCTATCAGATTACCGATGAAGTGGATGGTATAGCACAGGCTAAACTTATTGAATATGTATCGTCTGATGTATCGTCGTATCGAACTATTCTAGTTCAATCCTTATTGAAAGGCGAAAAGTTAGAATGGGTATTACAAAAGGCGACGGAGTTAAATGTAGATACCATTTATCTTGTATCTACGGCAAACTGTGTAGCTAAATATGATGATAAGAAACTACAATCAAAAGTCAGTCGTTGGGAAAAAATTATGCTAGAAGCAGCCCAACAGTGTGGACGCAATCAACTGCCCACACTTGTAGTAGGTGAAACGCTTTTACAAGTATTAACAATCGAAGCTGACGCATTAAAATTAGTAGCTTATGAAAATGAAGATGGTCATACTATTAAGACTGCACTACAATCAGTACACACTAATCAAACTATAACTGATATTCTAATCTGTGTTGGTCCTGAAGGGGGCTATCAAGAGAAGGAAATCAATGCTATTATAGAGAGTGGTGGAAAATCAGTTTCTCTTGGTACTACTATTTTACGAGCAGAAACTGCTGCTATTGGATCATTAGCAATGATTCAATATGAATTAGAACTATAAATTAAACAAGAATAGAGAGGTGCAATGAAAACCGTTGCTTTTACAACCTTGGGCTGTCGTGTCAATCAGTATGACACAGATGCTATGAAAGGTTTATTTTTACAAAATAATTACGAAGCAGTAGACTTCGATGAAAAAGCTGATATATATGTAATTAATACATGTTCTGTAACCAATATGGGGGAAAAGAAATCCCGTCAATTGATTCGGAAAGCAAAGCGTCAAAATGAAGATGCTTATGTAATCGTTACTGGTTGTTATGCTCAGCTTGATCCAGATGCGATTGCTGCTATTGACGGTGTTAACCTTGTTATTGGTACCAATAATCGATCTAAAATCGTTGAGCTAGTAGAGCAATTAGAATCTACAGAACGTCAAATCAATGCTGTTAGAGATATTATGAACGAGTCTAACTTTGAAGAAATGCCATTATATGGTAATGAATCTGACAAAGCTCGTGCTTTCATGAAAATTCAAGAAGGTTGTAATAACTATTGCGCCTTTTGTATCATTCCTTATACTCGAGGAAAATTGAAATCTCGTAAAGTTGATGATATTGTACAAGAAGCAAAACGTTTAGTAGAACATGGATTCCATGAAATCGTATTAACAGGCATACATTTGGGGAATTATGGTGTAGAATTACCAGGTCGCCCTACATTAGCCGATGTAGTAAAAGCTTTATTAGAGATTCCTAATTTATATCGTATTCGTTTCGGGTCTATTGAGTCTGTTGAGGTTTCTGATGAGTTAGTAGAATTAATGGCTACTAATAAACGTGTTTGCCCACATTTACATCTACCACTACAAGCTGGTTCTGATCATGTATTACAATTGATGAAACGCCACTATACATTACAAGAATATAAAGACTTGATTGCAAATTTACGTTCTCGTATTAAAGATTTATCAATTACAACTGATATAATTGCAGGATTCCCACAAGAAACAGATGAGGATTTTGAAGAAACATTAAATACAGTGCGAGAAATAGGCTTTACTCATATTCATGCCTTCCCATACTCTATTCGTGAAGGTACACCGGCTGCGACCATGTCTGATCAAGTACCTGAAGCCGTTAAAAAGACTCGTGTAGCACTTTTGAATGGTCTTAGCCAATCTGGTTATGAAGCATACGCAAAATCTCGCATTGGTAAGCCTGGTGAGATTCTCATCGAAAAAGAAGAGAATGGATACTATATGGGCTTAACAAATGAGTATGTAAATAGTAAAGTAAAGTCTGATGGATTACATAAGATTGGTGATCTAATCGGAGGTACTGTTGTAGGTTTAGAAGATAATTATTTAATTATTGAATAAGGAGTTATCGTATGAGTGACTGCATTTTCTGTAAAATTATCAATGGTGAAATTCCATCTAAAAAAGTATTAGAAAACGATAAATTTTATGCATTCCATGATATTGAACCAGTGAAAAAAGTACATGTTCTTATTGTGCCAAAAAATCACGTAGCTAACATTGCTCATCTTACTGAAAAAAATGAAGACTATGTAGAAGGTTTATTGCCATTCGTACGTGATGTAGCGAAAGAACTAGGTATTTCTAAAGATGGTTATCGTTTGATCTTTAATACTGGCGCAAAAGCAGGTCAAACGGTGTTCCATATGCATGCACATCTTTTAGGTGGCGAAGAAATGGGCTGGCCTGAAGCTTAAAATTGAGTATAATGTATTCTTTTTATAATACTTATTAAAATTCCTATAAAATATACCGGAAAATATTGACAACATCTATACCTATACATATAATATTATATGTGCGTATGTAAATTATCAGCACTTCCCGAGATTATTTTTGGAGGGAGGGATATAGATGTCTGAAATCAAAGTCGGTAAAAACGAAACGCTTGAAAGTGCTCTTCGTCGATTCAAACGCTCCTGCCAAAAAGCGGGTGTTTTGTCTGAAGTAAGAAAACGCGAACACTACGAAAAACCAAGCGTAAAAAGAAAGAAAAAATCTGAAGCAGCAAGAAAACGCAAATTCAGAGCATAAGATGATTACCCTAATTCTGCCTTTTCATGGCTTCATGAAATCCAGAATTAGGGTTTCTTTATATATAAAATAGGAGGAACTATGAGCTTAAAAGATCAATTAAAAGAAGATATGAAAGCGGCTATGAAAGCGCGTGAAGAAGGTAAAACCGCTCTTTCTGTAATTCGCATGGTTAATAGTGCTATTAAAAATACAGAAATCAATGATAAAGTAGAACTTGATGATAATGGTATTCTTGGTATTTTGGCAAAAGAAATGAAAACTCGTCAAGACTCGTTAACCGAGTTTGAAAAAGCTGGCCGTGAAGATTTGATCTCTCATGTAAAAGAAGAGATGGCTGTGCTTCAAAAATATTTACCAGCTCAAATGAGTGAAGATGAAATTCGCACTGTTGTAAAAGAAGCGATTGCAGCATGTGGCGATGCTGTAAACATGGGTAATGTTATGAAACATGTAATGCCAAAAACTAAAGGCCGTGCAGATGGTAAAGTAGTTAATAATATCGTTAAAGAGTTAATTGGATAATATATTGTAAAATAGCTAATTAAACAGTTGATATAGTTAGTATATTTAATTCATTAACATAGAACTCTTAAAACTATAGTTAAGAGAATTATGAAATTCTATAGAAAGTTATTGACATATATTTTCACTATATGATATTATGAGTGCAACAAAATAATTGGTCAACGAAGACTCCACTTTAGATATATGGAATATATATCTATTTGTTGGAGTCTTTTTATTTTTAGGAGGAACCATTATGACAAGTACTAAAGATTTATTGTATTACATTCCAGCAGGTCAATATGGTAAAGAAGGTGTTCTTGCACTATTAGAACAACATCCAGAAATTAAATTTGTATCTCTTGTTGGTATTGATTTAGCTGGTAATGATACAGATGAAAAAATCCCTATGGCAGCATTCTTTGATGATTATGAAGCATTCTTCGAAGGTCGTGCTGTTCAAACAGATGGTTCTTCTGTTGTACTCACAAATATCGCCACATTGAATAATGCACGTGTAGATATGTGGGGCGACCCAAGTGTAAACTGGTTCGTTGACTATAACTATGAAAATATCGATGAAGCAACAGGTTTACCAACTGGTACACTTCGTATTCCTGCATTCTTGATGCATAACTACCGTTATGTTGACTCTCGTTCTATCTTAAAAAACAGCTGTGATTATGTTCGTGCAGAACTATTATCCTTGATCAAAGAACATGGTCTACCTGGTATGCCTCATGTGAAAGCTGATGACGTTGTAGACATTATCTTTACATCTGCTACAGAATTGGAATTCTGGGTAAAAACTCCATCTAGAACAGTTACCAAAAAAGAATTATCTGTATCTCAAAAATTACAAGAACAATACTGGCAACGTACACATGGTACAGTTCGTACTGCATTAGAACAAGCAGTTGAACGCTTAGACCAATACGGTATGGTTGCAGAAATGGGTCATAAAGAAGTAGGTGGCGTTAAAGCTAAACTTGATGAAGATGGTCATGAAGCAGTTGTACTAGAACAATTAGAAATCGACTGGAAATTCTCTAATAACCCATTACAAACAGCAGATAATGAATTACAAGCTCGTATTATTGTTCGTGAAGTGTTCCGTGAAAATGGTCTTGATGTAACATTCAATGCAAAACCTATTATTGGCGTAGCTGGTTCTGGTGAACATACACACTTTGGTGTTATGGCTAAATTAAAATCTGGTAAACTTGTAAACTTGTTTAGCCCAGAAGATATGCGTAAAGAATCTGCTAGCTCCTTGGGTATTGGTGCTATCATGGGGTTATTGAAGCACTATGAAGCAATCAATCCATTTATCAGTTCTACAACAGACTCCTTAAATCGTTTAAAACCTGGTTTCGAAGCTCCAGTATGTATCGTTACATCTTTAGGTACTGATCCTTCCGAACCAAGCCGTAACCGTACAATCCTTTGTGGTTTGATTCGTGATATCGATAATCCTATGGCTACACGTTATGAATTGCGTTCTCCAAACCCTTACACAAATACATATACTGCATTAGCATTGATCTTCATCTCTGCATTTGATGGTATGAAATATGCTATTACATCTGGTAAAACACAAGCACAATTAGAAGCAGAGCTTTCCAAAGAAGTGGGTGAATCTGCTGATTATCTTGCTACAAATCGTGCATATCGTACAGAAAAAGACGTATTCGATGATTTCACTCAAGAAGAACGTAATCAAATGTTTGGTGTTGCACCAGCCACTGTATGGGAAAACATTAAAGGTTACCATAACAATCCTGAATTAGTTGAAACATTAGCTCAAGGCAATGCATTCGCAAAAGATTTGATGGATTCCTTTATCGCATCTATCTTGAAACGTTGGAAACTTGTATTGGCTCACCGCTTAATTCCTGATAATCTTGATACAGTTCGTAAGATGGTAGCTATTCATACTGATAGCCGTAATAGTGTAGATGATAAACGTTTTGCAGAAGTTAACGACTTACGTTTCTATCTTGCTAAAGATAGCGATGATCGCAAATCTTTATTCACTCGTTTAATCGATGCACTTAACTCTGGTGAATATGACTTAGCATCTCAATTGCAAATTGAAATGAACGATAAAATGGAAGAATTAGAAGCTAAATATGCTAACTATGCAAAAAATATCTTCTAATATCGGTTGATTCTATTGCTTAAAAAGGGCTCCTACATTTGTAGGAGCCCTTTTATTCATATTAACTTTTTATAATTTAGTCGTTAAAGCTATTACTCATTATGTCCTATAAACTTTTCTACTAATACTAAACTACATACAAGTACAAAAATTGCAACAGACCAGATTAAATTATCATATGACGATTCATGATCGATGATTAGCAGTCTAACAATTGCGGTTATGCCAATATATAAAAAGAAATTAAGCGGGAAGTGGAAGTTATTTTTAAAATATTTTACGATGAGTGCAATAAACTCAAAGTATAAGAAGAAGGTAATTAATTCTTCAATTAATAAAGAGTAAGTGCTATAACCTTGGATATTTGCCCATGTAATAAATCCTAGGCTAATTAATGTATTAATGAGGGCAATACAAAGAGCAATGCCTACACCTACAAGGGCTATATTTTTTATAGTTAATAATAATTTAGAAATACGTATCCACATATATAATTCACCTACAATAAATATCTAAATACTATACCACATAAAAAAGACCGTACACCGTACGGTCTTTTTACGATTACACCACAGTATAATCAAGAGAATATCAAAGGATTAGATATCAGCTTTAATTGCTTCTAATGCAGCATCGAAGTTAACTGCTTGAGTTACTTCAGGTACGTATTCAACATAAGTTACTTTATTTTCTTTGTTGATTACTACTACGCCACGAGTTAAAAGACGAAGTTCTTCAATCAAGAAGCCATAGTTTTCACCGAAGGAAGCGTCTTTGTGGTCAGACAAAGTAATAACTTTATCTACGCCAGCAGCGCCACACCAACGTTTTTGAGCGAAAGGCAAGTCCATAGAAATTGTCAATACTACAACATCATCAGAAAGTGCAGTAGCATCTTGGTTGAACCAACGAGTTTGAGCGTCACAAACGCCTGTATCAAGGGAAGGAACAACGGAGATAACTTTTACTTTACCTTCGAAATCTTTTAATGTTTTAGGTTGTAAGTCGTTGCTTAAAACTGTGAAGTCAGGAGCTTGTTGACCTACTTTAACTTCTGGACCAACCAATGTGATAGGGCCACCTGCAAATGTTACTACGCCAGTACGTTTTTCCATGTTGTATTCCTCCTAAGAGTTTTAATTCTAATGTTCGTAAGGATACGTTTTGTATCTATGCATAGTATAACACTTACATTACCATAAGTAAACTAAAAAATTCGATATAGTGTTTTTAAGGGAATAAATAGTATGTTATTGGCTTCATAATCAAGAAAATATCTTAAAACTACATTATATACGTATAGGTGTATTATGATATATGAAAAAAATGTGTATACTATAAGGAGTATATTTAAATAATGATAATCCTGTAATACAGAAATTTAACTGAGAGGTCCTATGAAACCTATAGAGCTATTTATGCAGTTTTTCCGCCGAGAAGGCTGGGTATATGCCATCGGCTTAACTATGCTAATCGCTATTGATATAGCATTTTTATTTGTTCCACAATTCATTGGTAATGCCATCGATACACTAAGTCACAATAAAGAGGGCTTAGTCAATTATATTATTTACTTTATTTTATTATTTATTATTATAACGATTCTAAAAGTTATTTCGCGACGCACCTTACTTGGTTCCATCCGTCGTATGGAGTACCTTTTTCGTGAAATCTTGTGTAGAAAAGCATTACAAATAAAAACAACATATTATGAGGCAAATGGACCTGGTAAAGTTATGGCGTTGATGACAAATGATGTTACATCTCTTCGTGTAGCGTTAGGTTTAGGTGTAATGATCGTGGTGGATATTATATTTTATTCCATTGTAGGATCTATTATTTTAATACAAAAAATAGATGGTCTATTAGCTTTTAAAATCATGACACCTGTATTCTTCATCATTGTTGCAATATTTGTGTTGGGCAGAAAATTACGTGCTAAACAGCGTAGTGCTCAAGCTACTTATAGTGATATGACAGAGTTTGGGCAAGAATTATTCCAAGGTATAGATGTAATTAGAGCCTTTAATCGAGAACGTATTATTTCTGACTCGTTTGAAAAAATAAATAAATTGAACTATAAGAAAAATATGGAGGTTGCCTTATTAGATTCTGTACTAACACCGTTAACAAGAATTGCACCGTTTATTTGTATTAGTATCAGTATTTTCATATGTGGTCACCTAGCTGTAAATGGTCAAATGTCCATAGGTGAATTTGTAACTATCAATTCATTCATTATGCTAATCGTAGGACCTTTAATTGGCTTTGGGGGACTCATTTCGATTGTACAAAAAGGCTTGGCATCGTTAGATCGTATTACCGATTTCTTACGACTACCAATAGAGTCAATTGATGACTCAACTGAAGTATTACCACTTGAGGATATTAATATACGATATTTAGATTTTAATTATGAAAATTCTAAAGGTCATGCATTGTCTCAAGTATCTACAACTATTCGTAAAGGCTCTTTTATAGGCATTGTTGGTAAACCTGGATCTGGTAAAAGTACTCTCTTTAAATTACTCATTGGTTTGCAACAAAGCCCCTCTAAATCTATTTATTTTGGGAACCAAGATATTTCAGATATACCTTTATCTAAGCTTCGAAATTCAATAGCTTATGTACCAACTCAATCTTATTTATTGAGTACTACTATTGAAGATAATATTAAATTTGGTAAAGAATTACCTATGCATGAATCCGTAGAGGTGGCTGCAAAAAAAGCCGACCTATATAGAGATTTAGGTAATCTATTAGATAATGACTTACATACTCTTGCAGAAGAAGGACATGATTTATCTGGTGGTCAAAAGCAACGTATTAATATGGCTAGAGGTTTTTATAAAAATGCACCATATTTATTATTAGATGATTGTTTCTCAGCTTTAGATGCCGTAACAGTAAATACTATTTTAGAGACATTACATACAGTAAATTCACAAACTATATTATGTATTTCGCAACGATTAGAGGTTATTGAAAAAGCTGATAAAATTATTGTCTTTGATGAAGGTCATATAGTTGAAGAGGGGACACATGAGGAATTATTAAATCTCAATGGTTTATATAAAACACTCTATGAAGCACAGAAAGGAGAGGCTCAAAATGAAAACGCATAAAGAAAGAAACGATTGGGCTTTATTCTCCTATATAACTGCATATATTAAACCCTATTTAGGAATCTTATTAGTAGCAACAATTGCACTTGCGGGAAATCTTGTACTACTATTATTTAGACCATATCTTACAAAACAAGTCATCGATCTTGGTTTTGCTACAAATGATATTCATGTCATTGAATATTATGCTATTTTATATGGTCTCACTATCATTGGCAGTGTGTGCTTTATTTTCATAGAAAATTACTTTTTAAAAAGTTTTGGCCAAAAGATTATCTACAATATTCGCCATATTGTGTTCCAAAAAATTCTACATAAATCACATGATGAATTCTATAAATTGCCTATTGGTAATTGGGTAACACGCATTACAAATGATGTAGAATCACTGCGCACCTTATATACAGACGTATTATTGAATTTAGCTAGTAGTGGATTAATGATTATCGGTATATTAGCCTTTATGTATGCTATTAATATACCATTAGCCATTATTATGACAATTTTAGTGCCTATTATGGGTGGCATTATTTGGGTATATCAAAAGTTCTCTAGAAAGGCTTTTCGTCAAGTAAGACGATCCGTAGCAGCGTCAAATGCGAGTATTAAGGAACTACTTAATTATATTGTTATTGTAAAGTCCTATGGTGGAGAAAAGGCTATAGAAGATAAATATGAAACTGTTAATAAAGGTTTTTTAGAAGCCGGTCTTTTTGAAGTAACAACATTTTCTATTTTTAGACCTCTCGTTGATGGATTATTTTTTGTAGCATTAATTGTTATATTTACCACTACCAATTTAATTGATTCTATAGCTGATGCAGGTACTGTTTTTGCTTTCATTCAATATATGGATCGATTCTTTCAACCATTAAAGGACATTGCAGACAAATATAATTCCCTGCAAAGTTCATTAGCTGGTGCAGAACGGTTAGTTCCATTATTAGAGGAAAAAGAGCGAAATATGGTAGATGAAGTTCCAAAGGAACTGATTCCAGTAGAATCAATTGAATTTGATCATGTTTGGTTTTCCTATGAGAATAACGATGTCTATGCATTACAAGATTTCACCTTACATATTAAAGCTGGTGATTTTACTGGTATTGTAGGACCATCCGGTAGTGGTAAGTCCACATTATTGTCCTTACTAATGGGTATCTATAAACCTACAAAGGGTTCCATCTACATTAATGGTATTGATATTTCAAAATATGATAGTTCTGTACTTCGTCATTTAATGGGCTATGTATTCCAACAAGCTTACTTATTTAAAGGTTCTATTAAAGATAATCTTACACTTTTTGATAACTCTATATCTCATGATGAAATGGTAAAAGCTGCAAAACAAGTAAATTTAGATTCTATGATTGAACAATTACCTGAAGGCTATAATACACCTGTTGGGTACTTAGGTTCTTTATTATCAGATGGACAAAAGCAATTACTAGCCTTTGGTCGTACATTAATAAGAAATATACCTATTTTATTATTAGATGAAGCAACTGCTAATATTGATAGTCATACGGAAAAACAAATACAAGCAAGTATCGAAAATATCCGTGGCAGTAAAACAATCGTAAGTATTGCTCATCGGCTATCCACCGTACAAGACGCCAATGAAATTGTTTATATTGAATATGGTAAAATAAAAGAAAAAGGTTCTTTCAACGAATTGATTGAGTTAAAGGGCGCCTTTTATAATCTATGGATTCGTCAAAAAAGTGGGAGTTAGCATGGAATTTATCCAATCTAAAGATAATAAAACTATAAAGCATATAGTTTCTCTAGGGCAACGCAAAAATCGTAGTAAATATGGTGAATACATTGTAGAAGGGATTCGTTCCATTCGTGATATTTCAACTATGGGAGTAATAAAAGCAACTGTTATACGCGAATCTAAATGTAAAGATAAAAATATAGAGGCATTATTATCCTTAGAGTCGATGCAATCGATACCTACTTATATTGCTCAAGATCCAGTATTTGATAAAATTGATAACACCGTAAATGGACAAGGTATCGTTGCAATAGTATCTAAACCTAAACATAGTATGGAATCAATTTCTATTGAAGATGGTGTATATATTACATTAGATGGCGTACAAGACCCGGGTAATCTAGGTACGATTTTACGTACCGCTGTAGCGGCAGGTGTGAAGGGGATATTTTTAATGAAAGGTACTGTTGATCCATATAATGATAAGACTGTACGTAGTACAATGAGTGCATTACATAAAATACCTGTTTATGAAGATGTTACATTATCTATGCTTAATGATCTTATTGCAGAATCTAATATGTCTACCTATGTAACTGCCCTAGATAATTCAAAACCATACCATATGGTGGCCTATGATAAACGATGTATGTTGATTTTAGGCAATGAAGGGAATGGTGTAACACCAGAGGTTATGAATCTATGTAAACACCGTATTATGATTCCTATGTATGGAGATATAGAATCGTTAAATGTGAGTGTGGCAGCAGCTCTATGTATGTATAAAGCACAAGAACAATTGATGTGCTAATTAAAATATATTAGGGTTGAATTATGTATTTATGATAAAAATTTATAAGTATATCGAAAGTCCTCTACTAGTATACAAGTAGAGGGCTTTTGTATTGATTTTATAGCTCTGTATTTGGTACAATAACATATATCCTTTGTGGGAGAACAAAGTTCTCCCTTTTTTTTATGAAAAGGAAGTAAACTATGTCCAAATTAATAGTAAATGCAGATGACTTTGGTCTTCATAGTGCAGTTAATGCTGCCGTCATTGATGGTCATCGTACAGGTATCATTACGAGCACCTCTCTATTAGCGGGAGGCGAAGCTTTTTCAGAAGCCATAAGTATGGCAAAAAATAACCCTAAGTTGGGCATTGGTGTTCATATCGCCTTAGTAGGTGGACTTAAACCAGTATGTAATCCTGCTGAAGTACCATCGCTGCTAACCTCTGAAGGCGTATTTCCAGAAACATATATCGATTTTATGAAGCGAATTTATACTGGAAAGATTAATTATAGTGAATTGCGCAAAGAAATTCACGCTCAAATGGAACGTATTATGGAATCTGGTTTACATGTAACGCATATTGATGGTCATCAACATATGCATGTATTACCGACGGTACTACCAATCGTAATAGAGCAAGCTAAACAGTATGGTATTAATGCTATACGCATTCCAGATGAATCTTCTTTATTTGTCAATTATATGTACTCTCCGGTGCGATTGTTAGGTAAGGTGGGATTATCCACTGTGGCTGCAAAAGCACGTCCTACAATACGTGATAATGGCATGTATTCCACACAATATTTTTGGGGTATGGTAAATGGGGGACACATTAATCAAAAAACGTTAATGGGTATATTAAAATCCGTATCTAAAAAATCGGGTACTCATGAATTGATGATTCATCCAGGTTTAAATAATACGCTTCTTGGAAATCAATATAAATGGGGCTATCATTGGGAAGATGAATTACAAGCTGTGTGTTCCAACCATACGCATTTATATATTAGACAACATAATATTGAGCTAATTAATTATGGAGATTTGATATGAGTAAAATGATGAAGAGAGGCATTTTTATGTTTCTCTTACTATTGGCTGTGTCAATTGGTATCATTTACTACACTATTGATCTAGATGCATTAAAAACAATTTCATCATTTAATAGTATTTCTTTATTATTGGCTTTAGTGGCCTTAATAGTAGGCATGTATTTTGATGGTTTACGTTTACAAAGACTCGTAAAAATCGGAGGATATAAGCTATCTATAAAGGCTGTGCTTCGTGTAATCTTTAGTAATTATTTCATGGCTATGTTAACCCCAGGTGCTAGTGGGGGTGCTGTTGCTCAAGTATTAGTATTACGGAGTTATGGTGTGCCAATATCTAAAGGGACTCCTATTGTGTTAATACGTACCGTATTTTCTATTATGTTCCTTGTTATTATGTTACCCTTCGTATTCTTAAGAGATGCTATTGAAATTCCATATATTTCAAGAGATATGCTATTGATTTTTGCAGTAGTATCTGTTATTGCAATGCTGGTAGGTACTTATATCTTACAAACTAAATATATGCGTCAATTCGTATATAACTTAGCGCAACGGTTTAAAGCACATAAAACGAAAGATTGGCTTTCTAAATTAGAAACATTGAATCAAGGTTTAGGATTACTATATAAACAACCAATTCAATCGTTTATTGTATTTATTGAATCTGGGTTGAGTCTATTATGCTTATACTGTATTGCGCCAGCATTAATGTATGCTTTTACACCAGATATTCCTATCATTGATATATTAGATCGAATGATTCTATTGAATCTTATTTTATATTTTGCACCAACACCAGGGGGAACAGGGATTGCAGAAGGACTATTTGTAGTATTGTTTAGTACCTTTGTCCCTAATGGAACGGTTGGTATTGTTGCTGTAGCATGGCGCGTTATGGCAGAGTATTTGCCATTTTTTGTCGGCATGTATGCGGTGTTAACATTATATGGGCGTCAATTTGTAGCCCAAGAAACTTCAACAGAACAATAAGGGAGTGTGTGTTCTATGACTAAACCAAAAAAAGATAAGTTTTATCTGGTGCAAGAAGATATTTTACCAGAAGCGATAAAAAAGACGATTAAGGTAAAAGAAATTTTGAAACTAGGTGAGGTTAAAACTATTAACGAAGCAGTGGAAAAGATGGATTTGAGTCGTTCTGCATACTATAAGTATAAAGACTATGTATTCCCATTTTTTGAAATTGCTCAAGGTAAAATTGTAAGCATTTATGTTTCAATGTCTAATGAATCAGGTATGTTATCTAGTGTGTTAAAAGCAATTGCAGAACGCAATGGTAGTATACTGACTATCAATCAAGACATTCCACTACAAGGTATAGCTAATAGCAGCATTTCCTTTGAAACTAAAGACTTACAAGGTTCATTAGAAGATTTATTATTAGATATTCGCTCTATGAAGGGCATTATTAAAGTAGAAATTTTAGGCCAAGCATAGGCTAATTAAGAGAGTAGGACAATTATGACCACTATAAAAATTGCGTTATTAGGTTTTGGTACTGTTGCACAAGGTACATTTAATTTATTGCAAGATAATGCTGAGTTAATTAGAAATCGCACAGGTGTTAATGTTGAAATTTCTAAAATCTTTGTACGTAATCCTGATAAATATAGCGATATTACATTGCCTGAAACAGCTCAATATGTAACAGATATTGATGAAGTACTAAAAGATGATTCCATTCAAATGGTTGTGGAATTAATGGGTGGTACAACCTTTGCTAAAGATTGTGTAGAAGGCGCTTTAAAGGCTAAAAAAAATGTAGTAACTGCAAATAAAGATTTGTTAGCAGAATCTGGCCCATATCTATTAGACTTAGCTAGCAAAAACGGCGTAGATTTACGCTTTGAAGCATCTGTATTAGGTGGGATTCCAATTATCCGTACATTATATGAGTCCTTAGCTGGTAACCGTATTACTGAGCTCATCGGTATTATGAATGGTACTACAAACTTTATTTTAACTAAAATGTCTGAAGAAGGTTTAAGCTATCAAGACGTACTAAAGGAAGCGCAAGATCTTGGTTATGCTGAGGCCGATCCTACAGCAGACGTTGAAGGTCTAGATGCAGCTCGTAAACTTGCTATCCTTGCATCTATTAGTTTCAATCGTCGCATTTTCTTTGAAGATGTATCCGTAGAAGGTATTACTTGCATTGATACGGAAGATATTAAATTCGGTAAAGAATTTGGTTATAACATCAAGCTATTAGGTATTGCAAAAGAAACTAGTCAAGGTTTATCTCTAAATGTATACCCAGCATTTATTCCTACCACACATCCTTTAGCATCTGTTCGCGGTTCTTATAATGCAATTTATGTAAAAGGTAATGGTATTGATGATGTAATGCTATACGGTCGTGGTGCTGGTAGCTTACCTACAGGTAGCTCTGTAGTATCCGATATTATGGAAGTGGCTAAAAATGTTTCATATAACGAAACAGGTCGTTTGAAACCATTCTATTATGACCAAAAGAATATTTACGCTCCTGGTAAGATTCAATCTAGCTATTACTTACGTTTGGAAGTAGATAATAAAACAGGTGTATTAGCTAAAATTTCTGCCAAATTGGCAGAACAAAAGATTTCTGTTTTATCCATCGTTCAAAGAAATATGGATCCAGAAACTGCTGTATTAGCGATTGTAACATCTAAATGTCCTAGATCTTATATTTTAAATCTTATCGATTCCTTTAACAGCTTGCGTTCCGTTAAGTCTGTTAATAGTGTAATTCGTATTATGGAAGCTTAAACTATGAACACTGTTCGCGTACAAGTACCAGCCACTAGTGCTAATTGTGGACCTGGTTTTGATTGCTTAGGTTTGGCACTCAATCTATACAATATTTTTAGCTTTACACCTGATGTAAAAGCTACTGAATACACCTATACTTTTGAAGGTTTTGGCGCAGACATTTTACGTGCTGAAGATCCTAAAAAAAATCTTATTGGCTTTGCGATGGATCAAGTTTTTGCTACTGTGCAAGAACCAATTCAATATGGACATATTACGTCTGAAACTTTAATTCCTCCATCTCGTGGGCTCGGTAGTAGTAGCACAGCAATTGTAGGCGGCTTATTATTGGCTAACGCGTTAGTTAAACATCCACTTTCAAAAGAGGAATTGTTAGTCATTGCAAACCGTATGGAAGGTCATCCAGATAATGTGGCACCTGCTATTTTCGGTAATTTATGCTGTGCTACAGGCTTAAAAACAAAGGTATTAAATACGGTTATCTCTGTTCCATCTGAATTGCATTTTGCCGTAGTCGTACCTGAGGTTATGGTTTCTACAGAATACGCTCGTTCTGTGTTACCTAATCATGTACCATTTAAAGAGGCTGTGCAAAATGTGAGCCATGCATCTTTATTTGTAACTAGTTTGATTACACATCAATTAAACAATTTATCTGTTGCATTAGATGATAATTTGCATGTACCATATCGTAAAACATTAATACCACATTGTGATGCAGCCTTTGAAGCAGCTAAAGCTGCTGGCGCATATGGTGCAACTATTAGTGGATCTGGTTCCACTCTAATTGCCTATGTAGATAAAGCCCACGTACAAGCTGTGGCAGATGCTATGGGTGCTGTATTTACATCTAATGGAATTGAAAATAGAACATATTGCTTAGAAGCCGATAGTAAAGGAGCATCAATTATTTAGTTTGTGGTATAATTATAGTGTTAGGCATAGTCCATAACTATAATTGGAGGAAACTATGAACAATATAAAAACAACACTTTTATTAGCGACTTTGACAGCCATTTTAGTGGTCTTAGGTGATATGATTGGCGGTAGAAGTGGTATGATGATTATGTTCGTTATATCCATGGGCATGAATTTTATGTCCTATTGGTATAGCGACAAAATCGTTTTAGCACAATATGATGCACAACAAGTTACTGCACAATCTAACCCAAAATTATATGGCATGGTAGAACGTTTGGCTAAGAATGGTAAGTTACCAATGCCAAAAGTGTATATCATTCCAAGTGATGTACCTAATGCATTTGCAACAGGCAGAAATCCGAGTCATGCAGCAGTTGCTGTTACAGAAGGTATTCAACGACTATTAACAGATGACGAGCTAGAAGGTGTTCTAGGACATGAATTAACCCATGTTAAGAATCGTGATACATTGATCAGTACTATTGCTGCTATGATGGCAGGCGCAATTTCTATGATTGCTTATGTGCTTCAATTCTCAGCGATTTTTGGTCGTTCAGATGACCGTGAAGGCTCTAACCCGTTAGAGTTAATAGGCGCCATAGTTATTGCACCTATCGCAGCAGGACTCATTCAAATGAGTATCTCTCGAGCTCGTGAGTTCTTAGCTGATGAGGGGGGCGGAGAGATGTGTCGCAATCCTTTAGCTTTGGCATCTGCCCTTGCAAAAATTGATTACTATTCAAAACATGGTGCATTGCCAAATGCAAGTAATGCAACAGCCCATATGTTTATCATCAACCCTATGGTTGGTATTGGTGAAAGCTTGAGCAATCTTTTTAGTACACATCCTCGTACAGAGGAACGTATTGCAAAATTGAAACAACAAGCAATGAATCCTAAATATAAAGAGAAAGCATTATTTTAATTAATATCTACAGGAGGATATCATGCAAGAAACATTAGTTTTAATAAAACCAGATGCAGTTAAGCGTCAATTAAGTGGTGAAATTATTAGCCGTTATGAACGTAAAGGTCTTGTCATTAAAGCGTTAAAACTTTTACAAGTACCTCGTGAACTAGCGGAAGAGCATTATGCTGAGCACAAAGAAAAACCATTCTTCGGTGAATTAGTTGATTTCATCACATCTGGTCCAGTTCTTGCTTTCGTATTGGCCGGAGATAATGCCATCGTATCCGTACGTGCTTTAAACGGTGCCACAAATCCTGTAGATGCTGCCCCTGGTAGTATTCGTGGTGACTATGCCCTAACAATGGATGCAAACGTAGTACATGCGTCTGATTCTCCAGAGGCTGCTGCTCGTGAAATTCATCTTTGGTTCCCAGAATATAAATAATCTCAAGGTTGAGAACATATAGCTTTTCATTCTACATTTATGTATTTCTATAGGAGGTAATACATATGGCAAGTAGTGTTTACACAAAAACAGGCGATGCTGGTACAACTGGTTTATATACCGGTGAACGAGTACCTAAATCCTCATTACGCGTAGAAGCTTATGGTACAATCGATGAATTACAAGCCTTTTTAGGCTTGGCTCGTTCCTATGCGGAAAATTCACGTGTTGCTACTGAATTATATGATATTGAGCGCAACTTATGGACTTTAATGGCAGATATTGCTAGTTTAAATGCAGCGCCAGTCATTACAGAGCAACATGTTAAACATTTAGAAAAGGTCATTGATCGCTTTGACGAAAAGCTTGAACCATTATCTAATTTTGTGATTCCTGGTGAAAAACAATCTTCAGCTTATTTACATGTAGCGAGAACGATTACTCGACGTGCTGAACGTGCTTTATGGCGTGTATTAGATGCTGGTGAAAGCGTTCACGAATCTAATTTAAAATATTTAAATCGTCTATCCGACCTTTGCTTTATTATGTGTCGCGTAGAAGAGGAAATTGGAGCTGAATAAACAAAAAAAGCTATGTATTTTACATAGCTTTTTGCTCGTTATAGACCTTATTGTGAAATTGTTTGATTTAAAACATCGTGAGGACTTGGATAGTAGAAGAAAATATGAGGAATTTCATAACGGAATTTTTCTCTCAATAGATCAGAAAGTGTTGTTTCGAAGTTTATAATTTTATCAGC
Source organism: Veillonella sp. (assembly GCF_018381775.1). Lineage (GTDB taxonomy): Bacteria > Bacillota > Negativicutes > Veillonellales > Veillonellaceae > Veillonella. The sequence continues at coordinate 23,811 of NZ_JAGZRH010000003.1, read as the reverse complement.
TTCGAAATCAAAATCTTCTACCAAAACCAATAACTGTGGTTCTACTTGAGGTGCATTTTCTGGTAACATTTCTGGTGGTAGTGGAACATTTACTACTACACGTGCGGTGCCAATATATTTACCTTGTCCATCGTCGATGGCAACACGATAGGTATTATCCCATAAAGTAGCCATCATTTTTAGTTTCATATTCATAATTTCCATAGTATCGCTCCTTTGTTATACTTATAATGATACTGAAATTATAAATTCTTGTATAGGTGCATTATGAAATCACAAATTATATTGTGTTCCGGTGGGGCACGAAGTGGAAAAAGTGAATTTGCAGAACGTTTAGCCCTTGCTACAGAAGGTCGAAAAGCTTATGTAGCAACAGGACAAGCTTTTGATGATGAAATGGTTGATCGTATAAAGAAACATCAAGAGCGACGTGGTAATATATGGACGAATTTTGAAATACCATTATATTTGGCCGAAGAGTGGCAACATATTAGCAGTGTAGCGGATGTAATACTCATAGACTGTTTAACCATGTTTACAACAAATCATATGATGGCTCATGGGTCAATTCAAGGCCAACAAGATGCAAATCGGTTAGAAGATATGGTACTTTCAGAATTAGAAGCATTATTAAATCTAATCAAAGTAAGTGATGATAAAATAGTTATATTTGTAACTAATGAAATTGGTCTTGGTATTGTACCAGATAATAAGCTAGCAAGATATTTTAGAGATATTGCAGGCCGCGTCAATCGAACAGTAGCAACTGAGGCTGATAAATTATACTTAACGATTAGTGGCGTTACCATTGAATTAAAATCCCAGGAGGTTCATATAAATGGCTAAGAAAATTATGTTCCAAGGAACAAGTTCCAATGTAGGCAAAAGTATTTTATGTACTGCATTATGCCGTATCTTTTATAGAAGAGGTTTTAAAACTGTTCCCTTTAAAGCTCAAAATATGGCCCTCAATTCTTATGTGACAAAATGGGGCGATGAAATTGGTCGTGCTCAAGTAGCGCAAGCTGAGGCTGCTGGCATAGATCCTATTGTACAAATGAACCCTGTATTATTAAAACCTACAGGTAATCAATCTTCTCAAGTAGTATTGATGGGGAAACCTGTGGGCGTTTATAGTGCTAAAGAATACCATACAAAATACTCCTTAACCGCCCTTGATAAGGTAAAAGAATCTATCGATTTCTTAGATTCCAATTTTGATATGATGGTTATTGAAGGTGCAGGTAGCCCTGCAGAAGTGAATCTCAAGGCTAATGATATCGTAAATATGCGCATTGCTAAAATGACGAAAGCACCTGTATATCTCATCGCTGATATCGATCGTGGTGGTGCTATTGCATCTATCGTTGGTACTTTAGAATTGCTCGAGCCAGAAGAACGAGATCTCATTAAAGGTATTGTTATCAATAAATTCCGTGGTGATATTAAACTATTAGAACCTGCACTTACCTTCATTGAAGAAAAAACAGGAAAAAAGGTAGTTGGTGTCATTCCTGCCATTGAAAACCTTGATATTGATGAAGAAGACTCTGTTGCACTGGAAAACAAACGGAATAGTGGTGCTAAAGAAATTCAAGTAGTGGTTATGCAAACACCTAAAATTTCTAACTTTACTGACTTTGATGCATTAAATTATGAACCAGATGTTTCTGTTCGATTCGTCGGCCCTGGCGATGTTATTGGCAATCCGGACTTAATCATTTTACCGGGCTCCAAAAATACACTAGCAGATCTTACATATCTTCGTAACTCAGGTTTTGCCGATGAAATAAAAAAACTTGCTGACCAAGGTACACCTGTCATTGGTGTATGTGGGGGCAATCAAATGTTGGGTAAAACGATTTATGATCCGCATCATATGGAAGGTGATATTGAAGAAATTGAAGGTCTTGGTTTAGTCGATTCTTCTACGACTATGAAGGATCAAAAAACGACACATCAAGTAGAATTCAATGTTTCAAATCTTCAATTTTTAAATGGTACATTTACAGGTGAAAAACTAGTAGGCTATGAAATCCATATGGGTGATACTACACCATTAGTAGATACTGTGCGCCGTTGTTTCACCATTACAAGTCGCAGTGAAGAAGCCGTTAATGTAGTTGATGGTTTTATCGATGGTAATCACCAAGTAATGGGGACATATATTCATGGTGTGTTTGATAATGATGAATTTAGACGCTTTATTATCAATCAATTGCGTGAACGTAAGGGGTTAGAACCATTAGATGTAGTATTCCATTATTTCGAACACAAGAATGCAGCTTATAATCGATTAGCTGATATTGTAGAGGAACACTTAGATATGGATTATATTATGTCTACCTTGGGGTAATAGGGGAGATATATGGAACATTTAACAATCTTGCATTGGTTTACAAAGTATAGCTTTGTATGTATACCAGTCTTAGCATTTTTATTAGATTTACTCATTGGGGATCCCAATAGTAAATACCATCCTGTAGCTATTATTGGTCGCATCATATCTTTTTTTGAAGCAGTTCTCTATAAAGATACTGATAACGATACTAAAAAATTATGGTACGGTGGTATTGCGGTTGGCTTAATCCTCGTTTCTGTATATATTATAGTGTCTTTAATACTATGGCTTGGTGGCGTAATTAATGAATGGGTAGAATATGCTCTTGAAGTAATTATTTTATATATTGCTATATCTCCACGTTCACTAGCTGGTGCAGGCTTTACTATTAGCCAATTAATTAAACAAGATAATATTGTAGAAGCACGCAAGCGATTATCTTGGATTGTAGGTCGCGATACAGAAGAATTAGATGAGAGTGAAATTACACGAGCTACGGTAGAAACCATTGCTGAAAACACAGTGGATGGAATTATTGCTCCGTTATTCTTCTTTATCCTTGGCGGTCCAATGGGTGCAATTCTATATAGAACTGCCAATACTATGGACTCTATGCTTGGGTATAAGAACCAAAAATATTTATACTTTGGTCGAGTAGCAGCTCGCTTTGATGACGTGCTCAATTGGATTCCTGCACGCATTACCTTTATATTATTAATAATTTCTGCATTCTTTTTACGCTTTGATGCTAAAAAAGCTCTACAAATTGGCTTGCGTGATGCCCATAAGCATCCAAGTCCTAATGGCGGTTATGCAGAAGCACCAGTTGCAGGAGCCTTACATATTCGATTAGGTGGTTACAACCAATATTTCAAAAAAATGACCTTCCGTGAATACATGGGAGATCCCATTGAAAAATTAAATCGTAACCACATTACACGTACAATTTATATGATGTATTTTACGACTATACTAATGACTATAATTAGTACAGCCATTACTTATGGGATGAATGTATAATGACACCTTTTTTCATAGCATTACAGTTTCTAACACGTTTAAAAATCGTTAATCAAACAGAATGGTCTGTAGAAGATTTTGGTAAATCCGTTGTAGCCTTTCCCTATGTAGGCTTAATTATTGGCCTTATTTTAGCATTATTATATGGTATATTATCACCATTTATACCGTTAGTACCATTGATGTTAATCCTTGTGATAGCGGAATTCTTAATTACAGGTGGTCTCCATGCTGATGGCCTAATGGACACCAGTGACGGTTTATTTTCTGGACGTGAACGGGACCGTAAGTTAGAAATTATGAAAGATAGCCGTATAGGCTCTTTTGGTGTTGTCGCTTTTGTATTTGTTACACTTTTAAAATGGCAATTATTAACAGCGATTCCAACAGCGGAATTTATTCCAATGGCACTGATTATGATGCCATTAATGAGTCGTTGGTCCCTTGTTTTGAGTATTCGATCCTATCCCTATGCACGAGAGCAGGGGATGGGGGCTGCATTCGCTAATTTAGCTCCAAAACATGTTATTACATACAATACACTTTCAACCTTCTTTATGCCTATTGTAATGTTACTAATTGGTGTAATTTTATATACCCTTTTATATGGTGTATATTCTATTTTTTCCATAGCTGATGTAGGCTATGTTGTTGGATTAGGTGTATTGATTTACGCCACATTAGGTATTTTTCAAATCAATATTGTAAGTATGATTATTACCTATATTATCAATCGTATACTCAACCATTATATTGTTAAGCAACTTGGTGGTACTACAGGTGATACTTACGGATTTGTTGTTGAAGTTACAGAGGTTTTACTACTTTTAATTTATATTATTATATTATCTGTATTATCTGCTTCTGTGGCCTCTAATACTACGATGTTTTAATAATTATTTATCCATTGTTTTGTAAAAACAATTACTGTTTTTGTTTAATGCGAAAGGAGTTTAATGTGACCTATTATGTAAGAGCCCCAGGTACATGTGGGGAATTTCTACAAGGTTCTATTAATGGCCAGTCATTTTTAGTGACTTGTCCTATTAATCGTTACTCCTACGCATTAAGTAATGTAAAACATCCATTTTCAAAACATTATTGTGCATTACAACCTAAGTCAGCTCTGGCAAGACAATTAGTACAACGATTATTAAAGAAAAATAATAAAGATCAAACTTGTCCACCGGTATATGTACGTTCTGACATTATACAAGGTAAAGGGATGGCTTCAAGTTCTGCGGATATTTCTGTAACGGCTATGGCTACCGCTTTAGCTATGGATTATAATTTATCACTAAAAGAACTAGAGCAAATCTGTTTATCCGTAGAACCTACAGATGCTTCATTTTACCAAGGTGTAACGCAGTTTGATTATATTAAAGGTACCATTTCTCAACCACTAGGAATGTGTCCGCCATTGAAAATTCTTGTATTTGATGAAGGCGGTAGTATAGATACCATTACCTTTAATCAACAAGTAGATTTACAAACTAAAATTTTAGAAAAAGAATCTATTATACGTGAGTCACTAGATTTATTTAAACGAGGCTTACATACACATGATATCAATTTAATTGGTCAAGCAGCTACATTGAGTGCTTTTGGTAATCAACGCATACTATATAAACCAAACTTATATGATTTTCACGATATAGGTAATTACTATAACAGTGTTGGTACAATCATAGCTCATAGTGGTACCATTATGGGACTTCTATTTCCAGTAGATTATGGTCGCATTGATGATTGTAAGCAAGAAATCATACGTAAGTTACCTCACTTATCCTATGTGGATACAGTAGAAACCACAAATGAAGGATTAACCTATATTAAACGATAATATATTTAATAGAAAGAGAATTAAATGTCTAAGATACATGGGGGCAATATATTTCAGTTTGCCCATGAACAACGAATTGAACCATATGAGGTAGTCGACTTTAGCGCTAATATTAATCCCCTTGGACCTAGTCAACGTGGATTAGATGCATTAAATGCACAATTACGCTATATATCTCATTATCCGGATGCTACCAATGATGATGTATTAAATGCTATTGCTGATACATATGGAATGGATAAACATCAAATTATAGTTGGTAATGGTGCAGCCGAGCTATTATATGCTATTTGCCGTTTACCTGGATATACAGGTGCTTTTGTACCAGCACCAGGATTTTCTGAGTATAAAGAGGCTCTTGAAGCAAGTAAGATTCCTGTACGTGATATTTTTTATCGACCTCGGGAAGATGATAATGGAAAACCTTATTTTGAGGTACCATATTTGGCATTAGAAACCTTTGCAGCTGAACTAAAGGGGCAAGATGGTCGCATCATTGTATTTTTAGGGAATCCTAATAATCCAGATGGTACATTACTTGATAAAGATCATATTCGCACTGTAGCGAGCATGTTGAAAGATGCCAATAGCTTACTTGTTATAGATGAATCATTTATCGATTTTGTTGGAAATGATCCATTACAAGATAATGAATACTCTATGCGCTCTTTAGTAAATGAATTTGATAATATCATCGTAGTTCATTCCTTCACAAAATTCTATGCTGTACCTGGCTTACGCATCGGGGCCGCTTTTACTAACGAAACATTAATTACTCAATTACAGCAATATATCCCTAGTTGGTCTGTAAATACATTAGCGCAAGCATATACAAAGGCTGCCTTGAATGATGTGGATTACATTAAGCGAACAAAACAAGAATTAAATGAAGAAAGAGCATTTATGTACAATGCATTAGATGCTATAGAAGAAATTACTGTATATCCACCTTCAGCTAATTTTATTTTGTTCCAAGTTAATCAAGAAGAAATTACAGCAAACTATATTAATGAAGAGCTGAAGAAATATAATATGATTGTGCGCAATTGTGACTCATATGTAGGTTTAACTAATCACTGGGTACGCATTGCTATTAAAGATCATGAGACTAATATCAAACTAGTGGATAAACTAACAGATATTTTGAAAGTATAGGAAGATTATGAAGACATTATATATTGTGCGCCATGGTGAAACTGATTGGAATAAAATGGGGAAATATCAAGGTATTACAGATATTCCCCTCAATGAAAACGGTTTAAATCAAGCTAAAGCATGTGGTAATGCCCTTAAAGATGTTACCTTTGACCGTATCTTATCTAGTGATTTAAGTCGTGCCTTAGTTACAGCCGAAACGATTCGTGGTGACCGCACAACACCTATCACAGTGGATAAACGATTGCGAGAGCTTAATTTTGGTGACTGGGAAGCTATGCTATTTTCAGACATTGAAGCACGTTGGCCTGGCCTTATTGATGAGATGTATTTGCGGCCTCATCTTGTAAAAGTACCAAATGGCGAGAGCTTTAAAGATTTGCAAGATCGTGCCTGGGCAGGTCTTGAAGAATTCCTCAATGTTAACGATGAGGAAGAGACTCTTTTAATAGCATGTCATGGTGGAACTATTAGAACCTTATTATGTAAATTATTAGATATTTCTATTAGTCATTGTTGGAATTTTAGCCAAGGTAATACAGCTATTAACCGTATTTTCTATAATGGTATGGGCGAATATGATCATAATATTTTAAATTTGCTCAATGATACGGCTCATGTTGAATTACTCCAAGGACATGTATAATGCGACTCGATAAATTATTAGCTAATAAAGCTTATGGCAGTCGAAAAGAAGTTCATCAACTCTTAAAGGATCAAAGAGTTACTATTAATGGTGAAATAACTACAAAAAAAGATATCCATATTGATATTGAGTCTGATGTAATTACGGTTGATGGACAAGTAGTTAATACTAAGCAACAGTATTATGTAAAATTTCATAAACCCAAAGGCTATGTTACAGCTGTGGAGGATGCAAATCATCCAGTTGTTATGGATTTATTGCCACCTGAATATATTAAAATGGGTGTAGTTCCAGTCGGAAGATTAGACAAGGATACAGAAGGATTACTGTTGCTTACCAATGATGGTGTTTGGGGACATTCAATCATCAATGGTAATAAACATGTATCCAAGGTTTATTATGTAGAATATGATGGTGAGTTAACAAAAGAAGGAATTCAACGTATAAAAGAGGGGATTGTACTAGGTGACGGAACCCATTGCAAGCCTGCTTTAATTGATGTTGTATCTTCTCAATCTCTGTATATTACCATTGAAGAAGGCAAATATCATCAAGTAAAACGTATGATTGGTGCTGCAGGCGGTACTGTTACATATTTAAAACGATTAACTATAGGGCATATAGATTTAACAGGGATTGAAGAGGTTGGTTCTATACAAGACTTAACCATTGGTGATATAGAGGCTTTCAAAAAATAGCATAAAATTCTATTCAATATAGGTATTTTATGGTAAGATTAATTGTACTTTATTGACTAGGAGCATGATTATGAATGGTTTAAATCTGCTACAACAGTATATTAAAGAGCAAGAATTAACAGGTGTCATTTTGATGAGCCCTATTAATTTACATTATTTTGCTGGTTTTACTGGTACTACAGGCTTTGCTATCATTACACAAGATAAAGCCTTTATGATCACTGATTTCAGATATACTGAGCAAGCTACAAAACAATGTGAAGGATATACAGTCATTCAATATGAATCCTCTGTTATGGATACTCTTGTAGATATATTCAATGAACATCATATTCACGAAGGTTTATTCGGTATTGAAGGCAAGCAAATGCCGGTAGATACGTATGAAACCTTATGTGATACATTAGATGAACGCTTTAATTTTACTTCTATCAATTTTGCTAAACTACGAGCAGTTAAACGAGAAGATGAATTAGAATTATTGCGAAAAGCTGCTAAAATTGGTGACGACGCCTTTGCTGCATTATTACCACAATTAAAGGTAGGAATGACAGAAAACGAAGCGCGCATCATATTAGAAACAGAAATGTTAAAACGTGGATCAGAGGAGCCTTCCTTTGCAACCATCGTTGCTTCTGGTAACCGTTCTAGTATGCCTCATGGTGTAGCTAGTGATAAGGTCATTGAAGCAGGTGATTTTGTTACCTTCGACTTTGGCTCCGTATATAAGGGTTACCATTCCGATATGACTAGAACTATTGTAATGGGGCCTGCCTCTGAATTACAAAAGAAGTTATATAGTATAGTTTTAGAAGCACAAAAACGTGGCGTAGCTGCAGTTCGAGCTGGTATAACTGGCAAAGAACTTGATGCAGTATGTCGTGATTATATCAAAGAACATGGATATACCAAGGAATTTAATCATGGTACTGGTCATGGCGTAGGTCTTGAGATTCACGAAGAACCAGTAGCGAATACTAAATCCGATACGGTATTTACAGAAAATATGATCATTACGGTAGAGCCTGGCATTTATATTACAGGTACTATCGGATTGAGAATAGAGGATAGTGTCATCGTCAAATCTGACGGCTATGAGGTGTTGACACATAGTCCAAAAGAGTTAATTGAAATAGGTATTTAGAAGGAGAAGAGTTAGATGATTTCCAGTAATGATTTTCGTCCAGGTGTAACCGTTGAAATCGACGGTAATGTATGGCAAGTAGTTGATTTCCAACACGTTAAACCAGGTAAAGGTGCTGCATTCGTACGTACTAAAATGAAAAATTTGCAAACTGGTTCTGTAGTAGAGCGTACGTTCAATGCTGGCGAAAAAGTGCCTAAAGCACATGTTGATCGTCGTCGTATGCAATATTTGTACGAGTCTGATGGCTCCTACACATTCATGGATAACGAAACTTATGATCAAGTTGAACTTAACCTTGAACAATTAGGTGATGCTAAAAACTTCCTTCTTGAAAATATGGAAGTATCCATCATGTTCTTCCAAGGTATCGTAATCGGTATCGACTTGCCTGTAGCTGTTGAACTTCGCGTAGTTGAAACAGACCCTGGTATCCGTGGTGATACTGCTACTGGTGGTAACAAACCAGCTGTATTGGAAACAGGCTACACTGTAAAAGTACCTCTCTTCATTGAAGTAGATGATGTACTTCGTATTGATACTCGTACAGGTCAATACATCGAACGTGCCTAATACTTATTGATATGTATTGGGGCTAGATCTTTTCATGGAATCTGATTCCCCATATATCTAACATTTGCACTGTAAGCACTTGTCGTCTATGTAATTATATATAGGGACAAGTGCTTTTTTTGAAAGAGGCCAGTATGACCAAGAAAAATACTGAACTAGAGTCGGGTAAAATTAAGATTAGTGAAGATGTATATGCTACGATTGTCACTATGGCAGCACTTGAAACAAAGGGTATACATCATATGAGCTCCACCTTTAATGATGGTGTTAATACCTTCTTTAGACGTAAATCTGATCATGAAGGTGTAAAGATATCATTTAATGATGAAGGAGCAATTTCTGTTACTTTATATGTTTGCATTCAATATGGGTATCGTATCCCTGATGTGGCCTTACGTTTACAAGAACGTATCAAAACAGCTTTAGTTTCTTATACAGAAATTGAGGTACAAACCATTGATGTAGTGGTACAAGACATTATTTTTGATGATTTAGTAACACCATCACAGCCTTAGGAGGGTATCTATATGAGTTCAGACAATCAATTAAACTATGGATTAGATATGGATACCATTGATATTGCAGACTCTGTCATCATCGATGTAGCTACTAAAACGTTAGCTACGATTCCAGGTATTCATTCTTTAAGCCCTCGCTTTTACGATGAATTAGTAGAGGGCATTACACATGCCTTTGGCCAACGTAGTTTACCAGGTATCAATGTTAAACATCGTAAAGGTTTTATTGAAATCAATATTTATATTAAAGCCTTGTATGGATACAATCTTATTGAGTTATCCAAACAATTGCAGTTAGAAATCAAACAAACCTTAAAGAATATGCTTGATCTTGATCATGTTAAGGTTGATGTTCATATTGAAGGTATTGTTAAAGAAAAGGAGCCAACTCCACATGGTAATTAAGCGAAATCGACGTGAAGCACGTCAATACGCATTTCAAATGTTATATGCCAATGAATTTCATGTAGACCAAAGTGATGTTCAATTTCCAGAAGGACATATGCATAAATCTATGGATAAGGCCTATGCGAATAACATTATAAATGGTGTATTATCCACTTCTGAAATTATAGATGCAGCATTACAGCCATTTTGTAAATCACGTAAAGTTGAAAACTTAGACAAGGTTGATCGTGCTATTTTACGTATTGCTCTATGGGAAATGACAAATGAAGATGAACCTTTAGAACCATCTATAGCTATTAATGAAGCTATTCAATTAGCTAAAGATTTTGCTTCTGATTCTTCTTATAAATTAATTAATGCAATTCTAGATGCATATAATAAGAGTAAATAATGAAACGATATTACTTAGGCATTGATACTAGTTGCTACACTACAAGTTGTGCCATTATAGATAGCGACTTTCAAATAGTTGGGGAAGCCCGCAAAATATTAGAGGTCAAACAGGGTGAGCGAGGACTACAACAATCAAATATGGTCTTTCAACATACAAAGGCATTGCCTAAGTTGATATCTGAATTGCCACATCTTCCAATTAGTGGTATTGGTGTTAGCGGATTTCCTAGACGCGAGGAAAATTCCTATATGCCTGCTTTTATGGTTGGGCTAGGATACGGACAGTCTCTTAATCATTTAATGAATGTACCGCTACACGTTTTCGCACACCAAGAAAATCATATTTTAGCTGCCCTTCGAGAACTAAAAACAATTCCTAAAGATCCATTTTTAGCACTTCATTTATCAGGTGGTACTACAGAACTTGTGTATTGTCATTACAAAGATGAAGGCATATTTGATTCTCTTATTATTGGCGGTTCTAAGGATTTACAAGGCGGTCAATATGTAGATCGTATTGGTGTTGCAATGGGGTTGCCATTTCCTGCAGGTAAGCATCTAGAGGCATTAGCATTACAAACTACAGAATATGAACCATTACCATCTTCTGTAAAAGAAGGTTGGATAAGCTTTGCTGGGCCATGTAGTGCGGCTATGCGACGCATTAGTGATTCCATGAATGATATGGAAAAATCTAATCTATCGCGAGCTGTATTCACCTCTATTGGAAATGCACTAGAAAAAATGATTACCTATCATTTAAAAAATAAACCTGTTAAAACATTAATTGCCGTAGGTGGTGTAATGAGCAATAGTATACTTCGTCATCGTATGGAGCATTATTGTATGCGTAATCACATTACATTACACGTGGCACAACCACAATTTTCTGTTGATAATGCCACTGGCAATGCTTTTGGCGCTGCTTTTTTAGAGGAAATTAGAGGATAATCGTGAATGTATTAACCATTACACAATTAAACAATCTTATAAAGCGCACCTTAGACCGTGAATATCTACTTAAGAATCTTTATGTTAGCGGTACTATTATTAACGCTAAGCGTCATAGTAGTGGTCATATGTATTTCTCGTTAAAAGATGAAGAATCCGCTATTGATGTTACCATGTGGTCTAGTACAGTTATGCAAAAAGGACTGGCCAATGCCATTCAAAATGGATTATTAGTCACTGTGAAAGCATCTGTTAATTTTTACAATAAAATGGGCCGTTTAAATCTTATTGCATCGGATATGCAAATAGGGTCTAAAAGTCCATTACAGCTCGAATTTGATGCGTTAAAACGAGAGTTAACGGCGCTAGGATACTTTGATGACAGCCACAAACAAAGTCTTCCGTACATGGCAAGTTGCATAGGCATTGTTACATCTCAATCTGGCGCTGTATTGCATGATATTTTACATGTTAGTGAGAGACGTAACCCCTTAGTGCAATTTAAATTATTCTCTGTTCCTGTCCAAGGCAATACTGCAGGACCTGTTATTGCAAGAGGTATAGCTGCTGCCGATGCTGACCCAGAGGTAGACCTTATCATCGTTGGTCGTGGTGGTGGATCTATGGAGGATTTATGGTGCTTCAATGATAGAGCAGTTGTAGAGGCTATATATACTGCTAATACACCAGTTATCTCAGCAGTAGGTCATGAAACAGATTATACCTTATGTGATTATGTAGCAGATGCTCGTGGAGCAACGCCAAGCCACGCTGCAGAAATGGCTGTACTTCCTATTACTACACTACAAGATCAATTAACAGAAAAAGAAGAATACCTACACGAGTTTATACGTTATACATTACAGCAGAAACGTACAGATTTGACCTTGCTCTTTAATCGTAGATTAGGTATTCCAGCTCTACAATTTTTGCATAAACAGAAAACGCATTTACAAGAGCTTTCACAATCATTAACTAATGCTACAAAAGAACGATGCAATACAGAGAAACATAGTTTAGCATTATTAGCTCAACAATTAGAATCTCTTAATCCATTACAAATGATGGTAAAAGGGTTTGCAAAGGTTGAACATGATGATAAACCTATAACGTCTGTTACTCAATTACATCCAAAGGATGATATACGAGTTACACTTGCTGATGGGTATGTGAATGCTACGGTAAAGGAGGCGCACAAAGATGGCCGCATCACTAAAAAATTATGAAAAGAAATATAAAGCCTTAGAGGATATTGTGAAACAATTAGACGATGGTGATATGACCATCTCTGAACTCTTAACTCAATATAAAAAGGGCTTAACATTAGTAAAAGAATGTGCAGAAATGCTCGATTCGGTTGAAAATGAAATTCAACAAATTATCGAAGAAGTCCGCATCAGCGAATAAGGAGATTCTATGTTCAAAGATTATTTAGGGTCTAGCAAACAACATATTGAACAATGGTTAGGTGAGGTCTTAAGTAGCCCAAATCAAGAATTTAAACCTCTTTATGAATCCATGAGTTATAGCTTAATGCAAGGTGGCAAGCGAATCCGACCAATCTTATCTAAAGCTGTGTTAGAAATGCTTCATAAAGATTCAGCTGATTATAAGGAATTTCTATGCGCCATGGAGTGTATCCATACATATTCCTTAGTACATGATGATTTACCCGCTATGGATAATGATGATTATCGCAGAGGTAATTTAACAAATCATAAAGTTTATGGTGAAGGTATGGCGATTCTAGCTGGTGATGGTTTATTGACTTATGCTTTTCAGCTAATGACTGAGAATAAAACTGCTACGCCTCAGCAAAAAATAGATGCTATTAAATGTGTAGCTACTGCAGCAGGCCCGGAAGGCATGGTCGGTGGTCAAGCCTTCGATATGCTCAGTGAAAATAAGCATATCCCACTAGAAGAGTTAAAGGTTTTACACAGTGGAAAAACGGGTGCATTATTTAATGCATCAGTAGAATTAGGCCTTATTTTAGGCAATGCAGATACGACTACTCGAAAAGCGCTTATGGAATATGCTAATTGTTTAGGATTGTTATTCCAAATTACTGATGATATTCTAGATGTAACTGGAACTATTGAAGAATTAGGAAAGACTCCTGGTAGTGATATTCGACAACATAAATCGACGTATGTATCTTTCCTTGGTTTAGAAGGAGCCAAAGAGCAAGCCCTATTAGTTGGCAAACAAGCTCACGATGCATTAAACTCTGTTTCTTATGATACATCTATATTATCTGCTCTAATTGATTATCTTTTAGAACGAACTAATTAATTGGTATTACCTGAAGAAGGTATAAATAATGATTGATATATTACCACAAATAGCACACAACTACATAGCGCAAGCTGCATTTTGGGGATGGTTTACTGCGCAGGCTATCAAATTTGTATGGCAACTAGTTCGGCATGGTAAATTTCGTCCAGAACGCCTTGTAGGCTCTGGGGGATTTCCCAGTTCTCATACATCCTTTGTAATCGCTACAACTACGGCTATATATCTAAAAAGTGGGGCTTCGGATCTATTTATTCTATCCTTAGTATTTTCTATTGTAGTTATGTATGATGCATCTGGGGTGCGATTAGAAGCTGGGCGTCAAGCTCAAATTCTAAATCAAATTGTAGATTATTTTACAAAGAAAAACATACCTGTTGTCATTACTCGTAAAGAGGCCTTAAAAGAATTATTAGGACATACACCAATAGAGGTATTTGGAGGATTAATCCTCGGTATTCTTGTTGCATGTATTCAATTTTATTATATTTATAATGGTGTTATATGAGCAGTAAAGAACGTTTAGACATACTCCTCGTTAACCGAGGACTTTTTGAAAGTAGAGAAAAGGCAAAAGCGGCCATAATGGCTGGCCAAATCTTCATGGATACTACGCGTATTGATAAAGCAGGTACAAAAATTCCTGTAGATGCTAATATCGTAGTAAAGGGCAATACGTTGCCTTATGTTAGTCGCGGTGGATTAAAGTTAGAAAAAGCTATTCAAACATATCCTATCAACTTACAGGATGCTGTTATGGTTGATATAGGTGCTAGTACAGGTGGTTTTACAGATTGCGCCCTACAAAATGGTGCATCTAAAGTCTTTGCCATTGACGTAGGCTATAATCAATTGGCTTGGAAATTGCGTCAAGATCCGCGTGTGATTAATATGGAAAAGCAAAATATCCGTACTGTTACACCTGAGCAACTTGGTGAACTTGTGGACTTTATTTCTATTGATGTAGCATTTATTTCTTTGGACAAGGTTCTGCCAGTTGCAACTACCTTATTAAAGGATACAGGAGCTCTTGTTGCTTTGATTAAGCCTCAATTTGAGGCGGGCAAAGAGAATGTAGGTAAAGGCGGTATTGTGCGAGATCCTGAAATCCATAAAGAAGTTTTACATCGTATCTTACACGTTGCTCATGATTGTGGATTATATATTCACGGCTTAACATTCTCACCAATTAAAGGCATGGAAGGCAATATTGAGTTTTTAGGTTATTTTAAAAAGTACGAAGAAGGGGCTTTAGCCATTGATGATGCTTTAATTGATACAGTGGTTGCAGAAGCCCATTCATTATAGGAGATTACTATGCGTATCGGATTCTTCCCAAACATGGGGAAAAGCAATATTATGGCAGTTTTAAAAATGGCTGCACATATTTGTAAAGATGAAGGTATCGAAGTATTTTTGCCAGATGATCTCGAATCAGATGCACCTGCACGAGTACTTAAGATTCCTGAAACTCACATTTTAAGTCGTCCAGAAATCTTTAAACAAATTGATATTGCCTTTAGTTTTGGTGGTGATGGTACCATCATCCATTTGGCAAGACAAATTTACCCATATAATGTACCTGTTTGTGGTATTAACCTTGGTGAACTCGGCTTTTTAAACCAAATTGAAGTTCATCAAATGCAAAGTCATATTAAACGTATTGCAAATGGTGATTATAATATAGAAAAACGTGGACATTTATATGCATATATTGACCGAAATAATGGTAATGAAGAAGAATTAGTACCTATAATTAATGAAATCGTTATTACCCGTGCTGAACCAGCAAAAATGGCACGTATTAACATGTCTATCAATAATCAACATACACAAATGTATCCTTCAGATGGCTTGATTATTTCCTCTGCAACTGGGTCTACGGGATATAATCTATCTGCAGGTGGTCCTATTATGAAGCCTGATAATAGATCCATTATTGTTACACCTGTAGCGCCACATCTGATTCAAGGTGTTTCACTTGTATTAGAAGAGCATGATACAATTCAAATCACGATGCCAGAACGTGAACCACAATTACATATCTGTATAGACGGTACATTTGACTATACGTTTACCAATAAAGAAACACTACATATAAGCTCTAATCCTGTATATTGTTTATTCGTACGTTTTAAAGATCAATGTTTCTTCGGTACATTATTTAAAAAACTAGCATCTCGTCGTGACGAGTTGTTGTAATACTAAAATCTCAAGTGGGGTGATTTTGTGATTAACATTAACAATGCTGTTCAGTTTCAACATTTAATCTGGGATCGAGTAATGAAACACGCTAATATAGTAGTAGATGCAACATGTGGTAATGGCCATGATTTACTATATTTGGCAGAACGAGCAAAAAAGGGCTGTCATTTATATGGCATCGATATTCAAATGAAAGCGATTAATAGCAGCCAAGAGTTATTGCAGTCAAATGATATAGCACAAGATGTAAGTCTAACATTTATTCATGACTCCCATGATCGTGCATTAGCTAATCAATTAAAAGATGAAGTTATTGATTTAATGATCTTTAACCTAGGCTATTTACCAGGTGGTGATCATCAAGTTATAACTAAACCGCATCAAACTATTGATGCCATAAATGAAGGCTTAGAAAAATTATCGAAGTCTGGAGTTATCACAATTGTTGCTTACCCTGGAACAACAGAAGGGTTTGAAGAAATGCAGATGCTTAAATCGTATTTATCAGATTTAGAACAAAAATTGTATAATGTATGTCATTGGCATCCAATGAATCAAATCAATAATCCACCTGAGTTATTCATATTGCAAAAACGATAAAACGAAATATATCTTTATTCATTATGAATAAAAGTCATAAGAAATATGTAAAAGCCCCTTTATAGGGGCTTTTATTTATACATGTATAATCTTCTAATTTTAAATTATTAATTTCATATAAATAGATGAAGCCTATAGGATATGTGTTTATACGCTATCAGTATATAGAAAATTAACAATATTTTAAATATTAATATAATATGCATAACTAGTATGAGACATGCAATTTATACCATATATTAATTATGAATATATGGTATAATAATAGCAGAAAGATACTATTCTCTTTTATGTGCAAGGTTTAAAAAAGGGAGTTCAAAATGAAACGCTATCGCTATAACAAAATCAAAGAAATCGTGCAGTCCAAGGCGATTGAAACTCAGGAGGAATTAGCAGCGGCCTTATTAGAAGAAGGTATTGAAGTAACGCAAGCTACAGTTTCTCGTGATATTAAGGAATTGATGTTAATCAAAATTCCTACAGGCGATGGACACTATCGATATGCATTATCTCCAGAAGAAAATGTAGTTCTATCTCGTAGTCGAATCAATCGATTATTCCAAGATTCTCTAATTAAGGTAGATCACAGCTTAAATCAAGTTGTATTACATACAATTCCTGGTTCAGCTCAATCCGTAGCATTTTCCATTGACCATGCAAAATGGTCTGAAATTATTGGTACATTAGCTGGTGATGATACAATTTTGTTAATTGCAAAATCTGAAGCTGAAGTTCCAGCGATTTTAGCTAAAATTCAAGATTTAATGAAGGACTAAATAGATGTTAACGCAAATGAGCATTCGCAACTTTGCGTTGATTGAGCAAATGAATATTTCATTTAATGATGGCATAACTATCTTTACCGGCGAAACTGGGGCAGGGAAATCCATATTAATGGATGCCTTTAGTATCCTTTTGGGAGAACGCGCAAGCAGCGAGTTCATTCGTCACGGTAAAGATAGTTTTGTTATAGATGGAATATTTGATATTGCCAATCACCAAAGTATACAAGAGCTATTAGAATCTAAAAATATTATGGTTGAAGAAGGGGAATTAATTCTCTCCCGTTCATTTAATCGCAATGGTAAATCTACTATCTTAGCTAATGATCAACCTATACCATTAAAAGCATTAAAAGAAATTGGTCAACATTTAGCAGATATTCATGGTCAATATAGCAATCAACGATTGTTAGATGCAGATACTCATCATGAATATTTGGATACGTATAATAAAGAAGGGCAAGTAGCTTATAAGGCCTATTTAGATGCTTATAAAGTATATAAGCAAGCTAAACAAGATGTGGATCACTTACAAGAAAATATGTCTGAACGAGCACGTGAGCTCGATATGCTACGATATCAAATTGATGAAATTGAAGAAGCCGGTCTCACTATGGGTGAAGATGTCTCTATTGCAGAAGAATTAAAACGTCTTGATAGCTTTGAGCATATTGATAAGGTATTAGGTTCTTGTTATGACGCCTTCTATAATGGACGCCAACCATTACTAGACACTATTAACTCTATCAAGGTAGAGGTTAATGATCTTGTAAAGTATGATAGTGAATTAAAGGAAGTATCTGAAATGGTTGACTCTGCTTATTTTCAATTAGAGGAAGCAGCCCAATCATTAGATCGCTACAGAGATACTATCAGCTATGATGAAGAGCGCTATAAGTATTGCCAAGATCGTGACACATTACTTTATGGGTTAAAGAAAAAATATGGTGAAACCATAGAAGAAATTCTAGCATACGAAGAAAAAGCACAAGCCCGTTTAGAAGAACTTGAAAGCCTTGTATTTGCACAAGATGAATTAGAGGATCGTCTTCATAAAGCGCAAAAAGTGGCAGAAGAGGCTTTAACGGTTTTACATGACATTCGTCAAAAAAATGCAACAGCTATAGCTAGTGCATTACATCAAGAATTAGTAGATTTAGGAATGCCAAAAGGTGATATTCAGTTCCATATAGAGGATGGCGAAGGATTATCTCCTTTAGGTGCTAAATCAATTGAACTACTATTTTCTGCCAATAAAGGGGAGCAATTATTACCGCTTCACAAGGTAGCCTCTGGTGGTGAATTAGCTCGTATTGCGCTAGCCTTCAAATCTGTATTCCGTACTGACACTTTCAAAACAATGGTATTTGATGAAATCGATGTTGGTATCAGTGGAGATATAGCGTTAAAAGTAGCTGAAAAGATTCTACATCTATCTAAAACTAATCAAGTATTCTGTATCACTCATTTACCTCAAACTGCGAGTATTGCTAAGCAACATTATCACTTGTCTAAAATAGAGCAAGATGACCGTACAGTTTCAACATTATCTGTACTTAATGAGGATGAACGCGTTACGCAAATCGCTTCCATGATGTCTGGTCGAGGTATGTCCTCAACAGCATTAGCAGCGGCAAAAGAACTAATTGCCCATTTTAATTGACTAAAATCGCATAATTACTTATACTAATAGTATTAAGTGAATATGTTGATAGAGGTGCGAGTATAAATAGTAATCATGAGGAGTAGGCATGCATTGATCCATGATAAAAGGGATGCTTGCCGAAGTTCGGTGATTGCGACTCATCGTTCTGGTTGTCTATTTAATAAATGGACGACTGTCATCAATTTGAATTGGTGGAGTGCTATCATTGAGCTTTTAGTAACAGTTATAAGCTATATAAACTATAAGGCCAGTGGATGCATCCACTGGCTTTTTTGGAGGTATATATGATTCGAGTAATGGTAAATGGCGCTGGCGGTAAAATGGGCCGCGAAGTAGTCAAAGCAGTACATAATGATCCTGAGTTAACATTAGTAGGCGGTATCGATCCTACTAAGGCAGGTCAAGATGTAGGCTCCGTAGCGGGCATCGAACAATTAGGAATTACAATGAATGCCTCCATCGATGAGGTTCTAGATACTAATAAACCTGATGTAATTGTAGATTTTACAAATCCTGCTGTTATTTATGAAAATGCTAAAAAAATGTTATCTGCAGGTATTCATGTAGTTATTGGTACTACAGGTTTAACTGCGGAACAACGTGACGAATTAGATGCTATTGGTCGCCAAAATAATGCAAACTGCCTTGTAGCACCTAATTTCTCTCTTGGTGCAGTTATGATGATGAAGGTTTCTGCAGAATTAGCACCATATTTCCCTAATGTAGAGATTATTGAATTACATCATAACCATAAATACGATGCCCCATCTGGTACATCTATTTTAACAGCTAAATTAATTAACGAAGCTAAACAAGCGGCGAATGCAACGCCTGATGAGGATTTGACTCGTGAAAGTTTACCAGGTGCTCGTGGCGCTAAGGTTGATGACGTAACAATCCACAGCGTTCGTTTACCTGGTTACGTAGCTCACCAAGAAGTACTATTTGGTGGCTATGATGAAACGTTAACAATTCGTCACGATAGTTTAAGCCGACTTTCCTTTATGCCAGGTGTAGTATTAGCATGTAAAAAAATTAGTGCTAAAACTGGTTTAACATACGGCTTAGAGCATTATTTATAATATTAGAGCAAGGAGATATAGTAATGAAAAAACCTAATGTTGCAATTCTTGGTGCTACTGGTGCAGTAGGTGCTGAATTTATTACACTTATTGAAGAGCGTAATTTCCCATATGAAAATTTAAAATTGTTGGCATCTGCTCGTTCTGCAGGTACTGAACTTACAGTGAATGGAAAAACATATGTAGTAGAGGAAGCAAAGCCAGAATCCTTTGAAAATATTGATATCGCATTATTTGCAGGTGGTTCTATTTCTAAAACATTAGCACCAGAAGCTGCTAAACGTGGTGCAATTGTTATCGATAACTCTAGTGCATTCCGTATGGATCCTGAAGTACCTCTAGTTGTACCGGAAGTAAATCCAGAAGATATCTTAAAACATAAAGGTATTATTGCTAACCCAAATTGCTCTACTATTATTATGAGCTTAGGTTTAAAACCACTACATGATATTTCTCCAATTAAACGTATCGTTGTAAGTACATATCAAGCAGTATCAGGTGCTGGTAAAGAGGGTATTGAAGAACTTGAAAACCAGGTAAAACAATATACTGCTGGCGAAGAAATGACTGCAAACTTATTGCCAACAGGATCTGCCCCTAAACATTATCCTATAGCATTTAACTTATTGCCACAAATTGATGTGTTCTTGGACAATGATTACACAAAAGAAGAAATGAAAATGGTCAATGAAACACAAAAAATTCTTCATGACGACACAATTCAAGTAGTACCAACTACTGTACGTGTTCCAGTGTATCGTTCCCACTCTGAATCTGTTTTAGTAGAAACAGCTGAACCAGTTTCTGTAGAAGCTTTCAAAGCAGCATGTGAAAAATTCCCTGGTTTACAAGTAAAAGATAATCCTGCAGAACAAATTTATCCTATGCCATTATATACGTCTAATCAAAACGACTGTGAAATCGGCCGTATTCGTAAAGATTTATATAACGACAAAGGTATGAATTTCTGGATTGTAGGGGACCAAATTCGTAAGGGTGCAGCACTTAATGCGTTGCAAATTGCTGAGTACTTGGTAGAAAAACAAGCATTTTAATCTATCAAGGGGAGGACAGATATGAAAACCTTTGGTCGAGTATTAACGGCTATGATTACATCATTTAATAATGATGGATCCCTTAACATAGAAAATAGTATAGCTATTGCTCATCATTTATTAGATAATGGATCTGATGGACTCGTTGTATGCGGTACAACAGGGGAAAATCCATCCATGTCAAAAGAGGATAAATTAGAATTATTTACAGCTATCGCTAAAGAATGTGGTCATAAAGGATCTATTATTGCTAATGTAGGTTCAAATGACACAAAATCTTCTGTAGACTTTGTAAAAGAAGTATCTAAAATTGATGGAATCGATGGTTTATTAGTTGTAGTACCTTACTACAATAAGCCAAATCAACAAGGTCAATACTTACACTTTAAAGCTATTGCAGAGGCTACTACACTGCCAATCATGGTATATAATGTACCAAGCCGTGTTGGAACAGGCATTTTCCCAACAACACTAGCACAACTACATAGTGAGTATCCACATGTATGCGCCATTAAAGAGGCTAGTGGCAATCTTATGATTGCATCTGAAATCAAACGCTTAATGCCTGAGGACGACTTCATGGTATATAGTGGAGATGATGGTCTTACATTACCAATGCTATCTGTGGGAGCATGCGGTGTTGTATCCGTAGTTTCTCATGTAGCGGGCAAAGATATGAATGCGATGATTCAAGCTTATGAATCTGGTCATAATCACGAAGCACTTCGTATTCACCAAAGCTTAGCGGATATCATAAAAGCTATGTTTATTACTACAAATCCTATTCCTGTTAAATATGCAGTCCGTAAAATAGGTTTACCTGCTGGTGCATTTAATTTACCAATGTGTGATCCAACTGCTGATGAAGCAGCATATATTGATAAAGCATTAGCGGAATATTTACAATAATATATTAATAACTATAAAACCAGTAGCTACATTGTAGTTACTGGTTTTGTTTTATAATTCTTCTATTAGTTACTAACAGTTATAGCCTAAAATAAAAAATCGGCAACCATAAGTTGCCGGTTTTTTCTATATTCTATCTCGTACAAGACCAATGACAAGACCTTCAATATGACAATCATCTACAATGATTGGATCGAAATCATCATTTTCTGGTTGCAAACGAATGTGACCATTTTCTTTATAGAAACGTTTTACTGTAGCTTCATCATCGATACGTGCCACAACAACATCACCATTATTAGCCGTATTTTGATGGCGTACAATGAGCATATCACCTTCATACATACCAATATTCATC
Organism: Veillonella sp.; assembly: GCF_018381775.1. Classification (GTDB taxonomy): domain Bacteria; phylum Bacillota; class Negativicutes; order Veillonellales; family Veillonellaceae; genus Veillonella. The sequence goes on along the minus strand of NZ_JAGZRH010000003.1, from coordinate 1,169 downwards.
ATGGATTCGCCTTGAACGCGTAGTAAAAAGCAGTCAGAATCACCAGTTAATTGAACAGGTAATGTAAGAGTAGATTCTAAATTTTCTACCGCTGTAATAGGCATACCTGCTTGTACAGTACCAATAAGAGGAACTTGTTTTAAACCAGCGCCTAAGAACTCAAAATTATCAGAACTTGATGTTTCATTACCATCTACAGAAATAGAAGGTTTTGTATCCTCTAGTACTGTAATAGTGCGATTTTTATTAGGATCCCGTTTAATATAACCAAACTTTTCAAGAGCATTCAAATGAGATTGCACAGTAGAAGTAGAACTAAGGCCTACATGGGTACAGATTTCTCGAACAGTTGGACAACGATATTCATTATGTAAAGAGTCCTTAATAAAATCTAATATACGGAGCTGTTTTGTATTAATATCTGTAGCAGGGCGTCTCACGATGAACCTCCATAGTCAATGTAATGTCAAAATAATATCAATATGTATATGCGTAAAAATTTACTCATTTCGTACTATATAATAAAAACATAAGATAATTACTTATCTTATATACCTATTATAGGCAATTTTAAAAGTTTTTGCAAACATTTGTTCTAAAACACTTGACCGAACATTCGTTCGTGTGCTAATATAAGCATGTAAACAAACAAATGTTCTCAGATATTATGTTCGATGTAAATGTGAGGTATGAGATGAAAAATATATTGATGATGGTAGGAATGTGCTTAACAATCTTATTCGGCTATAATATGACAAATCCTGTAACAGAAGCAAACACACATGCTATCCGTGAAGTAAAAGTACAAGGAGGTGATACGATGTGGGATATTGCAGCTCGCACAGCTCATAAAGATATGGATGTTCGTGAAATGGTATATGCTATGAAGGAACTCAACAAAATTGATGACTCTGGTGCATTAGTTCCTGGTACAGTTTTAAAAGTACCGGTTAAGAAAAATGATAGTCCTGTTAGAGCTTTGGACTATGTGGCTCAAAACTAAATATATTGGTCCTCTAATACAGGAAAAGGAACAATGCGTGGAATGGAAGCACCTATAGTATTAACTAGGATATATCCTATAAATTGGAAAGAATATTCTAAAGTTGATGATACTAATAGTGGTACTTTTATGTATCTTGTAAATAGGATAAGTAAATAAAATTAGG
>NZ_JAGZRH010000017.1:0-22224 GCF_018381775.1 Veillonella sp. | reverse complement strand
AGAAATGTGTATGCCTGGCGATAACGTAACAATGGATATCGAATTGATCACTCCAATCGCTATCGAAGAAGGTCTTCGTTTCGCGATCCGCGAAGGTGGCCATACAGTAGGCGCTGGCGTTGTAACTGAAATCGAAGGTTAATTCATAATCTTTGTAGTAAATAGGACCCCAATTGGGGTCCTATTTTTGTATTAATTTATATATTGTTTATTGTATTTGTAACCAAAGATACAGAATTATTCTACTAATAGTGCTATTATTACCTCAAGGAGAGCAAAGGCTCTCCTTTTGTGTTTTTATAGAAAAGGAGGTAATGTGATGGGTGAATACAAAAAGTATTGGATAGCCGTAGTAGCCGTTCTTATTATTGGTTTTTCTATTCTTGGTTATCTAGGTACTGATGTGTATCATCAAGCACCGCCAGTGCCGACTGCGTATGTATCTCAAGATGGACAGGTCTTGTTCACTAAGGAAGATATTTTACATGGTCAATCGGCATGGCAATCTACAGGTGGTCAATCGGTAGGGACCGTTTTAGGTCATGGCGCATATCAAGCGCCTGACTGGACAGCAGATTGGTTACATAAAGAAGTATCTGTGATGTTGGATATTAAATCTCAAGAGGCCTTTGGAGCTCTTTATGACCAATTGGGACCTGTACAACAAGCAGCTGTTAAAGAAGTTGTGAAAAAAGAGTATTTAGGTAGTGCAGTCCGTGAAGATGGAACTGTTGTTTTATCTCCAGAACGAATTACGGCAATGAATTTAACTGGTCGTTATTTTGTTGAGTTGTACGGTGATAATCCTGATTTAACATTGACTCGTGATCATTTTGCGATGAAGGATAACACGTTACCTGAGTTACAAGATCGCATTGATATGGCACGCTTCTTCTTCTGGACTACTTGGATGGCATCTACACAACGTCCTGGTACAGATGCAACGTATACAAACAACTGGCCACATGAACCTTTGTTGGATCATAATCCTACACCTGAAAGTATCGCATGGTCTGTTGTGAGTGTTATTATCTTATTATGTGGCATTGGTGTAGTTGTATGGTTATGGGCCTTTGGTAAAAAGGATGATGACCATGCATTGGTTCCACCAACAGAAGATCCAATTAGCAAGATCACGTTAACGCCATCTCAACGTGCATTAGGTAAATATTTGTTTACAATCCTAGCATTGTTCTTATTCCAATTGGGAATGGGTGGGATTATTGCCCACTATACTGTAGAAGGTCAAGCGTTCTATGGTATTCCATTAGCGCAATATTTCCCTTATTCTATTGCGCGTACATGGCATATTCAGGCATCTTTGTTCTGGATTGCGATGGCATTCTTGAGTGCTGGTCTATTCTTGGCACCAATCATTAATGGTGGTAAAGATCCTAAATATCAAAAGCTTGGGGTGGACATCTTATTCTGGGCTCTTGTAGTTCTTGTAGTAGGTTCCTTCGCTGGTACATATTTAGGCGTAGCACATCAAATTCCAGCAGCGTGGAATTTCCTTCTCGGACACCAAGGTTACGAATATATCGAGTTGGGTCGTATTTGGCAGTGGATTGAATACATTGGTATTTTATTCTGGCTTGTACTCATGATACGTAGCATTATTGGTGCATTCAAGCAAAAAGGAGATAAAAACCTCATTGCAGCCTTCATATTCTCCGTTATCATGGTAGGTATCTTCTATGGTCCAGGGTTATTCTATGGTGAACATAGCCATTTGGCGATTATGGAGTATTGGCGTTGGTGGGTAATCCATCTTTGGGTTGAAGGCTTCTTCGAAGTATTCTCCACTACATTGATGGCATTTATCTTTGTTACATTAGGGCTTGTATCGTACCGTGCTGGTACAGTTGCGGCCATCTCTTCTGGGGCTATTTATCTCATCGGTGGTATCCCTGGTACATTCCATCATTTATACTTCACAGGTGTTACATCCACTATCGTGGCAACAGGCGCATCCTTCTCTGCGTTAGAAGTAGTACCACTTGTACTCTTAGGTTATGAAGCTTTTGAAAACTATACACGTCTTCATAGTGCTCCTTGGATGCATCGTCTAAAATGGCCTGTGTATTGTTTCATTGCCGTGTCCTTCTGGAATCTAGTGGGGGCAGGGGTATTTGGGTTCTTGATCAACATGCCTGTATCCTTGTTCTACATCCAAGGTCTTAATACAACTGCAGTACATGCCCACACAGCATTGTTTGGTGTGTATGGTTTCTTAAGTCTAGGATTTGTATTCCTTATTGCTCGCTATATCCGACCTGAAGTAGAATTTAACGATAAGCTAATGAAGTTCGGTTTCTGGGCTCTCAATATAGGGCTTGCATTGATGGTGCTTATTAGCTTATTGCCAATCGGTCTTATCCAATCCTGGGCTAGTATCACACATGGCTTATGGTTTGCGCGCAGTGAAGAATTTATGCAACAACCATTGTTACAAAACTTGCGGTGGGCTCGTCTCATCGGCGATACGATACTAATTGTTGGTGCTGTAGCATTCTTCTGGCAAATTGTAAAAGTTCTATTTACGAAGAAATCTTAATTTAGTACCATATTAATGGCGTTCCTTTATAGACAAGGAACGCCATTTTTTGTTATACTATCCATGTCAGGTACATGTGCCTGGCTTTTTTGAGTTGCTCAAAATTCTTGACATCACTTGCTACGTATGATATATTTCTTTAGTATGTAGTCGAGGGTTTTCGAGTACAAGAGACAGATTAGTAAATAAAAAGCGAGGTGTATCCGGATGCGTAATGCCATTACTTTAGCTTGCACAGATTGCAAACAACGTAACTATCAAACGAACAAGAATAAAAAGAACAATCCTGATCGTATTGAAATGATGAAATATTGCAAATTCTGCGGTAAACATACATTACACCGTGAAACAAAATAATTCTTATCATTCATTACCTGTTGATTTGAGGATGTGAAACAATGGCAAAGTCTAACTCAGCAGTGCAGCAGCGTGGTGGATTTGGAAAATTCTTCCGCGGTGTGAAAGCTGAACTTAAAAAAGTAGTCTGGCCAACAAAAAAAGAACTCATCAATTACACAATAGTAGTATTTTTAGTGACGATTTTTATCGCCTTTATTATTTATGTACTTGATGCAGTCTTTGCCCAACTTTTTAATACGTTGTTGCACTTTGTTGGATAAGGGGGCCATTTCATGGAAGCAGATAAGAAGTGGTATGTAATTCATACCTATTCAGGCTACGAAAATAAAGTTAAAACCACTCTTGAACTTAAAGTTCAGTCTATGGGTCTACAAGATGTGATTAGCCGTATTTTGGTACCTCTTGAAGACGAAATAGATGAAAAAGATGGGGTTAAAAAAGTAGTAAAACGTAAGATATTTCCTGGGTACGTATTGGTTGAAATGGAAGTTAACGACCGCTCTTGGTATGTTGTACGTAACACACCAGGTGTAACAGGTTTCGTTGGCTCTGCCACTAAACCAGTTCCACTTTCTGATTCCGAAGTAGAACATATACTTAAGTCTCAGGGCTTGGATAAGAAACCAAGCATCAACATCGATGTAGAAGTTGGTGAAACGGTACGCATTACGTCCGGGGCCTTTGAAGATAAACTAGGTGTTATTACCGAACTTAACCCTGAAAAAGGAACATTGAAACTTAATGTGGAAATGTTCAACCGAGATACCGAGGTAGAGGTAGAGTTCTCTCAAATTGAGAAAGCTCTTTAATATATATATTATAACTCTAAAAAAGAGCAATCGATTTTGGTTGCCAGTGGGAGGATATATATCCGTTACCACCACAGTATAAGCATAGGAGGTTTAATTACCCATGGCTAAGAAATTAGTTAAACAAGTAAAACTACAAATTGAAGCCGCTAAAGCTACTCCAGCACCACCAGTTGGTCCTGCACTAGGTCAAGCAGGTGTTAACATCGTTGCTTTCACAAAAGAATTCAACGAACGTACTGCTAAACAAGCTGGCTTAATTATCCCAGTAGTTATTAACGTATATGAAGATCGTAGCTTCGACTTCATCACTAAGACTCCACCAGCTGCAGTATTATTGAAAAAAGCTGCAGGTATCCCAAAAGGTTCTGGTGTACCTAACCGTGATAAAGTAGCAAAAGTAGGTCGCGATAAAGTTCGTGAAATTGCTGAATTGAAAATGCCTGACTTGAATGCTAATACCGTAGAACAAGGTATGCGCATGGTAGAAGGTACTGCTCGCAGCATGGGCATTGAAATCGTTGACTAATAAGCGTACGACTTGCGCATAAGGCGCAAATCGGTGGGAGGGAATTCCCGTTTGACCACATAAGGAGGATATTATAATGGCAAAAGTAGGTAAGAAATACGCTGAGGCAGTAAAACTTATTGAAGCTGGTAAGTTCTACGAACCAGTAGAAGCAATCGAGTTGGTTAAGAAAACTGCAACTGCAAATTTCGATGAAACAGTTGAAATCGCTTTCAACTTGAATGTCGACCCTAAATACGCTGATCAACAAGTTCGTGGTGCAGTAGTATTGCCTCATGGTACTGGCAAAACTAAACGCGTTCTTGTATTTGCAAAAGGCGACAATATTAAAGCAGCTGAAGAAGCTGGTGCAGATTTCGTAGGTTCTGAAGAGTTAGTAGCTAAAATCCAAGGTGGTTGGAGCGACTTCGACGTAGTAGTTGCTACACCAGACATGATGGGTCAAGTTGGCCGTCTTGGTAAAATCTTGGGTCCTAAAGGCTTGATGCCAAACCCTAAAGTTGGTACAGTAACTCCAGACGTTGCTCGTGCAGTAAACGAAATCAAAGCTGGTAAAATCGAATACCGTACTGATAAAGCAGGTATTATTTCTTGCTCCATCGGTAAAGCGTCCTTCGATGAAGAAAAATTACTTGACAACTACCGTACAATCGTTGATACTATTATCAAGGCTAAACCTGTAGCAGCTAAAGGTCAATACATTAAATCTGTAACCTTGTCCGCTACAATGGGCCCTGGTGTGCCTTTGAACGTGTTCAAATTGAGCAACGTTACAAAAGAGCAATAATCACATATGTCTCTTAGCTGTAGACGGCTGGTATGTATAATGGATGAAAATCCGCCCGCTGAGGCTGACACTAGAACAATCTAGGACTAGTTCGACCTCATCGCGTGCGATGGGGTCGTTTTTTACGCTAAGATAGTACATAGAGCACCAAAAAATCTACAAGGAGGTAATCTAATGGCTGTCACTGAACAAAAGAAAGCAATCGTTGCTCAAATGAAAGAAACTCTTTCTGAAGCAAAAGGCGCTGTATTGATTGGTTACTCTGGTTTGACTGTTGCGCAAGCAACTGATCTTCGCCGCAAAATGTTGGCTGAAGGTGTTGAATACAAAGTAATCAAAAATACTTTGACTCGCATTGCTGCAAATGAATTGAATCTTGAAGGTTTCGCTGAGCATTTAGAAGGTCCAACTGCATTGGCTACTTCTAAAGAAGATGCTGTTGCACCTGCTCGTGTAATCGAACAATTCATCAAAACTACTGAGAAAGAAGTTGTAACAGTTAAAGCTGGTATCGTTGAAGGCGAAGTTATGGACGCTGCAGGCGTTAAAGCAATTGCATCTCTTCCAAACCGCGAAGGTATGCTTTCCATGTTGCTTTCCGTATTGCAAGCACCTGTTCGCAACGTTGCATACGCTGTCAAAGCTGTTGCAGAAGCTCAACCTGCAGAAGCTGCAGAATAATAATTTCTGCGCATTATCAATTGGTCGCTTAAGACTGATACAATAAACTATTTTATGGAGGAAAACTAAAATGGCATTGAACATTGAAAACATCGTTGCTGAATTGAAAGAAGCAACTATTCTTGAACTTAATGATCTTGTAAAAGCAATTGAAGAAGAATTTGGCGTAACTGCAGCAGCTCCTGTAGCTGTAGCAGCTGCTGGTGGTGCTGAAGGCGGCGCTGCTAAAGATTCCTTCGACGTAATCTTGAAAGATGCTGGCGCATCCAAAATCAACGTAATCAAAGTTGTTCGTGAAGCAACTGGTCTTGGCTTGAAAGAAGCTAAAGCTATCGTTGACGGCGCTCCTGCACCTGTAAAAGAAGGCGTAGCTACTGAAGCAGCTGAAGCTTTGAAAGCTCAATTGGAAGAAGCTGGCGCAACTGTAGAATTGAAATAATTCTAGCCATAATAAAAGGCGTACCCTCGGGTACGCCTTTTTTGTTTAGTTACTGAATTTGATAAATTCTAGTTGATTCATTTTTACCAACTTCTGTGGATATTATATTTGTTGGAGAATTAGTAAATTCTTTACTATATTTGTTCGGTACAATAATGATAGCACCTTTTTCTGCAGATACTCTTCTGTCAAATTCCTCCAGTGTTATGGTTGGCATTAATGTTTTGCCTGCTGTCCATAGGGGGTTATCTGTAGTATGTACAAATACTTGTGTTGGTGTATTTTCGGTATAATACAAAATCGATGTATAGTATGTACCATATATATAAGTATGCTGTGTATTAGATTTAATATATGGTTTGAATTGAAGGCCTGATTGGTCATATAAAATAGGGGTTACCGTTATCGTAATAGCCGTATATAAAATGATTAACGGTGTAGCTAAACATATAGATAATGGTAACTTCTTGTTTCTATACTGTTTTGCTAATAGTGTAAATAATACTATTGTGATTAATGCAATGATTAGTGGTATTGGATTTAATTCAGGTGTTGCAATGCTGGCAGTTACAAATAAGACGGTATATATGCCTAATGGAATCGTTACAATATATTTAAAACTACTACTCTTGTTATGGCAGCTAGTTGTGATAGCTTCAGCGCCCCAGATAAGACATGGGATTATTGCTGGTAACGTATAGGTTATATACTTTGTGGCCACTAGTGAATAGAATAATACAATTACTACAAACCAGATGGCGCCGAGAAGATAAAAATTATTTTTCCATGTAATGTTTTTGAGTCGGTAAATAACGGCTGGTGTCCATGGTAATAGAGCAAGAGGGACAATGATTAGGTAATAATACCAAACATTGAATTTTGGATGCTCAGATACAAGTGCTCGCTCCATGTTGTGAAGCCCTAGGAAACCAGATATGAACTCTTGACCGTGAATTGAATACATAGCAATGTACCATGGACTAGCAAGAATTATAAATAGGAAAATTCCCAAAGGATTAAATAGTAATTTAATATCCTTATCTAGTGAGTAGTCATCATTATCTTTTTTTGTAAACCATCGTATAGCAATAAATAGTAGTAGTATTAATCCAGGCAGAACAATACCGACCGGTCCTTTAGTTACCACTGCTAAGGCTGCTGCTCCGTAAGCTTTTACCATAGAATATTTGTCGTTCTTGGCAAAGGCTAGATAAGAATAGCCAAAGATAGCTAGTGAAAGGAAGAAGAGAAAGCCGTCTGTTATGACTGCGTGTGAAATGTACCAAAACTGTAAGGCACTAAATAAAAGCAGTGCACTCATAACAGCTATATGCTTAGATTCTTTAATACGATATACAAGATGATACATAAGTGCTACACTGCCACCAGCAATAAGTGTATTCGGTATACGCGATGTAAAGTCAGATATACCAAATAGTTTATAACTGATCATGAGTGCCCAATAGGTGAGGGGCGGTTTATCATACCAAACTTGGTCATATATCATGGGGGATATCCATGAGTTATGTTTTAACATTGTAATAGCAGATAAAACATAGTTGGATTCTACCGGATCGGTTATGGGTAGATAGGCATTATAGAAACCGTAACTTAGTACGGTCAATAAAAATAGCGCACCTATGCGCAGAATGTGATTGTTAATCATAATTACTCCTTACTTACATAGTTTATATTATTGTACTATAGGGCGTGTAATAATTAAACCAATGAAAGATAAAGCTTTTATCAATATGGAAATAGTTACAAAAAAAATATTTATGAAATAATATATTGTATAGAATATTGTTTGTACAGAATACATGAAATGACTTTTATGTATACAAAATACATGCTATAATGAGCGCGTAAGATAAAACCGTTTCATTGAAATACTATTTTGTATAAAAATAGTAGAAAGAGGATTTATTATGAGAAAAGAACATGATTTCTTAGGTGAATTAGAAGTAGCTGATGAATTATATTACGGTGTACAAACAATTCGTGCATTAGAAAACTTCCATATTACAGGAAAACACTTGGACCAAGATTTTATCAAAGCCTTGGCAATGGTAAAAAAAGCATCTGCTTTAGCAAATATGAAAACTGGTCGCTTAAATGTATCTATTGGTAAAGCTATTGTACAAGCTGCGGACGAAGTAATTGAAGGTCAATTTGCTGACCAATTCCCTGTTGATCCAATTCAAGGTGGTGCAGGTACTTCTGTAAATATGAATATGAACGAAGTATTGGCTAACCGTGCTTGTGAAATTTTGGGTCATCCAAAAGGAAGCTATGATATTGTAAGCCCTAACAACCATTGTAATATGGCACAATCTACAAATGATGCTTTCCCAACAGCTATCAAGGTATGTGCGATCTTAAAATCTAAACCTTTACTTGAAGCATTACAACGCCTTGTTGACGAGCTTGAGAAAAAGGCTGATGAATATAGCGAAATTTTGAAGATGGGGCGTACTCACTTACAAGATGCGGTGCCAATTACATTAGGTCAAGAAATGGGTGCTTATGCATCCGGTGTTCGCCGCGGTATTAAACGTATTAAATCTGCCGTTGAAGGTGCACATGTAATTAACATGGGTGCTACTGCAGTTGGTACAGGTCTTAATGCGGAACCTAATTATATTCATGATGTAGCATACGAACTTAGTGAAGTAGTAGGCGAACCATTCTACACTGCGGAAAACTTAATTGATGCTACAAACAATACAGATATCTTTGCAGATATCTCCAGTGGTTTGAAAGTTACGGCTCTTGTATTGATTAAAATGGCTAACGACTTCCGCTTGATGGCATCCGGTCCTCGTTGTGGTATTGGGGAATTAAAATTGCCTGCTCGCCAACCTGGTTCTTCCATCATGCCAGGCAAGGTTAACCCTGTTATCGCCGAAGTATTGAACCAAGTATGTTACCAAGTTATCGGTAATGACTTAACCATTACATTGGCTGTAGAAAATGGTCAATTCGAATTGAACGTAATGGAACCTGTATTGGCGTACAATTTGTTCAATAATCTTTGCTACCTCAAAAACGGCGTAAATACATTCGTTGATAAATTACTCGTGGATCTTGAAGTGGATCGTGAACAATGCGAATACTGGTTGAATCGTTCCGTTGGTATCGTAACAGCATTGTTGCCACATCTTGGCTATGAAACAGCATCTTCTCTTGCAAAAGAAGCTTATACTACTGGTCGTGCTATCCGTGATATCATCTTGGAAAAAGGTTTATTGACTGAAGATGAAATTAATCATATCCTTTCTCCTAAAGAAATGACTCGCCCTGGTATTGCTGGAGCTAATCTTTTAAAACAAAAAGGCAACTAACATAGTCAGTTGTTTTGATACATGAATAAAGCATGAAAATGAAAGACTGTCAACCCTTTTGGTTGACAGTCTTTTTTAATACTGATAGAATTATATATTGCAAAAGTAGCGTTTCCTGCTTTTGGATATAAAAACTATAACTTGAATAGTGATGAGGTTTTCTTCCAAGGTTGTGCTTGGTTAATGGAAAGCAAGGTTATTTTTAAAAATGAAATGGGCCTTGCTTTATTTGACGTTATCCGAGCAGGAAAACTGAGACCTGTAAGATGTCTTTTCCGTGCCGTTATAGAAAATGGTAGACCAGTGTGTTTTGATAGGGGTGAAAGCAAATATGTTCAAACCTGAACAGGTAGGCAAACGAACTCGTTATACGTACGCAAAAATTAACGAAGTTATCAAGATGCCGCATTTATTGGACATTCAGCGTAAATCGTATGAGTGGTTCTTGGAGAGTGGTTTACAAAATATTTTCAACGATATTTCTCCGATTAAAGACAATTCAGGTAATCTAGTACTTTCTTTCGAAGGTTTCAGCTTAGGTGAACCTAAGTATGATATTAATGAATGTAAAAACCGTGATGCTACTTACGCAGCACCACTTCGTGTAAATATTCGCTTGGTAAATAATGATCCAGAAAATATGGACATTAAAGAACAAGAAGTATTTATGGGCGATTTCCCATTGATGACTGACACAGGTACTTTCATCATCAATGGTGCAGAACGTGTAATCGTATCCCAATTGGTACGTTCTCCAGGCGTTTACTACAATAAAGAAATCGATACAATGGGTAACCGTTTGTACGATTCCACAGTTATTCCTAACCGTGGCGCATGGATTGAACTTGAAACTGATGCTAGCGAAGTTGTGGCTGTTCGTATTGACCGTAACCGTAAATTACCAGCTACTGTATTGGTACGTGCATTAGGTTGGGATACTAATGAAAGCATCCTTGACCTCTTCTGGAATGGTAAAACTGATGAAGATGGTTTACCAGTATATGATGAACGCATCGTTCGTACATTAGAAAAAGATACAACTCAATCTGCTGATGAAGCATTGGTTGAAATCTATAAAAAATTACGTCCAGGCGAGCCTCCTACTGTAGAGTCCGCTCGTAACTTGTTCGATAACTTGTTCTTCGATGCACGTCGTTATGACTTAGCGCGCGTTGGTCGTTATAAATTGAACAAAAAACTTGGCTGGCGTCAACGTATGTTGGGTCAAACATTGGCACAACCTATCGTAGATCCAGAGACTGGCGAAATTATCCTTGATGCAGGTGTACAAGTTGGGGAAGAACAACTTGATATCGTTGCTAATAGCCATGTATTCGATGGCGAAGGTTTCGCTGAATTCTACATCGTAAATAACGATGGTGTAGAGTCCAAAGTTATCTGTAATAACTGCAACTTGCCATATGATCACCGTACAGTAACACGTGAAGACATGATCGCTAACATCTCTTACTTGCTCAACCTTATGGATGGTGCAGGTCACACAGATGATATCGACCATTTGGGTAACCGTCGTCTTCGTTGCGTAGGTGAATTGTTGCAAAATCAATTCCGTATTGGTTTAACTCGTATGGAACGTGTTGTTCGTGAACGTATGACAATTCAAGAAATCGAATCTATCACGCCTCAAGCGTTGATTAATATTCGTCCTGTAGTGGCAGCAATCAAAGAATTCTTTGGTTCTTCCCAATTGTCTCAGTTCATGGACCAAACAAACCCATTAGCAGAATTGACTCACAAACGTCGTCTATCTGCCCTTGGCCCTGGTGGTTTATCTCGTGAGCGTGCAGGCTTCGAAGTTCGTGACGTGCATCACTCTCACTATGGCCGTATGTGTCCAATCGAAACTCCAGAAGGTCCAAACATCGGTTTGATCAACTCCTTGTCTAACTATGCGAAAGTAAATGAATTCGGTTTCATTGAAGCTCCATACCGTAAGGTTGAAAAAATCTATGGTACAGGTGAAGATGCAGACAAAGTTATCAAGGTTCGTGTATCTGATTCCGTTGTATATATGACAGCTGATGAAGAAGAAGGCATGACAATTGCCCAAGCGAACTCTCCAATCGATGCTGAAGGTTACTTTACTAATGAACACGTAGCTTGTCGTCGTGGTCATGATGTATTAGAAGTTACACCTGATAAGGTTGACTACATGGACGTTAGTCCAAAAGAAGTTGTATCCATTGGTACAGCTATGATTCCATTCCTTGAAAATGACGATGCTAACCGTGCCTTGATGGGTGCGAACATGCAACGTCAAGCGGTACCACTCTTGCGTGCGCAAGCTCCACTTGTTGGTACAGGTATGGAATATACAGCAGCTACTGACTCCGGTGTTTGCGTACTTGCACGTGAAGCTGGTAAAGTTGTACGTTGCTGGGGTAATGAAATCCACGTTCTTCGCGATAGCGATGGTCGTGTTGATGTATACCGTATGAATAAATTCCTTCGTTCTAACCAATCCACATGCTTTAACCAAAAACCAATCGTTAATCGTGGCGACCATGTTGTAAAAGGTCAAGTATTGGCTGACGGTCCTGCTACTGATGGCGGCGAATTGGCATTAGGTTATAACGTTCTTGTAGCGTTCATGCCTTGGGAAGGTTATAACTACGAAGATGCGATCTTGCTTAGTGAAGAACTTTGCAAAGAAGATATCTATACATCCATTCATATTGAAGAATACGAATGTGATGCACGCGACACTAAATTAGGCGCTGAAGAAATCACTCGTGAATTGCCTAATACTGGTGACGACACACTTAAAAACTTAGATGAAGATGGTATCATCTGCATTGGTGCAGAAGTACATCCTGGCGATATCCTCGTAGGTAAAGCTACACCAAAAGGCGAAACTGAACTTACTCCAGAGGAACGTTTATTACGCGCTATCTTTGGCGACAAAGAACGTGAAGTTCGCGATACATCCTTGCGTGTACCTCATGGCGAATCTGGTAAAGTAGTAGATGTTAAAGTCTTCACTCGTGAAAACGGCGACGAATTACAACCAGGGGTAAATAAACTTGTTCGCGTATACATCGCTCAAAAACGTAAGATTCATGAAGGCGATAAAATGGCGGGCCGTCATGGTAACAAAGGTGTCGTTTCTCGCGTTATGAGAAAAGAAGATATGCCATTCCTTCCAGATGGTACTCCAGTACAAATCGTATTGAACCCATTGGGCGTACCTTCTCGTATGAATATCGGTCAGGTTCTTGAAACTCACTTGGGTTGGGCTGTTCAAGGCTTAGGTATGAAAATCAAAGCTACAGACCTTCACATTCAAAATGTATTGAAAGAAGCTCGTACTGATGCATCTTATTGGGAACAAATTGACGCTATTCGCGGCTTATATGCTGAAATTGAAGAATTAGAAGCAAAAGCTAAAGAAGATGTGACAGTTCCTCATTTCGACATCGATGAAAAAATCATCGACTTGAAATCTCAAATTCTTGGCCATGTAGAATCTGCAGCGCAAAAGAAACTTGAAGCTCTTGGCGGCGAAGCTCGTTATCAAGAACTTAAAGCTATTGAAGCTAAATACAATGCACTTCATGTAGAATTCTTCGACTCTGAAGAAGATGCTCCAGAAATGGATCCAGCTCTTGTAGAAGAATTAGAAGCTATTAATAAAGTTAAAACTACATTGAACCATATTGAATCTGCTCGTGCTAAACGCGTTGAAATTCGTCAAGAACTCGAAGGCCTTGGTTACGATTATGAAACATATGGCATGCCAAAACCAGATGTAGCAGGTATTCATATTGCTACACCTGTATTTGATGGTGCGCACGAAAAAGATGTGTTTGAAACATTAGGCATTGCTGGTCGTTCCGATGATGGTAAAACAGTATTGTACGATGGTCGTACTGGTGAACCTATGGATAACCGTGTAACTGTTGGTTACGTATACATGCTTAAACTCCATCACTTGGTTGACGACAAAATCCATGCTCGTTCCACAGGTCCGTACTCCCTTGTTACACAACAACCATTGGGCGGTAAAGCTCAGTTCGGTGGTCAACGTTTCGGGGAAATGGAAGTTTGGGCTCTCGAAGCATATGGCGCAGCTTATACACTTCAAGAGCTATTAACTGTTAAGTCTGACGACGTTGTTGGTCGTGTGAAAGCATACGAAAAAATCGTTAAAGGCGAAAACATCCCTGAACCAGGTGTACCTGAGTCCTTTAAGGTATTGCTCAAAGAACTTCAAAGTATTGGTCTTGATGTAAAAATCTTGAATGAAGATCAAGAAGAAGTTGTTATGAAAGAACTTGATGACGAAGATGAAGTGGTAGAAACTGGCATTGAAGAAGTTATGGATGGCAGTGCAGTAGAAACTGATGACGTAACTGTAGTAGAGCCAGAAGTAGAGGAAGAAGCACCTGCTGATAACGGCGGTGAAGACGATATCCTTAGCCAATTGGCATTCCCAATGGGCGATTCCTCTAACGATGAAGACTAAAACTATCTATAAGGAAGGGAGCGATAGTAGTGCTAGACGTAAATGAATTCGATTCCATGCGAATCGGTTTAGCCTCTCCAGAGCAGATCTTAGCTTGGTCTCATGGGGAAGTTAAGAAACCTGAAACTATTAACTACCGTACGTTGAAGCCAGAACGTGATGGTCTATTCTGCGAACGCATTTTTGGACCAACAAAGGACTGGGAATGTCACTGCGGCAAATATAAACGCATTCGCCATAAAGGCGTAGTCTGCGATAAATGTGGTGTAGAGGTTACACGTGCAAAAGTACGTCGTGAACGTATGGGCCATATCCAATTGGCTACTCCTGTATCTCACATTTGGTACTTTAAAGGTATCCCATCCCGCATGGGCCTTATCCTTGATGTATCCCCACGTTCCTTGGAACGCGTATTATACTTTGCTTCCTACATCGTAGTAGATCCAGCTGGTACTCCATTGGCAAAACGCCAATTGTTGTCCGAGCAAGAGTACCGCGAATATGAAGCTCAGTTTAACGAAGACGGTTATACTATCGGTGGTAAATCCGTCGTAATCGAAACAGTAGCTCAACGTAACGAACGTTTAGCTATCGTTCGTGAAGCACAACGCAAAGAGCGCTATAATGCTGCTCTTCGCGATGATGCAACAATCCCAGAAGCAGATAAAGAATACGAAGAACTAACTCGTGAAGAGCGTTATGAATTAGGCGCTGTTGAAGAAGTTCTCTTCGCATGTATCGACATGGGTGCTGAGGCTGTAAAAGCTCTTTTAGCAGAACTTGATCTTGAAGCATTGAATGCTGAATTGCGCGAAGAATTGAACACTGCAAGTGGTCAACGTAAAATCCGTGCAGTTCGTCGTTTAGAAGTGGTAGAAGCATTCCGTCAATCTGGCAATCGCCCAGAATGGATGATTATGGATGTTGTTCCTGTTATCCCACCTGAATTGCGCCCTATGGTTCAATTAGATGGTGGTCGTTTCGCTACATCTGACCTCAATGATTTGTACCGTCGTGTTATCAACCGTAACAACCGTTTGAAACGTTTGTTAGATTTAGGTGCTCCTGATATCATTGTGCGCAACGAAAAACGTATGCTTCAAGAAGCTGTTGACGCATTGATCGATAATGGTCGCCGCGGTCGTCCTGTAACAGGTCCTGGTAACCGTCCATTAAAATCCTTGTCCGATATGCTTAAAGGTAAACAAGGTCGTTTCCGTCAAAACTTGCTTGGTAAACGTGTTGACTACTCCGGTCGTTCCGTTATCGTAGTAGGTCCTGAACTTAAAATGCACCAATGTGGTTTGCCTAAAGAAATGGCATTGGAATTGTTCAAACCTTTCGTTATGAAACGTTTGGTAGAACGTGGTCAAGCATCCAACATTAAGGCTGCTAAACGCCAAGTAGAAAGAATCGGTCCTGGTGTATGGGAAGCCTTGGAAGAGGTAATCAAAGAACATCCAGTTCTCTTGAACCGTGCCCCTACATTGCATAGACTTGGTATCCAAGCCTTCGAACCAATTCTTTGGGAAGGCCGTGCTATCAAATTGCATCCATTAGTATGTACAGCCTTCAACGCCGACTTTGACGGTGACCAAATGGCATGTCACTTACCATTGTCCGTAGAAGCACAAGCGGAAGCTCGTACATTGATGCTTTCTAGCCATAATATCTTGTCCACTAAGGACGGTAAGCCAGTAGCAGTACCTTCTCAAGATATGATCTTGGGTACATACTACTTAACAGTTGTACGTGAAGATACTCGTGATAAAGCAAAAACATTTGCTACTTATGATGAAGTAATGCTTGCATACGAATCTCATATTATTGGCTTACAAGATATTCTTTATATCCGTTTACCTGACCATGGCCGTGTAGAAACAACGGCAGGTCGCTTGATCTTCAACAATGCGCTATTCCCAGAATTGTGGCAATATGAAAAACGTGAAGATGGCACTTACTCTTTAGGTAAGGTTATGGATAAGAAAACAGTTGGTAAATTGGTTGACCAATGCTTCCAATTGTTTGGCAATGAAAAGACTGCAGAACTCTTGGACCGTATTAAATCCTTGGGTTACTCCTTCGCACGTCGCGCAGGTATGACTGTAGCTATTGCAGATATTAAAGTACCAGAAGTAAAAACTGGCTTGTTAGACACAGCGGAACAAGAAGTAGAAAAAGTATCTCGCTTGTATCGTCGTGGTCTTATTACAGAAGAAGAACGTTACCGTAAAACTATCCAATTGTGGACTCAAGCAACAGAAGATGTTACTGATGCCATGATGGATAATATGGCGCGCGATAAAGATGGCTTCAACCCTGTTTACATGATGGCTATCTCTGGTGCCCGTGGTAACAAACAACAGATCCGTCAGCTTGCTGGTATGCGTGGTTTGATGGCCGATCCATCTGGTCGTATCATCGACTTGCCAATCAAAGCAAACTTTAAAGAAGGCTTGACTGTATTGGATTACTTTACATCCTCTCATGGTGCTCGTAAAGGTTTGGCCGATACAGCGCTTCGTACAGCTGACTCCGGTTACTTGACTCGTCGTCTTGTTGACGTATCTCAAGACGTTATCGTTCGCGAGGACGATTGTGACGTTGTAGGTATCGATCTCGTTCGTGAACGCGCTCGTTTGGCTACATCTCCACGTCAAGCATTGGAATTGTTAAAAGATAAACTTATTGGTCGTGTATTAGATAAAGATGTTGTGAATGTAGAAACAGGGGAACTTGTTGTACCTTCCGAAACTATCTTAGACGAACAATGTTTAGCTGATATTGCTGAATCCGGCGTAACATCTATCGCATTGCGCGGTGTACATTTGGGTTCTGACAGTGATATCAACCATACTAATTTGGTTCAAAAAATTATTCTAGGTGAAAGCGATGACAGCATCCGTGCAACATTGAAAGAAACTATGGTTCAAAATATGTTGAACAAGGACACTGTACATGCTATCGTTGACAGCGAAGGTGTAGAAATCTTCCCTGCTGATACACGTCTCACTGAAGAAGGCATCGAAGCTATCCTTAACTCCGATGTAAAAGAAGTACAAGTACGCAACAACGAAATCCACGGTATCGAAGTGGAAGCAATCGTTGAGGGTACTGGCGTTATTGAACCATTAAAAGATCGTATCGTAGGTCGTATTGCAGCTGAAGAATTGGTTAATAAAGAAACTGGCGAAGTTATCGTTCCTCTTAACGGTGAAATCACAGAACCATTGGCTGATGAAGTTGTAAAACACTATGAAACAGTTAAAATCCGTTCCGTATTGACTTGCCGCAGCCCTTATGGCGTATGTCGCAAGTGCTATGGTCGCGACCTTGGTACAGGTGGTCAAGTTCAAGTTGGTGAAGCTGTAGGTATTATTGCAGCGCAATCCATCGGTGAACCTGGTACTCAGTTGACAATGCGTACATTCCATACAGGTGGTGTCGCAGGTGACGATATTACACAAGGTTTGCCACGTGTCGAAGAATTGTTCGAGGCGCGTAAACCAAAACGTAATGCTATCATCGCAGAAAATGAAGGTACAGTTCGCGTTGTACCTAACGAAGGTAAAAAAGGTACTAATACAATCTTCATTACTGGTGAAGACGGTATTGAACTCGATTACCTCATCCCTTATGGTTCTCGCATTATCGTTAAAGACGGTGATGTTGTATCCTTAGGCGCACGTTTGACAGAAGGTTCTATTAACCCTCATGACATTATGCGTGTAATGGGTACAGAAGCAACTCAACGTTACCTCGTTTACGAAGTACAAAAAGTATATAAATCTCAAGGTGTAGAAATTAACGATAAACATATCGAAGTTATCGTTCGTCAAATGCTTCATAAAGTAAAAGTTGAAACAGCTGGCGATGCAGATATGCTTCCAGGGGATATGGTCGACGTTAATACCTTTGACGAAGAAAACCGTCGTCTTACTCTTAATGGCCGTGAAAATGCTACAGGCAAACGTACATTGTTGGGTATTACTAAAGCTGCATTGGCTACGGATTCCTTCTTGTCTGCTGCGTCCTTCCAAGAAACAACACGTGTTCTTACCGACGCTGCTATCAAAGGTAAAATCGATCCATTATTGGGCTTAAAAGAAAATGTAATCATCGGTAAATTGATTCCTGCTGGTACTGGCATGAGCCGTTACCGTAAGATTGAGGTTGTTAAAAACACACCTGAAATCATCGATATTACAGAAGAAGCTGCTGTAGAAGAATAATCTATTGCAATAGAAGAGAGCGTGCCTTAGGGCACGCTCTTTTTTATAGATACTAAATTTCTCTGTTAAGATGTAATTGTCAGAAAGAATAAATAAACCTATACGTTTAATAATATAGATATATTGAATATGGTTAATAAAATTGAAATAAAAAATGACTATTTATTTTTCAGTTATATCAATTATGCATACATGAAATGTGATTAATTAAAATAATATGAAAATCATGTATAAAAATGAGAATAAAATAGCTGTTTTTGCATAAAAATTACATATATTTTTATATGATTCGCCGTTATGAAACGCACGGAAACGTGTACACATAAAATGCAGTTGTATAGCGGTGTGGAGCGTCGAAAAACGTTTGACATGTGATTGTGTAATTGGTATACTTACATAGTGCTCAGGGGCAAGTATGCCTAAGTAGCATAATTTCGTAAGGAGAATTTTACTATGGACATTGCCCATCTGAAGTCGATGAACAAAACAATCGGTGCCAAGCAAACCTTGAAAAACATTGCACGAGGGACTGTGAAGTATGTGTTCGTAGGACATGATAGTGATGAAAGTGTAGTTGGACCTATACGAAATGCTTGTGCTGAACAGGGAATACCTGTGAATGACAAGCACACTATGGATGACCTTGGTCGTGCGTGTCGCATTAAAGTGCGGGCCACAGCGGTAGGTATCCTACGTTAATCTTGGTAATATCCGATGTAACACTTTGTTATGACGGATCAATTATAAATCTCAAATTTGGAAAGGAGGTGCCCAAATGCCAACAATTAATCAGCTAGTACGCAAAGGTCGCATGAGCTTGACTAAAAAATCTACAGCTCCAGCACTTCAAGAATCTCCACAAAAACGTGGTGTATGTACTCGTGTGTACACAGCTACTCCAAAGAAACCAAACTCCGCGCTTCGTAAAGTTGCCCGTGTACGTTTGACAAACGCTATTGAAGTAACTGCTTACATCCCAGGCATTGGTCACAATTTACAAGAACACAGTGTTGTACTTATCAGAGGCGGTCGTGTAAAAGACCTTCCAGGTGTGCGTTATCACATCGTTCGTGGTGCATTGGATACAGCTGGCGTACAAAACCGTATGCAAAGTCGTTCCAAATACGGCGCGAAAAAAGCTAAAAAATAATTTTAGCCATTAAACGAAACTAACACACATCATTATAAAGGAGGAATTGAACATGCCAAGAAAAGGCCCTGTTCCGAAACGTGATGTACTTCCAGATCCGGTGTACAACAGCAAATTAGTAACACGTTTCATTAACAAAGTTATGTACGATGGCAAAAAAGGCATTGCTGAAACTATCGTATATGATGCATTCGAAATTATTCGTTCCAAAATGGGTCAAGACCCAATGGAAGTTTTTGATCAAGCATTGAAAAATGTTATGCCTGTACTTGAAGTACGTGCTCGCCGTATCGGTGGTGCGAACTACCAAGTGCCAGTTGAAGTTCGTGCTGATCGCCGTCAAACACTCGGTATTCGCTGGGTTGTAAACTATGCTCGTCTTCGTGGTGAACGCACTATGAAAGAACGCTTAGCAGGCGAATTGATGGACGCTTTCAACAATGCAGGCGCTGCAATCAAGAAAAAAGAAGATACTCATAAAATGGCAGAAGCTAATAAAGCATTTGCTCATTATCGTTGGTAATAAGAGGTGACAACTGTGGCAAGAGAGTTTTCCCTAGCAAAAACTCGTAATATCGGTATCATGGCTCACATCGATGCTGGTAAAACAACAACTACAGAACGTATCCTCTACTATACAGGTATTGTTCACAAAATCGGCGAAGTACATGAAGGTGCTGCTACGATGGACTGGATGGCGCAAGAACAAGAACGTGGTATCACAATCACTTCTGCTGCGACAACATGTCACTGGAAAGATCATCGTATCAACATCATCGATACTCCTGGTCACGTTGACTTTACTGTAGAAGTAGAACGTTCTCTACGTGTACTTGACGGTTCTGTTGCGGTATTCAGTGCTAAAGGCGGCGTTGAACCACAATCCGAAACAGTATGGCGTCAAGCTTCTAACTACGGCGTACCTCGTATCGCTTATGTAAATAAGATGGATACTGTAGGTGCTGACTTCTTCAACGTAGTTGATATGATGAAATCCCGTTTGGGTGCAAATTCCGTAGCTATTCAAGTGCCAATCGGCGCTGAAGATACTTTCGAAGGCATCATCGATTTGATGACTATGAAAGCGGAAATTTACAAATCCGATGACGGTAAAGAATATGAAATCACTGATATCCCAGCAGAATATCAAGAAGTAGCTGAAGCTCGTCGCGAAATGATGATCGATGCTATCGCTGAAACTGATGACGATATTATGATGAAATATTTGGAAGGTGAAGAAATCTCCATTGAAGAATTGAAAACAGCATTGCGTAAAGCAGTTATTGCTAACCAATTGTTCCCAGTTCTTTGTGGTTCTTCCTACAAAAACAAAGGTGTACAAATGTTATTGGACGCTGTTGTGGATTACATGCCAGCTCCTATCGACATTCCAGCTATTAAAGGTGTCGTTCCTGGTACTGAAGAAGAAACTACTCGTCCTTCTTCCGATGATGAACCATTCTCCGCATTGGCATTCAAAATCATGGCTGACCCTTATGTTGGTAAATTAGCGTTCTTCCGTGTGTACTCCGGTACATTGGAATCCGGTTCTTACGTTTTCAACTCCACAAAAGGTAAGAAAGAACGTATCGGCCGTATTCTTCAAATGCACGCTAACACTCGTAAAGAAATCGACATGGTTTACGCTGGCGACATCGCTGCAGCTGTAGGCTTGAAAGATACTACTACTGGTGATACTCTTTGTGATGAAAAGAATCCTGTAATTCTTGAATCCATGGAATTCCCTGAACCAGTTATCTCCGTTGCTGTTGAACCTAAAACAAAAGCTGACCAAGAAAAAATGGGTACAGCTCTTGCTCGTTTGGCAGAAGAAGATCCTACTTTCAAAGTTCGTACTGATGAAGAAACAGGTCAAACTATTATCTCCGGTATGGGCGAACTTCACTTGGATATCATCGTTGACCGTATGAACCGTGAATTCAAAGTAGAATGTAACGTAGGTAAACCTCAAGTAGCTTATCGCGAAACTATCCGTAAAGCTGTTAAATCTGAAGGTAAATTCGTTCGTCAATCTGGTGGTCGTGGTCAATATGGTCACTGCTGGTTGGAATTAATTCCTCAAGAACCAGGTGCTGGCTTCGAATTTGAAAATAAGGTCGTAGGTGGTGCAATTCCTCGTGAATACATCGGACCTGTTGAAAATGGTGTTAAAGAAGCTATGGAATCCGGTGTTATCGCTGGTTATCCAATGGTTGACATCAAAGTTATCGTATTTGACGGCTCCTACCATGACGTTGACTCCAACGAAATGGCCTTCAAAATCGCTGGTTCCATGGGCTTTAAAGAAGGTGCTCGCAAAGCAGATCCTGCATTGCTTGAACCATATATGTCCGTAGAAGTAGACGTTCCTGAAGAATACATGGGCGACGTTATCGGTGACTTGAACTCCCGTCGTGGTCGCATGGACGGCATGGAAGCTCGTAATGGTAACCAACATATCAAAGCATATGTTCCATTGAGCGAAATGTTCGGTTACGCAACTGACCTTCGTTCCAAAACTCAAGGTCGCGGTAACTACTCCATGACATTCGATCATTACGAAGAAGTTCCTAAGAAAATTGCTGAAGAAATTCAAGCAAAGAAAAACGGTTAATCTTACATTAGATTAATAGAATTACTATTTTCCTCGGAGGATAATTTAAAATGGCTAAAGAAAAATTTGAACGTACGAAACCGCATGTTAACATCGGTACAATCGGTCACGTTGACCATGGTAAAACTACTTTGACTGCTGCAATCACTAAAGTATTGGCTGAAAAAGGCCAAGCTGATTTCCAAGATTACAGCATGATCGATAAAGCTCCAGAAGAACGTGAACGCGGTATCACA
>NZ_JAGZRH010000007.1:0-130833 GCF_018381775.1 Veillonella sp. | reverse complement strand
CCTAATTTTATTTACTTATCCTATTTACAAGATACATAAAAGTACCACTATTAGTATCATCAACTTTAGAATATTCTTTCCAATTTATAGGATATATCCCAGTTAATACTATGGGTGCTTCCATTCCACGCATAGACCCTTTTCCCGTATTAGCGGCCCAATTCATACACCCAGTTTTTATAGAACCATCCTCTATAGAAAATTCAGCATATGTACAATTTACTTTTATCGGAGGCTTTAGATAAGACATCTCGCTGGTTATCTTAATAGTATAACCTTCAATAAATTTACTAGTCTTATCCCTGAACTCCTCTATACGCATTATATCTTTTAAATAGTTATAGCAGCCTTGATCCTTAGCTCCTTGCTCCTTCAACACATACACTTCCCCATTTATAGTTTTAATGCATTTTTTTGTCGTATATTTAAGCTCAATAGGAATCCATTTACCATCTAATATAACAAGAATATCAAGATGTAAATTAGGATTAAATTCAGGTACAAACTCTAGTCTAATATCACAATTTGGATATTGTTCTTTAATCATCCATGCCAAGCTAAACTGAAAATCAGCTTCTGAATGAAAAATTGGCCGCCATTTACTCAATAGGTTTAAAAGCTCATTAATATCAAGGATTAATTCCATAACATATGTCCTCATAGAACACAATACGACTACATATACTAATTATATAACATTTATAGCTATGGATATATTGTAAACGCCCCTCGACAAAGCGAAGGGCATTTACTTTCAACCACAAGAGACTATTAACTACAATATGAAATTATATATTTTAAAAATTATTTATTAGAAAAGTTATATAAGATTTTAGCATCATCATTCTCATCATTTTGATCTGCTGAATAGCAAAAACTTATAGTTTTATCATCTTTAAAATAATTAAATAAAGGCTCTCTCAAGAGTTTCGTTTTATCTGCATTAAAGAAACTTCTCATTTGTCCTTTAGGATTTCTTCTAACTTTGTAGCAATAAACTTTATTTGGATCTTCTGAATCACTTTTACTTAATGATTTAATCATTAAACCTATTTCTAATTTTGAAAACTGAAGAGGAACTGAATCGGGAATATACTCTCCAAAATGTTTATAGAACTGTACAAGAATATCTCCAAGATTTTCGCTATATTCAATACCAAAATACTCTCTTAGAGTCCTAGCATCAATAAGTATCTTTTTACTATTTGCCTCAGCACTAAGCGTACAACTTAAATCATTGGCTTTAAAAAAGTCTAATTTTACAAGTGCATAAGGATCTCGTTTTTTTAAAGTATCTATAAATCTTCTAACTAAAACAACATATTTTATTGATTTATAAGTAAAAAGAAAACTAGTAATTGTCCACTCGTTTCTTTCCATATCTCCTTTTAGTTGCTTGAATGTACTTAACATATTTCCCTCTCAAAAAAATATATAAATTATAAATACTAGAACTAAAAAATAATACTCATTATAACTATATAATTAATTTTTAATAGGAAAAGCCACTGCCTCAGCCGTAGGCTGTTTCCAATCATTCTTCACTTCGTTCGAATTCTTGGACAGCCCTGCCATGGGCGTTGCTATCACTCACTGCGTCGCTTCGCTCCTAGTGAGTAAAGCCACCGCCTCAGTGGTTCGGCGTTTCCAATCACACTTCGTCTTCATCTCGTGTTCTTGGACGCCTATCACATGGGCAGTGCTAATGCTCACTGCGTCACTTCGTTCCTAGTAAGCAAAGCCACTGCCTCAACGTGAGCAGTCATTGGGAACATGTCTACAGGTTGGACTTCTTTTAGTTCATAGCCGTAGTGTGTGAGGATTTCGATATCTCTTGCCATGGTGGCTGGGTTACAGGATACGTAAACAATGCGTTTTGGTTCCATGCCAGCTGCAGAGGTTAGTACTTCTTCTTTACAGCCTGCCCGGATTGGATCGAATACGATTACGTCTGGGCGTACGCCAGCCTTGTAGAGTTTTGGCATTTCTACGGCTGCATCAGCGACGATGAATTCTGTATTATCATAACCATTGCGTTGGGCATTTTCACGAGCGTTGATAATAGCTGGTTCTACGATTTCTATACCGATAACATGTTTCGCTTTATGTGCTAAGAACAGCGAAATAGTACCGGTACCACAATACGCATCAATAACGGTTTCATCGCCTTTAAGGTCCGCATAGGCTAATGCTTGATCGTACAGTACTGTAGTTTGTTCTGGATTAACTTGGAAGAATGAATGTGGGGACAATGTAAACTGTAAGTCCTTAATATGGTCTGTAATCGTCCCATCCCCATAGAGGATATTATTTTTAGGTCCTAATATAACATTAGTTCGTTTACCATTTACGTTATGAACGATAGTTTCTACTTGAGGAATTCGTTCCGTTAATTTTTCTACCCACTTTTCTTGGTGTGGTAAGTAATCTGTAGCAGTTACAAGGATAATCATCCATCCAGATTGCCCAATGCGACCGATTACATGGCGTAGTATACCTTTGCCTGTATGTTCATCATACGGTTCAATATCAAATTCTTTAGCGATTTGGTAACACGCTTGAGCAATGATATTATTTCCTTCATCTTGAATAGGACAGTTTGCACCTTGCACGATATCGTGAGATCCCATTGCATAGAATCCCATTTGAATATCGCCTTTAGTACCACCTACAGGCATTTGCATCTTATTGCGATATGCCCAAGGTTCTTTAGGTCCTAATGCTGGCTTAACAAGGTCTGGATTTTGATGACCAATGCGTTCGATAACATCCTTCACCTTTTGTGTTTTTAGTGAAAGCTGACCTTCATAGGTAATGTGTTGTAGTTGGCAGCCTCCACAGAAGCCATATAGATCGCAACTTGCATCAATACGATTGGGAGCCATCGTAACAATTTCTAAGAGGCGCCCTGTAGCATAGGTTTTTTTTACCATATTAATAACTACTTTCACAGTTTCTCCCGGCAAGGCAAAAGGCACAAAGACAGTAAAGTCATCTACACGACCTACCCCTTCACCGCTGCTACCAATACCGTGAATTGTAACGAGCACTTCATCACCTAGTTTAACAGGTGCATTCTGTATTGCTTGTTGCTTTTTAGATACTGTACCACTAGCAGTCTGGCCTTGATTAGAACGAGCCACTCTTCTATTCTGTTGTTTCGATTTATGTTTACGAGATGTACGACCTGTACCGTTCATTACGCGTCTCTTTTCTTCCAAATTTTAATCATACCTGTCACAATAAGAACGAAGAATACAGTGCCGATTTTAACGAGTAATTCTTCACCTTGAATATATGGTATAAGAAGTGGATCTTCCACAATCATTTCGCCGGCAACCCAGCCAAGGAGTGCACCACCAGCCCAAAGGATGGCAGGGAATTTATTAATAATTCGAGCAAATAATGTAGAGCAAAATACGATAATTGGAACAGTAATTAACATACCTGCAATAACAAGCTCTAAATGACCTTTAGCGGCTCCTACTACACCAATGACATTATCAATACTCATCATAGCGTCGGCTACAATAATCGTCCAAATGGCACCCATTAATGAATTCTTAGCTTCAATATGTGCATCTTCATCTCCACCTTTTAATAATTGAATGGCAATCCATACAAGTACAAAGCCACCACCTAAGTGAATAAGAGGAATTAAAGTAAGAGCCTCTACTAAAAGGGTAGCAAATACAAGGCGCATTACAATGGCACCTACTGTACCCCAAATTACGGCTTTCTTTTGAAGTTCTGGAGCTAGCTTACCTGCTGCCATCCCAATAACTACAGCATTATCACCAGCCAATAAAATATCAATTAAAATAATCTTACCAATGGTCACCCACGTGGCAACTTCTAAAAATTCCATTCTGTACATACCTCAATTCAAACGATTAATTCAATAACTATCCCTTAACTATACCATAATTTTTCTATTTTCTCACCTAAAAGAGAGTTATCAGTTTACATAAAAAAATCTCTCCTCCTATGATTAGGAGAAGAGATATATTCTATTATTTCTTGAGTTTTTTAGCTACCAAAGATGCCCCTACTACGAGGATTACTGCAGCAATTTTGATGAATAGTGCATATGGTTCAACACTATGAGCAATCAATGTATCCTCTACTGCCATACCAGCACCTACCCAGCCAAGGATACCGCCGCCAACGTATAGGATAATTGGGAAGCGTTCGATGACTTTCACAAATAAAGTACTGCCATAAATAATGATTGGTACAGTTATGAGCATACCAATAGCTACCATTGTCATATGACCACCTGCAGCACCAACTACACCGATAACATTATCGATGCCCATGATACCATCTGCAATGACAATAGTTGTAATAGCAGCGCGCAAATTATCCTTAGCTTCGATATTATGCTCACTTTCATCATCGGCAACAAGTTTATAACCGATCCATAAAAGAAGGATACCACCTACTAAACGAAGTGCAGGAATATTGTTCAATGCCTCTACAAATAGGAATGCCATAACAAGGCGTAAAATAATGGCACCGGCTGTGCCCCAGAAGATGGCTTTCTTCTGTAAATGTGCTGGCAAGTTACGAGCTGCCATACCAATTACAATGGCATTATCGCCAGCAAGTAAGATATCGATAACGATGATCTGAAGCATCGCTAATAAACCTTGTACAGATAAGATGTCCAATGTATCCTCCTTAGAATATAACTATAGTATATATATTATAATCGATATAGTTCAGTAGTGTAAAATTCAATTTGTAAAATATATATTCATTTTTAGCATACTCTGTTCATATTAGACTACTTTATGGTATCGTATAATATATCATTAATAAGGGAGGTAAGTATGTATCAAACATATTCTATATTACAAAAGTTATGGTTGTTCATTAAGTTATTTACTCCTATGTGCATAACGCAATTTTCCCTTATAGGTGGTACATTTATAGCCATCTTTTTAACGGGACAATATAGTACGATAGATTTAGCTGGAGTTGCTACGGGGTATAATTTATGGCTCCTCTTCTATATCTTTGCACAAGGAACGTTAATGGGTATCACACCAATTATTTCTCAGCTATTGGGAGCTAAGAAAACCGATAATATTGCAACAATCATTTATCAAGGTCTTTATATCGGTACAGGCTTGGCATTCATCATTTTAATAATTGGCCTCTTAGGCTTACGTCCTCTTCTGACAGCATTAAATCTGGAACCTGCTGCAGCTGAGGTATGTATTAGTTACCTGAAAGCATATGCCATAGGTCTATTCCCACTACTTTGGGTTAATACATTGCGCAATACAGTCGACAGTCATGGATTAACACATTATTCTATGGCAATCGTATTTACTAGCTTTATTGTGAACGTATTTTTGAACTACGCACTCATCTTTGGGCATTTCGGATTTCCAGAGATCGGTGGTGTCGGTGCTGGCTATGGTATAGCCGGTGCTTGTTGGACTAATTTTATTCTCTTTAGCTTAGTATTACTATTACATCCAAAGCTAAAGGGATATCGTATCTTTAAAGACTTCAGTAAACCAAATTTTCACTACATTCGCGAACAGCTACATGTAGGTATTCCTATTGGCTTTTCCATCTTCTTAGAAGCCAGTATCTTTAGTATCGCCGGCCTCTTGATGGTTCATTTTGGCTCAGCAGTCGTCGCTGCTCACCAATCAGTTATTTCTTTTACAAATGTATTTTACTGTTTACCTCTTAGTATCGCTATGGCCTCTACCATTGCAGTTGCTTATGAACTTGGAGCAGGTCGTAAACAAGAGGCTATACAGTACTCTTATATTTCTCGTATCTTAGCCATTGTATTGGCTATCGTGATTTGTACATTTACGTTTACTAATATGGACGCTATTGCAGATCTCTTTACAAATGATGATGAAGTATACAAGCTTATCTACAGCTTCCTTGGATACGGTGTATTCTTCGCGGCTATCGATGCCATAGGAACACCGTTGCAAGGTATATTGAGGGCTTATAAGGATGTAAAAGTAGTGCTTTACATTTCCCTCGTTTCCTATTGGGGCGTATGCTTCCCAATGGCCTATATTCTTGCTAAAAATCCTAATTATGGACCATTTGGCGTATGGATTGGCTTACTCTCTAGCGTACTAGTAGCGGGTATATTATTCACCTGGCGTACTTGGTACATTCAACGTAAACAAAACTAAATAACAATTAATACAGTAAAAGAGCATCTTATGTAAGATGCTCTTTTTTATTTCAATATATCTTGTTTTTCTACTTTGGACATACGGAAGAAATTATATAATGCTTCTGCCGTTTTATAGTTCATAGAGTCTACCTTTGAAAGCTCATCAATAGATGCTTCTTTCATAGCCTCTAAACTATTAAAATGCGCCCATAATGCTTTGCGGCGTTTAGGACCAATCCCTTCGATATGATCTAAAATAGATTCTAAGTTGCGTTTACCACGCAATTTGCGATGGTACGTAATGGCAAATCGATGGGCTTCGTCACGTATTTGTTGCAGTAATTGAAGCTCTGGCGTATGATGACTCAAAATGATACTTTCAGATTGACCTTCTACAAAGACCTCTTCAATACGTTTAGCCAAGGAGATAACAGGCACATCGGTAACACCTACGGCACGTATTAACGGCAACGCTGCGTTGAGCTGCCCTTTACCACCGTCGATGATAATAAGGTCAGGCATAGGCCAGTCTGTTTCATTACCATAACGGCGCTCCATGATTTCCGCCATGGATTTGAAGTCATCCGGCTTACCTTGTGTAGTCTTCAGTTTAAAGCGACGATATTCCTTCTTCGCCGGCTTACCACCTTCAAAGACAACCATAGACGCCACAGTTTCAGACCCTTGCGTATGGGAAATATCGAAACACTCCATGCGTTCTGGTAATCGCGGCAAGTCTAAAACTTCAGCTAATTTCTTAACGGCCCCACCAGTCTTATCGATTTGGTACTGCCATTGACGACGTCGTTCTTCAAGGAAGGTTTCTGCATTCTCATGAGCCATCTTGATCATGTCCATCTTATAGCCACGCTGAGGCACAGATACCTCTACATTCTGCCCTTTGAGCTGTGTAAACCATTCACTCAATAAGTCTCTATCAGAACTATCCATCGGTAATAATAATTCCTTCGGAATGAAGTTCGTATCCCCATAGTATTGCTTGATAAAGTCCGTCATAATCGTTTCTGGAGTATCTCCATCGTGTTGAACAAAATAATTCTCACGACCTAATAGTCGTCCACCACGGATGAATAATAGCTGTACACAGGCCATAGATGTATCAACAGCAATCCCTAATACATCTAAGTCGCCACGCTGTGTAACCATGCGCTGTTTTTCTTGTATCTTTTCTATACTAGTTAGCTGATCTCGATAACGTGCTGCATCTTCAAAGCGTAAGTCTTCTGCAGCAAGCTCCATCTTCTCTTTAATTTCCTTCAGCAAAGGGATAGGCTTACCTTCAAAGAGCTCTATGATTTCATCGATATACTTTCCATAATCCGATACGGAAATCTTGTTAAAGCACGGTGCTTCACAGTAATGCATATGGTACTGTAAACACGGTCGCTCTACCTTCATAGATTTACAGGTACGCAAAGGATAATACTGACGAATCAATTTTAGTACTACATGAACTGATGTTACATCTGTGAAAGGGCCAAAGTACTTGGCTCCATCGCGTTCTAGTCGGCGCGTCATATATACACGTGGGTAATCCTCTTGTACTGAGATTTTAACGTACGGATACGTTTTATCATCACGAAGCCTAATATTGTATTTAGGCTCGTGCTCCTTAATAAGCGTATTCTCTAAAATAAGCGCTTCCATCTCCGTCTTTGTTTGGATAATCTCCACATCGACGGCACGCTTCATCATAGCCGTAACCTTAGGAGCTCGGTTCGCATCATTACGCACATAAGAACGCACGCGATTACGTAAGTTAATAGCCTTACCTACATAGATGATGCGGTTATACTGATCACGCCATAAATACACACCGGGTGTAGTCGGCAAATGACTGACCTTCTCTAGTAATTCTTCAGATGGCATATGTCCTCCTTTCCTTATAGATTTCAAGGAAATAGAATATATTATTATCTAAAATATGTTCATGGTAAATGCTTAGAAAATATATTCTATTTCCATTATGAGTTTTTATAGAAACTAAATTTAATACTTTATTTTATTTCTTATTTTTCGCGGCTTTCATAAATTTCTTAGTCTGTTCTAATACAGGGCCTAAGAATTTGCCGGTATAACTTTCTTTTACCTTAGCAATTTGCTCAGGTGTACCTGTTGCTACAATGGTACCACCGCGATTACCACCTTCTGGGCCTAAATCGATGATATGATCCGCCATCTTAATAACATCTAAGTTATGTTCAATAACCACCACTGTATCGCCACCATCGACAAGCTTTTGTAGTACATCTAAGAGCTTACGAATATCTTCAGCATGTAGACCTGTAGTAGGTTCATCTAGGATGTAAAGAGTTTTGCCTGTACTACGACGAGCCAATTCAGTAGCTAATTTAACGCGTTGTGCTTCACCGCCAGATAATGTTGTGGCCGCTTGACCTAAACGGATATAGCCAAGACCTACCTCTTGTAAGGTAACCATCTTACGATGAATTTTAGGAATAGCGCTAAAGAATTCTACTGCATCATCTACGGTCATATCTAATACATCGGCAATGGATTTGCCTTTGTATTTAACCTCTAAGGTTTCACGGTTATAACGAGCGCCTTTACATACTTCGCAAGGTACGTATACATCTGGTAAAAAGTGCATTTCAATTTTAATGATACCATCACCACGACAAGCTTCACAGCGGCCACCTTTTACGTTAAAGCTAAAGCGACCTTGTTTGTAGCCGCGCATCTTAGCCTCCGGTGTTTGACTATATAGCTCGCGTATAGCATCGAATACACCAGTATAGGTCGCTGGATTAGAGCGCGGTGTACGGCCAATCGGACTTTGGTCTATATTGATGATTTTATCGATATGTTCAAGACCACGGATTTCTTTATGAGCCCCTACTTTATGGTTAGAGCGATATAATTGATTAGCTAAACCTTTGTAGAGAATTTCATTAATCAAGGTAGACTTACCAGAACCGCTGACACCAGTAACAACATTGAATAAGCCTATAGGGAATTTTACATTTACATTTTGTAAATTATTTTCCTTCGCACCACGAATTTCAATGCAGTTCTTACCGGGTTTACGGCGTTCTTCAGGAAGGCTGATAAATTTACGGCCGCTCAAATACTGACCAGTAATAGAGTCTTTTACCTTCATAACTTCGTCAACAGAACCAGCAGCAATAATTTGACCGCCATGCTCACCTGCACCTGGACCAATATCCACGAGATAGTCGGCCGCACGCATCGTATCTTCGTCGTGTTCTACAACGAGTAAGGTATTACCTAAATCACGTAAGCCTTTCAAGGTATCGATGAGTCGATCATTATCTCGTTGGTGTAAACCGATGGACGGTTCGTCAAGAATATATAACACGCCAACAAGGCCAGACCCAATTTGTGTAGCTAGACGAATACGTTGTGCTTCACCACCGGAAAGGGTCCCTG
Source organism: Veillonella sp. (assembly GCF_018381775.1). Taxonomy (GTDB): domain Bacteria; phylum Bacillota; class Negativicutes; order Veillonellales; family Veillonellaceae; genus Veillonella. The sequence goes on along the minus strand of NZ_JAGZRH010000007.1, from coordinate 121,238 downwards.
CACTACGGTTCATGGTAAGGTAATCGAGGCCTACATTATTGAGGAATCCAAGACGAGCATTGATTTCTTTCAAAATTTGAGCGCCAATCACTTGTTCCCGCTCAGTAAGCTGTAGAGCACCAAAGAAATCGAGTGCTTCTTTAATGGTCAATTGGGTCACTTCATTGATGTTCTTATCCCCTACAGTTATAGCTAATACTTCGGGTTTAAGACGAGCCCCATGGCATGTAGTACAAGGCTTAATGGACATAAACTTTTCAAATTCTTCACGCATAGAGTCTGTAGAGGCTTCACTATGACGGCGTTTTACCATCGGTAAAATACCTTCGTACTCAGTAAAGAATTCCTTCACTTCGCCACGCATATTTTCGTACGTGAAAGCCACCTTATCTGTAGTGCCGTACATTACTTTTTTCTGTAATGCTTTTGGCAATTCATCATAGGTAGAATCTAAAGAATAGCCATTAGCTTTTAGTAAGCCTTCTACTTGACGCATAAACCATGCATTAGGATTTGAGCTCAATGCTTGCACACATCCATCGGCAAAGCTAATGGACCCATCTGGAATAACGCGCTCTTCGTCTACTTCCATAGTGGATCCAATCCCCAAGCAAGCTGGGCAAGCGCCAAATGGACTGTTGAAGGAGAACATACGCGGTTCAATTTTTGGCAAAGAAATATGACAGTCTGGACATGCAAAGTGTTGACTATACATGTGTTCAGGGCCGTCTACCTCTTGAATTACTACGATGCCTTCCGCCCATTTTGATGCGGTCTCCATTGAGTCTGCCAAGCGGGATTCGATGCCTTCTTTTACAACGAGTCGGTCTACTACGATATCGATGGAGTGTTTTTTATTTTTCTCTAATGTAATATCTTCATCTAATGTACGTACAACGCCATCTACGCGGGCACGAACAAAGCCTTCTTTACGAAGTTGTTCAAAGACGGATTTATGCTCCCCTTTTTTCCCTTGGATCATAGGCGCCAATACTAAAATCTTAGTGCCTTCTGGGAAGCTCATTACATCATCTGTCATTTGTTGTATCGTTTGTTGTGTAATAGGCTTACCACATTCTGGACAGTGGGCATGACCTACACGAGCAAATAATAGACGCAAGTAGTCGTAAATCTCCGTTACAGTACCAACTGTAGAACGAGGATTTCGACTTGTCGTCTTTTGGTCAATGGAAATTGCTGGAGATAAACCTTCAATATAATCTACATCAGGTTTATCCATTTGTCCCAAGAATTGACGAGCATACGCAGACAAGGACTCTACATAGCGTCGTTGCCCTTCTGCGTAAATCGTATCAAATGCTAAGGACGATTTACCAGAACCACTGAGGCCCGTCAACACGATAAACTGATCTCGTGGTAAGGCAATATCTATATTTTTAAGGTTATGCTGACGCGCACCTTTTACTATCAATTGATCTTTCATTATGTTCCCTATTTAAAGAGATGATACCAAATGGCATCATCTCTCTGTTTACTAACATGAAATAATATATGTATATTATCGCACATATAGTCTATATAATCTATGTGTTTTCTTACAATCTATATAGATTCGATTTATTACATTCATATAATATTTTTACAATATATAAATGCATGTTACTGCTACTTAAGATTTACTCTTTGAACTTGTACGTTTTTTACCCTTGCTAGATGTGGGCTTTTTCAACTTACTTTCACCTGCACTATGCATATCGGACCATTGTTGACGTAGTTCCCCTAATTGGTCGCGAAGCTTTGCAGCCTTTTCAAATTCAAGCTGCTTTGCAGCGGCCTTCATTTGACGGTCAAGTTCTTCAATTTTATTGAATAACTCTTCTGGCGTTATATCTGCCACCTTAGGAGTTGATGTATCTTGTACATATGGTTCGTGTCCATGGTCCATTCCCGGTGTAGAGGATTTCTTTTTCCCTTTCTTCGGTGAAAAGTCCTTTCCATCGGTGACCATATCTTCTTCAATTTTCGTCAACTCAATAAGCTCTTTTACATCTTTAGAGACAGACTTAGGCGTAATATTATGTTCAATATTATAAGCCTCTTGTACGGCACGACGACGATCTGTTTCATCAATGGCACGCTGCATAGAACCTGTTATACGATCAGCGTACATGATAACGTGACCATTCACATTACGAGCGGCGCGACCAATAGTTTGAATCATAGCCGTATCAGAACGTAAGAAACCTTCCTTATCTGCATCTAAGATAGCTACTAAAGAAACCTCTGGCATATCTAGGCCTTCACGGAGCAAGTTAATACCAACTAGTACATCAAAAACACCGGCCCGCAAGTCACGAATGATTTCAGCACGCTCGATAGTAACGATATCTGAATGAAGGTAACGAACGCGGACGCCCATTTCCTTCAAGAACTCCGTTAAGTCCTCGGCCATCTTCTTCGTCAATGTCGTAACGAGAACGCGTTCATTCTTAGCAGCACGCTTATGAATTTCACCAAGCAAGTCGTCCATTTGTCCCTTAATAGGACGAATCTCAATGGATGGATCAAGTAGACCGGTAGGACGAATAATTTGCTCTGCCACATTCGTTTGTACTTCCATTTCATATGGCCCAGGCGTTGCCGATACATAAACGATTTGATTAATACGCTCTACGAATTCATCAAATTGAAGTGGTCTATTATCGAGTGCAGATGGTAAACGGAATCCATATTCGATCAGTGATTCCTTACGAGCACGGTCACCATTGTACATGGCACGTACTTGAGGGATCGTTACATGAGACTCGTCCACCATGATGAGGAAGTCATCTGGGAAATAGTCTATCAATGTGTATGGTGCCTCTCCAGCCTTACGTTCAGACATGTGGCGTGAATAGTTTTCGATGCCTGAGCAATAGCCCATTTCTTGCATCATTTCTATATCGTAACGAGTACGCTGTTCAAGACGTTGAGCCTCCAATAGGCGGTCAGCAGCTTTCAACTTAGCTAATTGTTCGTCTAATTCAGCTTCAATACGCTCTACAGCAATACGCATCTTATCTTTCGTTGTTACATAGTGAGATGCTGGATAGACTGCAACGTGCTTACGCTCTGCAATGACTTCACCTGTTAAAGCATCTACCTCTACAAGGCGATCGATTTCATCGCCGAATAGTTCTACTCGAATGGCTCTTTCACTATAGGCAGCAGGGAAAATCTCGATAGTGTCCCCTTGTACACGGAAGGTACCGCGGATAAAGTTCATATCGTTTCTCGTATATTGAATATCTACGAGTTTAGACAAAATTTCATCGCGAGATTTCGTCTGACCTAAGCGCAAGGACAACACGAGTTCAGAGTAGTCCTCAGGGTCACCTAAGCCATAAATACAACTAACAGAGGCAACGATGATAACATCGCGGCGCTCAAAGAGGCTCATCGTAGCGCTATGTCGCAGTTTATCGATTTCATCATTGATAGACGCATCCTTCTCGATATACGTATCACTGGAAGGAATATATGCTTCTGGTTGATAGAAATCGTAATAAGACACAAAGTATTCTACCGCATTATTTGGGAAGAAACTTTTAAACTCACTACATAGCTGCGCAGCTAAGGTTTTATTATGGGCAATAATCAGCGTTGGCTTTTGAACGGCCTCGATAACTTTAGCCATTGTAAAGGTTTTACCTGTACCAGTGGCACCGAGTAAAACTTGGGCCCATTCACCGCGTTCAATACCTTCTGTTAAAGACTGAATCGCAGTTGGTTGGTCCCCTGTAGGCGTAAAGGGCGCCTCCACTTTAAATGGTTGGCCCCCTTCGTAATTATATGTATTATGTTTCATTACTGTTCATCCTGATGTTTACGGATAGCTTTGAGCTCTTCCTCTGAAAGACGGCGACCTGCATTTTCTGCTTGGTTCAACGTATCCTCTCCTTCTAATACTTCGATGAGCATAGCAATGGAGAAACGATCTAATGTAGGCGTAGTCTTTTGAATTTCATCAGCCATCATCCAATCTGATTCAGTATAGTTATTAATACGTTCTGTAATCTCTTCCCAGTTTGAAAGTAGCAATCTTGTAATAGGGCGATATAATTCAATGCCGAAATACTCGATTAAACCAACAATCTTTTCCATATTTTCTAGGCTAACATTACATTCATTTTTTTTATTTTCAGATTCTACATATTCAAGTAAGAATTCCCGGTTATATTTATTTGTCACCTTGAATCATTCCTTTATTAAATAGTGCATTAGCAAATTCTTTCGCATTAAATGGACGCAAGTCATCCATGCCTTCGCCAACGCCGATCCAGCGAACAGGTACGCCTAATTCCTCTTTAATAGAGATAACTACGCCACCTTTTGCTGTGCCATCAAGCTTAGTCACAACAATACCATTTACTGGTACTGCTTGACCAAATAATTTAGCTTGGCTTACTGCATTTTGACCTGTAGTACCGTCTAACACGAGCAATGTTTGATGTGGTGCCCCTTCTACGTGGTTATTCGCTACGCGGCCCATCTTTTTAAGTTCTTCCATAAGATTAACTTTAGTGTGTAAACGACCTGCAGTATCTACAATAACGAGGTCTGCATTACGAGCTTTAGCTGCTTCCATTGCATCGTATACAACAGCTGCAGGGTCAGCGCCTTCTTTATGTTTAACGATAGGTACACCTACGCGATCTGCCCAGATAGACAATTGGTCAGCTGCAGCAGCACGGAATGTATCACCTGCAGCGATAATTACCTTTTTGCCCTCTTTAGTGTAATAGTTAGCTAACTTAGCAATAGTCGTAGTTTTACCGACACCATTTACCCCAACAACAAGGATAACCTCTGGGTGGTGAAGTGTAATTTCATCTTCTTGGTCAACTAACATTTCTGTGATGCGGTCTTCCATGAATGGCATTACATCACCAGTATTGTTAATAACACCTTCTGTTACACCACGACGAATTTCTTTCATCAAATATTCTGTCGTTTTAGGACCAAGGTCACTAGTGAGCATAACTGCTTCTAAATCATCTAAGAAATCATCATCGATTTGTGCATAACCGATAACGATACTTTCAACGTTTTTTACAAAGGACTTACGAGTTTTCTCTAAGCCGTCTTTAATTCTATCAAAGAATCCAAATGCCATTATGCTAGATCCTCCTTCACATCTTCAAATGCTACTGTTAATAATCGCGATACGCCTCGTTCAACCATGGTCACCCCTTGTAATACTTCGGCAGCTTCCATCGTCTTTTTACGGTGCGATACTACGATAAATTGTGTTTCTTTATTTACCCGATTTAAGTAAGAACTAAATCGTTCTACATTGGCTTCATCAAGAGCTGCGTCAACTTCGTCAAGCACGCAGAACGGCGCAGGACGATAATCTAGGAACGAGAACAATAAAGCAATAACCGTAAGGGCACGCTCACCACCGGATAACAAGGTCAATTGTTGACGTTTCTTCCCTGGCGGCTGAATATAGAAATCGATACCACCAGTTAAGATATTATCTGGATCAGTCAATACAATTTGCGCCGTACCACCGCCAAATAGTTGGCTAAATACCTCTTGGAATCTACGACCTACTACATCTAATACATCGTATAGCTGTGTACTCATAGCCTTGTCCATTTCAGCAATAACCGCTTGCAATTGCTCTTTCGCTGTATCTAAATCTGCTAACTGTGTAGTTAAGAAATTATAACGCTCTTTAGTTTCTTCATATTCTTCAACAGCGTTCGGATTGACTGGGCCTAGTTCGGCAATTTCTGCCATCAAGCGGGCCTGCTCATCCTTCCAATCGTTTACAGAACCTTCAATGCGAAGAGCCTGCGCATCTTCTAAGGTAAAGCCTAACTCTTGTAGTTCTTCTACAAAGTGCTCACAATCCATGCGATGACGTGTAATCTTACCTTCCATATCGACGAGTCGACCTTGAACGACTTTATATCGTTGGTTCAATCGATCTTGCTCACCGAGGATAGATTCCATCTCTTCACGTCCTGTAGATGTTTTATCATAAGCCTCATCGCGAAGTGCACGCAATCGTTCAACCTCCGCTGTAGCAGAAGCCAATTCTCGGTCTGCCAATTCTTTAGCCTTCGGTAACTCCTCTTCACAGCGCTGTGTAGTGCTGATTAGCAAATTACGCAACGGCGTTAGACGATCTATAATGCTAGCAATAGATTGATTGCGTTGTTCTCGTTGAGTTTCACGTTCCTTAATGGTTTGTCGCAACGTATCACAGGTGAGGCGTGCCTCTGTGAAAGCTTCATAAGCCTCTTGCTGTACCTTTTGTAATACAGTTAAACGCTCCATTAAAGCCCCTTGATTGCCATCTACACCGTGGTCTTCTTGCAAAGAAGCCAATGCTGTTTCTTGGTCTTTCAAGTTAGCCGTTGTACTAGCTAAATCAATATCAATTTGTAATAAACGTTGCTCTTCTTCACGGAGAACACGTTTCTTACGATCCATTTGATTTTGTATATTTTGTACCTTTGTTTCGCTCGCTACATAGAGTAAGTTCGTATGTTGATAGCTTTCATCAAGGGTAGCTCGTTCTTTTTCAGCCTCTTCAACCCGTTTTTCTAGATTTTCTAAACTAGCTGTTAAAGAACGAATTTGTTCTTCAATTTGTACAAGCTCTTGTTCAAGACTAGTAGCCTCTTCCTTACGGCTCAATACGGAGGCACGCTTACGCTTTGTAGCACCACCCGTTAAAGAACCACCTGGTTGGAATTGTTCCCCTGTAAGGGTAACGATGCGCAATTGTTGATTATATTTCTTCTGTAATCCAATAGCATCATCCATGGAGGACACTACTAACGTACGACCTAACAAATATTGGAAAATATGAGCATATGTATTATCAAAGGAGATACAGTCAACAGCCGTACCTATGACACAACTTTCATGTAAAGCAGGCGTATCATAGGGTTTACCTTTTACAGAATCCATAGGCAAGAAGGTTACGCGACCACCTTGAATAGATTTCAAATACTTAACACCTTCTGCAGCAGCACGAGCTGTAGTAGTAACAACATGGTTAACACTACCACCTAATGCCGTTTCGATAGCCGTAGTATATTTATCTTCTACCGTGAAGAGATCGCCAACAGCACCTGTAATCTGCTCGCGCCAAGATCCTTTACCGTTTAGGATATTCTTAGTACCTTCTAAATAGCCTTCATGTTGTTCTTCCCATTGGGCTAATAGTTCGATACGACCTTTAACACGTTGCTCTTGGGTACGTAATTTTTGTAATTCTTTGCGCTCTTCACGAGCTTGTAAGGCTGCTTCTTTACCGCCATCAACGAGGGCTTGTCGTTGTGCAGAAATAGCATTAAACTGTTGGCCTAATGTGTCAAATTCACCGCGAGCTGCTTGTAATTCACTATCTACGTGACCTATTTCAGCCTTTAAAACCTCACATTGTTTTGTAGACTCTTCCTTACGAGCTTCTAAGCTACGAATACTAGCCTTTGCTGTTTCAATAGCGCTCACAAGTTCTAATTGATGTTGCTCAAAGGCTTCTCGATTAGACTGCAAGGACTGGAACTTAGCTTGCTCAGCACTTACATCTTCAACAGCTTTTTTATAATTAGATTCTAACTCTTCAAGCTTAGACTCTTTTTCTACTAATTGAGCACGTTCATATTGAATCAACTGATTTAAAATGCGCAATTGTTGTTCTTCGCCCTTTTGCGTAGCTTCTAATTCGCTAATACGCATAGATGTTTCATCTAATTCACGGTGAGCTGTCTTCAACTGCTCGTCTAACAGACGTAAATGACCTGCTAAACGTTCTTCATCACGTTGCTTTTCCGTATACTGAGCTTCCCACAACTTGAGTTGTTCTTGCTCTTTTGTTGATGCGGATTGCAAGGTATGACGGCGAGCTTCCAATTTAGACAATTCAGTTTGAAGCTCAATCTCTTCATCCTTAAATGCAATATTATCATTTTCGAAACGCGTTAATAAACGATCAGAGGTCTTATAATTGTGAAAGCCTAATGCCCCATCATAGTCGCGCTTTGTACGACTTAAGGTCATATATTTTTTAGTCTTTTCCGCCTTTTCAGACAAAGGTCCTAGTTGCTCTTCGATAGTTGCCATTACGTCTCGTACACGTTCCATATTTCGATCTGTACTAGCAATACGACGCAATGCATCCTCTTTATTGATCTTGAACCGTGAAATACCAGCTACATCTTCAAAGATAAGGCGTCGTTCTTCAGGCTTAGAGTTTAAAATAGCATCAATGCGGTTCTGCCCGATGATAGCCATAGAGTCTTTCCCAAGACCTGTATCAGCTAATAAAAGGTGAATATCCTTTAAACGACAAGATCGCTTATTGATAAGGAATTCACTTTCACCAGTACGATATATACGACGTGTAATAGCTACCTCTGCCATATCTAAATCTAATTGTTGGTCACTATTATCAAATACGAGAGTAACCTCAGCAGCACTCATAGGCTTGCGCTTTTCCGTACCAGAGAAGATAATATCCTCTGCTTTTTGACCACGTAAGTTACGGACATTGGATTCCCCTAAAACCCATTTCATAGCATCCGTAATATTACTTTTACCACTTCCGTTAGGTCCAATAACGGCAGTCATTCCTGGCGAGAATTTTACAACCGTTTTATCTGCAAACGATTTAAAGCCCTTTAATTCTAACCGAAGTAATTGCATGACTGCCTCCTTTCTACTAACAACCCCGAATAATCATATCTTTTATTATAGCATATATTGTAGGCCATCAATACAGCAACGAACAGTATTTCTCGTATTATCTTCACACCAATCTATGCTAAATTGAGGGTATGTTTCTTGGAAATATAAAATATTGCGATTTTTGAGACCTCGCACCTTTGATGTACTACTTCTAGGATAAGAAATTACAATCCTATGTTTCATCAAAATATTACCACTATCAGAATAAAATCTACATTTTACCTTATGGATATGGTAACAATCAAAATGAGAAAAATTGTAATCATTTTGCTTTCCTAATACATTTTCTGAAGAAAGATGTTCATCAATACATCTTTCAATACGTTGTTTATATTGTTCATTTACAACGAGCTCACCCATAGCAGGTTCATAGGGACCTGCTATCAAACTATTGCCTGAATCGAGCTCTTCCGTGCTTTGTAATCCTGTACGTATAACTTCAATATTATGCTGTTCAAACCATTCCTTTAAGAATGCACAATATTTAATAGCTTGCTCAGTACTTAATGGCTCATATTCACCAGATCTATATTGATCTGCTAGTTCCGTATTTTCTATAACAAGAACAGGATAGATTCGTACAAAATCTGGTTCTAGTTTAACTACAGCAATAGCGGTTTCTAGAATGGTTTCCCAACTTTCACCTTTTAATCCTGGTAAAAGCTGAACACCTACAGTCATTCCACGCTGTTTTAATCGCACAACAGCCTCTACTACCTCTTGAGCGGTGTGACCGCGCTTAGCATCGACTAAAATACCATCATTCATAGACTGTACGCCAAGCTCTACTGTTTTTACGCCATAGGATTGTAACAATGAGATAGCCTCATCCCCAACAGCATCAGGCCGTGTAGAACAACGTATGCCATCGATTATGTCCTGTTGTAACATCTCATAAGCTGGCGCTAATAAGGTATGTTGCAAATCGCGATGAATAGCTGTAAAAGAGCCTCCATAAAAGGCGACCTCCCAAAACTTATCATTTCGTTTTTTACCCACATAATCTGTAATCGTTTGTTTTATATAATCCGGTGTTAGGTGACTAATACCAGATTGGCCTGTAATACGAGACTGATTACAAAAGGTACACACATAGGGACAACCTACATGGGGTATAAAAAAAGGAATCATACCAAATGGTTTCATGGACACCTCCCCTTCTTATATAAAATAAACTCAGCCAAAACCTTTTATATTAATATATTAATATTCATGTATTTATTCCGTATAATATGTAATTAATATATTAAGATATAAGGCTTTCGATATAACGATTATAAGATAAATATATTTACTATTCTATATACTATTATACAGAAAAAAGCGCCATTAGGCGCTTTTCTATTTGGCCATTAACTTTTCTAACGTTAATTGAGCCGCATGTTGTTCTGCAATTTTTTTACTTTTACCAGAGCCGGCCTCGTAAGTAACACCATTGATTTCGACCACCATATGGAAGGTCTTAGCATGGTCGGGACCACTTTCACTGAGCAAACGATAGACGATATGTTTATCACCATCTCGTTGTACATACTCTTGTAACAAGGTTTTATAATCCTTGCCCCGTTTACCTTCTAAAGCTTGCTTGATATACGTAATGAGATGTTTTAAAACGAAGTTCATCGCCGTTTGGTAATCTGTAGAAATATAGATAGCACCAATGAGAGACTCAAAGGTATCCGCTAAAATAGAATTACGATTATTACCACCAGAAGCACATTCACCATGTCCGAGCAATAAATATTGCCCCAATTGCAAAGAACGACTTACAGATGCTAAAGAATCCTCACATACTGTAGCGGCCTTGATTTTCGTCAAATTACCTTCGGCCATGTCTGGATATGTCTTAAATAGGTATTCCCCAATTATAAGATCTAAAACAGCATCGCCTAAAAACTCTAATCGCTGATTGTGATTAATATGCTTTGATTTATGTTCATTCGCATAAGATGTATGTGTAAAAGCACAATCTAAAATGGATATATCTGACACAGGTATGTCTAAACGAGCAACAAGCCCATGAAGAGATTCTTCACGAGCTTGTGTCATCTTACTCTTATGCGCTTCAACAGCTACCATTAGCCTTCATAACGGCGTACGCAAAGTGTACCGTTATGACCACCAAAACCGAAAGAGTTGGAAAGAGCACATTTAACTTGAAGGTCACGTGCACCTTCGCGAACATAGTCAAGATCCAAACCTTCATCAGGGTTGTCACAGTTGATTGTAGGATGAACTTTGCCAGTTTCGATAGCCATCGCCATAACGATAGTTTCGATAGCACCAGCAGCACCTAACAAGTGACCTGTCATGGATTTTGTAGAGTTAACAGCGATGTCTTTAGCATGATCGCCGAATAATTCTTTAATAGCCAATGTTTCATTTTTGTCATTAAGGCCAGTAGATGTACCATGAGCATTGATGTAGTTAACGTCTTTAGGATCGATACCTGCATCTTTAATTGCTAATTCCATACATTTACGAGCTTGTACACCACCTGGAGCTGGTGCAGTAATGTGGTAAGCATCGCCATTAGTACCATAACCTACAACTTCAGCGTAGATATGAGCACCACGAGCTTTTGCGTGTTCTAATTCTTCAAGAACAACGATACCAGAACCTTCACCCATTACGAAACCATCGCGATCGCGGTCAAATGGACGAGATGCTTTTGTTGGTTCGTCATTGCGTGTAGACATAGCTTTCATAGCTGCGAAACCAGCTACAGCTGCAGGAGATACAGCCGCTTCAGTACCACCGGCAAACATGATATCAGCATCACCACGTTGGATGATACGGAAAGCATCGCCAATAGCATTTGTACCAGAAGTACAAGCTGTTACGTCTGTAATAACAGGACCTTTAAGGCCAAGACGGATGGATACACGTGCAGATGTCATATTGGCAATCATCATAGGAACTGCAAATGGACTTACACGACCAGGACCTTTTTCGAATAATGTTTCATATACTTCATGGATAGAGTCGATACCGCCAATACCAGTACCAACTACAGTACCACAACGATCTAAATCTTGTTTATCTAAATCAAGATCAGCATCTTCACAAGCAAGAACAGCAGCACCGATAGCCAATTCTACAGAACGGTCCATACGACGAGCTTCTTTCTTGTCTACGCCATAGTTTGTAACATCAAAATCTTTTACTTCACCAGCAATACGAGTTGCATATTCAGATGCATCAAAGCGTGTAATTGGCCCAATACCAGATTGACCTGCCAATAACGCATTGTAAAAGTTCTCTTTACCGATACCTACAGGAGTCACTGCCCCTAAGCCAGTAATTACTACACGTTTTTCCAATTATTCCACCTCTTATAGCTATACAGCCCTTTTAAATTAATCAATCTCTGCTACTTGCTGTTTTAGTTGAGCAAAGATATCTTTAACTGGCATAATCTTGTCGACTTTTCTCATATTATTGCCAGAGAACACCAAACCTGTTTCCACATCACCTTGTTGTGCACGAGAAAGAGCACGGATGATACAGAATTTATGGGAACAATGTTTCAAACAGTTATCACACACCGTTGGAGGTGCTACAGTACCATCTAATACAGATTCAGCAAATTTATTTTTAATTGCTTGTCCAGGCAAACCTACAGGACTTTGAATCAATACAATATCCTCAGGATTAGTAGCCCGTACATACATTTTTTTCAATTCATCAGATGCATTACATTCATCAGAAGCAGCAAAACGGCTACCCATTTGAACGCCACTAGCACCTAATTTCAACATTTCTACGATGTCACGACCATCAAGAACACCACCAGCACCAATAACTGGAATGTTTTTAACAGCAGCTACAACCTCTGGAACGATTTCTCGAGCGGAACGATCCGTCCCCAAGTGGCCACCAGCTTCGCAGCCTTCTACGATTACTGCTGCTGCACCTAAACCTTCAGAAATGCGAGCTAATTTTGCGGACGAAACAATTGGTACGATTGGCGTACCAGACTCTTTGCCCATTGCGAACATATCTCTTGAAAAACCAGCACCTGCTACTACAAGATCAATGCCCTCTTCGATGGCAGTTTTAACTAAGCCAGCAAATTGTGTTGCGGCTACCATCGCATTTATACCAATAATACCCGTAGGTGATAATTTTCTAGCTAATTGTATTTCGTATCGTAATTCATCAAACGGCAAACCGGATGCTGCAATAAGGCCGATACCACCTTCATTTGCAACGGCTGCTGCCAAGCGAGCTGTAGACAATCTAATCGCCATACCACCTTGAATAATAGGTACTTTGGCCACTAGATTCCCAATGCGAAGTTCAGGGAGCTTCACTATCAAATCCTCCTGTAAATAAAACCGGTTGGGAGGCCACTCGGCCTCCCGTACGGCTGAATTGTCAGCTTTACAGCTTATTTAGCAGAATCAATATATTCTACTGTATCCTTAACGGTTTTGATTTTTTCTGCAACATCGTCAGGGATTTCAACATTGAATTCTTCTTCGAATGCCATGATCAATTCAACGATATCTAAGGAGTCAGCGCCTAAGTCGTCGATGAATGTAGAATCAATGGTAACTTCAGCTTCATCAACGCCTAATTGTTCCACAACGATTGCTTTTACTTTATCGAAAGTGTTCATTGGTGGTTCACCTCCTTTCAAAGTGTATTTATATATAGTCTAATTTTGAAACTACATCACCATACCGCCATCTACATTGATGACTTGGCCTGTAATATAGTTAGCAAAATCGCTAGCAAGGAATGTTGCTACTGTCGCTACTTCTTCAGCATTAGCCATACGGCCCAATGGAATTTCTGCAACCATAGCTTCTTTAACTTTTTCTGGTAATACATCAGTCATATCAGTATTGATAAATCCTGGTGCAATAGCATTAACAGTAATGCCACGACTTGCTAATTCTTTAGCACAGGATTTAGTAAAACCAATTACACCAGCTTTAGATGCTGCGTAGTTAGTTTGACCCGCATTACCCATAACGCCTACAACAGATGTCATATTGATAATATGACCAGAACGTTGTTTCATCATGATTTTAGATACTGCTTTAGTTACTAAATATACACCTTTAAGGTTGATATCTATAACAGCATCAAAATCTTCGTCTTTCATACGCATCAATAAACCATCACGCGTAATCCCCGCATTATTTACGAGAATATCAATGTGGCCAAACTCTTTATGAGCTTCTTCCACCATAGCTGCAACTTCATCAGCATTAGCTACATTAGCTTTAATTTTAATGGCTTTACGGCCTAAAGCTTGTACAGCTTCAACAGTTTCTTGAGCTGCACCTTCGCTACCGCTATAGTTAACCACCACATCAGCACCAGATTGTGCTAAATTGATGGCTACAGCGCGACCAATGCCACGGGATGCGCCAGTTACAATGGCTACTTTACCCTCTAAATGCATTTTATCGAACCCCTTTCAAAAATTCAAGCGTTTTCTCTAAGGATGCAATGTCTTCAACATTGGCTAATTCCATATCTTTATTGATCTTTTTAGTAAAGCCAGTAAGTACTTTACCAGGACCTACTTCAACGAATCGAGTTACACCAAAGTTAACCATTTCAGCTACGCAGTCTTCCCACAATACAGGGTTAGCTGCTTGAGTAACTAAGGATTCTTTAATATCGTTTGCATTAGTCAAAATTTTACCTGTCACATTTGCCACTACAGGAATTTGAGCATCGCTCACTTGGATTTTATCCAACTCTTCTTTTAAACGAAGAGCTGCAGGTTCCATCAAACGGCTGTGGAATGGAGCACTTACAGGAAGCATAACAGCACGTTTTGCACCGGCTTCTTTCATCTTTTCTGCTGCAATTTCTACCGCTGCTGTTTCACCTGCAATAACAATTTGACCTGGGCAGTTGAAGTTAACTGCTTGCACAGAACCAACAGAATCGTTAACCTCTTTACAAATTTCAACAACTTCTTCACGAGGTAAAGCTAAAATTGCTGCCATAGCACCTTTGCCCAATGGCACAGCTTCTTGCATATATTCACCGCGTTTATGAACAACATACACAGCATCTTTAAAATTCAATACACCTGCCGCTACAAGAGCACTGTATTCACCAAGACTATGACCACCTACGATATCAGGTGTAAAGCCTTGTTCTTTAAGAACTTCATAGCAAGCTACTGATGCAGTTAAGATAGCCGGTTGTGTATTAGCAGTTTTAACAAGTTCAGTATCAGGGCCTTCAAAGCACAATTTGGAAATAGAATAACCAAGCGCTTCGTCAGCTTCTTCAAAACGTTGTTTCACAATAGGATATGCATTGTACAAATCTTGTAACATGCCTACTTTTTGGGAACCTTGACCAGGAAAAACAAATGCCGTTTTCATAAGGGCCTCCTTATTTACCAAGACCTTGAAGTTTTTTAATTACAGTTTCAGTTTCAGCCATGATATCTTTGATAATAGTTGCACATGGTTTAACATCTGTTAACATGCCAGAGATTTGACCAATCATTACAGAGCCTTCTTTTACATCACCTTCAATAGCAGCTTTACGAAGTGTGCCTGCACCTAAGTTTTCTAAATCTTCTTTGGAACCACCGCTAAATTCAAGGGATTTATATTTATGAGCTAATGCATTATCAATGATACGTACAGGGTGACCTGTTGTTAAACCAGTCATAACAGTGGCACGATCTTTTGCTTTCAATACTGCATTTTTATAGTTTTCATGAGCAATACATTCTTCGGATAATACGAATCGCGTACCCATTTGTACTGCTTGAGCGCCTAATGCAAAGGCTGCAGCCATACCACGGCCATCAGCAATACCACCAGCTGCGATAACTGGAACATCTACAGCATCTACTACTTGTGGAATCAATGCCATAGTAGTAATATCGCCTACGTGACCACCAGATTCTGTACCTTCTGCGATAATTGCATCAATACCACCGCGCAACAAGCGTTTTGCAAGTAATACGGAAGCAACTACAGGAATTACTTTAGTACCGATTTCTTTTAAAGCTGGAATATACACGCCAGGATTACCAGCACCTGTTGTAATTACAGGAACGCGTTCTTCCACAACTACTTCCATAACTTCTTTAACAAATGGAGACATGAGCATAATATTACAACCAAATGGTTTGTTTGTGCGCTCTTTTAATTTGTGAATTTCATTACGGAAAATATCAGGAGGCATATGACCAGCCCCAATGATACCAAGGCCACCCGCTTCGGAAACAGCTGCCGCTAATTCTGCAGTACCGAGCCAAGCCATACCACCTTGTAAGATTGGGTACTCAATCTGCAATAAATCACAAATGTCAGTCTTAATCATCTTGATGTGTCCTCCTTAATACCATTTCAAGACAAGGCTAGCCCATGTAAGGCCTGCACCAAATCCTGCAAACGCAACATTATCGCCGCGTTTGAAACGCCCTTCACGATTAGCTTCGTCCAAAGCTATCGCTACAGACGCGGCAGATGTATTACCATACTTATGTAAATTAACAAATACTTTTTCCATCGGCATATGTAAGCGTTTTGCAGCCGAATCAATAATACGAATATTTGCTTGATGTGGAATAAAGAAATCCAACTCATTAAGTTCCATTCCAGCTCGTTCTAAAGATTTTAAAACAGTACGCCCCATCGTTTTAACAGCAAATTTATATACTTCAGAACCATCCATATGAATGAATGTTAAACCTTCTTCAATGCGTTGGTCATTGGCAACTACGGCTGTACCACCTGCAGGAATACAAAGAGATGGACCACCAGTACCGTCGGCACCCATATCAACACCTTTAATGCCATAACCTTCAGGGACTTCAGATACTACTGCGGCACCAGCGCCATCACCAAAGAGGATACTTGTACTACGATCGTTCCAATTTACTCGACGGGAGAGAATTTCAGCGCCCACAACGAGCACCTTTTTGTATAAACCGGAGCTAATATAGCTAGCTGCAGTAATCAATCCATATACAAAGCCAGAGCATGCAGCTTGTAAATCATAGGCCGCTGCATTCTTAGCGCCTAAATTTGCTTGTAATACACAAGCGGCTGAAGGAATAATCATATCCGGTGTTAAGGTAGCAAAAATAATCACGTCTATATCTTCGGCACTAACCTTAGCCATTTGCATAGCTTTTTTTGCTGCCTCAGTCGCCATATAGGATGTATTCATACCTTCCGGTGCAATGCGTCGTTCCTCAATACCAGTACGTTCTCTAATCCATTGGTCATTGGTATCAACCATTTTTTCTAGATCAAAGTTTGTTACTACATTGTCAGGAAGGAAGCTCCCAGTACCAATGATTCCAACCGGTTTACTCATCATAGTCATACTTCAAGGCTCCTTCAATATCCATTGTTTCTCTTATGTGTTGAATAATTTTACGTTCTACTAAATCACTAGCAATTTCAATAGCAGTTTTAATCTCTTTAGCTTTGGAGCTACCATGAGCAATCATAAACACCCCATTAACCCCTAAGAGTGGAGCACCACCATTTTCTGTGTGATCTAAGCGTTTTGCCATCTTTTTTAAAGCTGGCTTTACAAGCATAGCACCAATTTTGGCAAAAATACTACCTGCCATAATGCTATCCTTTACTAATTGTGTAAGACCTGTTACCAAGCCTTCTGCGAATTTAAGTACCACATTACCGACAAAACCATCGCAAACAACAACATCTACGACCCCTTTTGGAATATCACGGCCTTCAATATTACCTTTGAAGTTAATAGTTTTCATACGTTCCAAAATTGGATATGTGGCTAGAACGACATCGTTCCCCTTAGTGGCTTCTTCGCCAATATTTAATAACCCTACTGTAGGTTCTTCTTTACCTAATAAAAGTTTTGCATATTCAGAACCCATCAATGCACCTTGTACAAGATGTTTTGGTTTACTATTTGAGTTAGCACCAGAATCTAACATAACAGTAATACCACTAACTGTTGGCATCGGAGTTGCAATAACCGGGCGATCAACCCCCTTAATACGACCGAGGCCAAACAATGCAGCTGCTACAGCTGCACCTGTACTACCAGGAGCAATCACGGCATCGCAAGCATTATCACGAACTAAAGATGTTGCTACCACAATGGATGCGTCCTTTTTCTTACGCAATGCTTGTCCTGGATGCTCATCCATACCGATGACTTGACTGGCATGGTGTACAGAAATGCGTGGATTCTTAGCTTCATTCCTAGCTTCTAATATATTAAAAATTTGCTGCTCATCGCCGACGAGCACCACTTCAATGTGTTCATTTGCTCGTACGGCTTCAATGGATCCTAGTACAGTCTCCAATGGAGCAAAGTCGCCACCCATGGCGTCTATTGCAATTTTCATAATCTACACCCTATTCTCTACGGATTCCATAATAAATTTTGCGCGAAATACTTCTTTTATTTTATCTCTTATAATGACCCAAATAAAGAACTTATTACCACGGCGACGCACAATTTCTGCTTTTGCCACCAGATTAGTACCAGCTCCAACTGGATTTTTATATTTTATATTTCCAACCTCCGCAGAACAAACAGTAGTCCCCATGACTACCTTTGCGAGGGAATTTGCTTGAGCATATAAATACTGTGGCTCTACATGTCCAAATCGATCTTCCATGTCAGAAGTAGTACGTAGCATTGATAATGCTTGTTGTCCTTCCGTAACATCGATCAGTTCACCAACCACTTCGTACGGTACATGTTCTACCGCTTCTTGTGATTGACCTGTAGCCATGACGCGTATGCGTTCACGCAATTCAGGAATGCCCAACTCTAGACGATCTAGACGAATCGTTGGCACACTTACATTAAAATGTGTTGCCAATTCTTCATCAGTAAGAAATGGCGTAATATTCAGTTTTTCTTGTAACTGCTTTTGGCGCTCTTGCTTCTTTAACCGACTCATGGGACCACCTTTTATGACCTAGTATTAATATTACATCCTAAGTATATACAATAATTCCCTTATTTGCAAGGCTTTTCATACATATAGTAACAGATTTTGTACATATATACCAAATATAGTTATTATTTTATATTTAAGTATCTTTTTGTTTATAAAAGTATAAAAAATGCCACTATTCTACAGCTTTATATTACTATAAAATAATGGCACTGACTAATGCATATCAAGTATATTAAGTTATATATTACTAAAAGTATACAAAAGCATACAAAAAAGACGCCTACTACTACAGTAGGCGTCTTTTTTCCGCTCACATATTAAGCATTAGCTACTACTTGCTCACCTTTATAGTGACCACATGTAGGGCAAACACGATGAGGCATCTTAGGTTCGTGGCATTGTGGGCATGCTACATAACCAGGAGCTTCTAATTTCCAATTAGCACGACGGCGATCGCGACGGCATTTAGACAATCTACGCTTAGGTACTGCCATTATCTGCACCTCCTTAGTACAATCATTAGGACAATCTATCATCTTTCTCATCAAGCAAAGCACGTAACTCTGCAAATCGAGGATCCACCACAAAGGATTCACAAGAACAAGGTGAAACATTTAAATTTGCTCCGCAATGAACGCACAATCCTTTGCAATCATCCTGACATAACACTTGAGAGGGCTCATTGATGATTAATGTATCCCTAATTAGTTCGGTTAAGTCAATTTCCTCTCCATCGAAAGGAATCACATCTTCAGCAACGTCTCTAGAATCACTAAAGATTTCCTCAAAGGAATCCTTACGATCATGCTCTGTTGTAGTTAAACAACGTGAACACTCGTAATCACCTTTAGACTCTATCGAACCTTGAACGATGTAATTTTGACCATCAAACCAAAACTCACCATTAATGGTTATATCATGACGGCTCCAAGGAAAAGCAGTTACGTCACCAAGCTCAGAGGTTGGTATCGTATAGCTATAAGGAAATTTCTTTCCTATATGTTCTTTTGCTTGCTCTACTTGCAGTTTCATAATCTTACCTCGACTCATAATATTATAAACATGACATAGTGCTTTGTCAAATAAAAAAGACTATCTTAAGCGGACTCAAGATAGTCTTTTTGGTAAGTCAATTACATTTTTTCGAATTGGTCTTTACCAACACCGCAAATTGGGCAAACATAATCAGCTGGTTGATCTTCGAATTTTACGCCTTCAACAGCTTCGTCATAAACCCAACCACATACTACGCATACGTATTTTTCCATGAGTATTTCCTCCTTCACTTGAAAATTATTGTTTAATGTTTATCTTTTATAATTCAGATACTCTATCTGTAATGTAGTATATCAAAGATATCGAAACTTTTCAATACTCATTTTCTTAATTTCTCATTTTTTATAATATTTATAAAGCATATATAATATGCGGATTTGTGCTACTCCATAATTTGAAACACATTATCATTTAGAGGGATTTAGACCTAAATATGAACCAACACACTCCTCCATCATTTCGATGTTTCAATACCAAAAATAATTATTATACCAATTATTTTTGGTATATTAAGTAAATCAACTACTACCCAAGGTGTACATAATTTATATATTATACTATTATATATAGAAGAGAATATGGTCACACTCTATATTCTAAAACATCTAAATTAATAACATATTATATAAGTATGTACTTATGAACTCTTACTTTTCTATGCAATATACTCATAATAAGATATTTACCTTCTTAATATGAAATATTAACTAGAGAAATCATCATTTATATTGTTATCATAGGAGGATTTATGAGAACAGCTTTAACAGAACTTTTACAAATTGAATACCCTATTATCCAAGGTGCTATGGCTTGGGTATCTGAACACAAATTAGTAGCTGCCGTTGCTAATGCTGGCGCAACAGGTGTTATCGCCCTTGGTGGTCGTGATGCTGAATGGACACGTAATGAAATTCGTGCATGTAAAGAGTTAACTGATAAACCTTTCGGTGTTAACCTCATGTTAATGGCACCTAATAAAGATGAGTTAGTCGATATTATTATCGAAGAAAAACCTGCATTTGTAACACTCGGTGCTGGTAATCCTGTACCATATATCAAACCACTCCAAGAGGCTGGTATCAAAGTTATTCCTGTAGTCCCTTCCCTTAAATTGGCTAAACGTATCGAAGAAGCAGGTGCTGATGCGATGATCGTAGAAGGTATGGAAGCTGGTGGTCATATCGGTAGCCAAACAACAATGTCCTTAATGGAAAATATTTTACCAGAAATCTCTATTCCTGTAGTAGTTGCCGGTTCTATCGTAGATGGTCGCGGTCTTGCAGCTGCACTACTAATGGGTGCGGAAGGTGTACAAATGGGCTCTCGCTTCTTGCTAGCGGAAGAATGCCATGCACATCAAAATATGAAAGAAGCAATCATCAAAGCTACAGATACTGATTCTGTTGTAACCGGTCTTCTCTCTGGCCACGGCGGTGTTCGCAGCTTAAAAAATGAATTTACTACTCGCTATTTAGCAGCAGAAACTGATGGTGTTACTACACCTGAAGAGCGTACAAAAATGTCTCAAGGCACTAATAAACGCGCCGCTATCGATGGCGATGTTGTAAACGGCGCGGTACAAGTTGGTCAAGCTTTGAATCGTCTTGTCGCTATTGAACCAGCTCATACAATTGTTCAAACTGTAATGAACGAAGCAATTATGTCTATTCGTAAGGCACAACGCCTTCTTGAAATTGTTTAATAAATTAGGAGTACCATATGTTACCATTTCATGGAAAATATCCAAAATTAGATCCTAAAAGTTGCGTAATGCCCGGTGCAGAACTTGCTGGTGATGTAGAACTTAAAGAATATGCTTCTATTTGGCAAAACTGTGCACTTCGTGGTGACGTAAATAAGATTGTAGTAGGTCGTTACTCTAATGTACAAGACAACTCTGTATTACATGTAGACGACGATAAAGCATGCGTCCTTGGCGATTATGTAACAATCGGCCACGGTGCCATCGTTCATGCTAGTACAATCGAAGACAATGTGTTAGTTGGCATGGGTGCCATTGTATTAAGTGGTTGTCATATTGGCTCTGGCTCTATTATTGCAGCCGGTGCGGTAGTAAAAGAAAACACTGTCATCCCACCTAACTCTTTAGTCGTAGGTATTCCTGCTCGTATTGTTCGCACAGACGAAACTCAAATCGAACGTATTCACAACCAAGCTTTAAAATATAAACACTTATGGACTATTGAATACGGTATGCTTCCTGATGCAGGTGGCGAGGAATACGATAAAAATGCTAAGATCGTATAATTACATATAACAAAAGCGGATAGTTGATCACAACTATCCGCTTTTATTTTTTATTCACAAGCTTAATATGCCTTTATATAACTAAATATAGCATTATACCTTTATAGTATTTCAAGGTAATAAAAATATGTAGTCATACACATTTATAAATACTCTAGTTAATAACTATTTACTAGTCTTTAATTTAGCCTGAACAATTTGTTCTACCATAAGTGCTGTCCCCATGGTCAATGCTATAGGGAACAACATCTCTACAGAAAACCTAGATAACTCAAGCATAAATGCACAAGATGTCATCGGCATCTTTTGAGCAAGGCCAAGGAATGCTACGGCACCAATGAAGGCTGCCATGCCTAATGATATAGGTGCTACAGCAATAGACCAAATGGTACCAAATACTATAGCTAGCGTACTTCCCAACATCATAGATGGAGTAATACGGCCACCATATGCACCTGCTGCTAATGCGAGTAGTACTGCTACCCACTTAGAACCAAATAAACCTAATGCATAAGTCCATGTAATTTCATTGGTAAAGGTTAATTCATTTCCAGCTTTACCATTCCCAAGAATTTCAGGGAAATACATAGCTAATACACCGATAAGTGTAAATGCTACGATAGAAATGGGAATCATAACAGGACTGCTACGATGAATAGCTGGTAACTTACTTTGTGTAATATTAAATAAAACTACACCTAACGCAACAATAGCACCCAAGGCAATGGAGAATTCAACATAATGGCTACCCAAGCTAGGTTGAGCCATTGTATATTGAATAACATCCCCTACACCCGCCTGTCTCGTTACAAAGGTTGCTAATCCACAGCATACAAGAGCAGCACTCATAGCCCGTATATTCCATGTAAGAAGCAATGTTTCTAACGTAAAAATCGCTGCCGATAACGGTGAATTATAAACCGCTGCCAAGCCAGCACCTGCTGCACAAGCAATCAATAGTTGGCGGTCTTCTTGTTTTATATCAAAATGTTTAACTAAAAAAGTTGTAATCCCTGCACTGGCTTCACGTGGTGCGACTTCTCGTCCTAATGGTGAACCAATACCTACGGTAATAATTTGTAAAGTTGCATGTAAAACAGTAGTGATAGGATTCATATCCATCTTACCGGAAACCGCAGTTTTAATATCTACAACACCTTTACCATATCGGTGAATAAGAAACCAGCCCACACCACCTATGAGACCGCAAATAATCAGTGGTATCAATCGTTCTACTGGGGATACTCGCGCTACAGCAGCACCAAAACTCATATGATCTGCAGAAGAATAATGATATACAAAATGCTGAATACTATGCATTAAATGTGTATAAGAAGCCCCTACTAATCCCGCTATAAATCCAACAACAATTATGAGACCTATTAAACGTTTATCAAATGCCATACTTACTCCATTGCTAACACAACTTCACCAGTTTCTAATGTTTTCTTAACATCTATAATACGTTGATTAGATGAACCTCTAAATCGTAATGCTGGATCTTTAAGTTCATCTACAAAGCGACCATCTACGAGGATATCAATTTCCTGTAATAAAGCACTTCTCAACTCATCCTCTAAAATATCATCTATTTCATACCCGGAATAGGCCCAAATTTTCTTTTCCGGTGCAGCCCCTCGTACAGCTCTTACTACAGGTAATAAACCTTGTACATTTTGGAAAGGCTCTCCACCCAATAAAGTTAAACCTGAGCAGGTAGGATTCTTAACATAAGAGACAACTAGATCTGTTTCAGCTTGTGTCCATACTTTACCGGCATTAAAATCTTGGTATTCTTCGTTAAAGCAGTTATAACAACAATGCGTACATCCAGTCACAAAGATAGATGTACGAATTCCTTCTCCATTGGCAATATCATATTGTCTTATTTGCCCATATCTCATAATTACCTCCATAGTAGTGCATATCAACTTTGATCAACACTATATAGATATATTTCAATTTTTAACATGTATAGTAAAAGCTGTGCCCTAGGCACAGCTTTTACCATGTATAGAATTATAATAATAACAGTGATGCTATCTATTATTAGATATGCATTACACGATCTTTGATTTCTTTCGTACGGCCTTCATTCCAGAAGTTCTCACCCAAATAACCACAAGTACGACGAATAACAGTTAATTTATCACGGTTTGTGTTATGACAACGAGGACATTCCCACTCATTATTTTCATTGACCTTAATTTCACCATCAAAACCACATTCGTGACAGTAGTCAGACTTGGTATTAAATTCAGCATAAGAAATATGGTCATAAATATATTGAATCATAGTTAAAACGGCTGGAATATTATTAGTCATATTTGGAATTTCTGCATAGGAGATACAACCACCAGTTGATTTCTTTTGGAATTCAGATTCAAAATTAAACTTATCAAATACATTGATTTCTTCCCGTACATTTACGTGATAACTATTAGTATAATAGCCTTTATCAGTAATATCTTCAATTACACCAAAGCGAGCACGATCTAAAGAAGAGAATCGATTCGTTAAGCTTTCAGCAGGAGTACCGTATAAACCAAAGCCAAGAATATGTTTATCATGCCATAGGTTAATAGCATCGTTTAAACGATCCATAATTTTCATTGCAAATACACGGCCTTTTTCACCTGTATTGGATTCGCCTGTAATCAATCGAGTTGCTTCATAAATACCGATATAGCCAAGAGAAATCGTTGCATAACCACCAGTAAGGAAACGACCGATTTTTTCTCCTTTTTTAAGGCGCGCAATGGCACCATGTTGCCAGTGAATTGGAGACACATCGCTCACTACATCTTTCAAAAGATTGTATCGTAATAACAATGCTTTTTCTGCTAATTCAAGACGTTTATCTAAAATTTCAAAATATTTTTCTTCACTACCACGAGCCAAAATGCCAATTTGTGGCAAGTTTAAGCTTACAACGCCCATGTTAAAGCGTCCATCAAATTTATAGTTTCCTTTTTCATCCTTCCAAGGAGATAAGAAAGAACGGCAACCCATTGGACTAAATACATTCCCTTCATAGTTTTCCTTCATCTTCTTAGCGGAGATGTAATCTGGGTACATGCGTTTAGCAGTGCATTGTGCAGCGAGCTCAGTCAAGTAATAATATGGACTATCAGGCGTTACATTATGTTCATCAAGAACATAAATCAATTTAGGGAATGCTGGTGTAATATATACATCAGCTTCATTTTTTACACCTTTAATGCGTTGACGCAAAATCTCTTCTGTAATAAGAGCAGCTTCCTTAGCATATTCATAATCAGGTTTAAAATACATGAACAACGTAACAAATGGAGACTGACCATTTGTAGTCATCAATGTATTGATTTGATACTGGATAGTTTGAATACCATCCTTAACCTCTTTACGCGTACGTTTCCATGCGATTTCACGAGCCTTTTCCATATTTGGCTCCATACCGTAAATCTCAACTTGTTCTTCAATAACATTGTTAAGAATCTTTTCGTAAGACTTACGTACAAATGGTGCCAAAATGCGATCAATGCCATTAATACTTTGACCGCCATATTGCCCAGATGCAACTTGAGCAATAATTTGTGTTGTCACCGTACATGCAACCTGGAAAGATTTAGGTGTATCAATCTTCTTACCATTGATAACTGTACCATTTGTAAGCATATCTTCCAAATTGATTAAGCAACAATTAAACATAGGCTGGATAATGTAATCCATATCATGGAAGTGAATGGCACCACTATCATGGGCCTCTAAAATATCTGTAGGAATTAACTTACGACGCGCGATATCCTTAGATACTTCACCGGCAATTAAATCACGTTGTGTAGATACAATCGCAGCATCCTTATTAGAGTTTTCGTCGAGAACGCTAACATTACTACGGTCTAATAAACCAATTACATCATCATCTGTAGTATTTTGACGACGTTTAAAAGCTTGAACAGCTTTGTAACCTTCATAGGCACGTGCCGTTGCAGGATTATGATACTCAATCAACTTATAATACACTTGATCTTCAATAGCATAAATTGTCATGTCCTTTTGGAGCTTTGTAGCATATTCTTCAATTTCATCAGCGATACGCTGTGCCAACCCCTCTTCGTACAACCCTGTACTACTATGCTCGGCTTTTTCTATAGCCAAAGCAATTTTGTTTTTGTCGAAAGGTACCTTTGTACCATCCCGTTTAATGACCTGCAACATATTGGCAACCTCCCCATTTTGTTACCGCTGAAATATATGTTATGACAAAGAAAAAAGTATGGTATACCATACTTTTATAAATTTATATGTAAAAATGTAAAGAATTATTAGTAAACTCTCTATTTTTACCGCTAACTCAGTATACTATATATGGTGGTTGTTTTCAAGAACAAATACTATATAAAGTAAAAATAGGTTCTTTCAGCCATGCTAATATAGCATGAATAAAAGAACCTATTTAAATTATAATGTAAACCCAAATAGACGAGTCAAGAAGTTAGATTTTTGACCTACCCAACTAGAAGGAACAGTAGGATAGAATGTGCGATCAGCTAAAAGATCGCGCTCATTGAGATGAATATTTGGCAACAAATCTTTTTTGTATGTACTGTCTAATTTAGAAATAGCTTCTACATACCCTTGATGCGCTTGTACATCACGTTCACTACAATAACCAGTGCCAAAGAAGTGAATTAATCCATTACGATATAGTTCGATTGCTCTATGATAATTAGCATTACTATGATTAAAGGATGCCATGTTACATTGAATTAAAATTCCTTTATCTACCCATTCCAATAACTGTTCTGGTTTTGTAAATAATTGGCGATGCGTTTCTACTTCACTAATGATAGGAACAATGCCCATATCTAGTAAGCTTAGCAACCATGCATTAATATGGTGAACCTTACTATTTTCAGGTAATGCTACTAACATAAAATGGCTATTACCCAACAAATACTGATTGCGATGAGCAACGATATATTCAACCATTTCATCACAAAGTAAAACGCGAGCACCACTGTGAATAGTAACATCTACTTGTTGCTCACCTACCGCAAGTTTTACATCATTCAATGTTGTTTCCATTTCATCCCAAGTATTCATATCCATAGATACTGTCACATCAGGAGTACTGAAAATATCTGTAATTCCTTGTTCAGCCAAAGATTTTATCATTTTTACTGATTCTGCCATTGTTTGTGGCCCTTGAGGCCCTAACACAGCTGGCAAAATGCAACCATGTAAGTCAACCACGCGATTCATATTCTTTCCCTTCTACTTACGATAACCCCTTACAGATATCGTTCTCTTTATAAATTTCATGTTGTTCTCATTTGTTTTTCATTTTCTATTCATGATTATATCAAGGGAAAAGTCGCTTGTATAGTGATTTTTATATAAAAATAGATAAATTATAATTTGTTCATTTAATACATTGTTTATATTTTCATGTTTCCTTCATTAAAAATACCTCATAATCGCTAAGATTATGAGGTATTTTTCACTCATCTGTATATTATTAACAATTTAATTTTTAAATGTACTTCTCTTATACCTGATATAATAGACTAATTTTACCACTAAAATACCAATAAAAATACCTACTGTATCTATCAAAATATCAGAGAACTGAGAGCTACGGCCTGGTGAAAATCTTTGTATAAATTCATCAAGACTAGCTATCAACATTCCTAAACCTATAGTCTTAATTACGGTACCATATGTAATATATCGACGTAGAATCGTATATAAAACACTACCAAGGATTGTAAACTCTGTGAGATGTGCTAATTTTCGAACAATCCTATTCAAGGTCCATATATTTCCATGAAAGCCTAATTTATTTGCTATAGGAGTCAAAGTCTCTGCAAAAAGTAAACTAAATCCATCTGATGATCCACCATTCTGCATCGAATTATCCCATATAAAAAATACTATTAGCCCTAACAGGATATATAGTATCCAACGTTTCATACTACTCTCCTAAACGCCACAATACATATACTTATATTAATCGCGGTCAAAAATGTCTCTTGTGTAAACTTTATCCTTCACATCTTCTAAACTCTTATCCCAACGGTTAGCTACTATGACATCACTAACACGTTTAAAGTCTTCAAAGTTACGAATCACAGGGGAATTAAAGAAGTCTTCTGCATCAAGAGTCGGTTCATAAACAACTACTGCAATCCCCTTAGCTTTAATTCGTTTCATTACACCTTGAATTGCAGATGCTCTAAAGTTATCAGAGTTCATTTTCATAGTCAAGCGATAGATGCCAACAATTTTGGGGTTCTTTCCTATAATAACATCTGCAACGTGGTCTTTACGAGTTCTGTTAGCATCTACAATAGCAGAAATTAGATTTTGTGGAACATCATTATAGTTAGCTAATAATTGCTTAGTATCTTTTGGTAAGCAATAACCTCCATAACCAAAGGATGGATTATTATAGAAGTCGCCTATACGAGGATCTAAACAAACACCATTAATAATCTGGCTTGTACTAAGGCCACGAACTTCGGCATAAGAATCTAACTCATTAAAGTAAGCAACGCGCAATGCTAAATAAGTATTAGCAAATAATTTAATAGCTTCTGCTTCCGTAGAATCCGTATATAATTGAGGCACATTTTCTTTGATGGCACCGTCAGCTAATAGTTGACCAAAACAACGAGCTCTTTTAGAGTCTTCTCCTACCACAATACGGGAAGGATGTAAATTATCATATAAAGCTTTACCTTCACGTAAGAACTCTGGAGAGAAAATCAAGTTCTCCGTGTCGAATTCTTTACGCATTTGAGCGGTATACCCAACTGGTACTGTTGACTTGATAACCATAACAGCATCTGGATTGATATCTAATACTGTTTTGATAACTTGCTCTACAGAAGATGTGTCAAAGAAATTCTTTTGAGGATCATAATTAGTAGGAGTCGAAATAATAACATAATCAGCACCTGTAAAAGCCTCTACAGGATCCAAGGTAGCTTTAAAGTTTAATTTTTTTGTTGCCAAATATTCTTGCAATTCTGCATCTACAATAGGTGACTCTTTGCGATTTAACATTTCTACCTTTTCAGGAATAATATCGAGGGCTACTACTTCATTATGTTGTGCTAATAAAACACCATTTGAAAGGCCTACATAGCCGGTCCCAGCAATTGAAATCTTCATTTATTTGCCCTCCGTCATATAAAACTCTTTATACCATATAGCAAATTTCCGTAGCCCTTCACGTAAAGATGTATTCGGTTTGAATCCAAAATCTTCTTCTAGAGCACTTGTATCTGCATAAGTGACAGGTACATCGCCTGGTTGCATAGCTACTAATTCTTTATGGTTTTCAAAATTGTAATCTTCTGGTAATACACCAGCAGAAACCAATTCCTCTGAAAGAATACGTACAAAATCGAGGAGATTTTCAGGATGACTATTACCAATGTTATAAATAGCATATGGTGGTACTGGCAATCCATCAGCTCCGTTACGACGCTCTGGTGCTGCACACATAACCTTGGATACGCCTTCTACAATATCATCGATATAGGTAAAGTCACGTTTACAATTACCATAGTTAAAGATTTTTATGGTACCACCACTACGCAATGTATTAGTAAAACCAAAGTACGCCATATCCGGACGACCAGCAGGACCATATACAGTGAAGAAACGAAGTCCTGTACTAGGAATGTTATATAACTTGGCATAAGAATAAGCCAATAATTCATTTGATTTTTTTGTAGCCGCATAAAGAGATACAGGATTATCTACTTTATGATCTGTAGAGTATGGAATTTGTTTATTCGCTCCATATACAGAAGACGATGATGCATAAACTAAATGCTCTACTCCACTTCCACCGTTATCATAAGAATGTCGACAAGCCTCTAATATATTGTAAAAACCAATAATATTAGACTCAATATAAGCATCAGGATTCGTAATAGAATAACGCACACCAGCCTGTGCTGCTAAATTAACAACAACACGTGGTTTATAAGTAGAGAAAATTTCTTCAATAAAGGCCTTATCTGCAATATTCCCTTTTTTAAATATCCACGTATTTTTATTATCTTTGCTCATCTCATCAATTTGTTGCAATCGATAATCTTTTAAGGCCACGTCATAGTAATCATTAACAGAATCTATGCCGATAATTTGAGTTCCTTCTGCTTCAGATAACAGGGACATAACAAGATTAGCCCCTACAAATCCAGCGGCTCCCGTTACTAGGATCACCGTGTTGTTTAAGTCTACATTTTTTGAAAGCATATGTACTCCTTTCATAGTTCTGTTAATTATGAGCGTCTTACTTTACTTAATACTTTATCAACGCCAGAAGTGATAATAGTGCGCTCAGATGGTATGAGATATAAGATAACCACATACAATACAACGCATAAAATCATACAAGCTATAGTCCACCATACCGCATCATATAAATGTAAAATACTATATGCAAGAGCACCAACAATAGATGCAGTAATTAGATATACACCTATATTAGTAATCACTCGAAGGGCACTCATATGTATAAATAATGCTAAGAAAATCATGGCAACCATTAACATTTCCATGCGTACTATTGAACGAGCATAGACAAATGTACTAAAGTCATACTGAATACAAATATATATTACCGGTATTAATACAACTAAATGTAATATTTGAGTCCAGAATGATAAATTAGGAACTCCCTTTGCACGGAATACTTCAGAGATCAAATTCGCTGTTACTGTCATAATAGCGGAACTCAAGGCCCAAGATCCCAATACAATACCTGCTAACTTCCATTGTGGTCCCAATAAGAGATCAACAACAAAGTCTTGGAATACAAACAAGCCTATCCCTATAGGTACTAAAAAAAGAGCCATATAGCGTTGGAATGTAAAGAATGTATTGGAAAATGCCTGTTCATCCTGTTGAACTCGACTTAAAGCGGCAAATAATACAGGCGCTAAAGATGAAGTAGCCATGGCCATAACAGTTGTAACAATAGCCATAGGCATTTTGTATATCCCTAAATAATAGGCATCTAAAAAGCGACTAATAATGAAGGTATCCACCCATGCAGTAAGCCAAATAGAAAATGCTTCAGCCAATGACCATGCACTATAACTAAACATGTTCATAAAGACTCGAGAACTAAAGAAGAGATGGATTTGATTTTTCCTACTCTTCAATAAGGCCAAAGCCGTAAATAACTGAGCCCCTAACATACCAGCGATTAAAGACCAATAGTCATATCCCATGAGCGCCATAGGTATGGATATCAATATAGGAGTCAGAATTGTGATGAGCCGAATGTTAAGAAGAAACTTAAAGTTAAAATCCCGTCGATATAATGCCATTTGTACACTACTAAAGGCAGAGAGCGGAATCATAGCCCCCATTATAGCCAACGGTATACCTAAACCATCATTACCGACTAATACAGCCAACTCATCACGACCGACTATAATAGCCCCCCACAAGAGTAAAGAAAGCACAAAATTAGCAATAAAAGCTACATCTGTAGCCTCCTGTTTTTCTTTATCACTTTCAAACTCATGCTGTACAAGAAATTTTTGGAATCCCGCATCAGCTAGCATTTCTGCAAAGGATATAACCATCATAATCGTTGCCAATATACCAAATGCCGTAGGCGCTAGCATATGGGCCAATATTATATTTGTTAGTGGTGTAATAAGCTTTGCTAAAACCTCTGTTATAACAGACCATTTAGCAGCAGCTACTATTTTAGTATCCATTATTTTTTATTGATATTCTTAATGCCCCGCAAGAATAATTCATGGTGAGCTTCACATTCCAAGTAATTTTGAATTGCTAAATAACTTGTTTTTCCTAAAATAAGTTGCATTAATTTTCTTCCAAATAATCCATTTATTGCGCGGATAATAAAAGATCTACCTAAAAATTCACGCAAATATCGCTTTACATGAGTATCAGCAAAATCCTTATATGCTTGAGCAACAAAATGAGCATCCCTAATGTTCTCACTTCGCTTTTTGTATTTCGTCAATGTTTCAATGGCTTCCGATTCAGTAGCCAAACGGGTGCCCCTTTCGGTACCACGAATTGGCACTTCAGATACAACAAAGGTATTCTTTGTAGCCTCTACACTGATTAATAAGGAATCTTTTATAAACTCCTTATGATGTATATAGGATTCGGAGTTAAAGATAAAGTTACCTTGGCCATAAATAATAGTCCCCTTACCATAGTCCTCACGAGAACCTATACAATGACTATGTTGGCAAATTACAAGGTCTGCCCCTTTATCAACAAATTTTCTGCAATATCTTTGTAACATTGGCGATGGATAGCGATAAAACTCCTTCCCACCATGATATAGGACGATAACATAATCACAAGTTTTCTTTAAAGCTTCTACATCATCAAAGCTCTCTAATACATCAAATGGATTAGCCCCCATTGTATGACAAGAAGCAACGGTAAACTCATGTTCTGCACATAGGTAAAATCCTATACGTATACCTTCTTTTTCAAAGATAAATGGCTTTTTAGCTGCTTTTACATTAGCACCAGCACCTGCATTTTTAATATCATGCTTTTTTAATAACTCCAGTGTAGTAGTTAATCCATCTACACCATGATCTAAGGAGTGATTATTAGCCAATGTTAAAAATATAGGCTCTAAAGCCTTATAACCATAGATTGTTTTTGTAGGAGACTTTAAATTATTACCAAATTTATTAATCGGAGTAGATGCATCTGTTAAAGGCACCTCTAAATTAAATACATTTAAATCAGATGCCTTTAGAAGTCCCAGTAACTCCTTACCAACCAAAGCCTCTCCATTACCAGATTCAAATAATTCTCTATTTATATCCGTTGGGACAAAATCAGCCCCGATGTACAGTTTCAAGGTGTAACCACTCTCCCAATTCATAATCTTTTGTCATAGGACGAAACTTTTCTAATCCTGCACCCGGGAAGAACGTTAACTCTCCAATATAAAGTCGTCCCTTTATTTCATAGAAATCAACACGTAAAAATGGGCAGCCTTTACTAAGTTCAGCAGCCAATCTTAGCATTTCTTCATATGTTTCAGGCCTTGTAAACTCAGTTGATACCGGCGGATAATGTCCAAAATGAATGCCCATAGGTTCCCAATCGATATCGTAAAAATTCATACGCGTTCCTGTTTTAGAAAAGCGGTCAGAACATACTACAGTCAACTTTGGTTTACCATGGAAGCAATACATTTTATAATCTAAGATTTCATTGCTACCTAGCTCAGATAAATATTCCTCTGCTATAATCCGACGAGGAACATCTTTATAAGGCCACTCTCTGGCTATACGCGAATAATCCCGTTGTAAGGATGCACTTAATTTAGCTTTAGCGGCTTCTCGATCAAGGGATGACTTATCTTTACAAATAACGATGCCCCCACTATCATGTGTACATTTCAAAACAAATTGATTAGGTAATGCATCAAAGTCTATATCCTCTACAGAATCCCAAACAGCAAGTGTGCGAATTATATATTGTTCACCCACCCGTTGAGCAATAAAGTTCTTAGCTTCATGTTTATCAACCATTACAGTTTGTATAGGGTCTCTGTAATTAACCTTTAGCCATTGTAACTTTTCACTAAAAGTTTTAGGATTCTCTAAATCTAGAGGATAGCCCATGTATTTTGGGAATACTTTCTTTAAAAACTCTTCATCAGATAAAGAATCATAATAACCTAATTTGATTAATACTCTTGTGCGATAGTAAGGTTTTGTTAAAAAGGACATGCCAACTTTACATAACTTGCTGAGCTTCATTTTTACGTCCTTTCCGGAGCAATTGCACCTCTAAATAAAA
Source organism: Veillonella sp. (assembly GCF_018381775.1). Lineage (GTDB taxonomy): Bacteria > Bacillota > Negativicutes > Veillonellales > Veillonellaceae > Veillonella. The sequence continues at coordinate 87,472 of NZ_JAGZRH010000007.1, read as the reverse complement.
CATCATCATATAAAAATATGTACTCTTACTTTCATAAGACACCATCCCCATATCCATGACGATTTGAGAAAGGAATAAAATGAGCACCATTACGTATTCATTGCTATGAAAATTTCGATAACGAATTAAATTATAAGCTATATACACATACATTGAGTAATACGCCAATAAGCCGATTATCCCTGTACCCGCTAATAGTTCAATATAATTATTATGTAAATAATAATTCTCTTTACCATATAAAAAATAGGTAAGTACAGATGGATTATTTACCCCCACCCCAGTGATGGGCGATTGATAAAATAAATCCCACCCTATATCAACCAAGGCTAAACGAATAATGGTAGATGAATCACCACCAGTACCGGAGAAAGCATCCACCATACTCGACATACGATCCAGAACCTCTGAAAACATAGGTAATTGTAAAACTGCAATACCAATGATAGTAAGAGCTAACAATGACCCAATAATCTTAGCAATAGAATTTACTACATTGGCACTACGTAAACTTTTAAATACAAATAGTAATACTGTACCAACAACAACAAATACTAAAGCTTTACGACTACCAGTAGCTGCTAGAATCCCCAATGTAGGTAAGGCTATAATATTCCACCAACGAGGTCGATCGTATAACATGTAATACAATGTCATAACGATAGCATTGGCACCTAATAAACCTACAGTATTCGCATTTAATGCATCATTTGCAATTCGTGCAGAAGATGACAAAACCGTAATAAAGTAATCTAAGCCATAGAAATATACCGTGTAAAAACAAACTATATAACCAGTCCACATACCAATTTTTAATAATGTGTCCACCGATGTTTTATCTTGATAACACATGTATAAAATGATAAGCATAAAGAATATCTTAACAATATCAAAGCTTCGACTGAGTGCTACAGATGGCTCAATAGCATTAATAGTACTCAGATAACAGGCTCCAATAAAGAGCAGCATATAACCATGCATCCAAGTAAACCTAAATTTTATAACTCCCTGCTCTCGTATGAGATAAAAAATAATAAGTCCAAATAGGCATACAAATAATACATAGGCACCATAATTCGCATCGCCAAGGGCAAAGGAAATGGTCAACGACAACACTAAAAAAATTAGAGTTATGAACCATATCATGCGGTCAGCAATAGCCGTTATATTTAACTTCAATGGTTCTCCTCCTTACAACTCATAAAACATCTAACCAACGTTTAGCAATTTTACATAGTGGAAATTTATCACGCACCTTGATAGCTTCCTGTGAAAGTTTTGCTGCTAATGCAGGGTCTTTCAGAATACTGCGCATAGCTTCATACATAGCCTTTGTATCTCCTACAGGTACCAAGATACCATTTTCTCCACTATTTATTACCATACGAGCACCACCTACTGGACAGTCTGTAACTACAGCAGGCAAGCCCATGCCAAGTGCTTCTAACATAGAGTTTGAAATACCTTCAAAATCAGATGATGAAACATACATAGAGCAAGGTGCAACCTTCTCTAAAATATTACTAGCAAAGCCAGGTAAAAAAATACGATTCTCTAAATTGAGCGCTTTAATTTGAGCACGTAGTTCATCCTCTAAAACACCTTGGCCATAAATAACAAGTTTATACTCTGGAAACTCATCTGCCAGCATACTAAAAGCATTGATCATCATAGGCAAATTCTTTTGCGGATGCAATCGACATGCTGTAACGATTGTCTTTTCCCGTTCTCCCTCAATTGGTGGTGGCAATTTACCATTAATAGGATTTGGAATGATAACACCACGCTTTTGTACAGATTGAGGGAAATATGAACGAGCATCCTCAGTTTGGAATACTAACGCATCAGCAAAGCGAAAGGCAAAATTACGCAGCGCTTGTTGATGCCAACCGATAGGCACCTTGCGCGGATTATTTCGCTCCGAAAAGACGATGCGATTCTTCACAAACCAAGAGCTAATGGCGAGAATAAAGCTCGATGCCGACAAAAACGATAAGCATGTTGCGTTAGGTCTTGTCTTCAAAATCTTGATCAGCTCTTTAATTTCCTGAATAAAGCGAATTACTTTATTAGAGCTTGTAGTATGAATCTGAATTTGTTCAATACCTTCCTCTAAAGTATATTCATTACCATAACGATTAGGGCTTGTTTGGATAACCGTAATATGGTGACCATCATGCACCCACTGACGAGCTAACTCTGTTAAAATACGTTCAGCCCCATCATTACCGAGGGAGATGGTAACAATAATTATTTCCTTTTTCATAAGCCTTCCTCTTGGATATATTCTGCAAGTCTTACATAGGCTTGTGCCATTGACACTTTAGGCTGCCAACCTAAAGATTTCAACTTCTTAGAGCTTAAGAACATGTGAACTGTCGGTGCGTATCCCAAACCTTGTACATCTTCTGGAATGTCAAAAACTACTTCACTTTTTCCATGACTTACATGCGTAGCTACTAGATGCGCAATACTCGCTATGGAGCGAGTTTCCTCATCATGACAAATATTATATGCTTCACCAGCTTCGCCATCCTTCATGAGGGTTAAAATGCCCGTTAATGCATCAGTAATGTAGCAATAGTTCGACATGGAGTCACCTTTTGTATGAAGGATAATGTTTTCATTTCGTAGAGCACTCTTAGTAAACTGCATGAATACACGATTATCAGATACAGGAACACCTGGTCCAAAAGTTTGAGCAAGTCTAGCTATAACAGCAGGAACTCCAAATTCTACAGCATAGGACTTACAATAACACTCACATAGTCTCTTACTTTCAGAATAAGAACTGCGAATATTTAAATGATCTAAATACCCTAATCGTTCTTCTGTCATCACTTGTCCAGATTCATAGGGTACACCATACTGTTCCATACTCGATAAGTACACAAGTTTTTTTACCGTTTTATGATGACCGAGCTCTAACATAGCTTCAGTACCATGAATTGATGTACGAATAGTTTCTACAGGATGCTCCATAAAGAATTTAGATTGTGTTGGTGCAGCACCATGTAAGATATAGTCACAAGGTACGTCAATAGATTCTAAAGCACCATCAATAAGTGCAATGGAATCATTATCTAAGTAGTTACCTAATATAGCCTGTGCTTTATCATGACTTCGTACATAACCTATTACCTTTATGTCCAAGTTAAAAGTCTCATTGGCAAGTATAAGCAATTTTATAAACATAGAGCCAATAAGTCCCGTCGCACCTGTCACAAGAATGCGCTGATGGCGGAGGAATTCAAAGTACTCTTTGTCTTGTAATAAAGCTGTTAACTCGCGTTTAATAACGGAATTACTCATCTTGTAATCCTCCTAATTCACGGTTTTTAATAATACCTGTGAACATATAATAATCAGATGGTGTAGTAATCTTTATATTTTCTGTTTCTCCTAATACTGGATACAAGGTGTATCCATAATGCATCATCATGGATGCAGAATCTATAAAATTATGGATGCCTTCTGCTTTAGCTCTATCATGAACCGATAAAATATCATCTAGTTTAAAGCTTTGAGGTGCTTTTGCCATAAGGCATTCACTACGATTTAAAATACGGTTTATAGAACCATTATCTGTAACCATAACGGTTTCAATAGCAGGTGTAACCGTAATAGCAGAACCCTTTGTTTCTACAGATTCAATATTTCTCTCTATTGTTGCCTTATCCACAAGTGGTCTAACACCATCGTGAATCAATACGGTAACCTCTTCATTAGGAAATAATCGTTTTGCCTCTGTCAATCCATTATATTGAGAGTCTAAAGCACTGTCTCCACCTGGAACAATGGATACAATTTTTTGTAAACCAGCATCTTTGATGAGGTTTTTAGTATGATCAATCCACTCTGCTTTGCAAGCTAAAACAATACCGTCAATAGAGTCGGTTTGTTCAAACACATCTAAAGTTTGAATCAAAATAGGTCTACCGTTCCATTCTAGAAACTGTTTTGGCGTCTTGCTGTTATTCATTCGAGCACCTACGCCACCCGCAAAGATTACTGCTATTCGTTTCATAGGCCCTCCTTAAGGTTGAGCTTCGTTCTTGGCATAATGTATGCCTCTATACTCCTTGTAAGGTGTATGTAAATCAGCAAACACAGCATCATGTTTTGCTACACGCTGTTCTACTGGTGGTAATTGCATATAGTCGCCCCAAATAAGACGTAAATATCTTTCATACCCTTTCATTACAGGTATCTGATGACCTTCAAAGTCTTTATATACAACAGAAGCAAAGTCTTCTCGAGGATGACGCAACTTCATGCCTTTTAAACTACCAATTAACTCAGTACACTCCTTGCTCGTATTGAAATCGTATTTGGTCATTTGCTTTTCTGCAAAACGCCAAATATGATAACGTAACGACTGACTAGAAAATACCTTGTAAATACACCCTGCTAATGCACGATACATCGGTCCTTTATTATCCGGTAAACGTTGTGCATTAAAAAGTGCAAAGGTCATAGCCCACATAAGTTGTAAAGTACGGCTAATTTTCCCTGGTGCACAACCATCAATAGGCATAATTTCAAGAGCTAAACCATGACAAATATCTTCATGCATACTATGGCGATTAATAAATGTCGTATGATTATCTCTAATAGAAGCACCTGCATCATGATAGATATGATGCCGATCCGTACGACAATAGGTATACCGTTCTGTATCTGCATATTTAGGCCATAGTTCAGCTAACTTTTCGTAATCTGGACGTGGCATAAATAAATCCAAGTCGTCATCCCAAGGGATAAAGCCATTATGACGTATTGCCCCAATGAGACCACCGCCACAGAGATAAAAGCGCAAATTATGTTTGTCACAAAACTCTTTAAAGTACAGCAACATACTAAGCTCTTTTTCTTGTATTTCCTTTGTCATAGATGTACTCATAGGAACCTCTCTTAACGTAAAACAGCTAGTACGGTATCAATCATCGTTTTAATATCTTGTAAAAAAGAAAACTCTTTAATACTCTTTAAATTCCAAACCATTTTGCCTGGTAAAACCTCATTGATATACACTTCATCAACATTTTTAGCATTTTGTAAAAGTTGATCTTCATCTTTATAAGCAATACTTGCAACACTTGTTACCCCTGCTGGTAATAACAAAGTTGCTTTCATTTCATTTGTATAAGCCGCCACATAGCGAGGCACTTCTGGTCTTGTACCAACAAAGCTCATATCTCCTAATAGGATATTAATTAGCTGAGGCAATTCATCAAGACGACAGCTACGAAGCATGTTGCCTACCTTTGTAACGCGCATATCATTTTGTGATGTCACCTGAGCACCTAATGATTCCGCATTTTTTACCATGGTACGAAATTTATAGATACCAAAGGTACGGCCATATTGCGTCACCCGAGTTTGGCGGAAGAAGACCTCCCCTTCGCTATCTCGTTTAATCATGATGGCTAACACCAAAAATACAGGACTTAATACAATGAGCATACTAGCGGCTATAACACGGTCAAATATGCTTTTACAAAGAAGGCTTGTTCGTCTTTGATTCAATATTTCAAAGTAAGGACGCACCTCTTCACACTGCAACTCTTGTGGTAGATCGTGAAAGTTTTTTACTAACATTCGGTAATAATCCTTTTAAATGTTTTAATGATATATTGCACTTCTTCATCCGTTAGCAATGTATGAAGAGGCAATGTGATTTCATTTTTAAATTGATTATAAGCATTTGGATAATCATCAATGGTAAATCCTAAGTTCTTATAAGCCGTATGCATAGGAACTGGCTTATAGTGAACATTGGTTGCAATACCAGCTTCAGCCATAGCCTCAATTACCTTATTACGGTATTCAGCATCTTGACCATCTAATCGTACTAAATATAAGTGGCCACTACTTTGATGATCATCAGTATAATGATGTAACAATGTAACAGGTAAATCTTTAAAACCTGCATCATAAGCTGCGATGATTTCTTTACGTCGTGCCAACAGTTTTGGGTATCTTTCAAATTGAGCCAAACCAATAGCCGCCATAATATCAGTCATATTACATTTATAATATGTACCCTTAATATCGTATTCCCATGCACCAGCCTTTGTCTTAGCAAGGGCGTCCTTATCTTGTCCATGCAAAGATAATAATTGGAATTGCTTATAAATGACTTCATCATCAATACCATCTATATGTCGCCATGTAGCACAGCCCCCTTCGGCTGTGGTAAAGTTCTTTACTGCGTGGAAGGAAAAACTACTAAAATCAGCTACATTACCAGTTGGTATACCTTTGTATGAAGCACCAAAGGAATGGGCACAGTCCGCTACAATAGGAATATGTGCCAATGCTTTTTGAATATCATTAGATGGTGTAAAGAGAGATTTCTTTTCTTCTACAATGGAGCGCAAACGATCGTAGTCACAAGGGACACCTGCAATATCTACGGGGATAATAGCTTTTGTTTTTGGCGTAATAGCACGAGCCACTGCATCGTAATCCATTTCAAATGAATCTTTTTGGGTATCTACAAGAACTAGTGTAGCCCCCACATGAACAACAGGGCTTGCACTAGCTGTATAGGAATAGGCACTGGTAATAACTTCATCGCCAGGTCCAATACCTAATACACGAAGAGACATCTCAAGCGCCGCGGTAGCAGAGTTTAAACAAACAGCTTTAGGTGTACCTAATTGTGCCGCAATCTTTTTTTCCAATTCTTTAGTACGCGGTCCAGTTGTAATCCAACCACTCTTTAAGGCTTCAACAACTTCATTGATTTCTAACTCTGTAATATCAGGAGGGGAAAAATTAATTTTCATATACATCACCTCATTACTTTCTGTACCTTATCGATACGCTTGATTTATCTAATGGAATATATATTAAATTATTGACTACACATCAATGACGATAGAACCTAATAAAGGAATTCCAACTTGAGTAAGTCGTTTCTTAGCTTCTATTAAATCTTTAGGACCTGCGACTTCATTTTTAACAACAAGCATAACACCATCAGATTTTTCAGCTAATACAATGGCATCCGTAACATCTAATACTGGTGGTGTATCAATGATAACTACATCATATTCGTCGCGGATATAATCCCAAATTGTAGATAATTTACTAGAATCTACGACTTCAGAAGGATGTTCAACTATTTCGCCTGCAGTAAGTACATCTAAATGAGGGACAATATTGCGATGAATCGTCAAATCTTCATCCATAATAACTGCGTTAGTAAGGCCTTTATTTTGCACGTTGAATGCTACATGCTGAACTGGATTACGTAAATTACCATCTACTAAAAGAACTTTGTTATTATTCTTCGATAAAGCTAATGCCGTATTAGCCGCTACCTCAGATGTTCCTTCTCCACTAGTAGCAGCGGTGATACAAATGATCTTACATTTATGTTGATTACATACGTATTGTAAATTGCTACGCAATGTACGATATGCTTCTACAAGTGGTGTATCACCACGCTCATTAGAAATTAGTCTAATCATATTAACCTCTCACTTTACGCCACAATGCTACAATACGATTGCTTGGTTCTTCATTTTCCTTTTCTTCATGATTTGGAATGACACCTAAATTTTCAATGCCAAGAATATCATTGATTTCTTGTACCGATTGAACCTTGCGGTTGCAGAAGAACTGACCCAATGTGTAAAGGCAGCCTAAGATAATACCCAAAATTGCAGATCCTAATAAAATAAGGATCTTACGAGGTGCAATAGCCTTTTCTGGCAATGTAGGAGCATCTACAATTTGAACTTCATTTGGTACCATTACTTCAGCTACTTTAGCTTCTTCTAAGCGTTTGGATAGCATTTCGTAAATATCTTGTGCTACATCTACATCACGTTTAGCTTGAATATAGCCACGTTCTTTTTCAGGTAGGTTTTTCATAGCCTCTTCGTTCTCTTTATCAAGATTAGCTAAGGTAGATTCTTTACCTTGTGCTACAGCTAAAGCCGCTTCATTTCTGAATTTATCTGCTAATAAACCTTGCTGTGCAGAGTTGCTAGATGGTGCTTGTTGAGATGCAATAGCATTAATTTCAGCATTTAAACCACTCTTAGCTTCTTCGATTTGTTGGTTAATCTCTTTCATTGCCGGATGCTCATCAGTATATTTACCAACATAGGAGGCCTTACGAGATTCTAAGTCAGCTAATTGTCCTTTATATGCTTGAACAGTGGCACTATCAGCAATACTTTTACCTGCAGAGCCTAATTGCTCATTAATACTGCCTAAAGCTGCTTGCGCCGTTTCCAAATCCAATTGGTTTTGAGCTTTCTCACGATCAATAAGGGTAATCTTATCTGTTAGCCCCTTCATTTGATCCGCCGTGGAATATACCTTATTGTCCACTTGGAATTGTTGTAATTTCTTTTCGGCTTGACCCAATTCTTCTTTTGCAGTTACCACACGTTTTTGTAAAAATTCGCGTGTCGTCCGTTGCTCAACATGGGAAATATCTGCCAAGCGATTTAAGAATGTATCAATTAATAATTGATTAGCCTCTTGTGCTTGTTCTGGACTTTTACCAGTTACACTAACTTGTAATAATTCAGTTTCTTTATATGGTTTTGTTTCAATACGCGTTTTAACAAACTCTTCGTATGTAGGTGCTTTACCTGTTCCTTCTGGATCTTCAATCGCTGCAATAACAGGTTCTACAACATTACGACTCTTTAAAATTTCAGCATCTGTATTCATCAATTGACGCGCCATAGAGTCAGAGTAACCATTAGTACTTGATAAAACAGAATTACTTAATCCTTGAGATTGTTTAATGCGCAACATAGATGTAGATTGATATGTAGATGGTGCTAGGAGACCATATGCACCACCCAATACTATACATGCTACCGTAATATTGATAATCTTACGACGTCGTTTAACGAGGACTCTACCGACCTCTTTTAAATCAATAATTTGTTCCACCCATATACCCCTTTCTGTGAAAGTATACAAACAACAGGGTCTCTCCCTCTTAGGAATCGTTACTGTATATCTCCCTCTCACGTAGACTACAGCTCTAAATAAATGATTGTAACTAAATTGTTATACATTATGATTTGGATGATATGTAGGAACGATGTCTTGTAATACATTGATTACATCCAAGTCAGATTTACATGTTTCAAAGCGATCAATTTCACGGCTTAACCATTCTTGATTTACATCTTCTAAGGCAGCTTCAAAGATTTTCTTATGTGTAGTTGTATTAGTACCTTCTTCAGCAGTTAATAATTCTTCATATAGCTTTTCACCTGGACGCAAACCAGTAAATTCAATGCGAATATCTTTATCAGGCTCAAATCCAGAAAGACGAATCATATTTTTCGCTAAATCAACAATTTTTACTGGTTCACCCATATCTAATAAGAACACTTCACCACCATTTCCCATTGCACCAGCTTGTAATACAAGTTGGCTTGCTTCTGGAATAGTCATAAAGTAACGAGTCATTTCAGGATCTGTAACTGTTACAGGTCCACCAGCTTCAATTTGTTTGCGGAATAATGGAATAACAGAACCACGACTACCAAGAACATTACCAAAGCGAACGGTAATAAACTTTGTATCGTACTTGTGATTCATACCAAGTACGACCTTTTCTGCCACCCGTTTCGTAGCCCCCATAACACTTGTTGGATTTACCGCTTTATCTGTGGAAATCATAACGAATCGCTCAACACCATGTGCTCCCGCTACATCTGCCACATTACGAGTGCCATAAATATTATTTAACACCGCTGCAATCGGTTGGATTTCCATAAGCGGTACATGTTTATGAGCTGCTGCATGGAATACTACATCTGGTTCATAATCGGTAAAGATTTGGTCTAACTGATTTTTATCTCGAATATCAGCAATAATGGGAACCAATGTACCTTCAGGCACAATTGAACGCAACTCTTGGTGAATAAGATAAATACTATTTTCACCATGACCTAGTAACAATAGTTTTTTAGGTCTTACCCGTAATACTTGACGACAAATTTCAGAGCCAATAGAACCACCTGCACCCGTAACAAGAACGACTTTATCTTTCAAATATGGTTCTACTTTTGATGTGTCGAGATGAATCTCATCACGTTCCAATAAATCTTCAATGGAAATAGGATGCAAATGAGATACTAAAACCTCATCATCTAATAATTGGTACATCCCAGGTAATGTATTGATTTTACATTTTAGAGGTGAGCAGATTTCCATGATTTCTCGAATAACATCACGCTTTACCGATGGCATAGCAATGATAATTTCTTCAACCTTATATCTTGCTACAAGCATTGGAATATCTTCACGATTACCTAAAATTCTAAAGCCATTCATAAGGCGGTTATGTTTGAACATATCATCATCTACAAAGCCAATGATTCGACGAGAGCGCTTATGATATCGCTCTATTTCACGAGCAATAGTTGCCCCTGCATCGCCAGCACCAATGATCAACGTATTCACTTGACCACTTTCACCATCATCCCCACTGCTATAATGAAGCGCTACATAATGTAGCAACATACGTCCCATACCTACTGCACCAGTTGTAAGGAACCAAGTAATAAAATAGATTGATCTTGGTAATGATTTACCAATTACAAACATAGAGGAGTAAAAGATTGCTGTACCTACTGTCGTAGCGACAAATACTGCCAATACCTCTCGCATCCCTGCATAACGCCAAATACGCGTGTACAAATGCATAAGCAAGAACATCAACATATACGAAATAAGCAATATTGGCAATGCGTCTACCATTTGGTCAATATATCGAGGTTCAATATAGCCATCAAATCTAATAAATAAACTAATGAAAGCAACAATAACAATCGTCGCAATATCGGCAATAAACAGTATGGCTGGTAATAAATATGAACGCAAAAGAACGCCCCCTTATATGTGAGATAAACCCTATCCTTAATCCTTACCGATACGTGATACCATGTATGCACTAGTCAAAATTGGAGCAATATCACGAGCAAAGTTAATACGACTATTTTTAGTCAAGTAAAGAACATCCCCTTCTCGCATAATATAGTTTTCGGACATATCTCCAGTTTGTAACATGCGATTTAAATTAATAGGAATTGGTTTTTCAGGATTGTCTTGATGAATTAAGTAAATTTTCTTTTTAGCTGTATCCCAGTTAAAGCTACCAGCCGCACCAATTGCATCAAGAACAGTACTAGACTTAGTCAATGTATAAGCACCAGGCTTATTAATCTCACCGAATACGTACACCCGAACTCCTCCGAGTTTTGTAACATTTACAGTAATATCCGGATTAATAATGTACCGAGATAAACCTTGCTGTAATTGGGCGGTAAACTCATCGACGGTTAAACCATCTGCTTTCACTGGTCCCACCATAGGGAATGACACATATCCGTCAGGACGAACAGTGTACATAATATCGTTACCATTACGTGTACCAAGATCTGCTTGTTGTACAACTTGAATAGTTAGTTCATCACCTTGTCGTAGACGATACACCTTATCAGAGCTCACAACAGATGCACTAGTTTCTAGTGGTGTGTGTCCTTCAGTTTGTAATATTTTAGAATCGTAAGACTGTTCAGTTGTTACATTAACAGGTGCAGCCATGGATGTTGTTGTGGCACATAAGAATGCGGCCATCATCATATACTGTTTTTTATTCATATTTTACCTCTTTGATTTACATTCAACTCACTCAATACAACACTTTATTTTTTTAGAATTATTAATCCTAAAAAATCGGTTAAGTTATTTTATCATTATTTTAAACTTTCTTCCATAAACGCAGCCCGTTCTGAGCTAACTTCATTAAACCTTTAAGAATAAATCGCGTAAATATAAGGTTTTTACCATTTAATTATGTGTATTTTTTTACGCATTTCACTCATATTTCACTCGTTTTTTTCATTAATTTTAGATATATAAATAAAAAATATATAAACTCAATTCATAGTCGATTCATAAAATCATCAAACACTCATCAATTTTATTGATTAAATAAAAAAATAAGGTGTATATACTAGTTTTCTAGTATATACACCTTATTAAAAATTTTAGATAAGTCTATCGACTTAAAGTATTAATTATTCAACACGACCGCCTAAATATGCTTCCATAACGCGAGGATCATGACGTACTTCGTCAGCAGGACCAGATAATACCATCTTACCTGTTTCCAATACATATGCATAATCAGCTATTTTTAATGCTTGTCGTACATTTTGTTCTACCAAAAGAACAGTAGTTCCTTCAGCACTAATCTCTTTGATAGTTTCAAAGATTTCGTTTACTACTAATGGTGCAAGACCCATAGATGGTTCATCCAATAATAACAATTTTGGACGTGCCATAAGGGCGCGACCAATAGCCAACATTTGCTGTTGACCACCAGATAGTGTACCACCTAATTGATAACTACGTTCATCAAGGATTGGAAAGCGTTTAAATACTTTTTTGATATCTTCTTCAATCTCATTATCATTACGGATATAAGCACCCATTTCTAAGTTTTCATAAACGCTCATATCTTGAAGGATTTGACGACCTTCAGGAACTAAAGAAATACCACCATGTACAATTTGATGTGTTTTATGACCAGTAATATCTTGGCCTTCAAATAATACTTTACCAGATGTTGGCTTTACAAGGCCCATTATGGTCTTCATAGTTGTAGACTTACCAGCACCATTAGCACCAATCAAGGATACAATAGAACCTTGTGGTACTTCTAAACTGATATCTTTTAAGGCTGTAATATGTCCATAACCAGCCACGATGTTTTCTAGCTTTAACATATTACGCCTCCTCTTTCCCTAGGTATGCTTCAATTACAGCCTCATTATTTTGAATTTCTTGAGGTGTACCTTCAGCAATCTTTTTACCAAAGTTGAACACTACCAAACGATCACAAATATTCATCATTAATTCCATGGCATGTTCAATAACTACAACAGTAATACCAAGGTCGCGAATTTTACCAATCAATTGGCGTAACGCTTCTGTTTCACTATCATTCATACCTGCTGCTGGTTCATCTAGCAAAATTAATTGAGGATGTGTAGCCAAGGCACGAGCAATTTCAAGGCGACGTTGTTTACCATAAGGCAAAGATGTAGCAACCTCTTCAGCATCTTCTTCAAGACCTACGAGTTTTAAAAATTCATACGCAATGCCACGACAACGCTCTTCTTCGATGCGTTGGCGTTTTGTTTTCAAGAAGCTAGACAAGAAGCCAGATCCAGTACGACAATGCATACCAGTTAACACTGTTTCCAAAGCTGTCATATTGCCGAAGAGACGAATGTTTTGGAATGTACGGGCAATGCCCATTTCTACCGTTCTATGAGGCTTGATGCCTACAACAGACATACCATCAAATACGATTTCGCCAGAACTTACAGGGAATACACCAGTAATCAAGTTAAATAATGTAGTTTTACCAGCACCATTTGGCCCAATAACACCAAATACTTCACCTTGTTTTACACCAAAGGATATACCTGTGAGAGCTGCAACGCCACCAAAGCTTTTACTTACGTCATTTAATTCTAATAGCATTCAGTTCCCTCCTATCCTTGTTTTTCTTCTTGTTTACGTTTATACGCTTCAAAACGTTCTGTTAATACTTGTGATTCAGGAATATATGGGGCTTTCTTAAAGCCTAATTTACGACTAATTTTGTCTACCATAGATTCTGTTAAAATACCATCTGGACGAACTGCCATCAAGATGACTAGTAATGCACCATAGATGATGTCCCGATAATCGGATAAGAAGCGTAATACTTCTGGCAATAATGTAAGAATAAAGGAACCTAATACGGAGCCCCATACTACATTAGAACCACCAAATACAGGGAACAATAAGATTTGTACTACCTTGTGATAGCTAAAGTCTGTAGGATTAATAAAGTTTGTAATATGAGCATACAAACCACCGCCAATACCGGCGATGAAAGCACCGATGATAAATGCCATCATCTTGTAGTATACAACGTTAATCCCCATTAATTCTGCTGCATGATCATCCGCCTTAATCGCTGCAAAGGCACGACCAACACGACTATTATTAATGCGCACACAGAAGGCAATAATCAATACTAAAATGATTAGCAAAATAATAATAGCCATTAAGTTACCCCATGCAACAGCATCGATGCCCATTAAACCATCGATATCAAGTTCATAGGCTAAGTTTGTTAATTCTTGAGGAATAGATGGAATACCAGAAAGGCCTAATGCACCATTAGTAATATCCAAATTCAAGAAAATAACACGCACCACTTCGCCAAAACCAAGAGTAGCAATGGCAAGATATAAACCGCGAAGACGTGTTGTTGGTAAGCCGATAATGACAGCTACAAGACTAGCAACTAGGCCACCAATAAGGATGCCTACAACGATAGGCAAATCAGCTTTCAAAGAAAGGATGGCCCCTACGTATGCACCAACACTCATAAAGCCAGCAGCCCCTAAAGAAAGCTGACCACTTGCAAGTGTAAAGTAAATCGAAATACCCATGATGGCATTGATGATGAAGAACATCACGATCTGTAGATAATACGGGTTTAATAAATCCATTAAGGTCTACCCCCTTTATCTTTAGAACCAAACAAGCCTTGTGGGCGCCAGAATAATAATAGAATAATGAGGCCAAAGGCCACTGCGTCACGGAATGTAGAGGCTCCATATGCAACAGAGAAGATTTCTGCTACACCTAAAATAAAACCACCAACCATGGCGCCTGTAATATTACCAAGACCACCTAAGATAAGTACGGCAAGGCCTTTAAATCCAATAATAACACCCATAGTAGGCTCAATAGCATTGAAGGACAAGCCTACCAATACACCTGCAGCTGCACCCAAGGCAGATGCAATCATAACGGTAACAGATATAATCATTGTTGGATTAATACCCAAGAGAGCCGCTGTTTCTGTGCTCATAGATACGGCACGAATAGCCTTACCAATTTTAGTTTTCTTAATAACTATATTAAGAATTAGCATTAAAATAACAGAAACACCTAAACCAATAATTTGTACCATGGAAATTTTGAAAGCTCCAAAGTCGATTAGACCACCAATATAGTCTGGTGGGAAAGATCTTGTTTGAGGGCCCCAAAGCAATAATGCCAAACTTTCAAGAAAAATAGAAACACCAATGGTACTAATAAGTGGTGCCAAGTGAGACACCTTTTTCTTACGTAGTGGACGAAGCGCCACAAATTCTAAAAGATAACCGAGGATAGCACCGACAGCCATAGCTACGATAAGGGCTACAAAAATGTTAACGTCAAAAACAGTTACCATAAAAAGACCAACGAAGGCACCTATCATAAAGATGCCTCCGTGTGCCATGTTGATGATATTTAAAACGCCAAACACAAGTGTTAAGCCAATAGCGAGTACAGCATATAAGCTACCGAGGGTTAACCCGTTAACTAATTGTTGTAAAAACACTATACTACCTCAACTTTTTATTTTTTTAATGCGTCAAATTGACCGTTTTTAATTTGTAAAACTTGAACTTCCATGGAAGGGTCACGTTTTTCGTTGAACTTGAATTGACCAGTTACACCAACGAAGTCAGCAATATTTTTCAAAGCATCGCGGAATTTTTCACGATCTGTAGTAGAACCGGCTTTTTTCAAAGCTGCTTCATAGAGGTATACAGCATCATAAGCTTGAGCTGCGAATTGGTCTGGTTCTTTACCGTATTTATCTTTGTAAGCTTTACGGAAGTCTTTTACCTTTTGATCGTCTTTGTTAGGGAACCAAGGTGTACCTACGATAACACCATCAGCTGCAGCGCCTGCAATTTTAATGAATTCAGGGCTGTTGAAACCATTAGAACCAATTACAGGTTGATTCATACCCATTTCACGCATTTTTTTCATGATTAATGCGCCTTCTTGGTAAAGAGAAGCAACTACGATAACATCAGGTTTTGCTTGTTGAATCTTAGTTAATTGTGCAGAGAAGTCAGTATCTTTATCTGCAAATGTTTCAGTATCAACGATTTGTACACCTTCAGATTCCAATGCTTTACGAGCTGTATTATTTACAGATACCATTTGGTCATTGTTATTGGAGTACATAATAGCTGCAGTTTTGAAGCCTAAAGTTTTATGTGCTTCTTTAATTGCAGTATCTACTGCCAAGGATTCAGGTACAGCGTTACGGAAAATGTAATCGCCGATATCTGTAATACCTTCAGCAGTTGTAGATGTACCAAGAGCTACGATTTTGCTTTTGTTTGCTACAGGACCTGCTGCCATCATTTCGCCAGATAACATTGGGCCAATAACAGCTACAACTTTATCTTTAGAAATTACTTTATTCATTGCATTGATAGCTTCGTTTTTATCACCTTTAGTATCTTCTACTAACAAGTTGATTTTCACAGCATTTGCATCAGCGTTGATTTCGCTTACTGCCAATTCTGCACCAGCTTTAATGGATTCACCATATGCTGCTGCACCACCAGTTGTTGTTGTTAACAATGCAATTTTAGCTTCATTGCTATTTGCATTACCTGCATCTTTATTACTGCCACAACCAGCAGCAACTGCCATTACACCAGCAAGACCAAAAATGGCTGCTTTTTTTAACATGGATTTATTCATGCTACACCCTTCCTTTAAAACATAAAACTTTAAGTCTATATCTATATTATTAGAGTTTGTAATTTTTTGTCAATTAAATAACTCTATAATAATATATACTATTATAAGTTATTCAGATAATCGTTCCCATTTCTCATACAGTGCATCTAACTCACTTTGTGTTGATTCAATTTGTATGGAAATTTTGGACATTTCATCTAAATCTTGCTGTACTACAGGATTAGCTAATTGAATTTCATACATTTTCATAGTCGCTTCTAATCGAGCGATTTCAGATTCCACCTCAGCTAATTGCTTTTCCACCATATAAGCGTTCGGTTTCTTCTGCGATGACTCTGTAGATTCTTCTACTGAAAGTATAGGTTCATTATTAGAAGTATGTTTATTATCACTAACACTGTTTTCTAAGTTTTGCTCGTTAGCTATGGCTAACAAATCTTCCTGTTCTTTTAACTTATCTTTGTAATACGAGTAATTACCAAGATATTCAGTAATTTTTCCATCAACTAGAACAATGGTTTTTGTAGAAACTTGATCCAAAAAATATCTGTCATGAGAAAT
Organism: Veillonella sp.; assembly: GCF_018381775.1. Lineage (GTDB taxonomy): Bacteria > Bacillota > Negativicutes > Veillonellales > Veillonellaceae > Veillonella. The sequence continues at coordinate 70,294 of NZ_JAGZRH010000007.1, read as the reverse complement.
AATAAAGCAAGTACCTTCAAATTGTTGTAATGCTTCTTCCACAATTTCACGCGTTGGAATATCTAAATGGTTTGTCGGTTCGTCTAAGATAAGGAAATTATCCCCTTGAAGGAATAATTTTAACAATGCTAACCGAGCTCTCTCACCACCGGATAAGTCTCCTACTAGCTTAAATACATCATCCCCTTTAAATAGGAATGAGCCTAATACATTGCGGGCTTTTTCTTCAGTATAGTTAAAATGGTTCATAACCTCTTCTACTACCTGCCAAGAATCATGTAATTCCTCATGCTCTTGTGAGAAGTATCCCACTTGTACGCGGTTACCAATATCTACGTGATCATTCTCAGGGAATAATTCACCTACTATAGTTTTTACGAGTGTCGATTTACCAGCCCCGTTAGGTCCAATAAGGGCTACTGATTCTCCACGTCGTACTACGAGTGATATATCATCAATGATAGGATCTTCACCATATCCTACTGATAAATGATCTAGAACAAGAACCTTATCGGCACTCATCGCAGCAGGGGGAAAAGAAAATTGTAAATGATGTGAAGTTACCGGTGCATCAAGTCGTTCTAAACGATTCAATTGAGACTGACGACCACGAGCCATTTTAGATTTAATACCTGCCCGGTATTTATCTATATAAGCCTCTGTCTTTTTGATGTACTCCTGTTGTTTCTCATAGGCTACCATATCCGCTTTCAACCGTTCATCTCGTTGCTGAATATAACGACTGTAATTACCACGATAAGTTGTAGCCTTATGGTTATCCAATTCTACAACACCAGTGACAATACGGTCTAAGAAATAACGGTCATGGCTGACAATGAGAATCCCACCATGATAGGCAGACAAATACCCTTCAAGCCACTCTAACATGTCCATATCTAAATGGTTAGTTGGTTCGTCTAAAAATAAAAAGTCTGGTCGCCGTACCAATGCTTTAGCTAAATTAATTCGAGTCTTTTGACCACCAGAAAAAGCGCTTGCTGGTTTATCTAAATCCTCATCAGTAAAGCCAAGACCATAAATGATGCGCTTAGTCTTTTGCTCGTAATCATAGCCGCCTAACCATTCAAGGCGATTTTGTAAATAATCTAAGCGTTGTAAATCAGATTCACTAGCCGCTTCTGTTTCTAAGCGTGTAGTAAGTGCTTTAAGTTGTTCTTCCAATGCATGTACATCAGCCCATGCCTTTTCAATCTCAGTAGCTAAACTATCATCACCAAGATTTACATCTTGTTGTAAGTAGCCAATGCTTGCAACAGGCGACTTAACTACATTACCTTCATCAAGATCTTCATAGCCTAATATGCATTTTAATAAGGTCGATTTCCCAGCCCCATTAGGACCTACTAAAGCTAGGCGATCACCTTCTTTTATCTCAAAGGACACATTGGAAAATACTTGGCGCACCCCAAATGATTTTCCAAGGCCTATCATTCGAATGCGTTCCATTCACAACCTCCTTATCATTTACCCTTTATTATACCACAGTTGCCCGTACCAACATCAACATCTCTACAGAATCTTTTATTTTTCTGCTATGACGAAATAATTTGCCCAATAACGGAATATCTCCTAATATAGGAATCTTTTGTATTTGGTGCTGATCGCGATTATCCATAAGACCGCCTATAACAAGTACCTCTCCTGGTTGTAAACGCACTCTTGTATGTGCTTGCCGCGTACTAATTTTATAAGCTTTCATTTCCGAAACCATAATCGGTGTACTTACCTCGGCATGTATTTTTGCGTCTACACCGCCATTAGCGGTAATAATAGGAGTATAGTTTAACTTAATCCCTACCTCTTCATAGCGGGTAGAACGCTTGCGCTCTCCATTTACCTCTGACTCTTCTATAACAGGGATACGTTCACCTATTAATATGTGTGCAGTCTCACCATTGAGGGCCATAATAGATGGCTTAGCTATTAGAACAGCTTTTCCAGAACTTTCCATAAGACTTAGTTCTGGTTTCACAAAAAACTTATAAGCTTCTCCACTTGGTGTTTTACCAAAGGTAACAGCCCCATAGGAATTAGTCTTATCTTCTCCATGTCCAGTCAAGCTGAGCCAGGACCATCTAAATCCTTGCTCTTTTGCATAAGACTGTTCCATAGCAATGATGGTTGCTTCTAATTGTACTTGTTTAGGTTCCTTGTCAACTGCATTGATCAGGGTTTCTACACGCCTCTTTTCTCCGCTCGTTAAAAGCATAATTACTTCGTTTTGTTCTGAAAGCACAGCCATTTTATCATTTTTTACTACTGTTCCCATTATATTTGATAAAGACTCTGCAGGCAGATGTTCAGGAGAAACTACATAGAGCTCCCTATTCTCTAGTGCAGTATCCTCAGATTCAATAAGAAGAGTCTCATGTTGTTTTGTTACAGTAAAATGATATAACCGCCCTAACTCTTTAATAATCTCTTCTGGAGACTCTCCTTTTACACTTGCCGTAATATTGCCCTTTAATGACTCTACTCCAATAACTGATATACCATAACTGCGACAAATGCCTAACACAGTATCCTTTAAAGAGGCATTGCGTACAGATATTGTAATTGGTTCTTTATCTTTATTAATCTCAACTCTATTGGTTCCACTATTTGTTGCACTATTTGTTGCATTATTTCCTACATTTTTTATTACCTTATCTTCTATAGTATTTCCTGTTACAACTAACATTTGTGCTAATAAAAAATATATTAGTGCAACTATTAATATAACTATTTTTATGATCACTCGATTTTTAGCCATCGCGACGAACCTCCTTCAATGATTTCTACACCACTTGCAGTAATATTAGATACGGATATTCCTTGCCAACTACTCCCTACTGTAACCATCTGTTCCTCTGAGCCTTTTCTTAAAATAGCTATATTTTGATTTCCTTCAATGATGCCCACCAGTTCAATTGGTTCTTGTAAGCTTGATATATTAGTATTAATAGCTATTTTTGAGTGAACACGTGCACTACTAAAATTATTAATCTTATCGTGAGTCGTATCGCCATTAAGCTCTTTAGGCTTCTTTCTATCTGTTCTTATTGTTTTATTCTTAGTACGTCTGTATTTCCTTACTCCCTTTTTTTCACTTGATAGATTACCATTGACAACCGCCCATTCATCATCGCTCATATTATTTAAATCATCAATTTCCTCATAATCATCATCAAAATCTTTAGTCCCATCATTTTTATGTAACAAATCTGTACTAGAAATATTTTTAAAGACCTCTCGCCAAGGATGAGAACGCTCTACACTACTCACATCATATAGTAATCGCCCCTTACCATTAGAGTCATCGCTCCTTTTACTTATGGTTTTATGATCAACTCCATCTATACTAGATTTCCCCTTATATTTACCATTGTTTCTCTTAGTAAATGTATCCTCCGTTTGGTCTTTTGAAATTTCTAGTCTTTGTTCACTAGCCTCGTCATTGAATTGGTCTGATTGTATTTGAATCTTTTCCTCTTGAGAAGGATAAAAAATACCAACTGATATTACCCCTAGTGCAATTACAAGAAAAATAATAATTACAATTCGGTAGTGCCGAATAATAAAATACTGTTTATTAATCCATAACTTAATACGTTGTATATAATCTTGTAAGTTCATAATTCACCTCCTGCAGACTATTTCTAGGAGGTCTTTTTAAATTCCTACAAAAAAATGACTCTACCAGTCACCTAGGTGACTAATAGAGTCATTCATTATATTGACAAATCAAACCGATCCGTGCTCATTTTATTTACTATTAAAACCCTCTGGATGAGATGTATGCCATTTCCAAGCATCCTTAATAACATCAGCTACATTACTAAATTTAGGGTCCCAACCAAGTAAGTTTTTAATCTTTTCAGAAGAAGCAATCAATGTACCAGGGTCCCCTGCACGACGATCACCATATTGAACAGGAATATCGATGCCTGTAACCTCTTTTGCAGTTTCAATGATTTCTTTTACGGAGAAGCCATTTCCACTACCAAGATTAAATACTTGGGACTCGCCGCCTTTACGCAAATAGTCCATAGCTAATACGTGAGCAGTTGCCAAATCATTAACATGAATATAGTCGCGCACACATGTACCATCAGCTGTATCATAGTCAGTGCCAAATACAGTTATATGTTCTCTTTTACCACGAGCTGCATCGAGCACAAGTGGAATCAAATGAGTCTCTGGATGATGGTCTTCCCCAATCGTACCAGATGGGTCAGCCCCTGCCGCATTAAAGTAACGCAATGCAACATAAGTGGAACCATAAATTGAACTATAGTCAGATAACATTTCTTCAATCATTAACTTAGTACGACCATATACATTTGTAGGATGCAATTGAGCATCTTCACGAATTGGCACTACCTCTGGTTCGCCATATACAGCAGCCGTACTAGAAAACACAAAATGTTTTACACCCGCAGTACGAGCAGATTCAATAAGGTGATAGGAGCCAACTACATTATTTTCATAATAAATAGCTGGATTTACCATTGATTCTCCAACTTGAGAATGGGCAGCGAAATGCATAACCCCAATGATATGATGCTCTTTCATAATATCTACTAACTTAGGATCTGCAATATCCATATTGTAGAATGTAACCCCTTCAGGAATAGATTCTACATGCCCTCTAGATAAATTATCTACAATAATCGGTGTGTAACCGGATTGTTCTAGGGCACGTACAGTGTGACTCCCAATATAACCAGCCCCACCTGTTACTAAAATATTCATAGTTCCCCCTTATGAATTATGTGTATCCTTTGCACGAGCTAATTTAGGCCCGATGAGACGTTTATAGACTTCAACCCCTGGTTGGTCAAAGGCATCAACACCAGCAAAAATAGACTCGAAATAAACCGCCCAACAATGCATAAACATAATTTCCCCTAAATGGAATGAATTTAATGTTGGTACAGTTATCGTCATATTAAAACGATTATCGCTAGATAAGGCCTCTCTATTAGCATCTAAAGCAATATTTAAAATATCACAAATACCTACATTTCCAAGTGCTTGTAATCGTTCATATTGACTATGCGTATTAGGCACTACGAGATTATGTTTCCAATCCTTAACCTTAATAAATTGAACCACCTTATTAAGACGGCCCTCTTGATGCTCTTGTACTTGAGCATGCATATCCATAGTCCCTACTGCAGCAACCGGCGTACGACCATATGGTAAGCAAGTATTACTCATCTTCCCTAAAGATTCGGATAATAGTTGTACATACCAATCAGATAAGGAGTGAAGAGCTTCACCATAAGGCATAAACACCTCAATAATACGACCGTACCGTTCAGACGCAATATATTTTAGTAAAGCACTTAATAAAGCAGGATTCTTAAAAATATCCTCTTCTTGACAAGCCGCATCCATTGAAGCTGCACCTGCCAAGAAACCTTCAATATCAAATCCTACGAGAGCAGCTGTAACAAAACCTACTTCAGTAAATACAGAGAAACGACCACCTACACCATAAGGAATGCTATAGGTCTTCCAATGATTCTCTATTGCCATAGAGCGTAAAACCGTAGGATGTTCATCATCAGACATATCGGTAACAGCTACCACTTCATAATTAATATTACGATCTTGTAAAGCTTTTTCCAAAATCATGAAGTTAGCCATTGGCTCGATGGTAGAGCCTGACTTAGATGTAATAACGAGCATCACTTTATAGTCTGATCCTTTTGTCTGAGCTTGGTACTCTAAAGTGCGAATAAGACCAGCTAAATAGTCACCATCTACATTAAAGCCTGCAAAATACATCCGTGGATATCCGTTTCGTTCTTCCGTACTAAGATTATTCCAAAACGCACCACATTGGACATCGAAAATAACCTTACTACCCAAGTAAGAGCCACCAATGCCTACAGATACAACTGTGTCAATATTATGGCGAGCATAGTCCCGCAGTTCATAAAGTCGTTTCAACATTGCAGGTGTATTGATACCATCTTCTGAAATATAAGGAAGCTGGTAAAACAATACCGGTTCAGGCAAGCCATCCTTAGAAACATGTCCTTCTTCAAAGCCTGTAGAACGCAAAATATTTGTATGACGCCAAACATTTTGTATAGCACGCTCAAAGTTATTTACGTCTCGTTCTTGTATGCAACTTTCATTATATATGTTAGCGTAATCTAACTCGAACCCCGATTGTAACCGCAACATCAAATATCTCCTTTACTGACATTTTATGTACAATATTCTACTCATTATATCATAAAACAATGAATAAAATATTAGTTTATGCAATCATTTTACCCACAAACCATAGCCAAAACCCACTGCATAAACAGACCATAACAATGCGATAGGAATAGCTAATTTAAACTTAAGCTTTAAAGTCTTATGACGCCAAATAACCATACCTAATAGAGCACCAATGCCGCCAAAGGCAAATGCTAAAAATAATAATGTAAACTCTGAAATTCGATTATACCCCTTTATAGCACATAACTTATCATAGCCATACATACTAAATACAATTAGATTCCATACGCCTATAGTAACCCAAAATTGTGTATCACTCATGTCCCCAAACCTTATATTTTTTACTTATGATGAGCCTTAAAATATTCTAATGTTTTTTGTAAGCCATCATCTAATGTTGTAGATGCTACAAATCCAAAATCGCGTTCCGCCTTTGCATTGCTTAACCGTGAATGTTTGATATCACCTATGCGTCCAGCCTCGTAATGAACCATAAAGTCGGCACCACTAATAGCTCTGAATCGCGTAATCAATTCATTTACAGATGTTCCCGTATTGGTAGAAACGTTATAAATACCTGTGCAGTTATTATTTCCCATAGCCTTAATATTAGCTTCTACCACATCTTCTACGTAAATAAAGTCTCTTGTTTGTTCCCCATCACCATATACGGTTAAAGGCTTGCCTTCAACAATTAAACGATTGAAAATACTTATAACGCCGCCTTCACCACCATCCCCTTGACGTGGTCCATATACATTAGCATATCTAAAGCATACTGTATTTAATCCAAAAGCTTCACGATAAATACGCAAATACCCTTCTGCAGTAAGTTTTGTTAATCCGTAAAAGGAAGAAGGCATGCCACTTAATTCCTCAGTTAATGGCAATACTGCTAAATCCCCATAAACAGCCGCAGACGAAGGCATTAAGAATTGTTCAACCTTCACCTGACGACATGCATCTAAAACATTAATAAGACCCAATAGATTCACATCGCAGTCATAACTAGGGTTCTCCATAGAGGATTGAACCATAGTTTGCGCTGCCTCGTGAAATACGATAGAGGGCTTAAACTCTTCAAAAATAGATACTAGCTTTGGATCTCGTACATCCATCTCAATAAATTGAGCTGCTTCATGTACAAAAGAACGCATACCAGTAGATAGATTGTCTATAACAAGCACATTGTGCCCTAATTCAATTAATCGATCAACGAGATGAGAGCCAATAAATCCAGCCCCACCTGTAACACATATATTCATAGTACCCTCCCTTCTTATATTTCTAAATACCTGCACCTTGTTTAGCTAGTGCATCGGCCATTTCATTATATGTATCGCCCGTATGAGCAGCTACCTTGTGAAAGTGTACGCGCACACGGTCTTTTATGGAGTCATAAAATGCTGCGTATTGTTGAGTAAGCGCATTATTTCGTTTCCAACCCTTCGTAGCCCACATTTCAATACCCATATAGTCATAATAAAGTGAACATTCAGGAATACCGCGATCAACAGCATATTTCATAACATACATAGCCGCTAATAACTCACCAGCTACATTCCAAAATGATGTATATCGTTCATCCGTAGATGGAAATGAAAAGGTCTCCCTATTCCCATTCAAGAAGATAACACCACCTGCTCCAACGGTATTTGTCCCTTTATTATAACTGCCATCAATATAAGCAACCACATGGTTTGACTCAGTAAAATCTGGTTTCACCACGCTTGCTGATACTTTACTTTGAGCCCTAGAACTAGAGCCTCTTGATTTAGAGCCTATCGATGTAGACTTCACGCCTTGAGATGATTTAGATTCACTCTTATTAGCACTCATATAATCACTTAAGGATAAACCTGAATTCTTTACAAAGGCACGAGCTTCTGCTTCCGTAGAAAAAGACTTGTAGATAGCCCCACCAAAGCCTTTTACCTGTTTTTCACAGTCAGCCCATGTGATATATACACCTGGTACACGACCCTGACGAACTGCATAATACTTCTTTGCCATACGTACCTCTTAATGATCCATTGTAAGTGCTATAAATTCAGCATTAACAACAGATGCCAAATCTTTTGGATTTACCTTCATTTGCATCCCTCGGAGACCAGCACTTACATATACAAAGTCTTGAGGCTCCATAGTAGCATCAAAATATGTGGGAAATAATTTTTTCATTCCCACTGGAGAACATCCTCCTCGTAGATAGCCCGTAATACCTAGCAGGTCCTTGACATGAACAAGCTCTACAGACTTATTATGGCTGACACGAGCAGCTTGTTTCATATCTAATTCAGCTGCTACAGGAATGCAAAATACTACATATCCTGTTTTGTCGCCCTTACCAACTAATGTTTTAAAAACTTGTTTTTCATCAAGCCCTAATGCTTCCACCACATGAAGACCAGCTGCACGCTCTTCAGACCATTCATATTCACTAATGCTATAAGGTACCTTATGGGTATCTAAGATACGCAATGCATTAGTCTTTTTATGCTTTTCTTTACTCACTATATCCCACCTTATATATTAGCGTAACAAATAAATCTTATCAATATATAATAAATTTCTATATATCAATAGAAATAGCCTCATTCTTATTTATTTACAATTTTATTAATATTTTTCAATTCAATGCGTAAAGTTCCATCATCATTAGTTTTAATTTCAATGAACTCGCGATTTTTCATATATTCTACGGGAAATGAAATTTCGATTCCCGTGTCAGTTTTAATTTTGTGATGCTCACCAACCTTCGTAGCAAACTCACGGTTCACAGGTAATGGCCGCATCATATCTGCATCGGCTAATTCTTTCTTAGCCGCCTCTTGTTGAATCGGATTTGCTTTGAATACCTCTTCTACTATACGAACAGGATCGACTGTATCGGATACTTCAGCATTTTTGGCAATCATAGACTTTGCAGTCGTCAACTCAATAACGCCATCAGACTCATGCGCTTGAGCCACTTTATCTACAATAGCTTTTACCTTTTTCACTGTATCCCGAGAGGACTGATTAGTACCTAATTGTAATACCTTATCTGCTAAGATATAGGATACTTCACCGTCAAACTCACCTTTCGGTTCAAAAATACGAACACTAAAATCATGTAAATTAATTGATGCAAAGGCACGTAATTTTTGAGATGGCATAGGCAGTACAGCCTTATGAGAAACGAGTTCTGTAGCTAATGAACCATCATCCTCACTAAATAGTTGATGTGTAAAAGCATCATGAGCTTGGCATAAAAGAATACAGATATAAGATGCATCTGTAATAGCTTCACAGATAATCGTATCAATAACAACGGAATCCGTTGCTTGTTTCATATAGGTAAACAAGCTTTCACCTAAGTTCTTAGATAAATCTATAAACTTGAGATTTCCATTTTTATAATCAACTAATTGTTTACCAAATGGACTTGCATCATGCAAGGTACCTGTTCTAGCACCTGGATCTTTGAACGCCTTAGCTACATGATTGGCAATATAATCTTGTATAGCTTGATCTCCAACCTTTAATTCATGTTCAGAGTATACGGCTAAAGAGGACGTAAAGTCGAAAATCTCTAGTGCCGCCTTGTTAATCTGCATGACGCCTCCTTATAATAGCAAAAACGATTACCCTTTATTATACCACTCTTTTAGTTTTCGTTTATCAACTTTTGAGCATTCTGTAAGAGGTAACATAGGAATTTCTAGAACTGCTTTTGGCCATTCAACTGAAGGTCTTTCGTGATGAATAAGTTCTATAATTTTACTTAATTCAGCATTATCCTCTAACACCATATAAGCAACAAAGTCTTCCCCCCGTATATCATCATTAATGGTAATAACAGCGACTTCAGAAACGCCCTGTAAGGATTGTAAATACAATTCCATTTCTGGGATAGAAATTTTATAGCCCCCTTTATTGATGACATCACCTTGCCGTCCATTAAACATGAGATACCCATCACCATCTATATATCCCCGATCATTTACAGTATATGTATCAGGAATGCCTTCAATATGATACTTTGTAGTCACATAAATGACGCCGTTCTGCTCTGTAATTTTGACAGATGGGAACGGTCTTCCCACAGTCCCCTCTCTATCTAACCACTCTTTACCTGTACAATATGTTATATAGTTAAGCTCAGATGCACCATAATAGAGAATAAACTCCATGTTCGGACATATTAGTTCTAACTGCTCCATCAACTGTCGATCCAGTACTTGAGATCCACCGATAATATAGTTAATAGAATCTAGTTTACTTTTGCAATGTCGTACTAATAATCGTAATTTTGTCGGTAATGCATATATATGGTCCACATGATATTCTTCAATAAGCTGTATCCATCGATTTGGGCGCAACGAACTCGTTGTAATAACTGTTCCTCCAGACCATAGTACAGCGATAACCATATTACTAACACCAGTGAAACTAAAGCTTCCATGTAAGAATATTTTTGTATCTTTGTTTATATGAAAAATATCATTTTGGATATCAAAGAACTCTCTCCACGAGCTTTCACTACGCCATAAAGGTTTTGGACGCCCAGTAGTCCCAGAGGTAAGAACACCAAAATCAGCTAAGGGTGCCGCCCCTTTATATGCTATAATACGAGCCAATTCCTCTATATACTCTGTATCCATCTCGTTATGACATACCATAGGAATATAACCTGTATACAATACACCCAACCACTGTACAAGTTGTTCCACAAATGATTGACTCTGAATTAAAGCAACTATGTGTTTCGGTGATTCTTTAGTTTGAGCAACATTTACTATACGACTAGTATCATTAATATCTATGGATAAAATAGCATCATACAAATCACCATATGTATACTTTTTATCATCTACAATTAGAGCAATCTTGTGAGGATCTAATTCTTTATATTGTCGTAAACGTTCAATAATTGTCATTTTACATTCGTTCCATAATTAAAGCAGTTCCTGTACCGCCTGCGCCTGCAATAGCACACAAACCGTATCGACCATTACAGGATTCTAAAGCAGCCATGCAATGAAGAGCTAAAATAGCCCCAGAGCAACCATAAGGATGTCCATAGGCTAATGCACCACCAAGCATATTATATTTCTCCATATGATCAGGATAGGACTTCTCAAAGAGAGCATCAATAATGGCGAAGGCTTCATTCCATTCCACCACGTCCATATCATCCATGGTTAAATCTGTCCGTTTTAAAATAGCTTTAGTACTTTCAAGAGCACCTTCTGGACTAAACTGAGGATTTCCAGCCCAAGGCATGATACTATGAATTCTAAACGGCCCTTTTTCATTAGATATGTATACAAAAGCAGCACCATCATGAATTAAACAAGCATTGCCAGCATTTGTAATAGAGTCCTTACCTAATAATGGTTTCATCCTAGATAAAAGTTTTTCATTCATCTTTGGCCTAATACATTCGTCTACACACTCTTTTCCATCTATAGAAAAAGGCATTATATAAGATTGTAAAAATGAATTGTCTAAAGCTTTAGTAGCTCTCTGATGACTTCCAATAATATATGGATATAACGCTTCCTTAGTTATATTGTGCTTATGGATGGTTCTTTCTGCCCCTTCTAACATAGCTAAAGGAGACCGATCTTGAGGAGTAAATTGAGCCACCTTATATAAACCGTCTCGATTATCTCCAGTTGCATAGATTCGGTCTGGTTGTAATGAAGAGCTTTCAATGCCACCAGCAATAGCAGAATTCATCACTCCTGATGCAATATGTGTATAAGCCATTTCAATACTCATCAATGCTGATGCGCATTGCATATCAATTGTTACAGCCGGCGTCGATACCGATAAATTAGACATTAAACCCATTAATCGTCCAATATTTCCACCTGTACCAACTGCATTACCACAAAAAATACCATCTACAGAGTTAATTTCATGTCCTTTAATTAACTCATTAATCAATTGTGCACCCAATATCTCAGGTCTTGTATTTTTATATTGGCCGTTTAACACGCCTATAGGGCTTCTAAGCCCACCATGAATATATACTGACATATAAGCTCCTATAACAAAATGCACAAAAGAGGCACCCCAAGGAATGCCTCTTTTCATTATTACATGCTAAATTTTAATTTTAGTTGCTAGCCAGGATGCAACGAGACATTTTACGATATCCCCAGGAATAAATGGGAACATAACTACAGGCAACGCCGCCCAAAGTTCTGTTTTGGTAACAATCATAAAGCCTGCCACACCAAATAGATATACTACAGGAATTGTAATTACAAGAGAGCGCCATGCATAAGAGAAAAAGCTCTTTTTAGACCCTTTAAATACACTTAGTAAAGTATATGCTATTGGCCAAGAGAAGATAAATCCCCCTGTAGGTCCCAATAATTTACCAAGACCAGCTGTACCTCCAACGAATACAGGTAGACCAACGGCTCCTAGCAGAACATACACGACAAATACTATAAAAGCATCCTTTGGTTGCAATAATAAACCTGTTAATGTCGCCACCAAAGTCAATGCGGTTACCATTGCCGGACTAAATGGCAATGGAAATGAAATATATGCTGAAATACATAATAAGGCTGTCAATAAAGCCATTTTTGTTAAACGTCTTGCTTCCATAATTACCTCTAACTAATAGATCTTTGTTTCAAAGATGTTGAATCTTCATTTTCACCAAAAAAAGTAGCGGAAAATGCCAATGTATCACCTACATAACCTTCTACATGAGCATCCTCAGGGACTTCCACTAAAGTTACCATATCCCCTGCAATGACAGGGGCATGAAAATAAATCGCCATTTGCAGCGCAGATTTACTAATATTCCAATAATTCCACAATGTTTCAAGAATCATGCATCCCGGTACCACATAAGGATCCTCTCGATGAATTGGATTCGTGTCATTAATATCATTTACGAATTGTACTATATCTTTCTGGGAAAACGATATAGCTCCACTAATTTCATCATGATGTACGGTAGTGCGAATGCTAAATTGTTTCGGCACCGGTCGTAAATCAACCATTAAAAAACCTGATTTATCCAGAATACCAATTGTAGTAGTTTTAGCGATTTGATATAAAATACCACAGATAGATTGATCACTTCCTGAAGCATCATAATGCATATGCTTAATAACACTATGTCCTGGTAGATCTAAGTCATTATTACATAATGCTTTAAATAATGTTCTCATATAATCACAGTCCTTTATTTATTCAATAAATTGATTATAATCAACATCTTTTCATTCGTCAACAAAAGTCATTATCCATTTGTTAACAAATATAAAATAATATATCTATATGAGCTAAATGTACTACCAAAAGAAAAGAACCCATGATATATCATAGGTTCTTTCATAAGGTTAAATCTTATAGATTTGTTATTTAAGATCTAGCTCTTTTAAGTATGCCTTGAAGTTTTCACCTAATTCTTCATTGCGCAATGCATACTCAACAGTAGCTTTCAAGTAACCTAGTTTATCACCTGTATCATAACGAATGCCTTCATAGGCCAATGCATAGGTGTCAGTTTTAGATGCTGCTAACGCATCAGTCAATTGAACCTCATTACCTACGCCTGGTTTTGTATTTTCCAAAATATTGAAAATATCTGGAGTTAAAATATAACGACCTAATACAGCAAGTCTAGATGGAGCATCTTCTTTTTTTGGTTTTTCCACCAAGTTATGAACGCGATATAAATTATCAGCCAATGCTTCACCAGATACGATACCATAAGAGCTGACTTTATCTTCCGGTACAAATTGAGCCCCTAGAATAATACCAGGATGTTCGTCATAACACTCAATTAACTGTTTTAAGCATGGATTTTCAGGATTATATACAATATCATCACCAAGCAATACAGCAAATGGTTCATCACCAATAAAAGCTTTAGCACATAGTACAGCATCACCAAGACCACGTGGTGCCTTTTGGCGGATAAAGTGAACCTTAATATCTGCTAAATCCTTAATCATAGCCAACTGTTTATTTTTACCTTGGCTTTGTAACAATAATTCTAATTCAACACTGCTATCGAAATGGTCTTCAATAGCACGTTTATTACGACCTGTAATGATTAGGATTTCTTCAATACCAGAATCTAATGCTTCTTTCACAATATATTGGATAGCTGGTGTATCTACAATAGGAAGCATTTCCTTTGGTTGTGCTTTAGTAGCTGGTAAGAACCGTGTACCAAAGCCAGCTGCTGGAATAACGGCCTTTCTAATACGTTGCATAGTTATCTCCTAATTAAAAGTCTTTGCCCACAAATTTGATCTTCCATTGATCATTGTTGCTTCTATGTGCATCCTTATAAGTTAAGTATAGATCAAAGGAGTGTAAGTCACGATGCCATGTATAATATACAGAGTCTATTTGACCACTCATCATATTTGTTTTAACACTTACAGAAACATCATCCAAGCGAGTTAATTTATAAGAGCCACCATAAATAAGCTCCTTAGGAAGCTCTGTCGTATCGAATCGATATGGAGAGTTGTTATAAGAAATATTACGTTGATTATAACTAACCCATACATTAGCACGATTTCCCACTTTAGATTGGAAACGAGCGCCCCAATAAGGCATGCTACGAATCGTACCATTATAACCATAATAATCTCGTTGGTAACCACCTAAGAAACGTAAATCTGCATTTTTCCAAAGCTTAATTGGATCATGAGATACTTCTGTATAATACTCTTTATGAGAACCTTTTACAGAACCCTCTTTCCAATAACCGGCATTAACACCACCACGTACAGTAACAGGAGATTTACCAACATGGTATGTATGAGTATCTAAACGAGCTTCACCAATCTTTTCTACCCATACAGTTTCATCGTTATACTCATTAGATTCTTTACTGTAACCAATAGAAGCAGTCCCCCAAGGTAAGTAATGTCTATAGCCTGCTTTTGGTTTAAATCCAGACTTTGAATACCAACGGTAATCAATATAGGCTTCACCATGCTTACCGATTGGATACTCTGTACTACCATGCAAACCAATGCCATCATCACTACTATATGTAGGTTTTGGAACCAAGGAGAAAATACTAAATTTACCCTCTTTATCATGACGAAGGGATGCTGTATAAGAAGGCAAGGATAAAACCTTGAAGTTTTTAATATAGAAGGATGGTTTTTTGATAACTACTTTATCGCCAGGATATACCTTGATATCTTGACCTTCTACACGATAGTCAGGTGTATGTTTAAAAGCCATAGCATGTTTTGTGGTAACCATGCCTTTTTCCATATGACCAGTTTCACCATCAAATGTAGCATTTTGCCCTTTTACATAGTAAGGGTCATTCCAACCAAAAGCTTGATCAGCTGTAAAATGGTGATCACTAGTACGATATGTCATATTTTGACCTGTAATATCCTTAGTTTTACCGCCATTTTCTAAAAAGCGATATCCACCAACAGTACGATATTCTGTAGTTTTCGTATTACCTTCTATACGCGGAGACATCAAGGTTTGATTACCTTGAGTCACTACTACATCACCTTGTGCATATACATCACCAGTGGACCCTGTATAGGACATTTTATCTGCATCAATACGAGTCGGCAACTGTTCTGTAGGTTGATCAGACTTTGCCTTTTCACCACGACGTACAACACGGATATTACTATTGTCAGGTGTAGATGCTTTAGAGATTTCTCCAAGATAGGATTGATCAACGCTATCCAATTGATCTTGATATACCGTGGTTGACTCTGTAGCGGCCCATACTGGTTGTGCTAAACAGAAAACACATGCCGCTGCCAGCCATTGTACTTTACGTTTCCTCATGGTTACTAGAACTCCTCTTGCTTTAAGAATTTGTTAATTATTGATTACGCTTTACAACCACGATAGGTTGAGAAACATTTTCTACTTGTTCTTCTTGTTCTTCTACTGCTGCTGGTTCCTCTGTTGTTGTTTCATTTTCATCAACAGCCGCTTCATTAGTATCTACAGTTTCTTCAGATTCATCTGCTGCATTCGGTACAGTTACAGCTTCAGCCAATTCATCATCACTATGAGCCAAACCGTCACCACCAATTACAAGACCTTGAATTGTTACAGAATCTTGAGGTTGTACATAAATTGTTGCACCAGCAGGGTACTCAATATTTTTCCCCTTAACAAAAGCGCCACCTACTAAACCTATCGGTCCAAGTAAAACAGCACCAGCTACGGATGCACCTGCAGCTTTTACTTCATTACGAGTTTTGTCTTTAGCTTCTTTACCTTGTACAGCAGTGAATTCTGTACCATCGATAGCAGGAATAGTATCGAATGTAATATCTAATGCACCATTACGACCAAAGGAACGAGCCTTTTTCAAAGAAGTAATTGTACCAGAACCTACTGTACCTGCAGGAACTAATAACACATTGCCATCCATAACATTTTCAGCTACTGTGAAAGCAACAGTGTCGCCTTCATGGCTAGTTTTTGAAGAAACAGCATCATTCAATGTAACTTTGAAAACTTGATTGCCCGCTAATGTACCCACTTGATTTGTGAGCGTTACATTGCTGCCATATACTTTTGTTTTTAAAGAAATAATACGTTTTTGTAAAGAGCCGCTACCAATACGACCATTAACGCTACGTTCCATCTTTTCTACACGATCAACAAGAGAACCTGCATTAATGCTATTTTGATATGTATATTCAAGTGCGTCCATTTCTTCGCGCAAAGAAATATTTGTACCGCTACCTTCTACGGAGTTATAAAGGGAATCGACACGTTTGCTCAATGTAGCAGAATTGCCATTGAAACCAGTACCATACACGGTTTCATCAAGTTGATTAATGCGGTCCACTACAGCACCATCTTGTACAGCGCCATATACAGTAGTCTCTAAAACATTTGTTTTTTCTGTAACTGTACCAGGAGCAGCAAATGCAGTGCCTGAAATCAAGGATGCCATTAAAAGTGTAAGTACTTGCTTCTTCATAAATTCCTCCACAACGTATCTAATGTATAACTGTTATACAACAGAATAAGCACGGGCCTAAGACCGTGCTTATTCCCTGAGTCTACTATTTTATATGCTCAGTGGCCATTAAATTTTCAAATCGATAATAGCAGATACACCTACGCCTTGAACACGAGATGCACCAACTGGGTTTGTGCTATCAACTGGTACTAAACCTTTTACACGAACCATACCGTTAAAGCTACCTTCAACTTGAGCAACCGCTTTAACTTGTTCAATGCTAGATGCTGGGCCAGTTACTTGAGCAGCACCAATATAACCTTTTGTACCAATACTGATAATAGGTACAACTTTAGTTGTATACTCTGTGCTTAAGTTATTTTGTTTCAATAATTTATTTAAGAAAGAGTCAATTTGAGGACCGAATTTATTGATAACAATACCGATACCACCAATTTTAGCTGCACCACCAAGAATACTGCTAAGGCCGCCAGCTTGAGTAGTCAAGATGCCACCAAATGCAGTTGTAGTTAAACAAATCCCTAGAACAGCTGTAATAATCTTCTTTTTCATAATAAGCCTCCTATAGATACTTATATTTTAACAAATTCTATACATAGATTCTAGTGAAAGTATAAGAACTTACACATAAAGATACTAGCATTGTATAAAAGTCCGATGAACAATCAATGAATTTTACACAACTTAATTTAATACTACTATCCTAAAAGATTATTGTCAATATCTACTATTCTTCACAACCTATAAGTACAAAAATTCTTTTTATACATATAAAATCAGCTAAATATAAAATAATCTTAGTCTATATAATTAGCAGATACGAGGGACTTGATCTTCACCTAACAAATCAATTAAACGGACACCACCAATTGCGGTTTGCAATCCAACCTTGCCAATATTTTTATCTAATGTTTTACCGATTAATACAGCTTCTTTGCCTTCTTCAAAGCCATGAAGAATAGATAAAACTTCATCGGTAACCGATGAGTCTACCACAAGCACTACCTTACCTTCATTGGCTAAATATAATGGATCATATCCTAAAATATCACAAACAGATTGTACTTCAGCGTGAACCGGTATAGCTGCTTCTTCTACCTTAATACCAACTTGACTTTGGTCTGCAATTTCTTTTAAAACAGTACCTAAACCACCACGTGTTGGATCTCGCAATAGAGCCACTTGAGGCCCCACTTTATCAAGTACGGCATGAACCATATTGTTTAAAGGGGCACAATCAGTTTTTAAAGAATCAGATAGGTCTAATCCAAACCGTTGTCCCATAACAGCAATAGAATGATCCCCTATAGCACCAGATAAGATAACATCCATTCCCGGCTTTACACGATGCGGACCAATATCTATCCCTGTTGGAATCATACCAATCCCCGCAGTATTTATGTAGATTTTATCTACCTCACCCTTTTTGACAACCTTAGTGTCTCCTGTAACAATTTGTACATTTGCAGTTTTTGCCATATCTGACATAGTATGAAGGATTTCATCTAACTCATTAAAGGCAAGGCCTTCTTCTAAAATGAGCCCACAACTCAAGTATTGTGGAATAGCACCATTCATAGCTAAATCATTCACTGTACCACATACAGCTAATTTACCAATATTTCCGCCAGGGAAAAACGCTGGTTGTACTACATAGGAATCTGTAGAGAACGCCATACGTCCTTCTGTAACGGGAAATTGAGCACCATCGTGTAAAGGAGCTAATAAATCATTTGTAAAATATTTCAAAATAAAACGCTCGGTCAACTCATGACTAAATCGACCACCGTTTCCATGGACTAAGCGAACTCGCTCCATATTAATCCTCCCACGTCGATCCACCACTGGAATAACCATATTTATACCATGCAGCACAACTACCTTCTACAGATACCATGCAGGCACCAACTGGATGGTCAGCAGTACAACTTTTACCAAACAATGGACATTCACTCGGCTTAATAAGACCTTGCAATACACGGCCACATTGACAACCCTTCGGATCAAGAGAAGGTCGTTCAAGATGGATAGGTAATGCACGTTCTACATCATAGGCTGCATATTCGTCCTTCAATCTTAAACCAGAATTTGGAATGACACCTATACCACGCCACGCATCATCACATACATCATATACCTCTTTGATCATCGCTTGCGCTACGGGATTACCCTTCTGCATAACTACAGAATGATATGTATTGCCTACTATAAAATTACTAGTTTTTCGTTGCTCTAAAATATTTGCTATAGCAGATAAAATTTCAAGTCCATCAAAACCAGCAATACATGATGGTATGTGATACTCTTCAGGTAAGAATTGATATGGTTCTTCTCCGATAATAACACTCACATGACCCGGCAAAATAAAACCATCAATATGACCTTCTTGTTTATCTAATAAAGCTCGCAATGCAGGAGGCACTAATTTATGAGATACAAGGAAGAACACGTTCTTCAAGCCTGCTGCATGAACTGCTTTTACAGTTGCACAAATAACGGCAATAGTCGTTTCAAAACCTATGGCTAAAAATACGATTTTCTTTTCCGGATATTTCTTACTAAGTTCTACTACCTCTAAAGGCGTATAAATTACATGGATATGCGCGCCCTTTGTTTGAGCTTCACTAAGACTACTATAACTACCGGGCACCTTTAACATATCCCCAAAGGTTGCAATAATAACATCATCACGTTCAGCATAAGCCAAAGCCTTATCCATATACGTTTGATCCGTTACACATACAGGACATCCTGGTCCACTAACAAGTTCAATGCCACTTGGCAATAACTGACGAAGACCTTCACGGAAAATCGATACAGTATGTGTACCACAAACCTCCATAAGTCTCACGGTTTCCCCTGGCTTATGAAGAGCATTGATACGTTTTAACAATACATCAGCACTGTTCTGCTTTTCCTGCAAAGTAAGCTTCTTCAAGTTCTTCTAGCTCCTTAAAGGCCTCTAATGTTTTTTGTGCCTCTTCTTCATCAACAATTTGTACAGCAAAACCTGCATGGACTAACAACCAGTCCCCTACCTTTGCTTCTGGTACGAGGAGTAAGCTGCAGTCACGGGTGGCACCTGTTAATTCTACAGTGCCAATAACATCATTCACAGCTATTAACTGTGCTGGTACAGCTAAGCACATATTATCTCCTTATATATTACTTTAATAACAAATTCTATAAGTTTACTTTTATGTAAGCAAACTCATTATATATAAATATTTCTAATATTATTGTATCACAATTATAGTATTTATTAAGTGATACTGGCTACAAGAGTATATAACTATTTCTGATTACCAATCCATAATTGTCCGAGTGCTAAGCCCCCATCATTGGAAGGAACAGCCTCATTCATATATAAATTGCCTACATGCCAAGCACGATATATTAACTCTACTAATTTGCGATTTTGAAATACACCGCCTGATATGGCCGCATCACTAATATTATATCGCTCCATTAAATCGGCTGAAGTTTCACATAATGCAATGGCAACGGTTTTATGGAATGATGCTGCAAGATGAGCTCTAGATTCACCTTTAACGACACCATCCATAATAGATTGAACAGTTGGAGTAAAATCAAGAATTCGCCCGTCATAGATATAATCAAGCAATGTGCCTTTTTCATCACCACATAAAGATTCTAATGCAATAGCAATTTGCGCATCATAGGTATGAATCATGCCTAGTCCTAAAAGAGAACCTACTGCATCAAATAAACGTCCACAGCTCGTTGCTTGAATCATAGGCATTGTAGATTGTAATGCTTTATCTAATATTTCCCAACCTTTAGGCAGCCTATTCATCCAATCTTGATAAACAGGTGGAATATCATTACTGTAATAATTTCTAATATACCATAAGGCTTGACGCCATGGCTCAGAAACCGCTTTTTCTCCACCTGGTAACGGTGCTTCATGGATATGAGCTAATCGCTGATATTCGTTGCCTTTGCAAAGAAGGAATTCACCGCCCCATACGGTCCCATCTGGACCATATCCTGTACCATCCATGGCAATACCTAGTACAGGGCCTTCTAGATTGTGTTCTGCCATAACTGATGCAATATGAGCATGATGATGTTGGACCGGTGTAACAGAAATCTGAGAACTTTTACCAATACGTTCCCCTAAGTGAGAAGAGAAAAATTGAGGATGACTATCTACAATGATTTTCTCTGGTCGTATAGAAAATAATTTCTCATATCGGTCAATAGTCCACACCAAAGTTGCATGAGTTGATGCATTCTGTAGATCACCAATATGTGGTCCTACAAGAACTTCAGAACCTTTATTCACAGCAAAAGCATTTTTTAAATCACTACCCATGGCTAATATCGAAGTTTGCCCTGAAATTTCACAATGAATAGGTTCTGGTACATAGCCACGACTACGACGAATAAATCGAGGTTTCTTATGAATAACAGTTACAACAGAATCATCGAGAGGTGCATAAATTTTCCGATTGTGGACCAAAAAATAATCAGCCACTGCCCCTAACTCTTCAAATGCTTGATTATCATCATATAAAACGGGATCACCGCTACGATTGCCGCTCGTCATGACCCACGCCGCATCTGATGGTAATAGTACCTCATGCATCGGTGTATATGGTAACATTACGCCAAGCATATGATTATCTGGCGCTACATGGGTACTCAAATGGACTAAACTATGGTGATTTCTTTCTAATAATACGATAGGACGTTCCATTCCAGTCAAAATATCTAGTTCTACATCACTAAGATGGACTAGCTCGATTGCCGTATCTAGAGACCCCACCATAATTGCTAATGGTTTATGTGGTCTGTTTTTACGCTTACGTAAGCGTTGGACCGCTACATCATTTCGAGCATCACAAACTAAATGATAGCCGCCAATCCCCTTTATAGCGATAATACTACCTTCGTTAATTAATTCACGGGTTGTATTCCATACATTTACTGTATCTACAACCGTACGATTAGGTTTATATAGAGTATAATGCGGCCCACAAAGAGAACACGCATTAGGTTCAGCACGATAACGGCGCCCCTCTATATCCTCATATTCAGCCTTACAAGCTTCACACATAGGAAACTCATCCATCGTCGTTCGCTCACGATCATAAGGTAAAGATTTAATAATCGTATACCGAGGGCCACAATTTGTGCAATTAATAAAAGGATATTCTTTCCTACGCTTGTCCTGTTCTAGTTCTTTAAGACAGTCATCACATGGCGCTGTATCCGCACTAATAAACGTACTAACCTCTTCACCTAATGGAGAGGGCTTCACAGAGAACTCAACTTCATTGTTTTGTATAGTAAGATGTTGTACCCGTTGACTTGTAATGCGGCACAATCGAGGTTGGTCATCTTGAATCGCATCTAAAAACAACTGCAAATCACTAGTACAACCTTGTATCTCGACGTAAACACCTTGGCTATCATTATATACAAAACCTGTTAAACCTAGGGAATGTGCCCACATAGAAACAAGGGGCCGGAATCCGACCCCTTGAACTATACCGGTATAACGAATTCCCCAGCGTTCTATAGTTTGATTACTATTTTGTTTCATATAAACTCCTACTATAGACGGAGAATTAATGGCTATTAACCTAATGCTACAGGAATACTGCCATCAATGCCAGCTTGTTCTAACTCGGCTTGAATCATAATAGCGCATTCAATACGTTTCTTTTGTAAGCGGCAGCCAAATTCATAAGGTGTTTCTAAATCGCCACCTAATGTAATGTTGTTAGCATGACAGCCACCAGAACAGAAGAATTTCGCCCAACATTCAGCACAAGTTGGTTTAGAGAATACATGTGTATTACGGAAATCTTTAGGAATTTCTGTATTTTGTAATCCATCATACACATTGCCAAGCACATATCCATCTTTACCTACGAATTGATGACATGGGTAAATATCGCCATTAGGTACGACTGCCATATATTCATGACCTGCCCCACAACCACGAAGGCGTTTAGCCATACATGGACCGCGATACAAATCCATACGGAAGTGGAAGAAGTTAAACTTCTCACCCCAACCATCTAATTGACGTTGTAAATAAATATCTGCTAATTTTTCATATTCTTTTTCCAATACAGGCCAATCCTCTTCGCGAAGAACATAGTCCCCCTCTTCACCTACTACAGGCTCCATGGATAAATGTTCGAAGCCAAGATCAGACATAGCCATAACGTCTTTTGTAAAGTCTAAGTTTTTATGTGTATACGTACCACGTACGTAGTATTCAAGGCCATGGCGTTGTTTTACTGCATTGATAAGGTTTTTAGCAATATATTTGTAAGATTCCGCACCACTACCAGCTACAGGACGCATCGCATTATGTACAGATTCACGACCATCCAAAGATAATACAAGGCTCATCTTATGTTCGTTTACATAGTCGATTTTATCTTGTGTTAAGAGCATGCCGTTTGTAGTCAATGTAAGCTTGAAAATCTTATTGTGCTTTTCTTGAATGGATTCAATATATTCAACGGTTTGTTTAACAACATCCCAGTTCAATAAAGGTTCTCCACCAAAGAAATCTATTTCACAATGTTGACGAGGTCCGCTCATTTTAATAAGGAAGTCCACTGCACGCTTCGCCACATCAAAACTCATTAATTCACGTTTTACACCGCCGTAATCACCTTGGCTGGCAAAACAGTATTTACATGCTAAATTACAATCATGAGCAATATTTAAGCATAATGCCTTAACAATAGGTTTTTCACCTACTACAAGTTTAAACTCTGTACTCATGGGAGCAAACAATTGCTCTGCTTTAATGAGCTCATCTAACTCATCCATAATCTCATCAAGTTCTACGGCATCTTCTTTAGCATCTAATGCAGCATGTACTGCATCGCGATTAGTGCCATCATATATGTCAAGAACTCTATCAATGAGTTCGTCGATAACGTGAATAATACCACTATTAACATCTAAGCAGTAATAGTTATCCTTCATCCGAAACTTATGGATCATTGGTTTTAATTCTAACATGGTACCTCCAATTATTATGTATGGTAAAAGTTCTACTATATAGAACTTTCTAGATAATTGTACCACATTTCCATGCTAAACGTTATGAAAAGAGTCATAAAGATATACCATACAAAGTATGTATTATACACATAAATAAAAAAGGCCCGCTAAGCGAGCCTCTTTATTATTTTTGTTTGCAAACTTGGTTACCAACTGTGCAGCTTGTTTTGCAAGCGGATTGGCAAGATGTTTGACATTCCCCACAACCGCCAGTTTTAGCAGTTTTTTGTAAGGATTCAGTGTTGATAGTACGAATACGTTTAGCCATGGTTATCCTCCTCAATACTTATCGAATGATATTTATTTTATCATATTTATGAAAAGCCTGTAAAATACTATTTAGTTATGTTTTCTTCTACAGATTTTATTTTATTAACTTCTGTAGTTTTATTTTCATCCGCTCCTACTGTTGTTGCAGCGCTTGTAACAGCATCAGTTTTTTCTTTCTTAGGAGTATCCTTACGCAATACCTTACGTAATGCCAATGCAACTGGAGTAACGATAACAGCTGCAAAAACAGCTTCTGGAATACCGTGTGTAACAGATAAGAATACAATAGAGCCTAAAACTTGATCTGGGCTTAGGTTCATTTTAATAGCAAACATATCTGCGTAAAGCAAGAAGATAAGTCCCATAACCATAATTGTATGGAATACAGTACCCATAAATGCAGATACAAGAATGCGTGGACCTTGAGGTGCTTTCCACAATAATAAGTATACTAAATATGCTAATACAGGGAAAAGTATACGTGGTAACACAGAAATGATTGGATTAATAAATAGTGGGGATAAAATGTTTGGAGCTGTAATATTTTGCCACAAGCTATAGCAACCAAAGATAAAGCCTACAAAGGCACCTACCTTAGGGCCCTCTACAATAGCACCAATAAGTGTCGGTACATGTAGAGTTGTCACATTAAGAGGCCCCAATGGAATAATCCCATATCCAGATACACCTAATGCGATTGTGATCCCCGCCAACAAACCAATAATGGTAAGCTCACGAATAGTAATACCACTCTTTTTCTCTTTTTTAACCTTTTTACGTTCAACAGGGCTAGTCGTTTCATTACCTTGGATTGATACAGTTGAGTTATCATCCACTAGACGTTCATTGTTGTTCATAGATCCTCCTTCGTTCTCATTCCTTACGGATATAAGTCGAAACTAGAAATTAAATACGTTCACGGCGTCGTGAAATAATACCACGCTCTACCAATGCACCTATAATCACTGCTACACCTGTTATACCAGCTTCTAACAAAGTTGGGGTAACAAACACTAGTGGATTACCTTGATACGTTGGAAAAACGGTGGGAACTAAAGATAAAACAAACTCTGGAATATAACCACCATATAAAATATGGGCATTCATAGCGAGCCATAAACCAGCAGTTAAAACAATACGAAATAATCGTATACCTTTATAGGCTATGTCTCTTGGATATAAATAGAATACGAAGACCAATAAGGATATAAGTAATGACACCAATTCTGCAAAGAGTATATTCACATTCATAGATGACGCATACATGAAATAAACCATTGGATCTTGTAGATCAATATAGAGAAGTGAACCAATATATAAGAATGGAATTGGAATAGTATATCCAATTATATCGAGTGCTTCATCTACCATTCCCCATCGATGATTTCGATTGAAAAACTTAGTAGCTAGCAACCCACAAAGTTCAATAAGGACTTGAACTATAAAATACACCACGAAGAGGAGTAATGCTGTTACAATTCCACTATCTGCAGTAAAGCTAAAGGGCGTATGAAGAAATGAAAATACAGTCCACCAAGCCCAACTATACGTATGATATCCCATACTCAATGGTAGGTCATCGTTAAATTTAGCATTCTTCAATCTTCGTACCATGAGAGGTATTACAAGAGACAATACAGGGAATACTAATATTGGTAATGCTAGCGCTCCACTCAAGGAAAGAACTGTCGTTACAGCACTTACAAATAATGCACAGACAACGGTGAATAACCAGAAATTCTTATTCATTACGGCCTCCTACTAAACGAGTAAGACCATATGCAAAAATCAAGCTAATAGTAACACCGATATACATAGCTACTAAAAAAGCTACATCTCGGCCAGCTGTTGGCCAGCTCCATAGCATCGATAAATCTACACCGAGAAAAATACCTTTATAGCTAATACCGTGGATGATAATCCAACTTATAATATAGGCAATACGGCTAATCGATTTACCATCTCCAAAGGTACTACTTTTAAACGATAAATATGCCCAAGGCATAACTAGTGATAAAAGTAAATACCATACAAGTGCTACCGTCGCACTTGATCCATTATGAATCATATATGCAATAATAGGAATTACTACAATAAATAGATTCAAGTAAATGGATCTTTTACAAATATCCATTAATGTGTTCATAAAGATCTCCTATGATATGTAATCTCTTTGTATTTTACAATAATCATAGATAAATGTCATCAAAAAAGAAAAACCTCCATATAGGTAAATGAATACCTTATATGGAGGTTTATAATTAAGCTACTACGGAGTCAGCTGTTACATCAATTGTAGGAACAGCGTCCTTTGTTTCTTCTTTTTTCAACAATGGAGTCATGCTTTCTAAGCCGATACCCAATGTGAATAAATTATGTAACCAAGCTGTTTGGCTTGGAGGCATAATACCGAGTACGCCACCACCAACAAGGGCACCATTGAAACCAACGATACCATTGTAATTAGCTTTGATGCGTTTCATCAATGCCATAGAAATGCGGCGTAAATCTACAAGAGCTTGTAGATGATCGGAAGAAATAGTAACATTTGCAATTTTTTGAGCGATTGGTGCGCCTTCATTCATAGCGATACCAACATGTGCTTCAGAAATTGCTGGGGAATCATTGATACCATCCCCTACCATCATGACAGTATAACCTTCAGCTTTTGCTTGTTTTACATAAGCTGCTTTATCCTCTGGCAATACCTCTGCATGCAATTCATCGATGCCGAGTTCGTCAGCTACACGTTGTGCATTACGTTTGGAGTCGCCAGTCATCATGACAACCTTTTTAATGCCCAATGTATGTAAATCAGCTATAACTTGTTTTGCTTCCTCACGAACAGGGTCTTTAATACAAATAACCGCTGCTAGTGTACCTCCAATAGCGAGGTAAATATGGGAAGATGAATTTGGCAAATTATTGAACTTTTCTTGTTCATCTGCAGGAATCTTTGTTTTTTCATCATCAAAGATGTAGTGAGCACTACCAATGCGTACACGGTAGCGGCCAACTTTAGATGCAATACCATGAGCTACAACGTATTCTACGTCGGAGTGCATTTCCTTGTGAGGCAAGTCATGATCCTTAGCAGCGCGTACAATTGCTTTTGCCATGGAATGAGGGAAATGTTCCTCAATACATGCAGCCAATTTTAACATTTCATCTGCATCATGACCATTAAATGGAATGATTTGTTCAAACTCAGGTTCTGCTTTTGTAAGAGTGCCTGTTTTATCGAATACAATCATATCTGCTTGTGCAATTTGTTCTAAGAATTTACCACCTTTAACTGTGATACCGCGTTTAGATGCTTCTTGCATAGCGGAAAGTACTGCTAATGGAATGGATAATTTAAGAGCACAAGAGAAGTCAACCATTACGAAAGACAATGCTTTCATTACATTACGAGTCAACAAGTATGTTAAACCAGCACCAATAAAGCTTATTGGAACTAATTTATCAGCCATGCGGTATGCTTGTTGTTCCATACCGGATTTCATTTGTTCAGACTCTTCAATGAGGTTAACGATTTTTTCGTAACGAGATGTTTTGGATGTGCTACGTACTTCTACAATAGCTTTACCGTCTTCAACAACAGTACCTGCATATACAGAACTGTCTTGATCGCGACGAACCGCTTCTGGTTCACCAGTCATGGAGCTTTCATTAACAAGAACAACACCATCGATAACGACGCCATCCAATGGAATCACTTCGCCTTGGCGAATAATGATTTTATCACCTGCTACAACTTCGTTAACTGGCTTGCTCACTTCAATGTCATCAACTAAAACCCATACTTTATCTACGTTCAAGGACATGCTTTGAGCGAGATTTAATACGGATTTACGGTGAGTCCATTCTTCTAAGATATCACCAATACCTAATAGGTACATAACAGCGCCAGCTGTAGGGTAATCCTTTTGAAGTAATGCAGCACCAATAGCTACACCATCAAGTACTTCGACAGTTAACTTACGTTGCCACAATGTTTTAATCGCTTTACCGATAAATTTAATACCGTCAAACCAAGCCCATGCAGCCGCAATCGGTGTAGGAAGCACTGCTTTTTTACCTAAGTAAAGTGCAGTACGGTTGATCATCATTTCACGGTATTTTTTATTTACCAAGCGAGGAGAATATTCGTTTAAAGCAGGAGCTTCAGACAAATCTAAATCGCGTAGAGCTAACACTGCATCACGCACAGAATCAGAATCGCCATTATGTTTAATGGCGATTTGACTGCTACGAGTGTAGAAGGTTACATCTACAATTGCATCATTAAGGAGCAATGTATCCTCTACATAAGCTGCTTCAGCCTCTGTAAAGCGATGACCAGTTACCTTAACATGCAAGCGATTTCTGAGTTTTCGTACAACAGAAAATTGTAACATAGTTAAATCCTTCTATTATTTGTTTTCTTCAAAGATTTCTTCGTTGCGTGCTTCGTTGATTTCTTGAGCTTCTGCCAATACATCAGATGCAGATGCTTGTACTTTTTCAGCTGTTTCTAATACAGTTTCTTTAGCGCGAAGACCAGCTGCTACGATACCAGCATATACTTTTTTTGCGTCTTTGGAAGTTAACACTTTAAGACCTACAGTACCCAATGCAAGACCTGCTGCGAATAAGTTAGCGTTTTTAAGATTGTTTTGGTTGAAGTTGAACATGATAATATCCCTTTCTACTAATAAATATATAAAAAATTTACTTACTATATTTGAAAAGAGGAGCCCATTATAGAGACCCCTCATTCAAATTCAGAATTCGTATTAGCTTACTTAGCGGTACGTTTAATGCCTAGTGCTTTATTGGAACCATCACAGCTGCAGCTACTACCGCAACCAGAAGATTTTTTAGAGCCAGACTTGGAGCCACCGCTACCACAGCCGCAGCCACCTTTACCAGACACTTGTTTATAAATTTTTGTACCAAGATAAGCCAATGCTAATATCACTATGAGTCCTATAACAAGATTATCCATTACTATACCTCTTTCTCAATATCCACCAAATTTTCACAAATTGATATATGATAAATGAGTTAAAAGCAATATATTTGGATATTTCCCTTTTCTCATTATCATTTAACCATAAATAATGATAATTGGCAAGAATTATTTTAATTTTTTCTATAATTAAATCACATTATGTCAATACAATTTAGTTCTAGGTATCTAAGGAATGTAAACCATAGTGATTAGCTACGCTTTAATTAGAAACCTAGTGCCAAACCGATATTGTAGAAAATAAAGCATGCAATCCATGCGAAAGCATTTTCATAGAAGAACATGAATAGCATCCATTTCCAAGAACCAGTTTCGCGTTTAATAACTGCTAACGCTGCGATACATGGAGGGTAAATCAAGATGAATAGCATTAATGTTAATGCAATCAATGGTGTAAAGTGTGGATCATTTTGTAAGTAATCAGTCAATGCTTGAGGATGATCTGTATCGCCACCTACTGCATAGATAGTACCCAATGTAGATACAACAACTTCCTTAGCCGCTAAACCAGCCACAAGAGATACACCGATTTTCCAGTCAAAGCCTAATGGTTTAAGAACTGGGTTGATTGCTTTGCCGAACATAGCAGCATAGGATTGTTCCAATTTTTCAGAATTTTTTTCTTGGTCA
This sequence comes from Veillonella sp., assembly GCF_018381775.1. Classification (GTDB taxonomy): domain Bacteria; phylum Bacillota; class Negativicutes; order Veillonellales; family Veillonellaceae; genus Veillonella. Next base: position 40,115 of record NZ_JAGZRH010000007.1, on the reverse strand, counting down.
ATTTTTTGATTTTCATCATCTAAATTAACGCTATTTTTGTACATAGACCATGCTACTGGGAATAATTGTTCATTTTGTTCTTTAATGTCATTGAACAATTCAGGTGCTTCAGAATCATCTTCTACTTCGATTTCAGGAGCAGCTTCTCCAGCACCCTCTGCTTGTGTAGTGGCATCTGCTACAGTAGATTTCATATTATCTACAATTTCATTAACTTGATCTTTTTGTTCATCTGTAGTGATACCAAAATGAGCCAAAGTTTCAGCATCTTTCATTTCATATGTTTGAGCTACTTGATCATGCAATGCATCATAATCTTTAGAGTATTCCACATCCATTGGATATGTTGTGATGAACCATACGAGGATGGAAGCAGAAAGGATGAAAGTACCTGCTTTTTTAAGGTACATAATACCACGTTCAAACATATGAGTTAATGTAGCTTTTAAAGTTGGTAAATGATATGGAGGCAATTCCATTACAAATGGTTCTGCTTCGCCAGCAAATAAATATTTGCGGAAAATTTTAGCAAATACGATACCAAATACAATACCTAATGCATACACGCCAAATACTACAGTACCAGCCCATTCAGGAGGGAAAAATGCTGCTGCAAACAAAGTATAAACAGGTAAGCGTGCAGAACAACTCATGAATGGAGTAATTAAGATTGTTACCATACGATCTTTGTAGTTATCAAGGATACGTGCACCCATTACGGATGGTACGGAACAACCAAAACCTAATAATAAAGGAATAAACGATTTACCATGTAAACCACAAGCGCGCATTACACGGTCAATAACGAAGGCAGCACGTGCCATATACCCTGTATCTTCCAAGAAAGAGATACCAAGGAATAATAATAGAATTAATGGTATGAAGGATAATACAGCACCTACACCGGCGATGATACCATCAGAAACAAGTGATTGTAACTGACCTTCTGGAATAACTGTTACAACCCATGCTTGTAATGCAGTAAAGCCATCTTCAATCCAAGTTTGAGGAATAGCACCTACAGTATTTACGAAGTTAAATAGTAACCACATTACAACCATAAAAATTGGCAAACCAAGAATACGGTGAGTCAAAATTTTATCATAACGGTCAGAACGCGTTTCTAATTGTGTAGGAGCCTGTGTTAAACATGCATTATATACTTCTACTGCGAAGCGGTGACGATATTCTTGGAATACTACATCAAGATCGACTTGATCTTTGATTTCTTCACGAATCGCTTTCGCTTTTTCAATAACAGTTTCTGTATTTTCAAAGCGCATAACTTTGCCAATAACGTCCGCATCTTTTTCTAACAACTTAACAGCAACCCAACGAAGTGGATATGTAACAGTACCAGCTTGTTTTAGTTCTTCTACAAGTTCACTAATTTTGCCTTCTAACAAATCACCATAGTTAATTGTTACACCAGGAGCTTTTTGAGAAGCAGCTACACTAACTGTTGCTGCTAGCAACTCTTTTGTACCAATGTTTGTACGACCTACTGTGCTAACAATTGTAGCCCCTGTCATTTCTGCCATTTTTTTTAGGTCGTATTTGATACCCATATCTTCAGCAACGTCCGCCATGTTTAGAGCGATAACCATTGGCTTTTCAAGTTCCACTAATTGTGCAGCTAAATATAAGTTACGTTCTAAGTTAGATGCATCAAGTACGTTAACGATAACATCAGGATTATCATTTACAATAACATTACGAGCTACCAATTCATCCAAAGAACGTGCAGTTAAGCTATATGTACCTGGTAAGTCAATAAACAATAACTCATGGCCATCAAATTTCGTATAGCCTTCTTTTTTTTCTACTGTAACGCCGGCATAGTTACCAACGTGTTGTTTCGCCCCTGTGATATTGTTAAACATTGTAGTCTTACCACAGTTAGGGTTACCTGCTAAGGCAATGCGAATTTGCCCATTTTCTGCCATGTGAACCTCCTATTAAACCTCTACATCAATCATGTCCGCTTCGCTATTACGAAGTGCTAATTCAAAGTTTTTTACTTTGATTTCCACCGGATCGCCTAACGGAGCAAATTTCATGACATGAATTTTCGTACCGTGTACAAGACCCATGTCAACCAAACGATGCTTAACATTACCGCTGCCATGAAGAGCGTTAATAACGCCAGATTCACCAGGCTTCATGTCCTTCAATTTCTTGATAGCCATACGACACCTCCTAATTATTGTACCTAACAACCTCATATTAAACACACCAAATAATAATGCGTATTAATATCTTAAATTATTATATCAAATAAATCATTAATTTCAACAATTATTATCATTTTTATAGTAATTTTCTATCTCATATATATACTTTTTTCTCATATTAAATATGCGAATTATTTTATCATTAATCAAAATAAACCCTGTAGGGTATAGCTTTTTACGAACCAACACAAATCATAATCGCCCCCACAAAATAAGAAACACTACTAAGATTATCATTATTAATAATTTAATTATTCTCAATTAAATATTAAAATTTTATTTAAACATGAATATTTTAATGTTTTTTATTCTCATAAATATCCATATATATCGTCATTTATCAATTTATTATCAATTGATAGCACTTTTAATTATTTCAAATTAACTTTACAGGCCTACCATAGTGTCATATAACATTAGCCTCTTATATAAAGTTTCATTTTATTTGCCCCTACTATATGCATAAGGTATAATTAATATAATATGTATTATAGAAAGGACGATCCATGAAATCTTTTAAATCTCTAGGTGTTTGCGATGAGCTCATCCAAGCCCTTCAAAAACAAGGTATCAAGGAGCCCACTCCAATTCAAGAACAAGCCATTCCTGTAGTTTTCAAAGGGAATGATGTTATAGCAAAAGCTCAAACAGGCACAGGCAAAACATTAGCCTTCTTATTACCTATTCTTCAACGGGTTCACACAGATGTTCATCAAGAACAAGTACTTATCATTGCACCTACGCGAGAACTAGTAAAACAAATTTCTGACGAAGCAAAAGAAATAGGTACCATTTTAAATGTGGATATCCTCCCTCTTATCGGTGGCAAAACGATTGAAGCACAGCTACAACAATTAGGACGTCGCCCTCAAGTTATCTTAGGTACGCCTGGCCGTCTATTAGATCATGCTAAGCGTGGTTCACTTCACCTAGATTGTATTCGTCGTGTCGTACTCGATGAAGCCGATCAAATGCTCCACATGGGGTTCTTACCGGATATTGAAAATCTCATCAGCCAAACAGATGCTAATAGACAACTTTTACTATTCTCTGCAACAATCCCAGATAAGATTAGAAACCTTGCAAAAGCTTATATGTCAAAACCAGCCTCTGTAACAGCAGAAGGTAAGCATGTTACATTAGAATCTATTGATCAACGTGTATACATGATGAATCCAGAGGAAAAAACAGAACGCCTCATCAAAATGATTGAAGAAGACAATCCATTCTTGGCCATTGTTTTCTGTAATAAACGTGAAGGTGCAGTTCGCTTATCCTATGAATTAACTGCTGCAGGCCTAAATATTGCTGAAATGCATGGCGATTTAACACAAGGTCGCCGCACTCAAATATTGCGCGATTTTGCAAAAGCTAAGACACAAATCTTAGTAGCAACAGATATTGCAGCTCGCGGTATCGATATTGAAGGCATTACACATGTTTATAACTACGACGTACCACGCGACGTAGATTACTATATCCATCGTATTGGCCGTACTGGTCGTGCCGGTAATTCCGGTGTAGCTGTTACATTTGCCACACCACAGGATGAATCTTGGCTACGACGTATTGAGCGCGCCATCCAGGCAACGCTTACTAAATACACTAAAGATGGACAAATTAAGACTAAAGGTAATGCAAGTGCTGCGCCAAAACGTGCAAAATCTTCTGGTAAACCAAAAGTAAGTAGCTCTTATCAAGCTACTAAGGCTAAGGCGCACAAAGCTCGTGGCCACAAAGGTGCTAATACACGCCAACGCCGCACTTCTACTTCTCAAACTGGACGTCGTGGTAAACGCAGATAAAACTAAAGACGCGTACAGATTAATCTGTACGCGTCTTTTTTTATTTGTTCGCATAAATACTTGGCGTGCCATTCACATCAGAGCATTGTGTTTTACATTGAGATCGATTACTGCAAACCCAGTTAATTCGCCCTCTTGACTCTTGTTTAACAAAATATCCTTCTTTACATCGTGGGCATTTATATTGCTTATCTTCTTCAGATAGAGTGATATTACTTTCACCTGTTGAAATATCTCCACCGATTGGTTGCGTATGTTTACAAGTTGGATAATTAGTACAACCTAAAAAAGCACCATATTTACCATTACGCTGTTGCATATGACCCTTATTACATTTCGGACATATAGGCAAAGTAGATAAGTCTACATTTTCATTATCCATAGGTCGTTTACGATTTTGATTCGTTATCGTGCGAACTACATTTGGCATCATTTGACCAGAGTTTACCTGTTTATCAAAGCTAAGCTTATCAATCAATAACTGTAAAAACTTAACTTGATCAGACAAGAAGGAATCCAATGTATCCTCCCCTTCACTCATGAGGGCCAAACGTTCTTCCCAAACTGCCGTTTCATCAGGATACAACAATTCATCAGGCAATGCGTCTACTAAAAGATAGCCTGTTTCAGTAGGTGATAGAACTTGCTTCTTCCCCAAAGTTTTCATAAAACCACGACTGATGAGTTCGTCAATAATATTAGCACGAGTCGCCTCTGTGCCTATACCAGATACAGCCTTTAACTGTTTTTTCAAATCTTCGTTTTTTACAAATTTATGAATTTCCTTCATCGCTTGCAACAATGTAGATGGTGTAAAACGAGATGGTGGTTTTGTTTGTTTCGCCTCTACAGAGGAATCTGTATAAAGAACGGAATCATTTTTCTTAACAGCCGGCAAATGATCCGTTTCTTCAATAGCCTCTTTTTTAGAGTCAGATTCTGCACCACGTTCATCAGTTAAATCAGGTTCATCATTATCTGTCACCGATTTGGACTTTTGTCGTTTATAAAGCAACTTCCATCCTTCGTCTATAACTACACGACCATTAGCAACAAACTCTTCCTTACATTGTTCCACTACAATTTTAGTTTGTTCATACACGTGCTCACCATAGAATTGAGCAATATAAGCCTGACTAATGAGGAAGTAAATATTGCGCTCCTCACGAGACAAACTATTTATATTACACGCTACCGTAGTAGGAATAATTGCGTGATGGGCGGTAATTTTCTTTTCATTCCATGCGCGGCTCTTAATAGAACGATCAGCATCTGTAGCCCATTGTGCTAACCTTTCATCTCCAGCATTCTGCAAATTATTGAGGATAGCATTGCGATCGCCATACTGATTTGGTGGTAAATATTCACAATCAGAACGAGGATACGTGGTCAACTTTTTCTCATATAATTTCTGAGCTGTATCAAGTACAGTTTGCGGATCATAGGAGAATGCTTTACCAGCCAATACCTGTAAAGATGACAAGGATAATGGTAGGCGTTGTACATCTTTCTTTTTAGATTTTGTAACCGCCTTAATGATACCATCTGGACCAGCTTGCAAGCGCTCAACCAATTCATCTGCAATAGCCTTATTTATGAGACGACCATCTGGATCAAGCCCCTTTTGTTCATCTGTAGGTTGCCACGTAGCCCAGAACACACCATTTGGATGGTTATATAAAACCTTTAGTGTAAAATAATCGACCGGTTTAAATGCGGCTAATTCACGTTCTCTACGAACTACTAATGCTAACGTTGGAGTCTTAACACGACCTATAGGCAAGGTCACCTTATTACCTTTATATCGTTCAGATAAGGTATATGCGCGAGATAGGTTCATTCCAATAAGCCAGTCTGCACGCGCTCTGGCCAGTGCAGATTGATATAAATTGTGAAAGTCTTTATTATCTCGCAAATCGTTAAGAGCTGCACGAACAGATTTTTCGTCCAATGCATTTAATAAAATTCGCTGTACAGGTTTTGTATTTCCTACATAATATAAAACCTCATCAACTAACAATTGCCCTTCCCTATCCGGGTCACCGGCGTTAACGATAGTGTCAGCTTTACCGATAAGGTCTTTCACCGTTTCAAACTGTTGACGACTACTATCCGTAACCAGTAATTTCCACTCATCAGGCACAATAGGTAAATCTTGAGGGCGCCAGCGAACATATTTATCATCGTAATCACCCGGTTCTGCTTGATGTAATACGTGACCTACAACCCATGTCACCACATCATCACCTTGGATAAAGTAGCCATTCCGTTTTTGGATATTCTTATTTTCCGGCAAGCATTTACTAATTTCGCGAGCCATGGATGGCTTTTCCGCAATAAATAACCGCATGGTCCCCTCCTTAACATAAAATAACGGCTATTCCCCTAAGCCGCTCTTTGAAATCTCATTATACTACAATTTAGTGGTCATAACTACCAAAATCATGTATAATTTTAAAGATATGAATGATGTGAAAGTTATATAATAAGACAAGGCTTTTACAAACGAAACAATAGAGGTGAACTATGACATTTTTAGAAGAAGTGCAACGTCGTCGTACGTTTGCTATCATATCTCACCCGGATGCGGGTAAAACTACATTAACAGAAAAATTACTTTTATACGGTGGTGCTATTCACTTGGCGGGGTCCGTTAAGTCTCGTAAAACGGCAAAACACGCCGTATCTGACTGGATGGAAATCGAAAAGCAACGTGGTATCTCTGTAACGAGTTCCGTATTGCAATTCGATTACGATGGCTGTCGTGTCAATATCCTTGATACCCCTGGTCACCAAGATTTCTCCGAAGATACGTACCGCACATTAATGGCTGCCGACAGTGCAGTCATGCTTATTGACGTAGCAAAAGGTGTCGAAGCGCAAACGAAAAAACTATTTGCCGTATCTAAAGAACGCGGTATTCCTATCTTTACATTTGTAAATAAAATTGACCATTTCGGACGCAGCCCATTTGACTTGATGGAAGAAATCGAAAATGTTCTTGGCATTCGTACATGCCCTATGAACTGGCCAATTGGTATAAACGGTGAATACAAAGGCGTATACGATAGAGAGCACGAAACTATCGAGCTATTCGCAAAAGACGAAACACATGGTCAAGAAAAGTTAGCCTCTGAAAAAGGTGCTTTGACTGATCCTCGCATGAAAGAATTATTAGGTGACGACGTATATCAAGCATTGCTTGATGATATTGAATTATTAGACGTTGCTGGCGATCCATTCGATTTTGATAAGGTTCGTGCAGGCGAATTAACACCTATGTTCTTCGGTTCTGCTATGACTAACTTTGGGGTAAAGCCATTCTTAGAAAAATTCTTAGAACTTGCTCCGTCCCCTGCTCCACGACAAGCTGTGGAAGAAATGGTCCAACCTACAAGCGAAGACTTCTCTGCCTTAGTATTTAAAATCCAAGCGAATATGGACCCTAACCACCATGACCGTATCGTATTCATGCGTATCTGCTCTGGTAAGTTCGAAAAGGGCATGTCCGTATTGCATCGCCAATCTAATAAAACGATTCGTCTATCTCAGCCTCAACAGTTTTTAGCTACAGAACGTACCATCGTAGAGGATGCATATCCAGGAGATATTATCGGTGTCTTTGACGCTGGTACAATGGGTGTAGGTGATACACTATGTGCTCAAAAACACAAGGTAACCTTTGGTGACTTCCCTGTGTTCCCACCAGAATTTTTTGCCCGCGTATCCCCAAAAGATACTATGAAGCGTAAGCAGTTCCAAAAAGGGATGACCCAATTAGCCCAAGAAGGCGCTGTTCAAATCTTTGAACAACCAGGTGCTCTTGATTCATTCGTAGTTGGCGCTGTAGGTATGCTTCAATTCGAGGTTCTGGAATACCGTTTAAAAAATGAATATGGTGTTGATTTATTAAATAATACATTGCCATACAGTGTTGCTCGTTGGATTGATGGTGACGTAGATATCGCTTCTTTAAAAGGGGTAGATAATGCGATGATTGTTAAGGATAATCGAGATCGCACCGTAGTCCTCATTTCCAATGAGTGGCAAATGGGTTGGGTTCAGGAACGTAATCCTGATGTTACATTCTTAACAACCCCAAAACTTCATCACGAACTATAGAAACGCTTCCCTGTTATTGACTGGAATATATTTCTCAATATATAAAAATTAGAAATATATTCCAGTTTATTTTTTTATAATAGGCAGGAATATCACAGAATTTAGTCGAATACATATAGTATGATTATGTAAAGAAGTGATTTTTACTATTACTTTCTCGTATTTTTGTATATAATATAAATGTATTATAAAAGACATATATCTAATTATAGATATATAATAACTAAATGGTTTTAATGTTGTTGTGAGTGTTGAAAATAAATAATATATAATTATTATACCTTATATATTCTATAGTCTTTTTCGACCATTCATGATACCATAAAATATAGTTTTATTTTTTATTTTAAAGGAGTGATTTTATGCCACTTATTGACTTAGCATTAGTCAACGATGTATGGACTTTAAAACTGTCCATGATCCAAACTGTAGGCCTTGCTGTAATCACGTTATTCATTGGTACTTGGATTAACAAACATTCCAAGTTCTTACAACGTATGTGTATGCCTGCACCAGCTGTAGGGGCTTTGCCTTTTGCGTTTTTAACTGCTATTCTTTCTTACTACAAGATTTTGAACATTACCTTCGAAGGCTCCCTACAAACATTCTTAATGCTCGCTTTCTTTACCACTATTGGTTTAATGGCTTCCTTGAAAGTCCTCAAAAAAGGCGGTATCTTTATTGTATTCTTCTTCCTAGCTTGTGCTGTATGGATTGTTGTTCAAAATACTGCAGGTATTATGATTGCTAAAGCTTTAGGCATTGAACCAATCATCGGTATTATGGCTGGCTCCGTATCTATGATCGGTGGTCTTGGTACGGCTGGTGCCTTTGGTCCATACTACGAACAATTACTTGGTATCCCTGGTACAGCATCCGCAGCGGTTGCAGCCGCAACATTCGGTATGGTTGCTGGTACAATTCTCGGTGCTCCTGTAGGCGAACGCATTATTAAAATGCACAAAGTTAAAACACCATACGAAAATCCTGAGTTAATGGAAGATGAAGGCATCGACATGATCGAAGATCACGTTGAAAATGGTGGCAAACAATTCAATGCTCAAGATCTTTTAACAATCTGTATGTGGATTGGCCTTGCTCTAGGTATCGGTACTATCGTAAGTGCTGGTTTGTCTATCCTTACTCCACTACCTGCATACATCGGTGCCATGATTTGTGCAGCTGTAATTCGTAACTTCGGTGACTTCACTAAAGCTTACAAAATCAATGATGCAGCTCTCGATGCAGTATCTAACGTAGCATTGTCCTTATTCGTTACAATGGCTATTAACAGCTTGAAACTAGTTCAATTAATCGATCTTGCATTACCATTGATTACTATTTTAGTAGCGCAAATGGTACTTATCTGTGTATTTGCATACCTTATCTACTTCATCTTTGGTCGCAACTACGATGCTGTTATGCTCGGCGCTGGTGCCATCGGCTTCGGCTTAGGTGCTACACCAAATGCATTGGTTAATATGTTATCCTTAGCAAGTAAACATGGTCCATCCCCTCGTGCTTGGCTCGTAGTTTCCTTGGTAGGTGCATTCTTAATCGACTTTGCTAATGCTTTCCTAATTACAACAATGGCTGGCATTCTTTACTAATAAAAAGGACCCATTCGGGTCCTTTTTTATGCAAAAAACTTATTAGCATAATAAGAGCTGATTAATTTAAAAGAGCTTATTAGAATGATATTATCAATCTAATAAGCTCTTTTTACATTATACTATTTAATTAAAGAAGCCCACGCATTAGCTACATCGGCAAATTCTTGAAGGGTAAATGTTTCCCCTCTTCGTTGACCATCGATATTTGCTTTTGCTAATAGCTCTTCGATTCTATCTTTTGATAATCCCGTTGTCTTCATCGTATTGGCAAAGGTTTTACGTCGTTGCGCGAAACCCGCTTTCACAACTCGGAAAAATAGTTTCTCATCAATCACATCAACAGGTGGTTTATCTCGTAATACGCAGCGAATGACAGAACTCGTTACCGCTGGAGCTGGCAAGAAAGATTTAGGTGGTACATCAAGCACAATATCCGGTTCAGTATAATATTGAACAGCTACAGATAATGCACCATAATCCTTTGTACCTGGCTTAGCTACCATTCGCAAGGCAACTTCCTTTTGTACCATTACAACAAGGCGCTCGATTGGTAATTTACTTTCTAATAGAGACATAATAATAGGTGTTGTAATATAGTATGGTAAATTGGCAACCACCTTAAATGGTTTATGATTCATGATGGATGGTACATCAAGTTTCAACACATCGCCATGAATAATACGTACATTATCATAGGAGGACAAAGTAGTGTCTAAAACCTCTAATAAACGTCGGTCTAGTTCAATGGCCGTTACATCTGCCCCACTTTGTGCTAACCCCTGTGTCAATGTACCGATGCCAGGACCTACCTCTAGTACAGGTTCACCTGGTGTCAATTCTGCAGCATGTACTATTTCATCAACAATGCCGCGTTTAATAAGAAAGTTCTGCCCTAATTTCTTGCTCATTTTAATATCGAAGCGTTTACATATATAATGCACTACCTCAGGGCTTGCAATTACTGATTCTAACATCTTAACTCCTATTTTAACTATTCACAGCCTCTTCAAAAGCATCTCGACTTATACCATAATGATTTAAGCGGTATAAGAACTGCTTGCCATTGCCATAACCAATACCTAACTTAGCACCAATAATCGCACGGCGAGCAGCACTATCTGGCATACCTGAAAGTCCATGACGAACTAAATCCACCGTAGAAAATTCGTTGGATGATTCCAAAGATTCTACATGTAATGTAGATAGTGCCTTTCTAATGGATTCAGGCGATGCTTGTTCTATGCCAATATCATCATTCGCAAAAGCTTCATCACGAGGAACAAAAGCATGCTGAGCATTAGGGAATTTTTTTGTTAATACACGACGAATTCTTTCCCCTGCTGTATCAGGATCTGTTAATATGATAATACCTCTTTTTTCATAGGCTACGCGAATCATATCAATAACACCTTTACGGAGTGTGAAACCCTCTGTCGCAATGCAGTCTGCTTCCACAGCTTGTGCAATACGTTGTATATCAGATTTTCCTTCTACCACGATGACTTGTTTAAGCATAGGTCCTCCTTTATTCTATTAGTACATTGTAACACATATATAACGTTGCTTAAATACTTATAATCGAGTAGTATAAGTAGTGTAATATATAAAAGGAGGCCATTATGACCTTACAACAACTAAAGTATGTCACAACAATTGCAAATATAGGCAGTATTAGTGAGGCTGCTAAGAGACTTTTCGTTTCTCAACCAAGCTTGACAAAGGCCATTAAAGAATTGGAAAAGGAAATGGGTATTACCATTTTTGACCGCACCAATAAAGGGATTACTGTTTCTAAGGAAGGGGAACGTTTCCTCGGCTATGCACGCCAAGTACTAGAACAAGCTGCATTATTGGAAGAGCAATACAAAAGCCAAAGCGGTGGTAAAAAGCAATTTTCTGTTTCTACACAACATTACTCCTTTGCAGTAAATGCCTTTGTAGAGCTTTTAAAGGGTGCAGGCATTGATCAATATGATGTATCCTTACGAGAAACACAGACCTATGAAATCATCGATGACGTAGCTCATATGAAGAGCGAAATCGGTTTGCTCTATTATAATGATTTTAATCGCCCTGTATTAGAAAAATTAATTCACACTAATGAATTAACCTTTACAGAACTATTTACTGCTCATCCTCATATTTTTATTGGTAAAAACCATCCATTAGCAAATAAGGATGTAGTGTCTATGGATGAACTTGAGGAATATCCTTATATTTCTTTCGAACAAGGCGATCACAATTCCTTCTATTTCTCTGAAGAGATTTTTAGTACCGTTGTCCGTCCAAAACATATTCGTGTACGCGATCGGGCTTCCCTCTTCAGTTTATTACTTGGTCTAGATGGATATACCGTATCTAGTGGCGTAATAGATGAGGAAGTAAACGGTGAAAATATAATTTCTGTACCTCTTGCAGAGGAAGGTTTAATGCATATCGGTTACATTACAAATAACAAAATGCATCGTAGTCGCTTAGGTCAAGAATATATCCAAGCTTTAGAACAATATGTTGGTAACTACGGTAGACATATTCAATTGCCAGACGATAAAAATAATTAGAAAGTTATAGTATTAATAGAGCTGTACAATTTAATAGTTCTAGACGAATTAAATAGTATATGAAAGCACTCTCTTTTATGAACTGCCCCAAAATTGAACACAATTTTAGGATGTAGCTCATTTCAGAGAGTGTTTTTTTATACCTTGATATAACTTAATAGATAAATTTACATACCTATATAGCTTTAAGCTATATCCAACCTCAATATATTGATATTTTTACATATAGTCATACTTCGTTATAATAAACCTATCGAAATTATCGGTTTTACCGTTTATATAAGGAGGATTAACATTATGTCCAAACAATTAGCACCATTCCATTTTGATATCGTAGGTTCTTTCCTACGTCCAGCAGAATTAAAAGAAGCTCGTGAAGCTTTTAGAAAAGGAAATATTACTAAGGAAGAACTAACAGCTGTAGAAGATCGTCTCATTACAGACCTCATTCAAAAACAAAAGGCTGCAGGCCTTCCTGTTATTACAGATGGCGAATTTCGTCGTGCTTATTGGCATTTAGATTTCATGTGGGGATTTAACGGCGTAAAAGAAATTGAACTGGAACACGGTTACAAATTCGTCGGTCAAGAAACAGCGCCAGGTTCCCTCGCCCTTACTGGAAAAATTACAGGCACAAACCATCCATTCGTTGAATATTTTAAATTTGTAAAACAATTTGAAGACGAACATACTACAGCTCGTCAAACCATTCCTGCTCCATCTCAATTCTTAGCTGAATTATTCCGCGAAGATAATGGCATTACAACACGCTCTTTCTATCCTGACTTAGAAGAGTTAATTCAAGATATTGCTGCTGCATATCGTCAAGTAATTAAAGACCTCTATGAGGCAGGTTGCCGCAACATTCAATTTGACGATTGTACTTGGGGTATGTGCTGTGACCACGGCTATTGGACTGGTCGTCAAAAAGATAAAAGTGTAACTATTGAAGGAGAAACAGCCAAATACTTACGCATTAACAATTTAGCCTTAGAAGGCCGACCTCATGACCTAGCATTCACAACTCATGTATGCCGTGGTAATTACAACTCTACTTGGGCTGCTAGTGGCGGTTATGAACCAGTAGCACCAATCCTATTTGCGAAAGAAAATGTAGATGCTTATTACTTAGAATTTGATGATGATCGTTCCGGTGGCTTTGAGCCATTGCGTGAGGTATCTCCTAATAAGAAGGTCGTATTAGGTCTTATTACATCTAAACGTCCAGAATTAGAAGATAAAGAAGTTATTAAAAAACGTATTCAAGAGGCCACCCAATATATTCCTCTTGAAAGACTTTGCTTATCCCCGCAATGCGGCTTTGCATCTTGTGAAATCGGCAACCAATTGACCGAAGAGGAACAATGGGCTAAACTGGCATTAGTTAAAGAAATAGCTCATGAAGTTTGGGGTGATTAAATGAGTGAACACACTATATATTTAGGAGGCGGTTGTTTCTGGGGCCTACAAGGATACATCAGAAAAATCAAAGGCGTCCTTTCCACCGAAGTAGGCTATGCCAATGGCCCTACTGAAAATCCAAGTTATGAAGATGTATGTCACAATAGTGGCCACGTAGAAGCCCTCAAGGTGACCTACGATGCAAACACACTTTCTTTGGACCATTTGATTCAATATTTCCTACGTGCTATTGATCCATTCAGTGTTAATAAACAAGGTGGTGACGTAGGTATTCAATATCGAACTGGTATCTACTATACCGATACAGCAGACAAGCCTATTATTGAAAGTACATTAGCACGTGCCCAATCCTTCGAAGGTAAACCCTTTGCTATTGAAGTATTACCTCTATCAAACTACTACTCTGCTGAGGAATATCACCAAGATTACTTAGATAAAAATCCTAATGGCTATTGTCATATTCCACTAGGCCTATCCAATGAACCACTTATAGATGACAACGCATATAACAAGCCTTCCGAAGAAGATCTTAAGGCTTTAGCTCCGCAAGAGTTCGAAGTTACACAAAACTCTGCTACAGATGCGCCTTTCAGCCATGAGCTAACTGATGAATTCAAAGCAGGCCTTTACGTAGATATCACTACGGGAGAACCCCTCTTCGTTTCTGCTCATAAATTCGAATCTCACTGTGGTTGGCCTAGCTTCACGAAACCAATCGCTAAAGATGTCATTAAATACTATCAAGACGACTCACATGGTATGAATCGTATCGAAGTGCGTAGCCGCATTGGCAATGCTCACTTAGGCCATGTATTCGAAGATGGACCTAATGGCGCCCTTCGCTACTGTATCAATGGATCTGCCTTAACCTTTATTCCTAAAGAAGAGTTAAAAGGCACAAAATACGAATATCTCTTACCGTATATTGAAGATTAAATGTCAAAAGACGACTTACAAATATAAGTCGTCTTTTTTTTAGTATTTTGACACAATTTACAACAATCTAGTACATAAACGAAAAGATATAGTGTAAATATAAGCTATCATATGTTCTCGAATATTACCGGTCTTATTACTTTTAATATAAGCGGTCAAAATAACGTAACATTCAAGGCCGTAAAATTGTTATATATAATCATAAATAAAAAAGAGGATATATCTATTGATATATCCTCAAATCGTTTTATTTAGTCTAGAACGTACACTGTAACGTCTTGGCGACCAAAGTCCATAGCCTCACCGTAAGAGTCCATTACAAGGTCGATTTTATTACCCACAATAGCACCACCTGTATCGGCCGCAATAGCTTCACCGTAACCAGGAATAAATAAACGTGTGCCTAATGGAATAACATCTGGGTCAACAGCTGCAATACCACGTACTGCAGGTACACCAGTAGCTGTAATACCAGCGCCATCACCATCGCCAGCAAGGTAAGCAGAAGCTTCCATTACGATAGCACGAGATGAGCGACCAGCTATATTACGAGATGTAGTCACTTCACGAGTACCTTCTTTAATAATAGTAGGTACCATTTCGCGTTGTGTTACTTTAGATACGTCATTTGTCTTAATAACCGTACCATTACTATATAATGTCTCACGTTGTACACGTTCTAAACCAGGTTGACCAACTTGAACAACCTCTTCTTCACCTTGTGCCATTGTATCATCTTTTTGTCGAATTACTTGAATAGCAATTTCTTGATCTACGGTGGACAAGGATCGGCTTGTTACTTGTGCAATTGTGATATGTGTGCCACTTAATACAGAACCATTTGCATCACCTACTACGGCATAGTTAGGCATTTTAAAACCAAGTTCATTAGCAACGCCTTGTGCAGTTGTTTCTGTAGTGAAAACAGCTCTAGTTTTACCATTAACAGTTACGTAAACTGGAATGGCACGTACAACAGTTAATGTTGTACCATTTTGAACAGATGTTGAGCTGGAAATAACTTTATCATTTGGATTTAATTTAACCCCAGCATCGCGTACGATACCTTCGTTAGAATTTAAATGCGTTCTAACAGTGTGTGCTGCACCATCTACCATAACGGTAACAGTTTTATCATTATAAGAAAAACCTGTCATAGTTACAGCTGTTACAATCAATCCTGCAACAACAGACGAAATATATCGTTTGTGTGTCTTATGAATTCTCATATTGTAATCCCTCCTGTAATGTAACCATTCTACTACAGATAGATATAACCTGTCAAACGCCATGGGTTAACAATAAGACATAAACGCTTATAAATACTGGATTTTAAGTTATTATATTTTCCATATTTTTTGCAAAAGTCCACTGTATACGCACATATTGATATTTTTAAATACTATACAATATATTCCGAATTGTGTACATATATACGATACCACTACTATATATAGTATGTTAGTTTTTTTTATAATATAAATTGTATTTTTATGTGTTTTTGAATTGTTACCAATTTTTTCTACACATCCCGAAACTTCATTTTTATCTCATTTTCAAATATATATACATGTAAAAAAGCCTGTAAAAACAGGCTTTTTCACTATCATGAAAATGTATTAAAATTCATCATTCAACACTACGTGTGAATTTCATTATTTATTCATCTTAAACATTGGTTGTAAACGCTCAATTACGGTCATTGACTCCTTATGCTCATAGGCAATAGCCTCTTTCATAAGTTCTTCTTGAGCAGAAATTGGATGTTCTCGGTCATTAATTTTACGATATGAACCATCGGCTCTCATAATATGAGCTTTTAAGGTATCTTCTAAATATAAATCCAATATACCTTTAACGCGTTCCTTATGTTGTTTATCTTCAATAGGAATCATAAGTTCTACACGTTCATTTAAATTTCTTGGCATCCAGTCTGCACTAGATAAGAATAGACTTTCATTTCCCCCATTTCGGAAATAGAATAGACGATGATGTTCCAAGAATCGTCCTACCACTGAACGTACCGTTATATTATCGCTGACACCTGCAATACCAGGTCTTAGTGTACAAATACCACGAACTATAAGAGCTATGCGAACACCTGCAGTAGAGGCTTCATATAATTTAGCAATAACTTCTTTATCAAGCAAGGAATTCATTTTACCAATAATATATGCTTCTTCTCCTTGTTTAGCAAATTCTATTTCACGGTCAATTAATTCCATTATTTTTTCCCGCAAATTTAAAGGGGCCACAATAAATTTATTCCAAATTGGAGGATCGGAATAGCCAGAAATTAAATTAAAGAAACGAGATGCATCATCGCCATATTCATCGTTACACGTAAATATACCACAGTCCGTATACATTCGAGCCGTCTTACCATTATAGTTACCTGTAGCTAAATGAACGTAACGTCTAATACCTGCATCCTCTCTGCGCACAACCATGGTAATCTTGGAATGAGTTTTAAGACCTTTCAAACCATAAATTACATGACAACCTGCCTTTTCTAAGCGGCGTGCCATATGGATATTATTCTCTTCATCAAAGCGCGCTTTAACCTCCATAAGTACAGTTACTTGCTTCCCATTATCCGCAGCCTTAATCAAGGATGCAATAATTGGAGAATCCCCACTTACGCGATACAAGGTTTGTTTAATAGCGAGCACATCTGGATCTGTAGCTGCTTGTGCAATAAATTGTTCTACTACACCAAAAGACTCAAAAGGATGATGGACGAAAAGATCTTGTTTTCCAATAACAGAAAATAGACTTTCACCTTCATGATTAACTAATTCACTAGGTAGTTTAGGTTCAAATGGCACATAACGAAGATGGTCAAGGCCTGGATAGTTACAGAAATTAAAGTACATACGACAATCAAGATGACCATCTATACGGTATACATCCTTTGGTTCTAATTCAACACTAGTAAGCACAAAGTCTAATAAATTATCCTTTACCTCACCGCACACCTCTAATCGTACCGCATCACCACGACGGCGACGACGCAAAGATGCCTCTACTTCCGATAGCAAATCTGTGGCTTCTTCTTCATCGATTTCTAAATCCGCATCACGAGTAATTCGAAACACCATATAATCTTCGATACCATAACCTTGGAAAAACTGATTTGCGTAATATGTAATGACATCCTCTAGGTAAACAAATCGATGTTCCTTATTCCCTCGACTTGGGATTTCAATAATACGATCGAGTACAGATGGAATTGGCAAGATAGCAATCTTATAATCCTTAGTACCATCTGGTTGTATTTGAAAGATACGCACAATAGCATTAATCGTATGATTTGTTAAAAATGGGAATGGATGACCAGAGTCAACAGCCAATGGTGTTACTACAGGATAAATATGTTCTTCAAAATAATGGCGTAACCAAGCTTTTGATTTTACATCTAACTGATCGGGTTCAGTAAAATAGAAACCATATGATTCAAGCTCAGTCAGTACGTTGTTCAAATACGTACTTTGCATCGATACGAGACGTTGTACAGATTCATCAATAGCCTTTAACTGTGCCTTAGCATCCATATGAGCAGCATCGTACTTAACAATGCCATTCACAACTTGATGGCGTAAACCAGCTACGCGAATCATAAAGAACTCATCTAAATTAGAGCTAGCAATGGCAATAAATCGGAGTCGTTCTAATAAAGGAGTATTTGTATCAATAGACTCTAATAGGACGCGCTGATTAAACTTTAACCAAGACAATTCACGGTTAAAATAATACTTTGCATTATTGAACATGACGATTCCCTCCCCTTACTAGTATGATTTCCATACCAAATACCTCTGTAAAGTATTCAGAATCTCGATTAAAGGTCCACCATTCTAGGGAGATATCCTCATTAGTACGACAGAATACATATAGTACATTATCTCTTTCTTCCAATGTTACATCAGAGATTTTTTGATTGCTCCCCGCATCGAGTGCACAAGCCACACGAATAATTGCTACTAGCTTTGTAACCTGAATTTTTTGTAATTCTGTTAATGCATTGAAATACGCATCGTCATCATTTGGTGTTCCCTTGTAGTGGTAATATACAACATTAGCTACTACTTGTTTTTCTTCTTCTGAAAGCCCAAATATATCGGTTCCCATTACGATATGATAGGCATGCTCTCCATGATTTCGTAAATTTACAAACTTGCCAACCGAGCAAAGAATGGCAGCTATACTACATAAATATCCCCATCGTTCCGGTAAGCCTTTATGGCGTAAAGCTTTACAGAATAAAGCGCTAAACTTTTCTACCTCCGCATCATGAATACGGTCTGTATGATATCTTGCGGCCACAGCACGTGCTAACTGTGCATTTTGCTCCCGCAACTGATACATAAATGGATTATTCTCTGACTCTACCCCATAGAACCAACTAATACCTTGAGAGAATGAAAAGCTACTAAAAATTAATGATTTCGGCCCTATAGCCGTAATAATTTCATTAAACAAAATCATGGTAGGCATTAAAATATTAGCCTTATATTCAGGTAATTTATAACGGTTCATCAACTTTGTTGCAGTTACACCATCAAAAGAATTTATAAGACCTTTAAATCGTTCTGGCTCAACAGTAATGATATCTTCTTTATTATTTTCTTGTCCCATTAAATGAGTCATATATTGCGCTTCGTCACCAGATAAGACAATACTATCAATATTAAAGGTTTGTAGTTCTTCACGGAGTGGTCCAATCATACGATGTAAATATTCCGTGATAGCCCTTGGAAATGATATAGAAGATCGTTGATTTCGATTAAATGACTCCATAACACGTAAGGAACCACTATGCATATTGCGTTGGAACAGTAAGCTTTCACCACGCCAAACTGTTAAACCGACCCCACCAGATGTAATATCTAAGAATAATGTAGCCTTTGTAGGATCAGTTAGATGGTATTGATGTGTCATCTTGTAATATAGCAAGGCGTATTTGTAATATACCTCTTTCGGCATATCGATGACCTCAACACGCATACCTGTTTGAATATAAATTTGGTCTAAAATACTACGACGATTAGCAGCCTCACGTATTACTGTCGTACCATATAGTTTGGAACGAGTCACGCCATAATCGGCCATTAATTGTTTATATCCTTTTAAAATATGACAGATTTCTTCAATTGTTTTAAAACTCAACCGAGAGGTTTGAAATAATTCTTCCCCAAAGGTTACTTCTCGCGCTGCATAATCGATAACACGTACATCGTCTATGCCTTTATATTCTAATATGGTAATGCTCATGCTACTGGAGCCCACATGTAACACCGCATATCGTAATGCTTTTGGTAATGCCATTATGCCTCCTTACGAGATTCATGCCACTCTATTTCTAATGTTTTCTCAAATTCCTTTTTGAAAGATTTTGAAAGCTTTTCTACAGCAGTTTTTGTGACACTTACATCGCGTCCCTCTAGGTAAAATACCTTTATAACTACACTGGTATATTTAATATTTACCTCTAACCGCTTAATAAATTGTTCATGACTTTCATCAAGAGCCTCTGCTATGGCTAAAATAATGGAAAGTTTTTGCCCTAATAAGCGTTGCTCTTGATCTAATAATTTACCATACAAGAAATTTTTATATTCCTTTGGCGTCAAGCCATGAGAGTTCATCACTAAAAATGCACTAAAAGCTTGTTCCACATGGGAAATGCCATATAAATTACTATTAACTAACATGTAACAACCATGGCGGGCATGACTATAATAGTTAACTCGTTTGCCTATATCATGCAATAATCCCGCTGCGATTAAGCATCGTCTAAAATTCTTATCCGCCTTATGAAGTGGCTCTAATGCATCATACAAAGTGGTAGCTAATTTCGTAATATACTTAGCATGCACTAGCTCATGCTTTGTCATACCTAGCAGTACATTTTCTGCAGAGTGGACTAAAATATCGTCGATAATTGAATTTCCGCCTAAATAATTCTCTCCATAATAATCGAAAAACAAACCTTCCCGTAAACCGCAACCGCCCACAACGAGTGTCTTAGTATTTACATAGTTAAATAGTTCATCCACTATAGTAAGTCCTGCAATGATAATATCTGCACGGTCCGATGATAAACCACTAATTTTTTTACGAGCCTCTAAGGATTTACCTTTTACATCTTCCAAGATTTCGTGAAATCTATGATATGGTAGCTCATAATTATGTAGTTTCGTAATAGGATATGATAGCTTACGTTGGTCTATTTTAGCAATATTACGAGCTGTACCACCTATACCTAATAGAGGTAGTTTTATATTTTGTAGCCACGTATGTTCCTTAATGGTTTTCTTTACGGCCTTCGTCATCTTTTCTAGTTCTTTAGGAGTATACTCATCACCTTTTTGATAGGTTCCCGTTAAAGTTAGAGCCCCTATAGGTAAGCTAACAGCTTTCACGATATGTCGATTTTTTACTAGCGTTACCTCTGTACTAGCACCACCTAAGTCAAAGATAATAAAATCTTTGAGTCCAATCGTATTAATAACCCCAAGGAACCCAAGGCGAGCCTCTTCCTCACCAGCAATACATTCTAAATTAAGGCCAGTTCGTTCTTTTACAGCTTGAATAAAAGCATCTCCATTTTTAGCTAGACGTACTGCAGCCGTAGCAACAGCTTTTATGGTATCTACCTCCATAGCATCCGCCATATGAACAAAGCCTTTTAATGCGCGCAAAGAACGCTCCATTGCCTCTTTCGTTAACTCATGAGTGCCCCACATATTTTCACTTAAACGGACACTTTCTTTTTCTTGATATATGAGTCGATAACTACCGGTCTTAGAAATCTCATAAATGACAAAACGAACGGAGTTGGATCCTAAATCTATAAATGCAATACGTTTCATGCTACTAACCTCGACTTACTATAGTTCAGTATGAATATACTTAAGTATACCATAGAAAAACGCGATTCTCACCGATATGGGAGAATCGCGTTTTATAATTTATTATTCTAGTTATTTAATACCAAATACATGTTTACCATTATTATAGGCAATCTCTGAAAACTCATCAACATCAATGCCTTTAAGACTTGCAATTTCCTCTGCTACAAATTGAGTTTTGCTTGGATCATTGCGACGGCCTCTAAATGGAGGTGGTGTCAAATATGGTGAGTCTGTTTCAATAAGAATTCGATCTAATGGTACTTGTTTAGCTACTTCTTTAAGGTTTGTAGACTTAGGGAATACCACAGGGCCCGCAAAGGATATGTAGAATCCTAATTTAATAGCTTCTTTTGCCATTTCCCAGCTACCAGAATAACAGTGGAAAATGCCCCAATTATCCTTACCTTCATTGCGCAAGATATTCATAATATCCCCGTGCGCATCGCGGTCATGAATGATAATTGGCAAATCTACTTCACGAGCAAGCTCTAATTGACGAATGAATACGCGTTTCTGTGTTTCACGGTCAGAAAAATCATAGTAATAATCTAATCCAATTTCACCTATAGCGCGGACCTTATCGTTGTTAAGGGCTTGATCCTTATAGAACTCATAGTCTTCTTCTGTAAAATCTTTAGACTCATGAGGATGTGTACCTACAGCGGCATATAATCGGTCATACTGTTTTGCTAAAGCTAGTCCTGATTCAACAGTACCTCTATCTACCCCTGGAATCATAATGTATTCTACGCCTGCATCAAAGCAGGCTTGTAACATCTCATCGCGGTCATTATCAAAACGACCGTCATTCACATGAGCATGTGTATCAAAGAGTTTCATTATTTAACCACACTTCCTGCTGGTAAAGATTCGATATTTGTTACTTCTAAATGTTCTTCCCAATCAGATGCGGACAAAATCATACCATAAGACTCGATGCCCATCATCTTCTTAGGAGCCAAGTTAGACAAGTAAATTACCTTTTTACCAACCATAGTTTCTGGTTCGTAATATTGAGAGATACCACTTAATACTGTGCGTTCTTCAATGCCGATATCCAATACAAACTTCAACAACTTCTTAGACTTAGGAACCTTTTCACAACTTACAACTTTTGCAACCCGAAGATCAAGTTTTTCGAAGTCATCATATGTAATATTTTCTTTTAATGGTGGAATATTAGATGTATCTACAGAGTTTTCAACTTCCTCTTTCGCAACTACTTCTACCATTTCAGGAATTTCAAAACGTGGATAGATAGGATCGCCTTTTACAACCTTTGTACCTGTTGTCAATGCGCCCCAAGTTTTAGCATCTTCTAATGTAGCATCACTAAAGCCCGGAAGGCCTAATTGGTCCCAAATCTTTGGAGCACCTACAGGGATAACAGGGCTTACTAAGATGGCAATGATACGCAATGCTTCTGCCAAGTGATACATAGCAGATTGCAAGCGTGCTTTATCATGAGCTTCTTCAGATTTAGCCAATACCCAAGGCATTGTTTCGTCAATGTATTTATTCATGCGACCAATAAAGGCCCATACGGACTTAATAGCTTTATTAAGCTCCATATTTTCCATAGCTGCTTCAAAATCTTTTGTCGTTTGAACAGCCAATGTGGAAACATCACGATCCAAATCATCCATATCATCGCATTTTGTAATCACACCACTATGGTATTTTTCAATCATGGCAATGGTACGATTCAACAAATTACCTAAGTCATTAGATAAGTCCGCATTGATTTTTGTAACGAAATTAGGCAATGTGAAGTTACCATCATTGCCAAGCGTAATTTCACTTAATAAATAATAACGCAAAGAATCGGCACCATATGTATCGATCAATGGAATTGGGTCAATAACATTCCCCAAAGATTTACTCATCTTTGTACCGTCAACGATCATCCAGCCGTGACCAAATACCTTTTTAGGCAATGGCAACTCAAGGCTCATGAGCATCATAGGCCAAATAATTGTATGGAAACGTACAATTTCCTTACCTACTAAATGGAGATCTGCTGGCCAGTATTTTTTGTATAATTCGCCATCCCCATCAAATGGAGAGAGTGCACTAATATAGTTTACTAATGCATCGAACCAAACATATACAACATGTTTAGGATCGAATGGTACCTTGATACCCCAGTCAAAGGATGTACGAGAAACAGCCAAGTCTTCAAGACCTTGTTTTACGAATTGAATCATCTCGTTACGACGAGATTCAGGTTGAATAAAATCAGGGTTTTCTTCGATAAATTTCAACCATTGATCAGTATATTTACCGAGTTTGAAGAAATAACTTTCCTCTTTAACGCGCTCTACAGGGCGACCACAATCCGGACAAGTATTATTAGGCCCTAGCTTCTGCTCTGTCCAAAATGTTTCGTCCGGTGTGCAATACCAACCTTCATATTCAGCCTTGTAAATATCGCCTTTTTCATAAGCTTTTGTGAAGAGTTCTTGCACTACCTTTTCATGGCGTTCATCAGTGGTACGAATGAAGTCATCGTTGGAGATATGCATCTTTTCCCATAATGCTTTAAAGCCATTTACGATATTCGTAGTGTATTCAAGAGGTGTAATACCTTGCGCTTCTGCAGCACGTTGAATTTTTTGACCATGTTCATCAGAACCAGTCAAGAAACGTACATCATAACCAGCCAAACGCTTGAATCGAGCGATTGTATCAGCTACAGATGTACAATACGTATGACCAATGTGCAACTTAGCACTTGGATAATAAATTGGTGTCGTAATATAATACGTTTTTTTTGTGTCTCCCATGATGAGCCTCCTTCTAACCTTCGAATGGGAAGGTTTAACGTTCTACAATATTATATACATCCCGGCGGGAAACGTTAAAACGCTTTGCCACCTGGCGAATTGCTTCTTTTTTAGGTACCCCTGTATCCACAAGAGCTTGTACAGCATCTACATACGATACTGGTTCGTCTGACACTTCACTAATGTCAGATTCTACTGTATCGGCACCACCTACGATGAGGACGAATTCCCCTTTATAGGTGAGCTGTTCTAAATCATTTACAAGACTTTCCAAATCAGTGCGCACAAAGATTTCAAACTTCTTAGTCAACTCCCTTGCCACCGTAATGGAACGATTGCCAAAGGCTTCATACATATCTTGTAACACCTCTTGCAATCGATGAGGCGCTTCATAAAACATGAGTGTTCCCGTTACTTGTGAAAGTCGTTGTAATTCTTCAACCCTATGTTTCCCCCGTTTAGGCAAGAAACCAGCGAAGGTAAACGATTTGGTATCTAGACCGGATGCAATAAGCGCTGTTAACGCCGCATTTGCACCGGGTAGAGGCACTACCGTTACACCTTCTTCAATAGCTTTTGTTACTAGGTCTGCCCCTGGGTCAGAAATGGCAGGCATGCCTGCATCACTAACACAGGCAATAGACTGTCCCTCTAACAAAAGCTCAATAATATAAGCACCCTTTTCTTCCTTATTATGTTCATGATAAGAAATCAAAGGTTTCTTAATATCAAAGTGTTTTAATAGTATGCCCGTATGGCGCGTATCCTCTGCGGCGATAGCATCGACTTCACCTAAGATACGAACTGCACGATACGTCATATCTTCTAAATTACCTATCGGAGTGGGCACCAAGTATAAGGTGCCCCATTCGTTATCGTTCATACCAAGAGGACACCTCCTTCGTGTACACATTAGGCTTCTCATAAACGATAAGTGGCGGCTCTAGTACAAGGCCTGCCTGACCTTGATAAAGAGCCTCTATGAGCACCAGCTTAGCTGGCTTATTTATCATACCGTGAATAAATCGAATTCGCTTAACTTGAAAGTTAGCTGTTTCTAGTTCATGCAATACATATTGCAAGCGATTAGCACTATAAATCATCCACAAGCGACCTTTACACTTAATAAAGGACTGTACAGCTTTCAAAACCTCTTCTAATGTTGTATGTCCATCATGAAGTGCCAAGGCCCGTTCTTCAGACGTAGGCTCTGCACCGCTTTCAGAATCATAAAAAGGGGGATTTACAATAACACCATCAAAGGGCTTATCTTGTAGATCTCGGTAGGACATATGGCGATAATCGCCACACAACATCGTTACCACATCTTGTTTATGATTATGTTCTACACTACGCTGAGCTAACTCAATAAGAGTTTTGTTGATATCTATACCCGTTATATGGCCCGCTCCTAATGATGTACCAATGAGTGGCATAACACCTGTTCCCGTACCTAGATCAACATAAGAATGACGACTATTGAAATGACAAAAGTGAATGAGCGCAATAGCGTCAAAGGAAAAGCGAAACATATCAGTACGCTGATAAAGCTGTAAGCCATCTATAATTAAATCATCAAGTCGTTCTTGATCATTCATCAGGCAATGCCACCTCGGACCATTTCAAATCTATAGTACGACCAGCTTCGAGCTGCACCTTTACAGTATGCTTGTGATGATTTACCTTCAAGACCTTACCAATGCCTTCATCGGTCACGACCTCCTTACCAATACCTGGAGGCGCCACATCTTGAGGGGCTTGAGGGCGTTCCTTCTTCACGTATAGGTCTCCACCCTTTTTATATAAATCATCTTCGTAATTGAGGCAGCACATCAAACGACCACAAACACCAGAAATCTTCGTAGGGTTTAGGCTCAAGTTTTGATCCTTAGCCATACGAATCGAAACAGGTGTAAAATCACCTAAAAAATTAGAACAACATAAAGGTCGACCACAAGCACCAATCCCATTTAGCACCTTAGCCTCATCGCGCACGCCTACTTGACGTAACTCGATGCGCGTTCTAAATACAGTGGCCAAATCCTTAACTAGTTCACGGAAGTCGATACGACCATCAGCGGTAAAGAAAAATATAATCTTATTCATATCAAATGTGTATTCCACATTGATGAGCTTCATCGGTAACTTACGTTTTTCGATTTTTTCGAGACAAATTTCAAAGGCTTTTTCTTCGCGTTCTTTGTTCTTCTCAATTTGTTTTAAATCCTTTGGTGTAGCCTTTCTAATGACAGGCTTAACAGGTGTTACAACAGTATCTTCGAAGACCTCTTTTGGTCCAATCACAACTGTACCGTATTCAACACCACGTGCTGTTTCAACGATAACTCCATCTCCAATGGATAGTTCTAATTGTTCAGGCAGGAAATAGTAAATCTTCCCCGCCTTTTTAAAGCGTACGCCAACTATGGTTAGCATTTAATCCTCCTCCCGAGCATCATGAAGGGCGATACTAAGACCGTCCACCACGAGAGCGGTTTTTATATGTAAACGCAAAGCCCGTTCCGCTTGCAATGTTTCAGTAATGACCTGAGACAATGCTTGCATAGACCAGCGCGGTAATAATCGTAATAATTGAGTTTTGTACATAGGTACTTGTAATTGTCCGTCTTGAGCTCCCATTTTAAGAGCCATCATATCTCTACTCACAAGGCGCAGCCAGTGCATTAACTCTGTTAGACTTTCACGAGGTAAGCTTTCACAAGCTAGAGAAATCATAGAAAACCATCTCGTTTCAAAGGCGAGCATGTCCATTACCTTAACAGCTAACTCTAGCATCTCAATACGACCTTGAGTGGCCAACTTCTCCACTAATTGTGGATTACCGTGACCGGCTAACAAGGCTTGTTCTATATCACCAGCAAGACCTCGTGCTACGAGAGCCTTGCGAATAGTATCTATATCAACACTATTAAAACCAATGCCCATACATCTTGAAATGATAGTTGGTAACACAGTGTTAATCTTGTTCGTAATTATGATGAAATACACCTGTTCAGGTGGTTCTTCAATGGTTTTTAACATGGCATTTGCCATAACTGCATTGGCCGTGTGAAAGTCCTCCACAATGACAACGCGGTTCCCATTCCCAGCCACAGACAGATGGTCTTGTAATAAGGAATACCACTGCTCCACCTTTAAGGTCGTCTTCATGGGACGAATCCAAAAGGCATCACCCTTATCCATATAGATAGGCAAACCTTCTGCTTCGATGCGTTTTTCAGTCTCACCATTAGCAAGACGTGCTTCTTTAACGTCAGCTAAATATGATTCTCCCTTGGGTTGAGAGAATACTTGACGTCCTAATAATAAGGATGCCAAACCGATTGCCATATCTAGTTTACCAAGACCTGCTTCACCATAAAACAAAAGACTATGTGGCAATGCATTGCGACTTACAAGTTCCGATAGGTGTGCCTTGATCGAATCTTGACCAATTATAGAATCAAAATATGTCATAGCCCCTCCTATCAATACATGCTCAATATTAATATTATATAAGAAAAAGGCGACTTTTAAAAGAGTCGCCCTATCCTAAGGTAGTAGATTTACTACAGCTTGATATACATCGTTATGAATTTCTTCAATGGTGCGTAATGCATATTGACTGGAATCATCTTTTGTAGCACAAGGAATACGGTGCCATTGATAGCGTTCTACTAGCTCTTCATAGGCATCGTGAACGGCTACTAAATACTGATGATTTCCTTCATGAATATCCCCTGTATTACCTCCCGTTTTACCAGTGCGCTCTGCCATAAGGGCTTCACTCACTTCAAGAGGCATATCTAATAAACATACTGCATCAGGTGTAGGCAAGCCAAATTTTTGAAACTCAAAATCTTCAAGCCAATCTAAAAAAGCAGTACGTTCTTTAGGATCGTCGTATTTTACCATTTGATGGACCATATTAGACGTCGTATAGCGATCTGCAATGATGATGCCCCCATTTTCGTAAAACTGTTCCCAATCAGTTCTAAAGGAAGCAAATCTGTCGATAGCATACATAGAACTTGCCACATAGGGATTTACATCATGTACATCTTTGCCAAATTCGCCGGCTAAATACATTTTGATAGGCATAGCAGCGCCACTATCGTAATTAGGGAAGCTTACAGATTTAACTGCATGTCCTTCCTTGGTTAAGCGTTCTACTAATAGTTTAGTTTGCGTAGCTTTGCCACTACCATCTCCGCCTTCTAATATAATTAAAGTCCCCATAATTACTCCTGTATTACCCAAATCGTTTCTAATGTCATATCATCGGCTCCATTCGGCACATAACCTAGAGCCTTTCGATTCTCTATATATTGTAACACAGACTTACTAATCACTTCACCTACGGCTACACAAGGAATCCCTGGAGGATAATAAGCTATAGTCTCCCCAGCAATACGATGTAATGCTTCACTTAACGGAACCTGCTCACGATGAGCATACATGGCATTGCGCGGTGTCACACGAACTTGAGGCAATGGTAACAGCGCGGAATCTTTACTAAGTGATTGAACCGCCTTATCATTTGTAGCTGCATCTCTAGAAGCCTCACATAATACATCATCACTTACAGCTTGTACAGCCTTAATAAGAGCATCTACCGATTCTTTTGTATCACCAATTGTAATAAGCACTAGTACATGATGAGCTTGCACCAGTTCTACTTCAATACGTTGTTTTCGCAACATACGTTCAAACTCAACACCGGTTAAACCGAGTTCTTTTGCATCGATTAATACTTTAGTAACATCATAGTTTGTAACCCGGTCTTGAATATCTGTGTATTCCATAGTAGTAATACCTGAAATCTTATTGAGCTCATTACGCAAATATAGGCTCAATTCTACGGTTCGACTTATTAGCGCCTTACCTTCGGTGGCTAATTGATGACGCGCCATATCTAAGGAGGCAAGGAAAATATAATTAGGACTCGTACTTTGTAGTATTTGATGCATTTGCGTAATACGACGTTTATTAATTCTTTCACCTTGTCCTAATAGCCAAGAGGTTTGTGTCAAAGAACCTACCGATTTATGCGTGCTTTGTGCCACTAAATCTGCACCTACCGCAATGGCTTCAACAGGTAAATTTTCTGAAAATGGTAAATGAGGTCCGTGCGCTTCATCAACAAGAACTATTAAACCTCGTTTATGTGCTTCTTTTACAATATTTACAATATCTACACCTACACCATAATAATTTGGGTAGACTAAGAGAATCGCCTTAGCCTCTGGGTGCTCCTCCATTGTTCTAACTGCATCTTCTAAAGATGCTCCTAAAGGAATACCCCATCGCTCATCAAACTGACAATCCATATAGACAGGCTTTGCACCAGATAAGACTAAACCACTTATAACGGAACGATGCGCTTCACGAGGAATGATAATGGTCTCATCAGGACCTACAGATCCCATAATCATGGCTTCGATCAAGGCCGTTGTACCATTGATGGAAAACCAACAGTGATCAGCACCATATAACTCAGCTGTTAAGTCTTGTGCTTCCTTTAATTCCCCTTCTGGCTCATGTAAGTCATCTAAGGCGTACATAACACCTAAATCATATAGCAATGCTGGTCCCATCCAGTCTTTTAGTCGCTGAGGCGCTTCAACACCAATTTTATGACCTGGTGTATGAAAGGGCACAAAGTGTTGTTCTTTATATGATTCTAAGGCCTCTACAAAAGGCATTCTTTCTTGATTACTCATATATACCTCGTAAAAAAGGCATGAATCTCAATGAGACTCATGCCCTTTTGCATGTTATTTATCGCTGTGGACGACGCTTAGGATTAAACTGATTCATCCCTTTGTCTATGCCCACCTCTAAAGTACCTAATACAGCTTTTACTGTGTCTTTGATACCTTTTTGTACTTTCTCTTGTGATTCTTCGCTAAATGGTGCTAACACGTGGTCAATGACAGTCCATTGTGGTAATGGACGACCAATACCTACGCGAAAACGTGGAAAATTTTCTGTTCCAATATGGGAGATTAAAGATTTAATCCCATTATGCCCACCAGAACTACCATTTGGTCGAATACGTAATTTGCCTACTGGTAAATCCATATCATCATAAATACAATACACATCAGATGGATCGATCTTGTAGTATCGCATTAATGGACCTACAGATTCGCCACTTGCATTCATAAATGTTTGAGGCTTTACAAGCAATACCTTTTCACCAGCTACATTAATACTGCACACCTCTGCCTTTTGTTCCTCTCTCCAAGGAGTGTGAGAAACGCTATCCGCAATGGCATCGATGACCATAAATCCAATATTATGTTTTGTTACTTCATATTGCTTACCTGGGTTACCAAGGCCTACTACTAACTTCAAGAATCACCTATTATTTATCAAATAAATTACTTACTGAAACTTCATGAAAGATACGCATGATTGCTTCGCCTAACAATGGGGCTACAGATAATTGCGTTACATTATCCAATTTGCAATTTTCTGGTAATGGCATTGTGTTTGTTACGATAAGCTCTTTAATGTTGGAGTTTGCAATGCGTTCACTTGCTGGATCTGTTAATACAGCATGGGTAACGGCAGCCATAACAGATTTTGCACCAAATTCTTCTAATGCTTTAGCACCTTCTACAAGGGAACCTGCTGTGTCTACAATATCATCAACAATGATACAGTTTTTACCTTTTACATCACCAATAAGGTTCATAACCTTAGCAACACCTGGTTCAGGGCGTTTTTTCTCAATGATTGCGATTGGCGCACCAATGCGGTCAGCCAAATCACGAGCTCTTGTAACACCGCCAAGATCTGGAGATACTACAATAACATCTTCAAGATTTTTTTCATTAATGTATTTAGCTAAAATGGATGCACCATATAAATGATCTACTGGCACATCGAAGAAGCCTTGAATTTGACCTGCATGCAAGTCAATTGTTACAAGACGTGTAATACCAGAAGTTTGCATCAAGTTTGCTACTAATTTTGCAGTAATTGGTTCACGACCACGAGTTTTGCGGTCTTGGCGAGCATAACCGTAGTAAGGAACTACAGCTGTAATATGACGAGCAGAAGCACGTTTTAACGCATCAGCCATAACCATTAATTCCATTAAATTATCGTTTACAGGATAGCTTGTTGGTTGAATGATAAATACATCTTTGCCACGTACGCTTTCATCAATCATAATTTGTACTTCGCCATTGTTAAAGCGACCTACAAATGCTTCACCTAAAGGCAAACCTAAATAATCACAAATTTCCTTTGCCAATGCAGGATTTGCATTACCTGTGAAAATCTTGAGTTTTTTGCCGTCTTCAAATGCCATTTTGTTACCCTTTCATTTGTTCCTATACTGGTTACTTATCCATAATCATCCATTACAGATACACACTATTGCCTTTTTATTGTATACTATTTTGCTCAAATTGTGTTAAAAATTTATAATATTTTTTTATTTCTTTTTGAAAGTATCGTCTGTTACCCAATTTTCTTTCACAATTTGCTTGCTACGACCTACGGCTAACGCCTTATCTGGTACATTTTTAGTAATGGTAGAACCTGCACCTACATAGCTATAATTACCTACTGTCACAGGAGCTACTAGATTACTATTACAACCTACAAAAGCACCATTGCCAATTGTCGTACGATGTTTAACTTTGCCATCGTAATTTACAGTAATCGTACCACATCCAATATTAACGCCAGAACCTACGTCGCTGTCGCCGATATAAGATAGATGTGGGAACTTAGTGCCTTCCCCAACATTGGAATTTTTAACCTCTACGAAGTTACCTACATGAACCTTATTGCCAAGCACAGTATTAGGACGTAAGTGAACATATGGACCTACATCTACGCCATCTTTGACTTCACAATCATGACCATAAGTGAAGTGGATAATCGTATCATTACCAACTTTCACATTAGTTAAACGAGTATGGGGACCAATTTCACAACGCTCACCTATTACAGTATTACCTTCAAGGATTGTACCAGGATGCAAAATTGTATCGGCGCCTACTGTTACTTCAGGAGCTACGTAAGTATTTGCAGGATCAATAATAGTTACACCAGCTGTCATTAACTCAACATTTTTACGATGTTTTAAAATGGATTCCGCTTCTGCTAATTGTAAACGAGAGTTTACGCCTAACGATTCTTCAAAATTCTTTGTCATATAGGCGCTTACCTTATCGCCACCCTTTACAAGAATACCAACTACATCTGTGATATACAATTCACCTTGTGCATTATCATCAGATAGTTGATCTAAGCAAGGCCATAACTTTTTGCTATCAAAAGCGTACATACCAGTATTTACTTCTTGAACGGCTAATTCCTCTGGTTTGCCATCCTTTTGTTCTACAATGCGAACTACGGAACCAGCTTCATTACGAATAATGCGACCATAACCTGTTGGATCAGGCATATGTGCTGTTAAAATCGTAGCAGCTGCACCAGAGTTTTTATGCTCCTCTAAAAGAGCTTCTAAGCTTTCCTTCGTAACGAGCGGAGTATCACCACACAACAATAAG
Organism: Veillonella sp.; assembly: GCF_018381775.1. Taxonomy (GTDB): domain Bacteria; phylum Bacillota; class Negativicutes; order Veillonellales; family Veillonellaceae; genus Veillonella. The sequence goes on along the minus strand of NZ_JAGZRH010000007.1, from coordinate 7,182 downwards.
ATTGTACCATCATAATCACCAAGTACTGGTTGAGCCATTTTTACGGCATGCCCTGTACCATTTTGTTCTTCTTGACGAACAAATTCAGCGCGTTCACCTAAATAATTTTGTACTGCATCACCACCAAAACCTACGATAACCACATCGCGATTTGTACCGATTGACTGAACGGTTTCAAGCACGCGCTCTACCATAGCTTTACCGCCAACCTTGTGCAATACCTTTGGCAGTTTAGATTTCATGCGCGTACCCTTACCAGCAGCTAAAATGAGACTTGCAATATTCATAGTAATCTCCTATCTATTATCTATCATCTCTTATATGTTTGATATTTTAATATTAATTACATTTTTAACCCATTGGCTAATATTTAATATAAAACTATTATACCAACCTATTATGTACTTAATATTAATCTTTACTCTTCATCAAATACTGGTTCAATACTTATTTTCTTTGTGTTTTCATCGATACCATAGAAGGTAAATAATGATTCATAATCATCAATTAATTTTGGGTTTGGTTCTGCCGTTGATACAAGAACACCCGTACCAACTACAATACCACTCATTTCAAGAACAAGTTCTTTAAGACCTTTTGCTGTACCTCCAGCTTTCATAAAGTCATCGATAATTAAGACCCTAGCATTCGGTGGAATAGCACGTTTAGTAAGCGTCATAATTTGAATACGACCAGAGGAGCCAGTTACATAGTTAATACTAATAGCAGACCCTTCTGTTACTTTACTATCACGACGAGCAATAACGAGAGGTTTATTAAACGCTCTAGCCACCATGACAGCTAAAGGAATCCCCTTCGTTTCAACCGTCAAAATATAATCTGGATTGCGGTCCATAAAGCGAGTCATTATAATTTCTCCAAGACGAGTCATTACATGCCAGTCATACAAGATATCAGACATATAAATAAACCCACCAGGGATAATGCGATCTGGTTCCATTAAACGAGCCTGTACATCTCGTAGAATATCATTTGCTTGAGTACCCTTCCGATGAGGAATAAAACGTACCCCGCCTGCCACACCAGCCACTGTTTCTAATGTGCCCAGTTGAAAGTGTTCCATAGACTGTCTAACACAGGTTAAATCTTCACTAACTGTAGATTTAGCCATGCCAAAGAAGTCACAAAAATAATTTAAAGGAATCAATTTTTGCGGTGAATCAACTAACAATTTTGTCATTGCCACCATTCGTTCCACACGCCGTACTTTATCCATAGAATTTCCTTTACCATTCATCATATAACTATTGATTGTACTCATTCAATAAAAATCATGAGTTATCTCAAATATATCTATTATTTATTATACCATAATTTCCGAATATTCGAGGTTATAAAAACACTATAATTCGGCAAAATAAAAAACTCTCTAGACCTCATATAATACTGTAAAATTTGACTTTATAGTCTATTACAATAATATATGAACTAGAGAGCTTTTATTATAAAACGTAAACCTTCACAGTTTGACGACCAAACTGCAATGCTTCAGAACGTGAATCGTAGGCTAAATCAATTCTATGACCTTTAATAGCACCACCAACATCATCAGCTACAGCATAACCATATCCTTCAATGTATAATCTCGTACCTAATGGAATTAATTTTGGATCTACAGATACAATTCCCTTCTTCAAGCGACTACCTGTAGCCGTATAATTTCCATTTCCAGGATCTTGAGCAGAATATGCACTAGCCTGCATAGTTAACACTCGAGAGTATTTATTCGGCACACCATCATGACTTAATGCTGTACCATGACCACCATATCGAGTCTCCATCTTTTCTAAAGCATTCATTGTTGCAGGACCAACACGCCCATCGACAGCAAGTCCCTTTGACTTTTGAAATTTTCGTACGGCCTGTTCTGTGTTATGACCATAAATGCCATCTACAGAATCATGCAAAAAACCTTGATGCTTTAACATTGTTTGCACCTTACTTACATGGTGCCCCCGTTGTCCCTTATCAATCGTTTTCGCCAATGAAATAGATGATACCATTGTAGTCATACAAACAAGCGTACATGCAATAATTATTTTTTTAACCATATACACCCCACCTTACGACAAATAGTATACTATATAGTTTTAAATAATCTATAAACCATATTGAGATAGTAATACAAAAAATGCATGTATAACGCAATTAATTAACTACATTTCAACTATAATACTATATATATATCATAGAAATCTAAGATACCAATGAAACAAAATCTCCATTATAGACTACTTTATCTAAGAAAAATATAATTTAACATTAGATGTATGGGAGTCAATAATGGAGACTTTACTAATACTATTTAATTTTAGCAGTTATGATACAAACCAATATGACACTCTTTACGATTAGCACCAACTATACGTAAGTATGTATAACCTATAATGGCAGAAATAATAGAGCCGATTAATACCCCACCCTTAGCCATCTCTTGAGCATGACCTGGATCAAAAGCTAAAACGGAAACAAATATACTCATAGTAAAACCAATACCACATACAATGGATGTACCATAAATAAATTTCCAGTTAGCTTCTGCTGGCATAGGTACAATACCTAACTTAATCATGCCAAACATAGCACCAAAGATACCGATTTGTTTCCCTAAAATAAGACCTAGGGCAACGCCTAAAACAACTGGATGTGTTAAATCTGCTACACCAAATCCACCAAGACTTACACCGGCATTAAAGAAAGCAAAAATAGGAACAATAACAAAGCTTACCCAGTTAGATAAATAATGTTCCCAATGTTGCATTGGTCTAACATATTTACGACCAATCTTGCCCCGTTCAGGAATTGTCATCGCCAAGATTACGCCTGCCATTGTAGCATGTAAACCAGAACGAAGAATACAGTACCATAAAATGATACCAAGAATAATATAAGACAAAGATCTAACGTAACCAGACCGATTACAATAAATCAATAAGCCCGTTACAATAACAGCACCTACTAGATAAAAAAGATTAAGATTCGATGCGTAAAAAATAGCAATAACAATGATGGCAATTAAGTCATCAATAACCGCTAAGGCTGTTAAAAATACCTTCATAGAGTTAGGAACTCTAGAGCCTAATGCAGTTATAACACCTATAGCAAAGGCAATGTCAGTCGCTGTTGGAATAGCCCAACCATGAACATAAACTTCACTAGAACCAGCAATAAGATAATAAATAATAGCCGGTACTAATACACCGAATAATGCAGCAATACCAGGCATGATACGCTTAGCATTCGTATTAAGTTCACCACTTACCAATTCACGTTTTACTTCTAACCCAACAAAGAGGAAGAAAATCGCCATTAATGCATCATTAACCCACTCCATCGTTGTTAATGGACCTAGTTTTAAATTAACCAGCGACATATATTGTGTTGCCAATGGAGAGTTTGCTACGATTAATGCAATAAGTGTAGCTCCTAGTAAAACAGCAGTAGCCGAACCAGGAGAACGTAAAAATACAAATATCCGTTCCATATGATTCCTTCCTAATATAATACGTTTATTATTTGTGCTTAAGAGTTCTTATTTTGTAAGCCACAATTAATACTATAGCACCTAATAAACCAGAAATAATAGATCCTATAAAGATACCAATTTTAGACATTTCTTGAGTTACACCAGGTGGAAATGCCAATGTAGCTACAAATAAGCTCATAGTAAAACCAATACCACAAACAATGGCCGTACCATAAACTTCTGGCCATGTTGTATTAGTAGGCATCTTAATAATCTTAGATTTAACTAAAACGAAAACAGCAGAGAAAATACCAAACTGTTTACCTAAAATAAGGCCTAATGAAACGCCTAGTACAACAGGATGGAATAGGTGATCTGCTGAAACATCAGCAAAGGATACACCAGCATTTAAGAAACTAAATAAAGGAATAATCAAGAAATTAACCCAATGCTTCAGTTTATCAGCCCATTTATGCATAGGATATACTGTTTCTCCATCAAGTTTACCTGCTGCGGGAATCGTCATAGCTAAGACAACACCTGCAATGGTTGCATGAACACCAGACTTTAATACAAAATACCAGAGAACTGCACCTAATACACCATATAATACAGGTCTAACATATCCCTGTTTATTAGTATACCATAATGCACCTGTTACGATAGCAGCACCAATCAAATAAGGGAAATCAACGCCGGCACCATAAAAAATGGCTATAACAATAATAGCGATTAAGTCATCAATAACAGCTAATGCAGAAAGAAATGCTTTCATAGCTTGTGATACTCGCTTGCCTAGCATCATAATTACACCTATGGCAAAGGCAATATCAGTAGCTGTTGGAATCCCCCATCCATGAGTATACTCAGGCACAGATCCAGCAATTAAGAAATATACTAAGGCTGGTGTCACAACGCCTGCAAAGGCAGCTAATACTGGTAGCAGTCGTTTTGAATTTGTATTCAGCTCACCATCAATCATTTCGGATTTAATTTCTAGCCCCACATATAGGAAGAAGAGCGCCATTAACCCATCATTTACCCACTCCAATATATCCATAGGGCCCCAATACACATGCATTAAGGAGAAATACTGTTCTGCTAACGGAGAATTTGCTGTAATAACACCAAGAATAGCGGCAAGTAAGAGCATAATACCGCCAGATGATTCAGACTGAATAAATGCTTTTATATAATTCATAATAACTACCACTTTCTTAATTATAAATATAAATACAGATTTTCATACATAAAAACTATTTATTTAAATTAATTATATCATTTCACTTCGAAAATAATCAATAAAGTAATAATGAAGCATGCTGATTAGCTACATGAAGAATATAATAACTTAATGATTAAATCCTCTAATTAAAGAAATAAAAAATACAACTAGAGGAATAGTTAAACAAATACCTGCTATAGTATTTGTAACTGGATTGGACCAAAGTGGCATAATAAATCCAAGTAATACTAAGGTACCACAACAGATTGGTGTATGCCAAACATGTTTTATCTCAGCCGATACTTTAGATTCTGTAGCACTAGCTCTGCCAAATTTCTTTTTAATAGTCATAATAATACCAGTCACAATGCCTACAATAAGAACAATATCCCAGATGGCCCATAATATTTTAAGAGCCATCGTATTATGATTATGAATATGGAGATTAATCATTGTAGTCATGCCTGTAAAATACCAGGGGATATTTTTTGTAGAATACATATCCTTAGTAGAATCAGTATATAAATTAGCATAGACTGGTTGGCCCAAAAACAAAGCTGGATCATCATCATTTTCAGCACCTAAATAAAATGCATAATGATGATTATTAAATTTAGATGGATAATCTATAGATATAAGCTGACGATCTGGGTATGCTTTCATAATTCGAGAGATAGCTTCAGATGGTTGTAAAATGTCAGATTGACCAACTGAAAGTTCTTGCTTTGCAGTGTGTAGTACATCTTCATTATAGCTGTCATTAGCAATAAAAAATCCACCTATCCATACACCTGTAATACATAAGATAAATCCCCATACAGTAGTAACCATAGCAAATTCTCGGTGTAATGTACTTAATTTCATATAGTTAGACAATACAGTAGATTTAGCAAAGCTTTTACGAAATGGACCATATAAAAAAATACCAGAAATAATAGATAAACTACATATAAAAGATAAAATCGTTACAATATAAATTCCTGTTTTGCCAAGATCTAATCGAGTATGTAATTGGTGAAGCGTATGTAACACACTTCGAACCCAAGGATGTGCAGGCGTTTCATGATGCATAGTAATAAGCTCCTTTGTTTTAGGATTATATAATGCATAATCCCCTCCCATCCCCATACGCGCTGGAGGTGCTACAATTGCGGAAGAATCAATAATACGATACCGTAAAATATGTGCAGCCCCCATAGCTGGAGAAATATTTAAAATATCCTTAGACGGATATTTTTCTTTCACTAATAGGGCACCTTCATCAGCATAATTAAAAATAGACATTTCTTGTTGGCTCATCGCCATTGATAACGAAGAATGATGTGACCCTCCTTGAGCCCATGCATTTAATTCAGTTCGGAACATGAGGATAAGTCCTGTAATACAAAACATTAAGAAAAATAGCACAGAAACTATAGATAACCATTTATGAATTTTATAAATTGTTGACATACATATGCCTCCTTCCTCATTATTTTATACATCTATTCTTATATCAATACAATACAGCAACCACTATGGGTATAGAGTATATAAACAAGCTCCACTTGAATGTATATATTATAGTATGATACAATATGTACATCATGCGGGCGTAGTTCATCGGTAGAATGCGAGCTTCCCAAGCTTGAGAGGAGGGTTCGATTCCCTTCGCCCGCTCCATATATAAAATTCCGTGATGTGATATACATCACGGTTATTTTTTTGTATAATGATATAATAAATATAAATTTATATTGTATATTTTTTACAAGGAGTACTCCATGAAATTAAGCGCAAGAAACCAATTAAAAGGTACAATCGTTGAAATTCAAGAAGGTGCTGTAAACGCAATTGTAAAGATTAATGTAGGTAACGATAACATTCTTACAGCTGATATTACAGTTCAATCCGTTAAGGAATTAGGCTTAACAGTTGGCAAAGAAGTTGTGGCTGTTATCAAATCCACTAGCGTAATGGTTGGTGTAGAATAATAAAACTAGAGTCGCTTCGGCGGCTCTTTTTTGTATATAAAATAATTTTGAAATAAATAATTATAAATAAAAATGAGTCCTGTAAGCTATTTTAAAGTAGCTTATAGGGCTCATTTTTATATAGATACTACAATAGAAGATATATTAACAGGTTTATGAACTTATTTAATTTCTTTTTATATGCGATACTATAGGTACTTCGCACTAAGATATCATTTAAAACTAGTTTATTTACATAATTTAAAGTAACTCAACTAATCTACGGTTCGGTAACATGGGCACGTTGTGCCGCGTTACCGTATGAATATAGTTTTCCTCCTACCACTAGCCGCGGCTTCCTATCACACTCGCCCATGGAAGTAGTTAAGACTATGATCTAAATTAAAATATATACCTTAAGGGCTTCGTCGAACCTGATGCAATGGACGTACGCGTCGCTGCGCTCCTTTACGCCCTATTGCCCTAGGCTTCCCACGCCGTCTGTATTGTTAAATACA
>NZ_JAGZRH010000026.1:0-2214 GCF_018381775.1 Veillonella sp. | reverse complement strand
TCGTGCGGGTCGGAACTTACCCGACAAGGAATTTCGCTACCTTAGGACCGTTATAGTTACGGCCGCCGTTTACTGGGGCTTCAATTCATACCTTCGCTTTCGCTAAGCACTCCTCTTAACCTTCCAGCACCGGGCAGGCGTCAGCCCCTATACTTCACCTTACGGTTTTGCAGAGACCTGTGTTTTTGTTAAACAGTCGCTTGGGCCTATTCACTGCGGCCTACTCTCGTAGGCACCCCTTCTCCCGAAGTTACGGGGTCATTTTGCCGAGTTCCTTAACGATGGTTCTCTCGCTCACCTTAGAATTCTCTTCCCAACTACCTGTGTCGGTTTGCGGTACGGGCACCTCTTATCTCGATAGCGGCTTTTCTTGAGAGTTTGGCTTCATTGACTTCGCTACTTTATTTCGCTCCCCATCACACTTCAGTCTTTTCAAGCAGCGGATTTGCCTACTACTCAACCTTTGTGCTTAGACGTCCTATTCCATCAGGACGATCAATTAGCCTCCTCTGTCCCCACTTCTCTCAATCGATATTTGGTGGTACAGGAATTTCTACCTGTTGTCCATCGGCTTCACCATTCGGCTTCACCTTAGGTCCCGACTTACCCAGAGCGGACGAGCCTTCCTCTGGAAACCTTAGTCTTTCGGTGGATAGGATTCTCACCTATCTTTCGCTACTCACACCGGCATTCTCACTTCTAACCTCTCCACCTCGCCTTACAGCTCGGCTTCTACGATGTTAGAACGCTCTCCTACCATATAACATTAGTTATATCCGCAGCTTCGGTTGTATGTTTAGCCCCGGTACATTTTCGGCGCGATGTCACTCGACCAGTGAGCTATTACGCACTCTTTAAATGGTGGCTGCTTCTAAGCCAACATCCTGGTTGTCTGTGCATCATCACATCCTTTTCCACTTAACATACAATTTGGGACCTTAGCTGGCGGTCTGGGCTGTTTCCCTTTCGACTACGAACCTTATCACCCGCAGTCTGACTCCCGTTGATATTTATCTGGCATTCGGAGTTTGTCTGAATTCGGTAACCCGGGATGGGCCCCTAGTCCAAACAGTGCTCTACCTCCAGTAAACTCACAACGAGGCTAGCCCTAAAGCTATTTCGGAGAGAACCAGCTATTTCCAAGTTCGATTGGAATTTCTCCGCTACCCACAGCTCATCCAAACACTTTTCAACGTGTCCTGGTTCGGTCCTCCATTCAGTGTTACCTAAACTTCAACCTGGCCATGGGTAGATCACTTGGTTTCGGGTCTACTCCATCATACTATTTCGCCCTATTAAGACTCGCTTTCGCTTCGGCTCCATGTCTTCCACTTAACCTCGCATGATAAAGTAACTCGCCGGTTCATTCTACAAAAGGCACGCCATCACCCCCTAAAGGGCTCTGACTACTTGTAAGCACACGGTTTCAGGTTCTCTTTCACTCCCCTCCCGGGGTTCTTTTCACCTTTCCCTCACGGTACTGGTTCACTATCGGTCACTAGGTAGTATTTAGCCTTACCAGATGGTCCTGGTAGATTCCGACGGAATTCCTCGTGTTCCGCCGTACTCAGGTGCTCTCTCGCGCCAACTTAGCATTTCGTATACAGGACTTTTACCTTCTACGGTCTAACTTTCCAGCTAGTTCTACTATACTTCGTCATACGCTTTGTTGAGAGTCCTACAACCCCAATATGCAAGCACATTGGTTTGGGCTCCTTCCTTTTCGCTCGCCGCTACTAAGGAAATCGATTTTTCTTTCTCTTCCTACAGGTACTTAGATGTTTCAGTTCCCTGCGTTACCTCGCTTTCGCGTACCGCCCTTTTAAAAGCGGTGGGTTCCCCCATTCGGATATCTACGGCTCTTTGCTTACTTACAGCTCCCCGTAGCATTTCGTCGTTTGTCACGTCCTTCATCGGCTCCTAGTGCCAAGGCATCCTCCGTGCGCCCTTTACTACTTAATCGTGTGTAGCTTTTACGCTTCGTTCTTTTCCTTGAACTCTTTGTGAATAAGTTTTTACAACTTACTTACTTACTTACTTTTTTCTCGGTTTTTGTAAATCTGTTTCTTTTACTTTATAGAAAATTATTTTTGATCTAATATATATATTCAGTTTTCATTGTGCTTGAGTATTACTTGAACACTCAAAACTAAACGAATTATCAACGTATTCCTTATCCTTAGAAAGGAGGTGATCCAGCCGCACCTTCCGATA
>NZ_JAGZRH010000016.1:0-30019 GCF_018381775.1 Veillonella sp. | reverse complement strand
TTTTTTCTTAGAAATATAAAAAACAAGCTATTAGTTGATCATATAAAATCAACTAATAGCTTGTTTAGGTTAAGGGGCTGTTTTGTTACAGCCCCTTTTTGTAGATAATGCTAGTATTTACACTATTAATTACTATTTACGACTACGATTTACTAGTATTATTCACTACTTGTATTATCTACTATTTTTTACTACTGATATTATCTACTAGTACTCACTACTAGTCTTTAGTAAGTAGATTTTAGTAATTTTCTATTTTCAGCAATTACTGTGTTGATCGTATAGTTATGACATGGTATGGATAGAAATTACATTACAGATACAAGTAAATGTATAGGAATTCCAAGGAATTTCTGATTTGTCAAAATCCCCGTTCCGCGTTATTGTGTAGTTAAGCGCTATGCCATGGCAGGAAAGGGGATTTATGTTATACATAAACGAAGAACCTTTAGTACAAAGAACATGTATTAAAACTGCAAATTTACAATCGGAGACATTAGTTACTAGAAAATCAGTATCTGAAAAAACACAATCTAAAAAAGGACAATCTAAAAAACCACAATCTGAGGAGCTATCACCTACGGAAAAAACTTCTAACGAAGTACTTTCTAAGGAACTAGAGTACAAGGTGCCAGAGGAGTTGAAATTACAGACTCTCATTTGTGGGCATCAGGTATTAACATCCTTATCGGATAAAAGCCTGGTGTCGATTTGTCAAAATCCGAATATACGGATTCAGACCGTTGGATATCAGCCGTGGTCTGTTGATGAGTTGCGCCATGATGCGGCACAAATAGAGCTCTGTCGCAGGTATCGACCACTCATTTTGCACTACACGAATTGCACGGGGAACCGCGAGTTTAGGGAAGACCTAGAGAGCTATCTATGGGCTATACTCTTAGAATCGATTTATAGCTTTGATCTGAAAGGGGCTGTACCGTTCCCTGGCTTTGTGAAAGCTGGCATTAGATATGGTTATATGCGGTATTGGAAACGAGAACGGTTACGTAATCATCGTGAGATTCATATCCCTGACCGCACTACCGACGATGGAGACGTAGCGGTGGGCATGGATATCTTCGCATCTGGCGAGAATATAGCCGACATGATCATGACCGCCGATGAAGAACAAAGACTGCGAGCCCGTCTCGTATGGGCTTTAGGTAGACTGTCTCCAGATCAGCGTGATCTATTGCGTCGCGTTTACGGAGAATGCCAAAGCTTGGTATCCGTTAGTGAAGAGCTGAACTGTAGCCGCCAAGCTATCCAGCGACGCCATGAACGAGCCATACGAAAGCTGCGGAGATACTTGACCACAGATTTTAACAAGATAAAAGTGCATTAGACCAAATTTAGACTAATGAACTAGGTCTACCTAGAATGTATAAGATACACTAGCTCTAACTAGAATGTATAGAATACATTAGCCCTAAAGGGAGTTAGTGTAATATACATGTGTTAATATAATTTAATTTCTTATTTATATTACGAAATTGTATGTTTCTGTTAATCACGATTAATAGATATACATAAAATATGCAATTCTCAATTTAAATGAGAAAATATTGACACATTAAGGTATACATAACTTTTACAAGATCATAAAGTCTTTAATTATACATAAATTTCTATAGTTTTGTGTATATATTTACAAATTATACAGTGTGATATACAATTAAACCAGCAGCAGATTAAAGCATGCGAATCTGCTTTCACAGAACACGTGTTCATTGTATTGTTGAAAGGAATGTTCCTAATTAGAAGGGAGAGAATTCCTATGATAACACATGATGAATTAACAGATATGATGGCTGCTCGGCTATCTAAGGGAGAGGATTTGGATTTGATCTATACGAATCCAAAGAACCACATTGTTTGTTTTATTCCTACGTATCAGCCTAGTGGTGGCGACAGTACGAAGTGCTATTTCGTAGATGGCCGTGAAGAAATGGTCCATCTGCCGATGCGCACCATTACGCGGGAGCTGGCGATACAGGAAGGGCTGAGGCCCAATTACATTATGACCAGCGACGGTCGGCGCAGCAGCTATACATCGCCTAAGACCTATGGTCCGCATCTAACCTTTGCCCATATTAAATGTCGGCGCCCTGTCGGCAAAGATGTGGTGTACGGCCTCTTTAACGTGGCTATACCCTATGAATACATTGTCAGGGAAGGTCCGGAACCCGATACGAGCTATATTCACGTGGGGAACTTCGCACCGATCTTGGTGTACCAATCCCCGCGTCACGTCAAACACAAACTGAACGAAGCCATGCTAGAACACTGCAACTACGTGCGCAAAATGCTAGCCCGCATCAAACTCAGCCAAAACCCACAAGTCGTGGCAGAACTATTTATCGCCTGGAGAGACCTAACAAGATAATACGTTAGGGGGGAAGAGAAGAATAAGTAGGGGGAGATGAAGTAATAGGGGAGAGAAAAAGGAGGAGAATCTATAGGGAAAACAAAATACGGGAGAAATAAAATTAGGTGATCATAAATAAACTTAAAAGGTTTTCACTCTTAGACAGAGCTATCTTATTATGAGATAGCTCTGTTTTCATATATTTTTCATCATTTGTATAATTTATGATATAATATACGTAAAATATATTGGTACTAGTTTTACTCATCTATAGCTGTGTATTGTTTGTTAGTATTTTGGGAGAAATATAATGGATAATAATGGGGAAAAAAGATTTCTTATAGGCGATGTTGCAATTTTCTTGATGGCTGTTATTAGTGTATACTGGCCAATTATGCTTGTGGGAGTTGCAATATTAATACTTGCTAGATATCATCGATGGTCGTTAATTGAAAACGAAATTTATAAAGAATATATTTTGAACAAAAATCTTATTCAGAATATAGAGGCTAATCAATCAAAATTAGCTACATTGGAAGAGACCATTGAAAAAGAAAAGTCTAAAATAGAACACGATATTGAAGAGCGTATTAGTAAAAAGAGTACCGAGCTTAATCAGTTGTACTCAGAAATATCAAAAGTTAAAAATGAACTAAAAAATAAGAAGGAAGAAATTGAGAATTTAGAACCTTTAGTAACAGTAGTTAATATAGACACAAAAGGACTTGAGCTTGCAACATCTCAGGAATTAAAAAATATATTATCTAAATATAAGTTAGAAGAAGCTGAATTAGTAAAAGATAACACAGCTGTAGATGTGCTTATTTATGATGATAAAAAGTTTATCACTACTCAAATACGTCAAATTCTACGTTCATTCAATGCTGAATGTGATTTAGCTATATCTAATGTTACACATAAAAATATTGATACCATGAGGAATAAAATTCTAAGATCGTATGAAGCTTTGAATAAAATATACAAATCTGATGGTGTACAAATTACAAAAACTTTTCTTGAAAATAAGTTACAACAATTGATTACAGCACATTCATATCAAGAAAAGTTAGAAGATGAGCGAGAACAAAAGAAACTTATCCAAGAACAGTTAAAAGAGGAAGAAAAAGTCCGTCGTGAAATTGAGCGTGAAAAGGCAAAAATTGAGAAAGATGAAACTCAGTTTAAAAATGAAATTTCTAAACTTATGAAATACTTGCAGAAGACGGACAATGAAGTTGAAAAGACTTTATACATAGACAAAATCAAAGAATGTGAAGAAAAACTTTCTGAGCTTGAAACTGTTAAATCTGATGTTTTAAATCGAGAAAAGAATACGCGTGCTGGTTTTGTTTATATTATTTCGAATATTGGTTCCTTTGGGGAAAATATTTTTAAAATTGGTATGACTAGACGACTTGAACCTATGGATAGAATTAAAGAATTAAGTAGCGCTTCTGTACCATTTGAATTTGATGTTCATGCACTAATCTTTTCAGATGATGCACCTAGCTTAGAATCTATTTTACATAACACATTTAGAGAATATGAAGTTAATAAAGTAAATCATAGAAAAGAATTCTTCTCTATTCCACTTGAAAAAATTGAAAAAGTTGTAACCGAACATCATAATGCAACTGTACAATGGACCTATGATGCAGCTGCAGAAGAATATAGAGAATCTCTAGTTCAATAATATATTTGGGAATACTAATTATTATAATAAGCTCTACAATAACAGTTTATACTTATGTAGAGCTTTTATTTATAGCATTATGAATTTTGGAGAGACCTATGAATGATCAACAAATATTATCAGTAATTAAGGATTATATTCAGAATCGTAATATTAACCAAGCCTTGATGATTACTGGCGAATGGGGATGTGGTAAAAGTTATTTTGTAAAAAATAGTGTAAAAGAATATTTGCGTAAAAATGGAATTTTAGATAATAAAAACTATATAGTATTTTCCTTATATGGGATTAATAATTTAGGTGATTTTAAGAATTCATTTTACGATAAAATCTTCATTAATCAATATTTAGGAGAGTCTAATAAAGCACAGAAAACAAAAAATATTTGTGAACGATTATTTAATTCGGTCTCTAGTACAATCGATACGAGTGCTATTGGAGTACCAGTAAAGATAAATTTAGCCGAATTAATACATAAGAGTGATCTTGTACAATTAGAGAAGTGTATTTTTGTATTTGATGATATTGAACGTTGTGAATTATCTGCTACTGAGTTATGGGGATTTATAAATAAGTTGACAGAGAATAGAGGTATTCCTGTAATTACTATAGCAAACGAGAGTAAAATTTTAGAGAGAGATTCAGAAAATGACAATTATAAAACAGAGAAAGAGAAAGCTGTTTATTGTACTCTTGCATTTTCTTATGAAATAGCTAATATTTTTGATGAATTAGTAAATGAATACGAAGAAAAAGATATCAGGGAATATATATTAAGTAATAAAGAAATTATATTAGAGGAAATTTTTAGACAACAACCTAATAATATTAGGACTCTAAAATTTGTGCTAGCCGTTTTGGTCAATTTATTGAGAGAAATTTATAACTTGGAGGATAAGTCTTTCTTTGAACATAGAGAATTATATGATAGATTCTTAAAATACATTGTTTTAAGAGCTATACAATATAAAGTTAATCCTAAAGTAGAGGTTGATTGGAGAAACGATGATTTTGGATTTATTTCTAGGGCAGATGGTCATGATACTCCTGAGAACATAATATGGGGGTTTAAATTTATAGATATTTATATTAATAGTTCATATTTAGATAATCAGTTGCTAAGAAACGCTTATGAAAATGAAGTAAAGCTATATGAAGATAATTTCTTGGCATTTAATCATTTAGCAGACTGGACTCAATATTGTGATGAGCAAGTTTGTGAATGGTTAAATCAATTAAAGGATGAAGTAAAAAATTATAAATATAAAACCTCAATGCTTAGACAAATTTTATGGCGTGTTGCATCGATAAAGCACTATACAACGTTACAATATGATTTTGAAAGCTTTGTTGAGGACATTAAAATAGCATTTTATAGTGACAATGAAATAACCAGAGATATATTATTACAACAGAATAAAGATGATAGTGTTTATAAAACATATGAAGAGCTTATTAATCCTTTAGTTAAAATTGCTGATGAGAATTATAGGAAGCGGTTGGAAAAATTAAATCTATTTAAGTGTTTATCTAGCAATCATATGTCAAATATAGAGCTATTAAAATATATACATGTTAATATAAATGAGTATTATAATGCCAAAGAATTCGCTAAATATCTAGGCACAATAGATGAATTAAAAGGATATTTTATGAGTGCAAGTGAATGTGACATAGATTCTTTCCGAGGTATAATTCGAACAGTGTATTTGCAGATACTTAATATCGGCCAATTTTTGGAGGCAGATAAAATCTATTTAGAAGAAATACTTAAAATAGTTAAAAGTAAGATAGAAAATGAAAAATATGGAGCGATTATGGAATTCAATTTAAACTGTTTAGCCCATGATTTAAAAAGTGCAATCCAGATTTTAAGTTCTAGTTCTAATAATGTTATATAGATTAAGAAAACGTATCTAATACTTTATAATATGCGGCCAATGAAGGTGAATGATTTATATTGGATGAAGATATGTGGTATGGGGATAAGATAAATTGAGTGATAATAAAGCCGAGAAAATAATTGATTTAGCTCTTTGTGTTCTAGATTTGACTGCTACTGGTGGGATTCCAATCTTAAGCTCTATTAAAGAAACAGCTAAATGCATAAAAGATATACCAAATGAGATTTTTTTAATAAAATTAGATCGATTTATTAAGGCTGTTACTTCAAATGATGAGAAGGATATTTTATCTTTCAGAAAATTGTATAAGAAAAAATATCTTAACAATGATGAGGTACGATTAGAACATATAAAATGGCTTATGATTAAAATTGACTCATTCAATGAAGATAAAAAGGCTGAATGGATGGGGATACTATTTAAACAGTATATCAAGGAGAAATTAGATTGGAAGAGGTTTTGTGTTTTTGTTAATGCACTTGAGTTTTTATTAGTTCAAGACATAGAAACCTTATTATCTTGTAAATTTGAAGAATCGGAATATAATATAGATCTAGATTTAAAAGGAATCTATGAGCAAGCTAAAAACGGAGTAATTGAAGAAAAGAACAATTCTATATTTTTACAATCAATAGAGATTGATAAAGGAATTTATTTGAGGTTACTATCAGTTGGGTTAGCTAGT
This sequence comes from Veillonella sp., assembly GCF_018381775.1. Lineage (GTDB taxonomy): Bacteria > Bacillota > Negativicutes > Veillonellales > Veillonellaceae > Veillonella. The sequence goes on along the minus strand of NZ_JAGZRH010000016.1, from coordinate 23,369 downwards.
ATTAGTGGAGAGACATTAAGTCTAGGGCTAATGCCTAATGTTATAAAATTACCTGTAGATAAAGACTTAGAATTAATGTTAAGGTTACTACTTAACTCCTAAGTTAATCTTAAAATAGCGATAGATATAGTAACTTTTATCTCTATCGCTTATAGAATTAGTATGAAAAATTTTAACATCAGATTCTTTTATATTAGGTATTTTATTATTTTTAATCCAGATTATAGTTTAGCCAGCATCCTTCATCATTGGTATCAAAGAAGTGAATTTCAGTTTTTTTATTTATTTTTAGTATTCTTTTTCTGATTGTTGCACACTCTGCCTCTAATTCAGTATCATCTTTAGTACCTTTATGTATAGATATATATATTTTTTTGCTTTTGGAGGTGGAGAGTATTTGTTTTAATATATGTTCATCATTTTCACTTAGAGACCAACCATAACATATAATATTGTTAGGTAGATCAGGTAGGATATTATTATAGACATATCTTAAATAGTAATTCCTATGGATACTATTCAGCTTTTCTGTAGATGATCCTTCACAAATAAATAGTGGATAAAGGGGGTGTTCACTGCCCCAAAGACTAAGAATTTTCTGTAAGAGTGAATTAGCTTCAGCACAACGAATTTTTTGCTCCTCTCCATTGGAATCTACACAAAGAACAATATTTCCATGGGGATAATAAAGTTTTGTTTTTGCACCATAGCGTGTATTTATGACATTTTCGTTAAAGGTTAGGTTTTGGTGGTTTCTGCTAGAGTTTCGGAAAGAGTCTATAAAGAGATTTATATCAGCAAGGAGAATATAATATACTAATAAATCATAATTTAGATTAATAATATAGTCGAATTGATTTAAAAACTCATTAAGCTTTAATATAGTATTTGACTCTGGTTGTGTGATTGATAACTCAGTATATTCAGGATGGACACCTCTAATTGTTTCTATCAATGCTGTTTTTATCTGGTTACTAGATGTAGAAATAACATCATTAATCTGGGGAAGTTGTGCTGTTAAAATTTCAGGAAGCGAAAGTAGATTATTTATTTTTTGTGTTATATCCAGTTGGTTTAAAATAACTTCGAAGTTTGAGGTACCAATTTCGGAAAAGATTCTTGCAATTTCAGGTGATAGGTATCCTAGTTCCTCAGCTTTTAAAAATAGGTTATTATAATTAAAATTATTTGAGAGTGATATACTAGCACCATTTCCTACGATTAGTGCCGCCTCGTCGAAGTCCATACCAGCTGTAAGTTCAGAATATTTTTCTAACATTTTATAAGTCCTTTTATATTAATAATATGTTTTATGATTAGTATTTTAATTACTAAGATTTTACTTTAAAAAGAGCCTTTCCTTACTAACTTGTTGTTATAAGAGAAAGGCTCTTTTTATAATATGAGAATGTAGAACTTTTATATTAGCTAATTACGGTTGCCATTTAGAGTACCCGAATCCCATCATGATAATACTTAACACAAGTAAGCCATTGCCAAGGGTAATGAAGCTTTCAGTTGTGGCTAGGCAGGTAATAAAGGCTCCAATTCCCATAATGATGGTTCCTAGTATAGCAGATAGTTTATGAATTGCCATGATGCTCACCCTTTGCTTTCACTAACGACATTAGGTTTCACAATATACGTAATGAGTGCGTACAGTAGGGCACCGCTTACGATTCCGTTCAAGGATGGAAGGCCGAATGGAATGAATTTCACGCACACTAATGCGATGGCCCAAGTGATCCATGGAACTAGATTCCATTTTTTGAAAGTCGCTTTGTGGTAATCGATGTATTTTCCACGATGAACTAGGTAAAAGTCCGCTAAGATGATACCACATAGTGGTGGAACGATAATACCTAATGTACTTAAGAATACAAATAGAGATTCAATTTTGTACGGTTGTGTAATAGTTGCCAATGCCGAGATAGCAATTAGTACAGCTAGCATAACGTTTCTGTTTAATTTAAAAGAATTTGCTAGGTTTAGTGATGTGGAATACAGGTTTGCACCATTTGTTGTAAAGATATTAGTTGTTAACAATAATAAGCTTGGGAATACAAGACCAAAGCTTAATAATACTGTAATTAAGTCTCCATCATGCATAGCTATACCTGCAATGGCGCCACAGCTAATCATTAGCGTATTGCCACCCAATAAACCAATGGTGCTAGCTGTAATAACATCTTTTTTGCTTTTACCATAGCGCATAATATCAGCGATACATGTCGCAGTAGATAGAATCCATGTACCAATAACAATAGTGATACCTGAAAGTAAATCAATAGGCTGCAATGGTATATGGTTAAAAAGTTCTTGCCATCCACCGATGGTTAGAACAGAGCGAGTCGCTGTACCTAGTGAAAGGAATACGATAGCTGGAATTGCGATATAGCCAAATACGGCAAGTGATTTAATACCTAGAATTGCAAAGATACCCATAATCACAGCACTGAGCATCATAGCAATGACTTCACCTGTGTAGGAAAGGTTGAATACTTGAGCAATAAAATGTCCATATAAGGCCGCTTGAATAGTGTACCAACCTATATTGACTATAGGAACAAAGAGCGAAGCAATTCTTGATCCTTCCTGACCAAAGCTATATCTTGTTAAAAGTGCAAAGGTAAGGCCTGTTTTATAAGCAATTACGCTCACTAGTCCTGCGATGATACATAAGAAAATATTCCCTAGAATCATGGCTAATAATAATTCATTGAAGGTAAGCCCCGCAGCTAATCCACCGCCAGCCATCATACTAGTAACAAGAAAAACGAAGCCAGTCCAAACAATGGTGAGGGAAAAACAGGACTTCCTTGCCCCTAACGGCACAGGCTCTCTTGAGTACTCATTATCTGTGTTTGTATCAACTGGTTCTACAAATTCTAATTTCTCCTTACTCATAGATCTACACTCCTATACGTAATGAAAACCACCATGATGTATTTTGTATTTATATAAATATGGCAGTAAAGACCTATCTTGTAGCGCAAATATAGCAGATGTCTCAAATAGAGAGTTCATATTAAGTTGTCATAAACGAATAGTATTTAATTTCATTAAAGCATACTTAGAATTAATATTCAATATATATGCTATGCATATTACTTTCTATTTTTGCTTGAAGGTAGCTCCAATACATATCGTAGATATGTATTAGAGCATTAACGTTACCTATGCATCTTAGTTATTTTTAAATTTTTCATGAATGTGTTATTGTTATATCTATAATGAGTTAAATGCACTTTATGCCGTTGAGAGGTATAGGGTGCAATCAAATAAATTACGTATATTGTTATTAGTTTCAATAGAATAGTGAAATGTATTAGCTCACAGTGTGCTAGTATGTTTCTTTGGAAGTGAATATGGTTCAATCAATAGAGCGTGGTATTGAGATACTCAGGTTGTTAGAGGCGGGCCCGCTTGGTGTGACTGAGTTGGCGAACGGGACGGCGTTGCCGAAGACGACGGTCCATCGGTTGCTCAAGACCTTTGAGGCGCATCATTGGGTGGAGTTCAATAGGGACAAGAAGTATCAGTTGTCTTGGGGCGTTTTGCCCATGGCAAAGTCCTTTCTTACGTCTTTGGATGTGCGTGCCATTGCGCAGCCATACATGGTGGCTATCCGCGATCAGTTGCAGCAGTCCGTGAATTTGTTCTTGGCGCAGGGCGATTATCGTATTTGTATCGAGCGCGTTGCAGCGGATAAGCCATTGCGTAACGACATCAAGATCGGTACGGTGTACCCTATCTTTAAAGGGGCGGCGGGCAAGATTTTTGGGGCCTATCTAGGGAACTTCAAGGATACTGATATGAGTGCTAGTGAAAGCTCCCAAATTCGCCACGATGGGTATGTGGTAACACGAGGCAATCGCGTGCCCGATGCGGCATCGATAGCAGTGCCTATCTTCTCCTTTGGCAATAAGCTAGAGGCTGTGATGACTATCTCTGGTCCTATCGGAGACTACACGGAAGAGCGTGTCAAAGAGTATCTATCTGTTATGATGGCATTAGGTCAAACTATTTCTAAACAAATGGGAGCGACCTTATAATTTTATTTTTTACCCATTGTATGGAATAGCGTTCCGTTATACGGAACAGCTATAAGCGTATTGAGGATAATGTGGTGTATATGTTGGAGGTAGAAATGAGTCAGCTTTTACAAGAAATAGAAGCATTAAGACAGCCCATGAAGGAGTTGAACGATTTCATTTTCGATCATCCTGAGCTGGGTAATGAAGAGTTCCAAGCCCATGAGTTGTTGACGAATTTATTGGAGAAGGAAGGTTTCACCGTAGACCGTGAAGTGAGCGGCCTGAAAACTGCCTTTAGAGCGGTATACCATGTAAACGGTGGCGGTCCTAAGATCGGTTTGCTGTGCGAGTACGATGCTCTTGAGGGCTTGGGCCATGCGTGTGGTCACAATTTACAAGGTCCATCCATCTGTACGGCGGCGATTGCTTTGAAACGTACGTTACAAGCACCTTGTACTCTAGTTGTGTACGGTACGCCTGCAGAGGAAACGGCTAGCGGCAAGCTCGTTATGGCTCGCGAAGGCGTGTTTGACGATTTAGATCTAGCTTTCATGATGCACGGCAGTGATACGACGACGGTAGACGGCAAGTCTTTGGCGCTCAATCTTGTGAATATCAAGTTCCATGGCAAGTCTGCTCATGCGGCGATTGCTCCTGAGAAGGGCATCAGCGCCTTAGATGCGGTGTTGTTGTTCTTTAATGGTATGGAGTACTTGCGCGAGCACGTACCGACTGAGGTTCGCATGCATGGTATCATCACTGACGGCGGCAAGGCGGCGAACATCGTCCCTGACTATGCGTGCACTCAATGGTATATTCGTTCTTCCAGTCGTATTCGTCTCGACGAGGTTGTGGCTCGAGTAAAAGACGTGGCTCAAGGGGCGGCATTACAGGTGGGAGCTACTATGGAATGGGAAGAGGTTAAGGCGTACGACAACAAAGTCAATGTACAAACCTTGAACGATATACTTTTAAAAAATGCAGAAAAAGTAGGGGCCCCAGAGATTTCTGAGCCTCGCAAGGTGACGGGATCCACCGATTTCTCTAGCGTTACGTTCCGCGTACCAGGTGCCTGCTTGCGCGTGAAATTCGTAGGCAAGGGCGTGACTAGCCATTCTCAAGAATGGTTAGACAATGGTAAAAGCCAGCTCGCTGAGGATGCTATCATGTATGGCGCGAAGGGCATTGCTTTATCTGTTGAGGAAATCCTTGAAACACCAGGCTTGTTAGAAAAAATCAAAGAGGATTTCAAACAAGCTAAGGAAAACTTCTAAGTATTGTGTTGTAAATGGAGGGAACGTGTATGAATTTGTTAGTTTGTTTATTAGTTATTGCCATAACAGGAACTCTGGTTATTAAGAAATTTAAAGCGCAAACCGTATTATTGTTAGGTGGCCTCATTATGATGTTTGCAGCGTATTTGTTAGGCTATACAACATCTTTCGTAGAAGCGAAGAAGTCTACAGGGGTTCTTTTCTTTGATGCTTTTGAATTTATTAATATTACGACTGCAAAAGATGCGGCAAACCTTGGTCTCATGATCATGACTTGTACTGGTTTTGCCAAGTACATGGACCACATCGGTGCCAGCTCTCGCCTCGTTGTAACAGCTATTAAACCGCTTGGTAAAATGAAATCTGCGTACCTAGTAATGGCGCTCACATTTATCCTCAATATGTTCATGTCCTTAGTTATTCCAAGTGCGTCTGGCCTTGCGATGCTTATGATGGTGACAATTTTCCCAATTCTTGTGCGCTTAGGTGTTAGCCCTGTCGGTGCGGCTGCAGCTGTTGCAACAGGCCACTTGCTCGACATCGGTCCTGCATCTGCTACTACATTACTCGTATCCAAAACTGTAAACATGCCAGTTCATGAATACTTTGTTGGTTACCAGTTGAAAGTCTATATTATCTGCGGCTTGATGGCTGCTATTGCTCACTTCATCTGGCAAAAATACATGGATAAAAAATCTGGCCACATCCCTGCAGAATATGTAGAAGAGCATAAAACGGATGATCTTGAAGTCGGTCCATTACCTTATATTTTCTTACCATTGTTACCATTAATCTTTATTCTTGGCTTCAGCGACTATGCTATTCAAGGCGTTAAGATGAACGTAAACCTTGCGATGTTCCTTAGCTTGTTTATCGCTATGGGTTGTGAACTTATCCGTCATCGCGACTTCCGTAAAATGGCGGCTAGCATTCAAACATTCTTCAAAGGCATGGGCGACCAATTTGCAAACACTGTAACATTGATCGTTGCTGGTGAAACTTTCGCATTCGGTTTGACTTCCCTAGGCATCGTAAAAGAATTTGTTGCCGCTATCCAAGGTCTTGCCATCTCCGCTGACGTAGTAGGTGTTATTGTATCTACAATTATTACAGGCTTAAGTATCGTAATGGGCTCTGGCGTTGCATCTATGTTCGCATTTGCGCCACTCGTTCCTAACTTTGCGGCTGACCTAGGCGGTAATGCCACAACAATCCTTCTTGGCATGCAAAACGCAGCTAGCGTAGGCCGTCTACTTAGCCCAATCAGTGCTGTTATGATCGCCGTAGCTGGTATCGCAAACATCTCTAGCTTCGAACTTGTAAAACGTACAAGCGTACCTGTAATCGTTACTTTCATTACAAGTACAATTGCTATCTGGATTATTCACTAATCCTACACAGGATTTTGTTGGTACATGGCGATTAACATGCCAGTGGAATTCAAAACAAGTCATTAAAACTAGTTATTAATAACAAGTCATTAATAAAAAGTCATTCATAACAAAATATGTAAATTACTAAAGGCTTTACCTTCTTTTGCTGGTAGAGCCTTTTAATTATAAAATGAATTTAAAATGAAGTTTTCGTTGACTGGCCGGCTTTCACTATTTATAATGAATATGAATTAATATAGATGATTTTCAGTAGATTTATAAATACAAGTGTGAATTGTATATAAGGGGTGAGAGAGTATTATGAAGGTGTATAAAACTTTATTAATAGGTAGTGTGTTAGGGACAATTAGTATGCCAACAGTGATGGCGGATATGTATAATAATGTCGATTTAGGGACAGATAATACCGTTGTGGCTAATACATCCGCTAATGTAGCGGTAGGTAATATGAATACTACGGATATTTGGGGGATTGCAGTAGGTTCTAATAATACCGCTAAACTTGGCACTATTGCCGTTGGTCGTGATAATACGGGGGATGATAATCAGGTTATTATAGGCACGAATAATACAGCTACAGGTCCGAGACATAGACAATCGAGTGGTACAGGTAACTTTGTGGCAGGCGATCATAATGTAGTAGAAGGTGATTCATCCATTGTTATTGGCCGCTATAATAGAGCTATATCCGAATATGCACTTGAGCCTATTACAGTGATTGGTAATTCTTCGACTGCTAAAAGTAATGGTATTGTCATCGGTTCTGCTTCGGAGGCAGATGCTGGTAATATTGCGATTGGTAATAATGTACGTGCCATTGGTAGACCTGCTGCAGTGGATCCTAATAATATGTTTAAGTTCTTACATTCTGATGCTAAACGAGATTCCTATAGCTTGGTTTCTTTTGGTGGCAGACAGGTGAAAGGCGTAGAGCCAGGTGCTATGACTGAAACCTCTATGGATGCTGTAAATGGGGCTCAATTGTATAGCGTAGCCAAAGAGGCGATGCGTCATTCGACGGTTGCTGCGGAAGATTATACCTATGATATTATTGTCACTGAAGGTAAGAACCCAGATGGTTCGACTAAGTACAAGCTTAAGATGGCCGATAATTATGTAACCTCTAAGATTCCTACGGTTAATAGCAGTTTTAATATTACGGTAGACAAATATAGAGAGTTCAACACGTTAAAAGATAATTATTATGTGTCTTTGAATTCAGATTTGGAGAACTTAAATTCCGCCCAGTTTGCTGAACATGAGTACCCTTATAGTGTGCCTGCAGCGGATGCAAATACATCTGAAATTAATAGTAACGAAGTACGATTTGATAATCGTCGGGCTAAATTAGGCTCCTCCTTAACCGCACAGAGTGTTCAGTTTAATGCTGAGCATAGTACGTCTTCTTTAGATAGTACGTTTTTGATTTTCAAAAATAGTATTAATGGTAATACGAGTACCTTTGGTCCGAGTGGCTTTTTTAGTGAAACAAAGGATGGCAAGCGAATCGAGTTTTCCTCTGAGTACATTAATGCAGGGAACCAACAAATCCATGATGTGGCTAAAGGGGTAGATGATACAGATGCTGTGAATGTGGCACAGCTGAAAGATGTAGAACGGAAGATCACAAATATTGATTCTAATGTTATTAATCAAGCTCGGACGTATACGGATGGACAAGTCGCCAAAGTGGGGGCTGGCGCGGCGGCACTAGCAGGACTACATCCACTAGACTATAATCCAAACGATAAGTGGAGCTTTGGTGTTGGTTTTGGTAATTATAAAAATGCGCAGGCAACCGCGCTAGGCGCCTTTTACCAACCTAATGAACACACGATGTTCAACATTGCTACCACCCTTGGGGATAATCGTAATATGGTGAGCTTAGGGGCTAATGTGAAAGTAGGCTATCAAGACCCAACACTTAAAACGAGACGCTTTGAAATGGCGAAACAAATCAAAGAACTACAAGCCGATAATGCAGCACTGCGCGCTGAAGTGGACGAAATTAAAGCAGCGTTGAAAAAATTACAGTAACTATATAATTTATAATTGCTATATTTTATTTAGGGGGAGTAATCATGAATAAGAAGTTGTTAGTATTAGCTGGTGTTATGTCTGTGTTGAGTATGAATGGTGTAACGGTTCATGCGGATTCTACGGTTTCTACAAATAGTGAAAATTTGATGGTCAATACGAGTACGAATGCAGATGGTTCTACGAACTATGAGATTTCGATGACGAATTATCCTACATACCAAGGGACGTTTATAGGTACTGGTGGTGATATTAACCATGGTATTCGTATTGAATCTGATGGTATATCTATTAGTGATACGGTAGAAGCAAATGCGGGCCATCCTGATGATCGTCATGCTCATATTGGAGCTGGTCACTTTGATATGTATAACGGCACGCATGAGCTCGTTTGGATGGAGGATTATGGCTTGGCTATCCTCGATCGAAAAGAAAATAAATACGTGGCGCAAATGGAGCCTAAAACTTTTACCATGAGCAATGTACAAAGTGGTGATAAGTCTGAGCTCAGTACAGATGGCACGAAGATTGTGCACTATGATAATGAGAACAGCACTGAATACAATACGAATTATGGGTATAACGGGGTGACCATCACGACTACTGATGGGGACCATGATAATGAGAAAACGGTGTCTCTCACTAACAAAGGCCTAGATAATGGGAATAATAAAATCGTAAATGTGTCTAAGGGCGAGGTTTCCAAGACGTCTACGGATGTTATTAATGGAAGCCAGTTGCACGAGGTGAAAACGCAGGTGGATAATAATACGAATCGCATTTCTACGCTCGAAAATAATACGGTTAACATTGGTGACAAGGTGCTTAATAACGCCAAGTCCTATACGGATCGTCAGGTGTCCAAGGTTGGCGCTGCCTCTGCGGCCTTGGCGGGGCTTCATTATTTGGACTACAATCCAAACGATAAATGGTCCTTTGCGACTAGCTTGGGCCACTATAAACACTCCACCGCTGGCGCTATCGGTGCGTCCTATCAGCCGAACGAAAACTCCATGGTTCATGCTGGTGTTACCGTTGGTGGTGAAAGCATGTTTAACATCGGTGCTTCTTTCAAAGTAGGCGAACAAGATTCGACACTTAAAACAAGCCGCTTTGAAATGGCGAAACAAATCAAAGACCTACAAGCTGATAATGCATCACTACGCGCCGACAACGAAGAACTACGGGCTGAAGTAAACGAAATTAAAGCAGCGTTACAAAAATTACAATAAGCATAAATAGGCACGTTCTCGAGGATATAGTATACTTATCCTAATGAGAGAACGTGCCTATTATTGTTTGAGAGGTGTATATGAAACTAAAAAGTACTTTGTTGAGCTTGGCTGTGGCAGTCGCTTTCACCATGCCTATCCAAGCGATTTCGATACAGGAGCTCAAGTCATCACCGCAGTTTAAGGTGGTTAATGAGGTAACGCCTGATGTTCCCAATGCTAATGAACATACTACATGGTATTTAGATACGAGCTCTATTGAGGTGCTAGAGTACGCGCCGCCTATGTATAAGATTAAGGCCACTGTGTACAATGCGTATCAGTCGCCGCGGAAACATGTCATTTTTAGTGATGCCTGGACTGTGTCCTATGATACGCGTTTGTCGCTGGCGAGTCAGGTATATCGTGCGAAACAAGGGGGTGCTTCGTTGACGACGGTTATTGATGCGGCACAGACGAAAACTGGTATGACGGGCACAGAGGAACCATTGGGGAAATTCTCCTTTGATGGACAGTCGCTGCCAATTCAGGTGAAAGCCTCAACTCGTGCTATTGTGCGCACGGCACCGAATACGACACGCTACGATATAGCAGATACGTTATTCTATGAAGCGTACCGTATGCATTTTGAAGATATGGTGGTGAAATGAGGCCCATGATGAAAGTACTATATATAGCAATGGCATTGGCGCTGTCTTGTGTGTTGCCCGCGCACAGCATGTCCATGCAAGAATTACAAAATACGAGCCGCTTTGAAATGCTTCATGGATTTGGTGAAAGCGGTAATGGTGATGGCACCTATATAGATAAGAACTCCATCAAGGCCTCTAACGGGCCGAATGGAACCAAGCAAATTGCCCTCACACAGTATGTACTTATGCCTGCTGGTGATGTGATTCAGGAAAAGCAGGTTCTGTATGCCTTTGATACAAAGAAGTCCTTTGCCAGTCTCATAAAGAAACTAGAATCTCATCAATTAGGATCCTATAAAGACCTATGGCTGCTTAAACAAAAGAACTCAGGTATCACATCTAGTGTTGTTGATTTCAAAGAATATCATATAGATGGGAACCGGTATGATACACAAAGCGAAGCAAGAGACAGACGAATGGCAACGGCCCCTGTAGACTTTGGCTTTGCAGGATACCTCTTGGCTAATCGGCTGTATGAACGGATGTATGGCGTACAATTTGATGATGTAGTGGGAAAATAAGAAAAACTCCTATTGGCTTAGCCGATAGGAGTTTTTTCTTTAGAGAACTCTTTTAGAATGTTCTCTTACATTATTTTTTTAGTTATTCTTTTAAATCATCAGGTATAGCCGGTGGAGCTGGTGGTTTACCCATGGATCTTTCAATGAATACCACAGCCACAAAGACAATGAGGCTCACGATGGAACCGAAGATGATGGACATAATGCCGTATGGGTTGCCCACGAATTCCCAGTACACGCCTGCGATAGAGCCGAGCACGATGGACCAAATGCCAGCGCCAGCTGTTGCATTTTTCCAAGTGAGGCCTAGTAGGAATGCGGCGAATGGGCCAGCGGATCTCATGGTGAAAGCAAATACGAGCATCGGAATGATGGCTTTGCTTACGAGGGAAATCACGATGGCAATGATGCCGAGGAATAGCACGCATAGACGGCTATAATTTGTGAGCTGAGCATCAGTGAGGCTTTTACCAAAATGATGTTCCACAATATCCTTGGTAAATACAGTAGCGGCGCCTAATAGGTCGCCTGCGCCTGATGAAAGCGTGGCCGATACGACGGCGGCCATAACGAAGCCTGCCATTACTGGAGGCATGAGATTAAGCGCTACCGTTGCCACCGCGTTGTTCGCCTCGATGTTCGGGAACTCAGCCAATGCCACGAGGCCCAACACGGCAGGAACGAAGGCAAATAGAGCCATGATAATACCACAGATGATAGAGCCGAGAACGGCTGTTTTTTCGTCCTTCGCGGCGAAATACCGTTGAACGGACTCTTGGCCAGTGGAGAAGGTCATGAAGTACATGATAATAAGGCCGATGATGGTTTTCCAACCAACCTTAGTAAAGCCGAGCTGTTCAGGTGGCAATTTTGCCACTACCGATTCCCAACCGCCCACATTGTGCAAGACGAACGGCACAGCGAGGGAGAAGCCACCAACGAGAACGAAGAAATGGATAACGTCCGTCATCGTTACGCTCCACATGCCGCCGGACATGGTGTAAATTACGAGAACTGCGCCGCAGATGAGGATGGCAATCTCTGTTGAAAGCCCGGTGAGAACGCTAATAATAGTTGCTGTCGCTGTAATCTGTACGCCGGCTAATGTAATCGTTGCTAGCATGGACAGAATAGACGTAATTAAATGGCTAGAGCCACCGAAGCGACGACCGATGATCTCTGGCACTGTTGTTGCCATAGCACGACGTAAAAGCGGTGCGATGAATGCAACGAGAATAACCCCAATCCCTGCAGAAACTACGTACCAACCTGCAGATAAACCCCAAGAACCATACGCTTTCGCGGCTACACCAACGGTACTCCCGCCACCGATCTCCGTAGCTGCTAACGTGCCTGCCGTCATAAGAACCCCAATACGACGACCTGCGAGTAGATAGTCAGTACTATCTTTTACACGAATATGACAATACACGCCGACCAATAAATTCAGTAATAAATAGGCACAAACAATGACCCATATAATAGTTAAAGCGTCCATATGCCACCTCCTAAACTACAAACTAGTTAGAGACACATACTAAATCACCCTTACTACTTGCGGTGCATATATCAAGTATAGTTTAATTATCCCTAAAAACAGGGGAAATTACAAAGAGGAGTTTCTTTGGAGCGTGGAGAATGTATATATAGTAGGAACAAAAAACGCCCGTCAATGACGGGCGTTTTGCATTTATCTGTATATCTCTATTATTCGTTCCTTATTGTATCGTATATTAGTTCGTTCTATAATAGACTTAGGATAGTTAGACGAGGTTGGGTATCTCTTCGTTTTTGAAGGGAGGGATAAGTCTATGAGTGATTATGAAATAATCATGCTCCTCTTACAAGTCTTGGCTATTGTCATTGCTTTTGGAGCCTTAGTAGCCCTTATTTGCCTTACAAAAAGCAAATAGCCCTCCGTTACCGCATGGTAGCTAAGTAAACAGAAAGGCCATTTCCTAATTTTTTACTGATTTAGAGATGAGCCTGACGTCACTACTCGTCTGACTATCTATATATATTATAGGGATAAATATATATATCGTCAAATAGAGATAAATCTTATAAATATCAATCTTATAAATATTAATTGGAAGCAAATCCTATATACTAAATTATAAAATTATTAATAATAGGCACGACCTTGTTTGCATAGTATACTTATGCTAATAAGGTTGTGCTTATTTATGTTGTAAATGTGAGAGAAGAAAAGAAGAGAGGGTTATATGTTACGTAAAAGTATAATCGTGATGGCATTAGCGGCTACTTTCACCATGAATGTAAGCGCTGTACAAATCGACGTCCCAGCTGGACAGCCACCTATGCCAGGTGCTGATGCGAGTATTCCTGCTAATGCGTATGAGAATTATCGTCATGTTAATGAGGTGGCGGAGAAAAAAGCAGAGTCATATAGTCAATTTGTAAAATCAAAGTCTACAAATCCTCCATCTACCTTTGATAAGTTAAATTTGGAGCACCCTGGTTTTGCTAAGGTTTTGGAGCTTGCAGATTATTCGCAGTCTACAGTGGTATTGATTCATGAAGGGAATAACAATATTAGATTATCCGTACCAAATGTTAGCTTCCGCGGTGATGTGATAGAAACTGAGGCTGGAAAAGGGCCATTATTTGCTGTTCGGAGTCTCAGTTCGTTTTTAGTAGTAGGACCACCTCATGGTAAAGAGCTTGGTAAATATGCTGATGGTGAAGGAAAATATAATTATCCAGGGTTGAGGAATGCATCTTGGAAGTTTATGTCAAACAATTCTCGCATAATGTATACGGAATTCACTCCGGATGATACAAAGACAACGTATGGAGTTACTTATGGTGGATGGGTTAATACAGAAGATCCATATCAAGATAAAGCACCTGAGGTGGTGATGAGTAACTATATTATTCCATCCATAGAGTCTTTATCTAGCTTGGATAATTATAGTCAAATTGAGCATTGGGGAAATTATAGCTATCGTATTCCTAAAACGGCTAAGTTGATCAGTGAAGCCGTTGAAGATGGGGTGTATGATGTGAGACTATATGAAGATACAGGAGCTAACATACGGGTAATACGTAGCTCAATTAAGGACAAAAAGAAAGATGTAACGATTATTAAGATCCCAATGCTATATTTTTTACATAAATATCGTGATTTAGAAACACCCACACAATACGCAGTAGTATGGAATAATGGGATTGCAGGTTCTTTGGTTGATGCTTATAAGCCTAATAGCGAATCCTATCTTCGTCATGTTGTGAGAGATTCTGTATATGTTTACAGTTATCGTATTAATTATGATGAAAGTAAAACATCGTATACGCATAAGCAGCTAAGAGATATGATTGAATACGTAGGCTTTGATGATGCTGCAAGATTACGTAAAGAGCCACAATGGCGAGAAGAAGGGACATATAAGGAGAGTCTTGAAAATAGTTCAATCTATATTCCATGGTATATGGAATGGGTTAAGCTATTGAGTAAATAAGTAGTATTTGACTATTTAGTTTGAGAGAGGTTTTTATGGTTCAACGTATTTTGTTGCTAGCCCTTGTGTTGCTAGCTTTCACCATGCCCACAGAGGCAATCACCTATCAGGAGTTGAAGACATCACCACAGTTTAAGTTGGTTCATACTCGATCGATGAATGGTCCCATGGAGAGTGGTGGCTTGTATATCTATTTAAACACCTATTCTATTGAAGCTCTTCGCTATGCACCACCACAGTATTCCTTGCGTGGGACCTACTATGTAGTGATGGATACATCTTATCAATCTACCATCGATGAGAGACAGCTCACCGTGGATTATGATACAAACTATTCGTTAGCGACCCTTATTCATTCGTCTCGTATAATGAATCCAAGTCCATCTATGATGGCTTTGATTGAGGCTAGTGAAAGTAAGTCTGGTTTGGCTATGACGGAGGTAGATGTAGCGAAGTATACCTTTGATGGGGCGACAAAGCCAATGCATTATGTAAACGATACGCGTAAGTTCCCATTTAATCGCAATAATACTATTATGTATGATATAGCGGATGCTATGTTTATGTCCGTGTATCAGAATCATTTTGATGATATTGTGGTACAGTGAGGTGGATGATGAAACGCATGTATTTACTTTCACTATGGTTATTAATGTGCCTCATAGTACCGATGCAAGGACAAGCTGTATCACAGGCTGACTTATTAAACTCAGAGCGATTTGAACACATCGATTCGAGTGCTGACTCTGGAAGAGGAGATGGAAAATACTTGGATCTTTCATCTGTTAAGTCTGTAACGGCGCCAAATGGCCATCGTCGTATCGAAGCCAACATTTATGTTTCCATGCCTGCTGCGAATATGATTCAAGGACTTTCAGTACAATACGATTACCAAATGGATCGTTCTTTGCGCCATTTGATTAATGCTCATGATAAAAGTTTCAAACAAGGTGATAAGACTCCATATATCTCTATTTGGCGTGCAAAACAAGGAAACTCAGGAATCACTGGAAATGTTAATGATGGCGGTACCTATTATAATGATGGACAGATTCGCCAACAACGTGTATATGCAGAAAACCTAAAAGCTATGATTCTACCTGCTGAATTTGGTGATGAAAAATATAAATTGCCTAATTTGATGTATAAAAAAGCCTATGGCATTGCCTATGATGATGAGCCGTGATAGCTTATGAATAGTACTGGAATGGCTTTTATTAGTGAAGCACTTGTGGCGCTTATTTGTCTCACAAAACTTATGCTAATAAGGTTGTGTTTATTTTGTTGTAATGTGAGAGAAAAAGAGAGGATTTTATGTTACGTAAAAGTATAATTATGATGGTACTAGCCACTGCTTTCACCATGAATGTAAGCGCTGTACAGATCGAAGTTCCAGTTGGACAACCACCTGTACCAGGGGCAGATGCAAGTATTCCCACCAATGCTTATGAAAATTATCGTCATATTAATAAAGTAGCAGAGCAGAATGCAGAGGACTATAGCGAATATATAAAATCGCATCCAGGAAATCCTGCATCGGGGATGGATAAGTTGTATCGTGAGCGCCCCGGATTTGCTAAGGCATTGGAGTTAGCCAATTCCTCTCAGTCTACAGTTGTATTGATTCATGAAGGGGATAAGAATATTCGGTTGTCCCTACCAAATATTAGCTTCCGTGGTGATTCTGTAGAGTCTCAGTCAGGAAAGGGTCCGTTATTTGCTGTTCGAAGTCTTAGTGCATTTTTAATGGTAGGGCCACCACATGGTAAAGCGCTTAACAAATATGCTGAAGGGGAAGGCAAATATAATTATCCTGGTTTGCAGAATGCATCTTGGAAGCTCATGTCAAACAGTGCTCATATAATGTATACGGAGTTTACACCGAATGATTCAAAGACTATCTATGGAATTACTTATGGCGGTTGGGTTAATACGGAAGATCCGTATCAAGATAAATCACCAGAAGTAGTAATGAGTAATTATATTATTCCATCCATAGAGTCGCTATCTGGATTAGATACGTATAGTCGCGTCGAGCATTGGGGGAACTTTAGCTATCGTGTACCGAAGACTGCAAATCTAGTGAGCGAGGCTGTAGAAAATAGTCAATATGATGTGAGAACCTATGAAGATACAGGGGCTAAAATACGTGTAGTGCGTACCTCAATACTCGGTGAAAAAAGAGATGGAACGGTCATTAAGAGTTCCATACTTTCTTATTTGAAAAAATATAATGATTTAGAAACCCCTACACAATATGCAGTTGTATGGAATAATGGTATCGCAGGCTCTTTGATTGATTCTTACAAGCCTAATGGCGCATCCTATCTCCGTCATGTTGTGAAAGATTCTGTGTACTTTTACAGTTATCGTATTAATTATGATGAAAGTAAAACATCTTATACGCATAAACAATGGCGAGATATGATTGAATATGTAGGATTTAATGATGTGGCCCAACTTAGAAAAGATCCACAATGGAGAGAAGATGGACGCTATAAAGAGAAACTAGAAAGTGGCCCTATATTTATTCCTTGGTATATGGAGTGGGTAAAACTGTTGAATCAATAAGATTGTATATAAAATAGTTAGTTTGAGTTGTTTATAAGTTAGCTTAGGAGAGAGAGCATGAAAAGAAAATATTTGATTACAGGGTTTGTTATAGGTCTGCAATTGGTAAGTGGCTATAATTATGTGACAGATGCAAGTTGGCTGAGCAAAACTTGGGACCGTCTTGAAACAAATGCAGCAAAACAGTCTTATGATTGGCCAAAAGCTGAGCAATATACTCATTATGCAGGCGGGCAAGTTGTGGGGGATACTTTGCCAGAAGAGGATATGATGATTCTCGGGGTTTCATTAGGTAATACATTTGATAGTGTGAAAGCTAGTCTAGGACAGCCTACTAAAGAAACTAGTAGAGGACTTACCTATGGTGGTGTTACATTTGGCAATTTAAAAATGGATGGTGTAGGGCCAATCGTTACATATATGATGATCGAGAATCGTGATGCTACTACACATAGAGGCATTGCCGTAGGCGACTCCATGCGAAAAGTTCTCAATGTATATGGTAGACCTGATTTAGTGGATTCTAACAATCGATGGTTTTATGGGAAATATCGCTATCGGACTGATATTATGCACGGCATACAATTTGAACAAAAAGGCGATAAAGTCAGTAAAATTTTGATTTATAGATGATTATATTGGAATAACAGGCACAAAAAAGCTGAGCTATTTAGTTATAGAATTAGCTCAGCTTTTATTAGTTTATTCGTATATTTATATAATATAATGCTTATTGTATCGTATATTAGTTCGTTCTATAATAGACTTAGGATAGTTAGACGAGGTTGGGCCTCTCTTCGTCATCGAAGGGAGGGATAAGCCTATGAGTGATTATGAAATAATCATGCTCCTTTTACAAGTAATGGCTGTTGTCATTGCCTTTGGAGCTTTAATAGCGCTTATTTGTCTTGGAAAAGACAAATAGCCCTTCGTTATCTTAGATGATTCGATAACTGAAAGGCCATTTCTCAAGCTTTTTTGTTTTCAGAGATGAGCCTGACGTTGCGACTCGTCTGACTATCTTCTTATATTATAGTGATAAAGATATATATCGTCAAATGGAGATAAATCTTATACATATCAATTAGAAGTAAATCCTATATACTAAATTATAAAATTATTAATAATAGGCACGACCTTGTTTGCATAGTATACTTATGCTAATAAGGTTGTGCTTATTTATGTTATAAATGTGAGAGAAGAAAAGAAGAGAGGGTTTTATGTTACGTAAAAGTATAATCATGATGGCATTAGCAGCTGCTTTCACCATGAATGTAAGCGCTGTGCAGATCGAAGTTCCAGCCGGACAGCCACCTGTGCCAGGTGCTGATGCGAGTATTCCTGCCAATGCATATGAGAATTATCGGGCAGGTGATCTTAGTAATTATAAATCTAGTGATATTATTAAGGCTAAGGCAAAATACCAAGATAAGCTTGATAAAATGGTTGCTAATGGTAAGTTGTCAAAGGACAAGTTAGATGCAGAGGCTCAACGGGGCTATAATGAAATAAATTTGGCCGCAAATGAATCAACGGTAATCTTGTTACATGATCAAGATAATAATATTCGTGCTAGTATGCCAGCAGCCATATTAGCAGGGGACTATTTGTCTGGTAGTCGTTCTAATGAGAAAGAAGATTTACAACTTTTAACTGAGCAAAACACACTCTTTATGTTGGGGTCTAATGTAACAGATATTCTTGATACTGTTAAGACAAAAGCTGATCAGAAAGGGCAATTCTTATATCCAGAAATAGCAGAGGGGACCTGGTTTATGAATGATAAATTCTTAAATCAAAATAATCCTATGATGGGTGCTGTAGTACGTCTTAAAGAACAGCCAAATCGACCATATATCGTTGGAATTGCTTACAGGAATCATCCTGTTACAGAAAAAATGGAACAGGTAATGAGTAACTATATCATTCCGTCCATTCACTCTCTGGATGATATGAATTCGTATAGTGAAACGATTACATGGGGAAATTTAACATATCGGATTCCGAAGGGAATGAAGTTGAAAGCTCAGAGAAATCTGGATAATACTACGACTGAAGTTAGAGAGTATGTAGGACCTGCTGCAAGATTTTCTGTGCTTAGATGGCCTGTAAAAGTGGATAATCTATATGGTAACTTTTCTTTTAAAAAGGTTATTAATGCATCTAAAGTAGGCCAACCATTATCTAATGAGGCATTAGTTCAATCTGCTTCTGTTTGGAACAATGGTGTGCCAAGTTATATGATTGATAATTATCAGAAGGGCAAGAAATCTCAAATTCATAGAGTTCTTCGAGATGATAAATATTAT
This sequence comes from Veillonella sp., assembly GCF_018381775.1. Lineage (GTDB taxonomy): Bacteria > Bacillota > Negativicutes > Veillonellales > Veillonellaceae > Veillonella. The sequence goes on along the minus strand of NZ_JAGZRH010000016.1, from coordinate 3,820 downwards.
TATGCTATTTATTTACTCTATACTGATGGAGCTGCTCCGTACTCTCATATACAATTAAGAAATACGGTAGAATTCTCAGACTTTGGTAATGTAAAATTACTTAGAAAGAAAACTATTAATATTAGTAATAAAATTAAGACCAAGAAAGATAAAAAGTAAGTGTATTTCTGTGTTGTAAAACTTAGAGGAGAGAAGGTTTTATGTTACGTAAAAGTATACTCATGATGGTATTAGCAGCTGCTTTCACTATAAATGTAAGTGCTGTACAGATCGAAGTGCCAAAGTGGCAACCACCAGTTCCAGGTGCGGATGCGAGCATTCCTGCCAATGCTTACGAAAATTATTCCCATATTAATGAGAATGCCAAAAAAGAAGCTGAAGCTTTTAGGATACAAGTACAAGAGAATCAAGAAGAACCTAAGTCAGGTATGTATAAGATTTTCAAGGAAAAACCAGATATTGTTAAGCCCTATAAATTAGGAGAATTTTCACAATCTACTGTCATCTTACTTCATGAAGGAAAGTATAATATACGTTTATCTGTACCAAATATTAGCTTGCGTGGAGATACAGTTGAATCTAAATCAAGTGAAGCACCTTTATTTGTAGTTCGTGGTTATACAAGCATTTTAATGGTGGGGACACCACACGCCAAAGAATTTAGTAAGCATGTGCATAATGAGGGGGTATATACATATCCGGGCTTAGAGAATGCATCTTGGAAAATTCTTAAAGCGAAAACACATATGATGTATACAGAGTTTACGCCTAAGAACACGAACACTACCTATGGAATTACATATCTTGGGGGTGGTGATGTGAAGGAACCATACCAAGATAAAATAGCTGAAGTGGTAATGAGTAATTATATTATTCCGTCTATTGAGCCTTTATCTGGGCTAGATAATTATAGCCATGTTAAGCATTGGGATAATTTCAGTTATCGTATTCCTAAAAAGGCTAAGCTGGTGAACGAAGCATTGGAAGATAATAAATATGAGGTTCGTACTTATGAAGATGCAGGAATTAAGATTCGGATTTTACGATATAAAATAGATCCTAAATTTTCTGATAGAAGCTTGGCAAGAAAACAAATTTTATCCTTTTTGAATACATATGGTGACCTTGAGGCTCCTACACAGTATGCAACAGTTTGGAATAATGGTCTTCCAGGATTCTTAATTGATCGATACAAACCTAATGGTGAGTCCTATTTGCGCCATTATACAAAGGATTCTGAATATTATTATAGTTATCGCATTGATTATGATGAAAGCAAATCTTTGTATAAACATAAACAATTGCGCGATATGGTTGAGTATGCAGGGTTTGATAATGCTGAAAGCTTACGAAAAGAAACTCAATGGCGTGTAAGTGATACCCATAAAAAGAAACTTGATGCAGATCCAATTTTTAATCCGTGGTATATGAAATGGATTGGAATATTAACTCAATAAGAAATTTAGTTTTAAAGTTTGTATGGTATTAGATAGGAGAGAGCCAATGAGTAAACTTAAATATATCAAAATTATATTAGTGCTTTTGTTTAAGGCTTATCTTGTTTATCTATGGATTAACTTTGTAGAGACCTTTACTCAGCTACTCTATTATATTTATGTATTGAAAGTATATTCATTAGAGGATTTCGGACTATTTCTATTCTTTCTCTTTAGTAATATATGTTGTATTCTGTGGCTTATTCTATGGTGTAAGCGATTACCGCCGGCTTTTAATAAGCCCCAAATATATTATGAGATTAAAGACTGGATACGATCTAAGCAAGAGGAAGCACCTATCTATAAAGTCCTATTTGGCAGTTTACTGCTTTTGCTAAAACTATGTCTTGTGGTGTATATCTTAATTACAGGTTCCATTATTTTAAGTATTCCATTAGTAGATTTTTAATCTTCTATGCAACGTTAAATTAACTAAAAAGCTGAGCTACTATGTTGATTAAGTAGCTCAGCTTTTATTAGTTTATTCGTATATTTATATAATATAATGCTTATTGTATCGCATATTAGTTCGTTCTATAATAGACTTAGGATAGTTGGACGAGGTTGGGCCTCTCTTCGTTTTTGAAGGGAGGGATAAGCCTATGAGTGATTATGAAATAATCATGCTCTTATTACAGGTAATAACGGTTGTTATTGCCTTTGGAGCCTTAATAGCGCTTATTTGTCTTACAAAAGACAAATAGCCCTCCGTTGCCTAGTGTAACTAGATAACTGAAAGGCCATTTCTTCATGCTTTTGTGTAACTAGAGATGAGCCTGACGTTACGACTCGTCTGACTATCTACTTATATTATAGGGATAAAGATATATATCGTCAAATGGAGATAAATCTTATAAGTACTAATAGAGATAACTCCTATACAATCTAAACTATAAATGATAAATAATAGATAATAGGCACAGTCTTATTTGCATAGTATACTTATGCTAATAAGGTTGTGCTTATTTATGTTGTAAAAGTTTAGAAAGATGAGAGGATATATGTTATATCGATTTTTAATAACTCTAGGGCTTATGCTTGCTTTCACCATCCCAGCCCAAGCAATTACGATTGAGGAGCTTACGTCTCAGCCGCAGTTTAAGCAGGTATCCCAGTTTGTGTCGGATATTCCTAATGTAGACGAGCGTGGTGCGTCCTATATTGACGTGAATACGGTGAAAGTAATCGGTTTTGAGCCGCCTATTTATACGATCAAGGCGACGGTATATAAAGCATATCAGTGGAATGATGAGAAAGTGATTACCGTTAAGGACATGACTTTCACCTATGACAGTAGCAATTCAGCAGCTAGCAAGGCCTATCGGGCGCAACAGCAAGGGACAACGGCGATTACTACTGATGCGAATATGAATGAAGATATGTGGTCTAACCCAGGTATTATGCGCGATGAAGAGGAAATTAGTCGCTTTGACTTTGATGGAATGCCTAGGGCTATCAGTCGAGGTGCTTTTGTACGCAGACCCGTTGTGAAAGATTCTCTAAATAAAGAGTTTTACGATATCGCTGATGCGGTGTATTATGAAGTGTATAAAGAACATTTTGATGAGGTTGTTGTTAAGTAATTTTTATGTTCGGAGGTTATTATGAAACCATTTGAAACGAAGGATTATAAAGCATTTACCATGTTTGAAGAGCGTTGGGCTCTTGTTACGGCCGGTACGCTTGAGGATTTCAATACATGTACAGTTAGCTGGGGCAGCATGGGTAACGTGTGGGGCCCTAATGGTGGCGACATTTCTACGGTGACTGTGTACATCCATCCAGCTCGCTATACGCAAGAATTCATGGCAAAATACGATACCTTTACAGTTAGTTTCTTCCCTAAAAGCCAACGTAAGGCTCTAGGTTATTTGGGTTCTCATTCTGGTCGCAACGAAGATAAGGTAGCTAACTCTGGGCTAACACCAGTTGCAGCAGGCGATGGAGTGACTTTCAAAGAAGCAGATTTAACATTTGTATGTAAAAAACTGTATGAACATCAATTTGATGAAGCTCACCTAGCGGATAGCGTAAAGGAATATTATGCAGCAAATCCGTCTATGTATACTCAAGCTGGTAAAGATCGCTGGGAACCGCACTATATGTACATCGGCGAAGTAGTTGAGGCTATAGAGAAATAGGTTATAGATTAACAAAATATAGCTCAACAGATGAAAACAAAATATAGCTAAAACGATTTTGGCATACAAAAAAGGCAGCCCCATGTGATATGTACCCATTTTCCTGGACACATATTATTTACTAGCCTAAACACATGGATGCTTCCCTGTATTTCACAGGGGGCATCCATTTTGTTTTTGCTT